>JBBDID010000009.1:0-86842 GCA_040880585.1 Crocinitomicaceae bacterium | reverse complement strand
CGTCTTATGTCTTATGTCTAACATCTAGCGTCTTATATCTAAAGTCTAGCGTCTAACATCTAAAATCTTCCCGTCTTATGTCTTGGCTCTTGGCTCTTGAATCTAAAGTCTTTCATCTTTCATCTTTCGTCTTCCCGTCTTATGTCTTACATGTCTAACATCTAGCGTCTAGAATCTAAAGTCTTTCGTCTTATGTCTTATGTCTAACATCTAGCGTCTTATATCTAAAGTCTAGCGTCTAGAATCTAGCGTCTAAAGTCTTTCGTCTTATGTCTAGAATCTAGCGTCTAAAGTCTAGCGTCTAGAGTCTTATGTCTTATGTCTAACATCTAGCGTCTTATATCTAAAAGTCTAGCGTCTAAAGTCTAGAGTCTTTCGTCTTATGTCTTATGTCTTATGTCTTTCGTCTAGCGTCTACCATCTAGCGTCTAGCGTCTAAAATCTAGCGTCTAAAATCTAGCGTCTAAAATCTAGCGTCTAAAACCTACTTATAAACATCCCTCCGATACGATTCCTCTTCATCCTCTTTAAGCATTTGCACATAATTGTAATATCGTTCTGCCGGAATATCGCCATTTTCAACTGCTGTTTTAACTGCGCAATCCGGTTCGTTGACATGCTGACAATCATTGAACTTGCATCCGCTTAACACTTTTCGCATTTCAGGGAAATAATGAGAGAGAATTTTTTTATCAAAATCAATCAACCCAAAAGCTTTGATGCCCGGTGTGTCAATAATATATCCTCCATTTTTCAAGGCGTGCATTTCAGCAAAAGTAGTAGTGTGCTGTCCGGATAGATGGGAAGTTGATATTTTCCCGATTTTAAGGTCTAAGTTTGGATCCAGTGTATTAATGAGGGTAGATTTTCCTACTCCTGAATGTCCCCCAAACATCACTTTTTTGCCTTTGATTTCTTCATTTAAAAAAGCCACTGAATCTTTTTCACGTGCCGATATGGTTTTACAACGATAACCCACCTGCCGGTAAATCTCCATGAAATTATCCAGAACTACCAGGTCTTCTTCGGCGTAAATATCCACTTTGTTGAATAAAATGGTGACAGGAATGTGATAAGCTTCTGCGGTCACTAAAAATCGGTCAATAAAACCGGTATGTGTTTGAGGAGCAACTAAAGTAACCAGTAGGTAAACGTGATCAACATTGGCGGCTAAAATATGCGATCGCTTACTCAGGTTAATGGATTTTCGGACAATATAATTTTTACGGGGCAGGATGTTTTTAATGACGCCCGTATCTTTCCCTTCTTCAGGCTCAAATTCAACGGTGTCGCCCACCGCAACAGGGTTGGTAGAACGAATATCGTCCATGCGTAACTTCCCGCGAATACGGCATTCCCATTCCTTCCCTTCTTCATCCAAAAGACGATACCAACTTCCTGTAGACTTTATGACCGTTCCTTTTTTCAACCGTAAACCTTTGGGCAAAGATAGGTATTTATGCTGTCAGAGGTGAGGCGGACTATGGACAAGTAATGGGCAGGAGAAGCAAGGCGTGAGCTTTTGCTTATGTTATGCGGCATTTTCTGTGTTTGGCTTGATCTGCTTCAGTTCTTTTTGCATTTCATTTCTTTCCTCCTCTAAATCGTAATCGTCTTGCAGGCCAAGCCAAAATTTAGGGGTTGTTTCAAAAAATTTGGAAAGTCGTAGAGCGGTGTCCGCCGTGATTCTTCTTCGCCCTTTGATAATAGCACTGATTCTTGTCTGGGGCATGAAAGTTTCTTTGGCAAGTTTGTACGCAGAAATCCCTAAAGGAATTAAGAATTCCTCCCTCAATATTTCTCCTGGATGTATATTTTCTAGTTTTGACATAACAATTCAAATTAGTGGTAATCAACAATCGAAACTTCGTATGCATTATCATTTTTCCATTTGAAGATGATTCTCCATTGCTGGTTAATTCTAATGCTATGAAATTCAGATAAGTCTCCTCTGAGTTTTTCTAGTCGGTTTGCAGGTGGTACTCTGAGGTCATTAATGTTTTGAGAGTTATTGACCATTCTCAATTTCCTACGTGCGACATTCTGAATTTCGCTTGGTAACTTTTTCGACCGGCTTCCCTTCCAAATTTTTTCAGTCTCTTTGTCACCGAAGCATTTAATCATATAACAATAGTTACGACTTACGTTACTAACGTCAAAGGTAAGTGTTTTTTACGTTGTAGGCAAATAAAATTGCCAATGCTGTTCATTTTTAGTATAAAAACAGAGATCTCAATTCACACTTAATTTTCTACAGGGCATATTTATCCACGATAATATTGATGGTTTTCAATTATCTTAGCGCCGTGCAGAAATTATCGGTCATCATACCCGTGTACAATGAGGCGGAAACTATTGGAGAAGTGATTCAGTTATTGTCTGAACTTCAATTGATTCAGCAGGTAGAAAAAGAGATCATTGTCATCAATGATGCCTCAACGGATAAAAGCAGGGGGATTATTGAAAATACGATTAAAAAAATCGATTTCCCGATCCGGCACATCAATCACCCTGAAAATACCGGAAAAGGCGGAGCTATTCATACAGGCATTAAAGAGGCAAGCGGTGATTACACCATCATTCAGGATGCAGACCTGGAACTGGATCCCCGTGAAATTAATGATTTGATTGCAGTGGTGCTAGAAGGAAAAGCAGATGTTGTGTACGGTTCCCGCTTTTTAAAAGACGGCCAGAAAGGCGGATCTTTTATGAGTAATTTGGCCAATGGGTTTTTAACCCGCTTGTCTAACTGGACGTTTGGAATCCGGATTACTGATATGGAAACTTGTTACAAATTGGTGCCTACAGCGGTTTTTCAATCCTTGAATTTAGTAGAAAAGCGATTTGGGTTTGAACCGGAAATTACTGCGAAGTTGGCAAAAAATAAATCATTGAAATGGGCTGAGGTGCCGATTACCTATCGCCCCAGAACAGAAGAACAAGGGAAAAAAATTGGTTGGAGGGATGGTTTCAGAGCCATTTGGTGCATTCTCAAGTACGGCCTTTCAGCAAAACAATAAAGCCGTTGGTCATTTTTTAACGTTCTTTAGCAAAACCAAGGTGTTACATTAGTACATTTGTGAGTTATTATTAAGCAGTAGAAGTGGATTCAAAACAAGAAAAATACGACAAAGCCTATTTAAAAATGGCAAAAGAATGGGCGAAATTGTCTTACTGTAAACGTAAGCAGGTGGGGGCCTTAATCGTCAGAGATCAAATGATCATCTCAGATGGGTATAATGGAACACCATCCGGCTATACCAATTGTTGTGAAGATGAAAACGGAGAAACACAATGGTACGTTTTGCATGCAGAGGCAAATGCCATCTTGAAAGTGGCAAAATCTACGCAAAGTGCTGACGGAGCAACGCTGTATATTACTTTATCGCCCTGTAAAGAGTGTAGTAAATTAATTATTCAGGCAGGAATTAAAAGGGTAGTTTTTAACGTTCAATATAAAGATAATTCGGGACCGGAGTTTTTATCTGAATATGGTATTTCGGTTCATCATATTAAAGATTTATAAATGGAAAATAAAAGTAGAAGTTTGTACCTCATCCCCCTGTTTGTGGGAGTGACTTTGGCTCTGGGAGTTTGGCTGGGAACTATGTATGTGCCCCAGGGAGAGCCCTCAAACCCCATTGTTCAGAACTCAACCAAGTACAACACCATTCTTGAATTGATTGAAGATAAGTACGTAGATTCTGTAGATCATGATTTGTTAATTGAGAGTTCTATTCAGGGAATGATTGAAAAACTTGATCCGCATTCAACCTATATTCCTGCGCAGGATTTGGGTGTGGTTAATGAACAGTTGAAGGGAAAATTTGGAGGTGTGGGCATTCGTTTTTTAATTCATGAAGACAGTTTGGTAGCCACTCATATTTTGCCGGGATCACCCTCTGAAAAAGTGGGCTTACAGCCGGGAGACCGGATTATTGAAATTGATGGTGAAGACATTACTGATGTTGAACTGACCAACCAAGATGTGGTGAGTAAATTGAAAGGTGAAGAGGGGACGGATGTGAAAGTAAAAATATACCGGAAAGGAAAAACCAAAGAATTGGCAATTACCCGTGGATCTATTCCTTTAAGTAGTATTGATGCGGCCATTATGTTGAATAATGAGGTGGGATTTATTAAGTTGAACAGTTTCACCTATAATTCCAGCAATGAATTTCACCTGGCGGCTTCAGGTTTGAAATCTAAAGGGATGAAGAAGTTGATATTTGATCTGAGAAATAATGGAGGAGGGTTGATGTTTGCAGCCACTGAAATTGTGGATGAATTTTTGGCTTCGGGCAAACTGATCGTATATACAGAAGGAAGAAAAAGTCCGAGAAAAGATTATTATTCAACATCCAAAGGCACTTTAGAAGACACAGAGGTGATCATCCTCATCAATTCCTTATCTGCCTCAGCGAGTGAAATTGTTGCCGGAGCCATTCAGGATAATGACCGCGGTTTGATTATGGGCAGACGGTCTTTTGGTAAAGGCTTGGTGCAGGATCAAAGTGAATTTACAGATGGTAGTGCACTGAGATTGACCATATCCCGTTACTACACCCCTTCCGGACGAAGTATTCAAAAGCCCTATGGTGAAGAAATAGATTATAACAGCGATTATTTTGAGCGATATGAAAGCGGGGAATTACTCAATGAAGACAGTGTTAAGTTAGATGAAAACCTGAAATATACCACCACAGCCGGGCGTACCGTTTATGGAGGTGGTGGAATTCACCCGGATATCTTTATCCCAAATGATACGGCCGGGGCGTCTTATTACCTGACAAGCTTGTATTATGCCAATGCATTTAATCACTATGCCATCCGTTACCTGGATAAAAACCGAAATACACACAAAAATTTTGAGCGTTATTTCAGCAATTTCAGGATTGATAATTCCATCTTTGAAGATTTCATCAATTATGCCGCAAAATTGGGTGTGGATAGAGATCCGGTGGATATTGTGACCTCAAGAAGTACCATTAAAAACAGAATCAAAGCAGAAATCGCAAGACACATCTGGCAAGACAATGGCTATTACAAGATTTATGTGCAGGATGATATGGATGTTCAGCAGGCGCTTAGTAAAATGCGCTCTGACAAACCACTCACCTCTATGCTGACAAATTAATCGATTCTTTTCCCTTTCCTAAAGGGTAGGATCGCTTGATAATACTAAAGCCAAGCCATTTCACTCCGCCAGCTGGCGGATGGGGAAATGAAATGGCGGAAATGGGAGTTATTATTTCCCCGGACATCAATGTTTTTTAATGTTTTATTTCAAAATTCCTATACGTTTTTCAACAAGGTATACGACTAAAAAGTTAATGTTAATTTAACATACGAACGAAAACAGAGCAAGGGAAATTACTTTACTTTTGAGCACTAAAATTATGGAGGATTTCAAAACTGCTTTTAAGTAGATTTGAATGAAAACAAAACACGATATACTACATGTATAACTTTATAATCGTCTTAGGAGCTTTAATACTATTTATTTATAGTTTAAAAACCATGAGTGACGGCTTACAACAAGCTTTTGGGAATCAGTTCCGGAACTTGATGGGGGCTGCCCGGCAAAGTAAGCTAAAGGGAATAATGACCGGATTTGGGATTTCGGCTGCTTTACAATCCTCTTCTATCACAACCGTTATGGTGATCTCCTATGTGAATTCGGGATTAATGACCATGGCGCAATCGGCTTCGGTAATTATGGGAGCCAACATAGGCACCACTATTATTGCCTGGTTAATTTTTCTGTTTGGTTTTTATTTTGAAATAGGCACTTCTGCAGTAATTATAATCGCTTTTGCAGCACCTTTTGTCTTGTTAAATGGGGTAGGAAAAATAAAAAGTTTCGGAACTATTCTAATTGGCTTTGCGCTCATATTAATTGCCATTAATTTATTAAGACAAGAAATTACCGGACTTAAGGATTTGTATGAGCATTCAATATTGTTAAAAGAATATACCCAATCTTCATTTTTAACGATTTTGTTTTTTGCCCTTTTAGGAGTATTGCTGACAGTTTTACTTCAATCTTCGGCAGCCACAATCGCTTTAATTATGACTCTGGTAGCTGCTTCGGTAATTCCGCTAGAATTAGCAGTAGCTATTGTAGTTGGAAGTAATGTAGGCACTACGATTACCGGAGAATTAGCATCTTACCGTGCTTCAATAGAGGCAAAAAGAGCAGCAAGAATCCATGCCCTATTTAATATTTTTGGTGCGGTTTGGGTCATCCTCTTTTTCATGCTTTTATTTCCCCTTTTTCAGAACGTGCTGCATCTGTTTCTGACTGACAGTCAGGAGAACGTTATTTTGTTAAATCTTTTAGGCGTAGCCCTATTCCACACCTTGTTCAATGCGGTAAATACTATTTTATTGGTTTGGTTTATCCCACAGTTGATAAAAATCACTGAAAAATCCATTGAATCCAAAAAATCAAAAGATAACACCTTACAATTAAAGTTTATCGGCAAAGGGCTAATGTCCAGTGCTGATATGTCATTACTTGAAGTGAAACAAGAAATCGCCCGTTTTGGAGAAATAACAAGCAGGATGTCCTCTTTTACACAACAGCTTCTTTTTGAAAAAAATAAAAAGAAAAGTGCTGAGCTGCATGAAAAGATCTCAAAATATGAAAAAATAACAGATCAGGTAGAGCTGGAAGTGGCGAACTACCTGACAAAGATCTCTCAAAACAAACAAAGTCAATCTTCTGCAATTCGAATCCGTAGCATGAACAGCATTGTGAATGATCTGGAAAGTATTGGGGATGCATTCTACAGAATGTCAAAAATGATCAAGCGAAAAGAGGAAGAGAAAATATGGTTTACTCCGGATCAACGAAATAAACTTACAGAAATGTTTGCCTTAGTAGATACGGCATTTTCAATCATGATCTCAAACCTTGGTGAAGAGTACGAAAAAGTGAGCAGAGACGAAGCGCTGAAGGCTGAAGAAGAAATCAATCACAAAAGAGATGAATTGAGAAAAGAATACATTGAAAATATTACCTCAAAAAATGACGGAAACCTAAGAGGAGGAATGATCTATAATGATATGTTTGAATCCATTGAAAAAGTAGGAGACCACATCATTAATGTATCAGATGCAATAGTGGGTAAGATATAAACAGTACACGAAAAGTGAAGCAAAAAATTCACGAATACACACAAAAATGAAGTTATTTAACAAAAGAAAAACAAGGACGATCGTTCTCAATACGATAGCTGAATTTGCAGCATCTGTCATCTTTTCATTATTGTTTTTTATATTTATCAGCAGACACCTTTCTGATTCATTCCAGTTATATTTTATCACCCTTTCATTTGCTATTGGCTTATCTTATTTTGTGTCAGTATATATTCCCTTTTACACCTACCGCATCCATATCATCCCCTTCATTAGTGTTTTGAGGGCCTTGCAGAAGAAAAATTTTTCGTTGATCATCTATAAAGTGCCTGCCCAAATAGTAGGAGCTTTTGTAGGGGTTATTTTGTTTCAGCAAGTCAATATTTTTACTACTAACGTGGATATTCGATCAATTAAAAGTACTTCATTGGAAAGCCCTGAATTTTCGGCGTTTTTGAATTTTCTTTTAACGGTTATTCTGTGCTACGGCTTCTATATTATCCGCATTATTTTTAAAAAACGAACAACAAATGGAACTGTTTTTATGGGATTACTGATTGCGGTTCTGTTTGCTTTTTCCGGCAGCATTCAAGGATTATCTTTTTTAAATCCCTTTGGCTATTTAGCGGCTGAGTGCCTCCATTATCCGATTGAAATAAAATCAGTATGGAACCTGTTACTTATTCATTTGATAGCGCCACTAATAGCTACATTTTTAGCTTATTATTTTATTAACCTGAGATTCGAACAACAAAACAATCCGTTTTTTAGATCCAAATCTTCAAAATAGGATTAAAGCACTGCAACTATGAGTAAATTCAGCTTAGTATCAGAAGTCATTGGTGAGAAAAGATATCAATCACTGCGTTTATTTGGTGTTCAGGAACGCACCTTTTTAAGACTGTTAGCACTATTTTTAGTTCTTTCTGCAGTCTTATACCCATACCCCAGAATTGCCATGTGGCTTGGGTTTATGCTCGCAGGTTATTCGGCTATTGCCAATGATTCTATACAAAGTATCGGGACTTTTATTGCCTCTAATGGAGATCAAAAATGGTGGAAATTATGGCTGTATATCGGAGGAATTTTTGTTGTTACCGTTTTTTATAGCTGGATCATGTATGATGGGGATGTAAGTTTTCAACGACTGACATCCAAAGGGTTCAGTGAATCACCAACCTCTTTTCACTTCCTTCAGATAGCCGCACCGATTATTTTACTTTTTATCACCCGTCTGAAAATGCCTGTTTCAACCACATTTATGTTGTTAAGTTGTTTCAGTAGCTCTTCTGCCGGAATCATAGGTGTTACACAAAAAAGTTTAATGGGATACCTTATTGCTTTTAGCGTAGCTTTTATTGTTTGGTATTCACTTTCAGGGCTGCTCAAAAAATTGGTGCAGGGCAAAATGAATCCCGCATGGAGAGTGGCCCAATGGTTAATTAGCGGCTGGCTATGGAGCATGTGGATCACGCATGATGCTGCAAACATTGCCATCTTTCTCAATAGAAGCTTAAGCGTTTGGGATTTTGTTTTCTTTGCGTCATTTATTTTTGTTGGGCTTGGACTACTGTTTTATCTGAGAGGAGATAAAATACAACAAATTGTAACACAAAAATCCCAGGTTACGGACGTCCGTACAGCCAGCGTTATTGATTTAGTATACGCCCTCATTTTATTTGTATTTAAGGAATGGAGTAATATTCCTATGAGTACCACCTGGATATTTCTGGGGCTCTTAGGCGGTAGAGAAATTGCTATACAGTTCTCAAAAAGTTTATCCACCGGAAGAAAAGCAGGTCTAACCTTCAAAATGGTGGGTCGGGATATTCTTTTTGCCACTATTGGTTTGATCATTTCGGTCATAATCGCCATTGCGGTAAACCCTAACCTTCAGGAAGAGTTACTTGGCTTCTAAAAGAGCGCCGTTTTTCCGGATCATGTTAATACAGAATTTGAGCTAATTTTCGCTTTGGTGATCCCTCGATCTCTTTATCAACTTACATTACAAAACCAATGTTAACTGTATGTTACCAAAACACAGTAGTTTTTGTTCTTAGGCGACCAAGACATAGACTGGTTTTATACCCACTAAAAAATTATATAATTGATTTGCAATGCATTAAAACAAAACAAAGTTACAGCATTGTAAACGAAATGTGAAGAAAAGTTTAAGAAAAAGGCGGTATGTAAAAATAAAGTTAAGAAACAATCATCTTTGTAGTCAAATTCTGAGCAATAAATTGAATTTGTATGAAGAAGATCATCACACTTTATTTTATGTTGGGTGTCATCACTTCCGGATTATCACAGTTTGCCCCTTATACTTTTGGAAAAGGGATTCATCTTTACGATAAAGATTCCTCTTTCCACATGAAATTTGGTTTGCGATTTCAAAATCAGTATTCCCATCAGTGGGACGTACGTAATGATGATTTAGGAAATATCGGTGATTATAAAGGCAATTTTTTAGTGAGAAGAGCCCGTTTAAAATGGGATGGATATCTCCTTTCAAAAAAACTGAAATACAAAGTAGAATTAGGCTTATCTAACCGTGATTTAAGTGGAGGAGACTCACGTGAATATGGTAATGCTTCAAGATTGATACTGGATTCATGGGTAGAATGGAATTTCGTTGGTAATTTTTCATTGTGGGGCGGACAAGGGAAAATGCCAGGAAACAGAGAGCGGTTGGTGTCTTCAGGAAATATGCAATTCGTAGATCGATCTCGTTTAAACAGTCGGTTTACATTGGATCGGGATATGGGAGTAATGCTGAAACATCATTTCACATTAGGAGATCAATTTCTGGTTAAAGAAATTGTCTCTATGGTTCAGGGTGAAGGGCGAAATGTTACTACCGGTTATAAAGGCGGCTATAACTATACATTTAAGGTAGAATTTTTTCCCTTTGGCGATTTTCAGTCTAAAGGAGCCTACGTATGCAGTGACTTAAAACGTGAACAAAAGCCTAAATTGGCGGTGGCTGTAGCCTATGACATAAACAATAATGCTGTTAGAGAAAGGGGACAGTTAGGAGCTTATATCCAGGATTCGTTGGGCGTTTATAGCGGAAAAACCATCAATACCCTCTTTGCTGATATGATGTTCAAATACAAAGGGTTCTCCCTGATGGCAGAATATGCCAACCGTAAAACAAAAGACCACGATCCCCACGTATATGATGCTTCCAACAATTTAATGGGAACTTTTTATACGGGGCAGGCACTGAACGTTCAGGCAGGTTACCTGTTTAAAAACAACTATGAAATAGCCGGAAGAATAACAACGGTGCGTCCGAATGAACAGGTAGGACCAAATGAAAACGAATACGGACTGGCTTTTTCAAAATATTTTGTAGGTCACAAACTAAAGCTTCAAACAGATCTGAACTATCGGCAGAATTATTATTATGGAAACACAGCCCCAAATCAGGGAAAAAATGATGGCTTGTACTGGAGAGTCCAAATGGACATTCATTTTTAACAATAGATGTTGTTTTGCCAATCACTACTTTCAATGAAAGGCAAAGAAGTTAGCTGAAGAGATAATTTCATCTGGGTTAATCTGAGTTAATTTAAATAGATTGCTTAATTTTAGAAACGTAGACCATTACCAAATCGCAAAGAATTGCTCAATGAGTAAATCCATACTAATTATTGATGATGAGCCGGATATCAGGATGTTATTAAAGTATAACCTTGAAAAAGAAGGTTTTCAGGTGATGGAAGCAGCCAACGGCCCGGAAGGAATCGCCCTGGCACAAAAATTTTTCCCTGATCTTATACTTTTAGATGTCATGATGCCCGACATGGATGGCGTTGAAGTCTGTGAAAGAATCAAGCAGATGGATCGTCTAAATAATACCATGGTCTGTTTTTTAACCGCACGGGGAGAAGATTATTCCCAATTGGCAGGATTTGAAGTAGGGGCGGATGACTACATTACAAAACCGGTGAAACCCAAAATCCTCATCAGTAAAATCAAAGCCATATTAAGAAGAAAAGAAGGCAAACAACAGTCTCTGGAAAGAGATGTGACGACACCCTCCCAATCAATTGTAATCGATAAAGAAAAACACCTGGTGCTGAGCAAAGGAGAACCCATCAACCTCCCCCGTAAAGAGTTTAAACTACTTAGTTTATTAATTTCCGGTAGCGGAAAAGTATTTCACCGGGATGAGATCCTGAACAAAGTCTGGGGTACAGAAGTAGTTGTCGGAGACAGAACAATTGATGTCCATATCCGAAAGCTGCGAAAAAAAATCGGAGAAGATCACATCATTACCGTTAAAGGCGTCGGTTATAAGTTTGTGGAATAAAAAACAATTCCCCCGAGTCTTTCAGTCTAAAGTCTAGCGTCTAACATCTAGCGTCTAACATCTAGCGTCTAGAATCTATCGTCTAGCGTCTAGAATCTAAAGTCTAGCGTCTAACATCTAGCGTCTAGCATCTAAAGTCTTATGTCTTTCAGTCTAAAGTCTATCGTCAAGCGTCTAACACCTATCGTCTAGCGTCTAAAGTCTTTCAGTCTTATGTCAAGCGTCTAGCATCTAAAGTCTAGCGTCTAACATCTAGCGTCTAGAATCTAACGTCTTATGTCTTACAGTCTAAAGTCTAGCGTCTAGAATCTAACATCTAACATCTAGCGTCTAGCATCTAGCATCTAGCATCTAGCGTCTAGCATCTAAAGTCTTATGTCTTTCAGTCTTATGTCAAGCGTCTAGCATCTAAAGTCTATCGTCTAACATCTAGCGTCTAGAATCTAACGTCTAGCGTCTAGAATCTAACGTCTTATGTCTTATGTCTTATGTCTTACAGTCTAAAGTCTAGCATCTAAAGTCTTTTGTCTTATGTCTTTCAGTCTAAAGTCTAGAATCTAAAGTCTAGCGTCTAACATCTAGCGTCTAGCGTCTAGAATCTAAAGTCTTATGTCTTATGTCTTATGTCTTATGTCTTTCAGTCTTATGTCTAAAGTCTAGCATCTATCGTCTATCGTCTAACATCTAGCGTCTAGAATCTAAAGTCTAACATCTAGCGTCTAGAATCTAAAATCTTATGTCTTATGTCTTATGTCTTTCAGTCTTATGTCTAAAGTCTAGCGTCTAGCATCTAAAGTCTTATGTCTTTCAGTCTTATGTCTAAAGTCTATCGTCTAACCATTAATAACCTTTTAGTAATAAACATATAACACCCCTTTAATACCCTTTCAGGTTTTCTGACCGAATTTTGTCCTGTATTTAAAAGTTTAGGTATTTAAAAAATGGAAAAAATGAAAAAAAATGTAAAAACAATGATGCTGATCACGGCCAGCGTGCTAATGGTGGGCATGACGTCTTGTAAAAAAGAAGGTTGTACAGATCCGACAGCAAACAACTACAGCGAAGAGGCTAAAAAAGATGACGGTACTTGTACCTATGATGAGATAGATGAATCAGTGGTTCAGGTTAGTTCAAATATCACCTCAAACACTACATGGACAAGTGACAAAGTATATGTTTTAGGTACTCGCGTAGCGGTAGAGTCCGGCGCAACCTTGACGATTGAGCCCGGTACAATTATTAAAGGAGAAGCAGGAACAGGATCTAATGCGACAGCCTTAATTATAGCTAGAGGAGGAAAACTCATGGCAGAAGGAACAGCAACCAAGCCAATTATCTTTACCTCTATTGCAGATGAAATTCAGCCCGGACAAATTGCTTCTCCAAATTTATCTACAGATTTAGACGGACTTTGGGGTGGTTTGATCATTTTGGGTAATGCAAACATCTCTGCAGATGCTCCCTCTGTTCAAATTGAAGGAATTCCGGTTTCAGATCAAAATGGACTTTACGGAGGAACAGATGACACAGATAACTCTGGAACTATCCGCTATGTATCTATCCGACACGGAGGTGCAAATATTGGTGAAGGAAATGAAATCAACGGTTTAACGCTTGGGGCAGTTGGCTCAGGAACAACAATTGACCACATAGAAGTAATCGCCAATCAGGATGATGGAATTGAATTTTTTGGAGGAACAGTAAATGTTTCTCATGCAGTGCTTTGGAATATAGGAGATGATGCCATTGACACAGATCAGGCATGGAACGGTACGCTAAACAATTTCTTTATCGTCACTCCCGGAGATGAATGTTTTGAATTGGACGGACCTGAGGGAGCCTACATCAATGGTAACTTCACACTGACCAATGGTTCAATAAAAGCGGGTGGAACAGATGGTTTGATAGACAATGATGCCAACACAAATGTTGATATGTCTAACATCTACTTCTTTGATTTATCGTTAGGACAGGATTTTGATGAAATGCCAACCGTTACCACTAACTTCTCAGCAATTGAAGCAGTAATACCTACAGGAGATGCGGTGACAGATTACTTCAAAGATGGTTCTGACGCATTCACTACAAATGTGGCACAGGGAGCTCAAACTGTTGGGGCTACCAAGTCTGAATTTTCAGGCTGGTCATGGACAGATATTACCGGAGGCTTGGATGATTTCTAAAACATAAAGTCAACAATTCAATAACAATTTGGTAACTCACAGGCGCGCAATAGTGTGCCTGTGAGTTCTTAGTTTTGTGGTGATGATAAATCAAATTAGTTGCAGATGAAGATTTCCAAAGTAATATTTACCGCTGTCTTTGCTTTATGGGCCACATCTCTTCTTTCCCAGAAAAAAGAAGAAGGAACAATCCGTGGAACGGTTTACGAAGATAAATCAGGGCTGACCATGCCCGGAGTAACTGTGGCGATAGAAGGAAAAGGGACTGTAGCAAAGACCGATCTGGACGGGCAGTTTAGTGTGTCGCTTCCAGAAGGAACGTATACCATCTTACTGTCTTCCTTTTTTGTAGAGACGATTCAGATCAATGAAGTGGAAGTAAAAAACGGGGAAACGACATTGCTTGAAAACCTCAATATGGTTGAGTCATCCAATGAATTGGGAACCGTAGTGGTGTATAAAGAACGGATTAAGAATACAGAAAATGCGGTTTTGTCGCTAAAGAAATCTTCAGTGAATATGATAGATGGTATTTCTTCTTCCGCATTTAGAAAAATGGGAGATTCAGATGCAGCAGGCGCCATGAAGAGAGTTCCCGGAGTTTCCATATCAAATGGCAAATACATATACATCAGAGGGCTGGGAGACAGGTATAACAAAACCTTACTTAATGGTTTGGATATTCCGGGTCTGGATCCCGATAAAAACACTATCCAAATGGATATTTTCCCAACCAATATCCTGGATAATATAATTGTCAATAAAACATTTATGGCAAACCTCCCTGCAGATTTTACCGGAGGGGTCATCAATATTAACCTCAAAAGTTTTCCTGAAGAAAAAACACGTCAAATTTCGGTGAGTGGAGGATATAATCCCAATTTTCATTTCCGTAATGATTACCTGACTTATGATGGAGGTAAAACCGACTTTTTGGGATTTGATGACGGAACAAGAGCGATACCGGCAACCACTAACATCCCGTTTTTTGCTCAGGCAATCGGGAATGAAGAAACAGCTGAGCGATATAAAGAAGTCTTATCCAATTTCAATCCAACTATGGCGGCTTATCAAAAAATGAGCCTGATGGATTACAGTTTATCCGGCTCTTTTGGGAATCAATTCAATCGTGATAAGGTAACCATAGGTTATAATGTATTGGCTTCCTATAAAAATACCACAGAGTTTTATAAAGACGCCTTGTTCGGGAGATATGGCTTGTCAGGAAATCCGGATTCTACTGAAATGCAAACAAGAGAGTTGCAAACCGGAAGTTATGGCGTGAATAATGTTTTAATGACAGGGATGGCAGGATTAGCCATAAAAACGGAAAAAGCGAAATTTTCATTAAACATCCTACACCTGCAAAACGGAGAGTCAAAAGCGGGAATCTTTGATTATTACAATTCAGATCAGGGAGCGATATTTAGCGGCTTCCAACACAACCTGGAGTATAGCCAACGTTCATTGACAAATGTATTTTTAACCGGTAAGCATGTCATGCATAATAAAGGATGGGAAGTAGATTGGAGAGTAGCACCTACTTTGTCCCTGATCAAAGACCCGGATATTCGATTTACGCGATATGAAGAAAGAGGCGACACCTTAATCATAGGCACAGAAGCCGGTTTTCCGGAGCGGATTTGGAGAGAAATGAATGAAAAAAGCCTGGCATCCAACCTGGGGGCAACAAAAGAGTTTAAGTTTTTAAACAGAGAAGCAAAAGTTTTATTTGGTGCTGCCTATACCTATAAAGTAAGAGATTTTGAAATCCGAAATTTTGCGATTAACGTGCGGCAGGTAAACCTGACCGGAGATCCGAATGAATTGTTTGCTGAAGAAAATTTATGGCCACACAATGATAACCCTAACAAAGGAACCACTTATGAATTATCCTTTCTACCGGTTAATCCCAATAAGTACAACTCTAATGTACACAACATAGGAGGATACGCTTCTTTTGAATTTAGCCCCTGGAAAAAAATTAAGACGGTTTTAGGCGTGCGTGTTGAAAACTATACCCAAAGATATACCGGGCAAGATCAGTTGGGAACCAATATATTAAACAATGAAGTTGTACTGGATAATTTTGGCATCTTTCCTTCCTTCAATACCATTTACCAGGTGAATGATCGGCAAAATTTACGTTTTTCGTATGGTAAAACCACCGCCCGTCCTTCTTTCAAAGAATTGTCTTATGCTGAGATTTATGATCCCATTACAGGAAGAACTTTTATTGGTGGATTGTTCAGAGATGAAGATAACAACTCAGGAACCGTATACTGGGACGGTCAACTACAAAGCACAGACATACATAATTTTGACCTCCGCTGGGAAGTCTTCCAGTCACCGGGTCAAACCATTTCTGTATCGGGCTTTTATAAAAAATTCATCAATCCCATTGAAATTGTACAGTTTTCAGCGCAAACCGGATCTTTTCAACCGAGAAACGTTGGAGATGGTGAAGTTTTTGGGGCAGAGTTTGAGATGCGTCAAAGTTTAAAGTTCATCCAAAAGAAACTGGAAAATTTTGCTTTTAACCTCAATGTTACCTATACCCATTCCAGAATTTTATTTAGCGTAACAGAAAAACAAAGTCGTGTCGCCAATGCCAGAACAGGTCAGGAAGTCGGTGATTACAGGGATATGGCCGGTCAGGCACCTTACTTAGTGAATGCCGGATTCAGTTATCAGGGAGGCACAAAAGGATTTGTAAAAGGTTTTGAAGTGGGTATGTATTACAATGTACAGGGTAGAACGCTGCAATACGTAGGAATAGTGGATCGTCCCGATATTTATTCGGTTCCTTTCCACAGCCTTAACTTTAATGCCAATAAACAATTTGGGAAAAATGAGCAGTTCAGAGTGGGTCTAAAAGTGGCGAATATCTTAAATGATAAAAAAGAGGCTGTTTTTGTTTCTTACGGTGCCCAGGATCAGTATTTTTCAAGATTGAGTCCGGGAACAACCATAACCGCCAAGTTTTCGGTGAATTTCTAAGGTTTTCAAAAAGAGCCGATCTCTATATTTATACGGAGAGTAAACTTAACAGAAGATTAACCTAAAAAAAATATGCTTTCAGTTTGGTAGGCATAACTTTGGATAACTGTAAAGCGTCAAATAATGGAAGGGTTGAAAATACTTATAGTGGATGATGAGCCGGACATTGTTGAAATGTTAGCCTACAACTTTGAGAGTGAAAAAATGAAGGTGTATAAGGCATTCAATGGTAAAGAAGCAATAGAACAAGCAAAAAAGCATGCCCCTGACATTATTTTGTTAGATGTAATGTTGCCGGATATCGACGGGATTGAAGTTTGTGAAATGATCAGACGGGAGGATACCCTAAAAGACACATTGATTATTTTTCTTTCTGCCCGCAGTGAAGATTACTCTCAATTGGCAGGATACAAAGCCGGTGCAGATGATTATGTGGTCAAACCGGTGCGGATTAAAATTTTAAAACAGAAAATAAGCGCACTGACGAGTCGTTTTAGTACTCCTGTAGCATCTTCTTTTACGGATATTATTATAGATAAAGAGCGTTATTTGGTCTCTCACAAAGGAGTAGAACACCTGATCCCCAAAAAAGAATTTGAACTCTTGACTTTACTGATGAGCAAACCCGGTAAAGTGTTCAGACGGGATGAAATTCTCAGAGATGTATGGGGAGATGCAGTAATCGGTGATAGAACCATTGACGTACACATCCGAAAACTTCGCGAAAAATTTGGAGATGAAATTATTAAAACGGTTAAGGGTGTGGGCTATAAGTTTTCCGAATAAAAATTCCCGGTTTACCGAATAATACTAAACCGCTTTGTGTTAACCTTTCTCCCCTCTTTGTTATAGATACTCACAAAATAAATTCCTTCTGCCAATTCTGTTGTATTGAAAGTCGTAAGTGTCGAAACGGGTTTCACAACCTCTAGCAGTTGCCCCAAATGATTGCTGATTACCAAACGGAGGGGATGGCTTCAATGGATAACTGTTTCTTAAAAATTTCTGATATATATTCTATCTGAGTAATGGGGTTATCAATATAAGTCAAGTGAAATCATCATAAGTATTTTAGTTATGATTTCTGATAATCATTATTTTAATTTGTATATTGCTAGACTAACCTATAAAAATTAATTATTATGAAAAGAATATTCCTATTGACTTTTATGTTGATGACAGGTCAAATAGTAGCTGATTGTCAACAAATTACACAGGGGGGGGGTAATAGTTAGTCTGCCTCACAGAACATCAAACTACATTATACTAGATAAAGAACGGCATCCCGAAGTAACAGATTGGTATATTCACTTTTCAAAAGCCGCACTTAACGCAAATGATGACGTTGTATTTAGATCGATTGAAACGATTCATTTAGACAATACATATTATGCGAGTGTGCCAAATGAATTTATTGCAGGTGAAATTTACGTGACCGTTAATGGATTTGATGGAAATGGAATCATCATAGCCGAAGAAGGTCCTATCCCAATATGTACTGGTTGCGAGTGGGAAACCTCAACTTGTTATGGAATATGTTATGGTCCAAGGTGGGCATGGAAGGCCTTTCACGTGCAAATGCTACCCGTGGTCGGATCAACCGGTTCAGGATCGAATACAATGACGTTTTTATCTACGATAAATGATGTAACGGGGCAGCCATATTACCAATACATATCTGAAAATCAGTGGATTCTTATGGATCCGGCATTTCAAATTTATTATAATGCTAGCCCTACATGGCCATATCAGGGAAACAAAACTATTCAGCTTACGGACGTTAAAGTTGAGG
The DNA here is from genome assembly GCA_040880585.1 of Crocinitomicaceae bacterium. Classification (GTDB taxonomy): domain Bacteria; phylum Bacteroidota; class Bacteroidia; order Flavobacteriales_D; family Crocinitomicaceae; genus Paracrocinitomix. The sequence goes on along the minus strand of JBBDID010000009.1, from coordinate 68,403 downwards.
ATGAAATCAGAGATGCTGAAAATAACGTGCTCACGGGTACGGTTTATGGAATTAACAAATACTTGGGACCTTGGGCACAAGATCCAACCCCCGTTGTAACGGCTGAAAATATTGCTGTAGAACCATCTACCACTTGCAATGAACCGATTGGAACAATGGTTGATATTTTGAATACAAACACCTTTTCATCTTGGTTTTTTGATGGAAATCCACTTTTTTGCGGTGTCGGATCAGTAGGGGTACCGTCCTTTGATCATGAGGGTGATGAGGTTGAATTTTTAAACAACTGTTGGACAGAACTTGAAGCATGGCTTGAGGCGACAGACGGATCATTCGCAGAAGCTTTAGAACTGTTTGATTGTAAAGACGGAGATGGAGGGGGTTTTGATTGGCCTGAAAATGTAGCGTTAGTAAATATAATGCCGTATGAAAATCCGAATGGTGAAGTTCAGGTTCTTAAGAAAGAAGATCTTTATTTACCAAATGGTGAATTTGTGTCTCCGCAAATAACTATAGATGAAGGTCTGTACATGATAGGGGTGCAATTTAAAGATGCCTCGTATTTAACCTTGTGGTTTGATTCGGTTAAATCACGGGTCTGGAATATTCCATATTCTGAGTTATTGGAAGCTAATATATTTCCGGTACCTATACAGGATGATGAATTTACGCTAAGTATGACAGCAAAAGCAAAGCTTAAGTTTGATTACGTACTGTATGACCTTAATGGAGAAGAATTGTTTCGTAGGAACTTTGTAATTCCAAAAGATCATAGCCGGGAACAAATCATTAAAATACACAATGGTATTCCTTCCGGTCAATTAGTAAATAAATTTTATTTTGAAGACGGATCTGTATTAGAGTTTCAGACCATAAAATAATACATTAAGCCTGATTGAAGCATCCGTTTCAATCAGGCTTAAATTAACAAAATATATTATGAGAAAGATTCTTATTATATCTATGCTATTCATAGTCTCAACCTTCTCTTATGCACAGGTTACAACTACAATTACCCAACAAGCCACGCTTGGCGGTTCAGACCTGGAAAGCCCGTATTCATTAATAATGAATACTGATGGCAGCATTTTATTGGTCGGATTTTCCGGCTCAGGTATTTCAGGGGATAAAACAGTAGCCTCATTTGGCGGACTAGATATTTGGGTTATCCTTCTTGGAAGTGATTTTTCTGTGAGCTGGCAGAATGTGTATGGCGGAAATGGGGACGAATCAAGCCCTGTTGCTATCAAAACGTCAGATGGGGGCTACCTTATTGGATGTTATTCATCATCAGGCATATCAGGTAATAAAACCGTGGACGAGTATGGTGCAGGGGATTATTGGATCATTAAGATTGATAACAACGGAGCAATTGAATGGCAAAATGTGTATGGTGGTACTGAAGTGGAAGCCCTTTCCGGATTAGCTGAAACTCCCGAAGGTGATTTCTTGCTCTGTGGTTCCTCGCAGTCAGCAATATCAGGTAATAAAACGGCCGCTTCTATTGGGCTGATGGATTATTGGCTTGTAAAAATAGATAGTGCCGGAAATTTACTTTGGGATAAGACCTATGGAGGAACAGATGTCAACAAAGCTACCGATATGCTGCTGGATAAAGACAACAACCTATTGCTGTGTGGACATTCTAATTCCGGCATATCAGGAACAAAAACGGAAGATTCTTATGGAAGCACGGATTTTTGGGTAGTAAAGACCGATCTGGATGGTAATGTAATTTGGGATAAAACACTTGGAGGCAGCACCGGAGAGCAGAATCCTATTTGCGCCTCATCAACGACAGCCTTTTACATTGCAGGCTCATCATCTTCACCCATTGGTGGTACTAAAACTGAGCCTCCTATAGGGGTTATTGAATTTTGGGTCACGAAACTCGATTACGACGGCAACATTATTTGGGACAGAACGCTTGGAGGTAATCAGATTGACGGGGCAATTGACTTAATAGTCGCTGCTGATCATCAGGTCGTCATCTGTGGACAATCTAACTCCGGGATATCGGGTGATAAAACTGAAACGAATTATGCAGGGGGGTATGATTCCTGGATTGTCTCAGTAGATAGTAACGGAACCAAACTTTGGGACAAAACACTTGGAGGAAATGGATCTGATGCGTTTTACCTCGTTACCGAAAGGAGTGATAACAATTATATCTTTTTGGGTTACTCGGATTCCAATATTTCAGAAGACAAGGCAGAAAACAGCAGGGGTGTAGAAGATTATTGGGTGGTTGAAGTGGGCTCAAATGTAGGGATTAATCAGTGGTCAAAGAATATCACGGGATTTATATACCCAAATCCTGCATATTCAGAAGTTCGTTTCAAACAAAATGTGACGGATGTAGTTGTTATTGATGCTATTGGCCAGATCGTTTTTGAATACAGTGGCGAGCTGAACACAATAGATCTTGATGAGTGGAACAGCGGGCTTTATTTTGTGACTTTCAAAATTAATGATGAACAGAGAGTGGAAAAACTGATCGTCGAATAATCCCGGTATTTGAGTTGCTTGCAAGCCTAATTTGTTTCATATATCCTGAGGGCTGTGTTTATTCATTTTATTTTATCACCGTTACTTTTCGGGTAATTTGTTGGTTATCTTCTGTTATAACGGTTACAAAGTACATCCCCTCTGCCAAATCAGAAATATCAATCTCAATTTGCTGATTTACGGGGGACACACGCTTAATTTCTTTCCCTAAATTATCGCGCATTACGATTTTTTTCACGTGCAGTTGCTCATCTGTTTTAATGTGAATGGTATTTGTAGTCGGATTCGGATAAATCAAAAGGTCACTTACAGTAAATTCATCTGTTCCGGAGTCATCAAAACCATCCGTATACAGTGCGAAATCATCAAAGTAAAAACCATCCCCGGTCTCATACTGGTCTGCCTGCAACTGAAACTTGAACAGCACATTTTGCTCGCCTAAATAATCGGTTAAATCAATTTCTTCAAATACCCATTCGGTTTGGGTGCCGTCATAAACAGGTTGATCTTCGTCCTGATAGATGCTTCCGGCATTGGTATATTTACCGCAAAGTGGTGTCCAGCTGTTGCCGCCATCTGTGGAGATCATGAATTGTACATAATCGTAATTGTCTTCTATATCCCATTTTGCCCAAAAGTTAACGTAGGCGTAAGTGGCGTACTTTAAGCTTAAGGGAACAGTTATTTCACATGATGCGGAACTGCTGTTGGAATAGTTGACGAAGGGGCTATCGGTTATTGAATTATCGGGAGATACATAATCCTCATTTGTAAAGCTCCAACTTCCTGTCCAGTTATCGGCCGTTGTGCCGTCATCCGTAAAAGTGGGTGTTCCGAGACCGTACTTCTTGTAAACCGTATCCCTTAAAACAACCATTCCGTTATCTCGTTCTATCACATAAATAATATCGTCACCAAACTGGATTCCTGTATTTAATGAGTAGGCGATAGAATCCTCCACTACTTCCATCAGGTTCAATGTATGGCTATTTCCACCGGCAAACGACTGAATTCCGGCTAGGGGGGTCATGTTGATTTGAATGGCGCCATTCGTGAGTCCCAAACGTCTTAAGGAATAATGAAAGTAGTCTGTTGTGACTGAAATTCTGTTGGGAGAAATGTCTTCAACAGCTCCGTAAATATGGGGCAAATGCGCCTGGATTTTATTCATAAAAACGGTTCCTTTACAAATGTCTTCAATAGCAGATGAAGGCGGCCAAAAGCTGTTGTTTGTTCCTTCGTTCGACACTTCAGGAGTTAGGGCATAGATAGTGTCCTTTCCGTTGACACCGATATCATCAATATACATCCAGTCATCCGAATCTCCTGATGCGGGATACAAACCTGAACTTTTCATATTGTTATAACCGTTTAATTTGACCATTTCTTCGGTATATGCCTCAAAATAATCCGCGTGCGGCGCAATTTCGGAATGTGCCCATCCAACCGGATAAAGCAATAAATTACCGTAAGTATGCGCGTTTAAAGCAAATTTAAAGTTGTGATTCTCAACAAACCAACGCATAGCTTGAGTTTCTACCTCAGAAAAAGCAGCTGTTCCCGGCCAGGTGTCGTTGTTGGGGTCATTAGATGTGCCCGATTCATCCCAGTGATAGCCGTAATTTCTATTGAGATCTACACCGTAGTTGGTTGTTCCTCCACTTACCGGATTGCGATTTTTTCGGTGCATGCCACCTCCTGACGGGTTGGTTGTTTCATTGCGGATATAGCCGTCCGGGTTGATCATAGGCACAAAATACATCTCGTTATTGTCTACCAAATAGGTGATTTCGTCATCCGAGCCATAGTTTTCCAGCAAATACCACATGTACAAGATAAGTTGGGATAAACTGGCAGGCTCACGGGCGTGATGTATGGAGGTGTATAAAATTTCTTCTTCCGCTTCATCTGTATCCGGGTTATCGGAGATACGCAGCCAGAATATCGGATTGCCTTCGTACGTGAGATAACTGTCAATCGAATCGCGGCCGGAAATTAGATTCGGGAACTTGGATCGCATAGAATCCAGCTCATCCAAAAACTCCTGATAGGTATAAAAACCGGCCATTGAGCCCAATTTAAAGTTAGATGGTGTAAGTGGATCAAATCCTGAGCCCTGATTATTTGGGCAAACGGATCGGTCGCCTTCTTGCTGAGGCTGTAAATTTTGTTCGATATAATGTTTTTGGACGTCATCAATAATGATTTCGCAGATATACCCCTTGTTTCTTGCAATTTCAATATCGGAAGCTGATAAATCCGTCATGAAATAGGTGTCTTTTTTATATTCACCATGATCTACGGGTAAGCCAAGTGCTCCCAATTGCCTTAATTGACTGTCGTTTCCGTAAATTTTTACGCGGCTGTACTTTTCCTGCGCTAACAAAAAATGGCTTAAACAAAGAAGCAATACGGTAAATAAGCGATTGATTTTCATGACTCTGTATTATTTAAAGGCTTAAATTACGCATTAAGTCCCGAAAATTCAAGCCGAAAAGGATGAACGGACAGATGTATTGACTGGCCGGCGGGTTAAAAAATCACTTTGTTTTGGCACTTTATTCGGATTTTTTCTATATTTACAAAAAACTAAAGGAAATGGCAGATCAAAACTCAGACCGTAATTATTTTGATGATTCCACCTCTATCTTAGCTCCGGTGTATATTGTAGTTGCACTTGGAATTACTTTTGGTGTCTTGTTTTTCGGATAAAAACAACTGTCTTAAATAAATACGTTTTCTCCATCACAGAATAAATGTGTAGGCTTCTTGAATGAGAGGTCTTTTTTATTTTATTGCTATTTTTGCATAGAAATCACACCGGATTATGGCAGGCTTGAATCCCCTTAACTCTATTTTTTCTTGGCTCATTAAAAAAAGAATACATCAGATTGATCTCTTCAAGAAACATCCGGTTGAGGTGCAGGGAGATGTTTTTAGAGACTTGATAGAAAAAGGAAAAAACACGAAATGGGGAGAAACACACAACTTTGAAGCCATTAAAAAATACGAGGATTTTGCTGCACAAGTGCCCCTTACGGATTACCCTACAATGAAACCTTATGTAGACCGCATGCTTGAAGGAGAGCAAAATTTACTTTGGCCTTCAGAGATTTACTGGTTTGCTAAGTCATCCGGCACCACCACCGGGAAATCAAAGTTTTTACCGGTCTCTGAAGAAGCGATTGAAGATTGTCATTATAAAGGCGGAAAAGATCTCTTGAGCTTGTATTACAATCAATTTCCCGACAGTAAACTCTATGGAGGAAAACACCTGGCTATGGGAGGTTCAGTGGATGTGACCGGGGGTGCCAAAAAATTGCATACGGCTGATTTGTCTGCGATTATTGTTGAAAATATGCCGTGGTGGGCAGAGTTCAGGCGAGCACCCAGAAAAGATATCGCCTTAATGAGCAATTGGGAAGAAAAGATTGAGAAACTGGCACAAACCACAATGGATGAAGATATCAGAATCATTGCCGGTGTGCCAAGTTGGACTTTGGTATTGTGCAATCGAATATTGGAGATAAGCGGCAAAAGTAATTTGAGAGAGGTCTGGCCGGATTTGGAACTATTTATTCATGGAGGCGTCAGTTTTGAACCGTATAAAGAACAATTTAAAAAACTCATCCCTTTTGACGATATGCATTATGTAGAAACCTACAACGCCTCTGAAGGTTTTTTTGGGATTCAGGATGATCAGAAGAAATCAGATTTATTGCTGATGTTGGATTATGGGATATTCTTTGAGTTTATTCTAATGGATGAGTTTAAAGGAACGAAATCAGAGAAGGTAATTCCTATCAATGAAGTGGAAGTGGGTGTGAATTATGCCGTAGTGATTACCACCAATGCCGGGTTTTGGCGATATGTGCTGGGAGACACCATTCGTTTTACTTCCAAAAAACCTTATCGATTTAAAGTAAGTGGGCGCACCAAAAGTTTTATCAATGCCTGTGGCGAGGAGTTGGTGGTAGAAAATGCGGATAAGGCAATTGCGCGCGCTGCTCAGTTGACCATGGTTAAAGTTTCTGATTACACCGCTGCCCCAAAGTTTATGGACGGTAAAGAAGCCGGCGCACATGAATGGATCATTGAATTTGAAAAACCTCCTGCTGATTTGGATGAATTTGTTAAAACACTTGATACGGCGCTGAAAGATGAAAATACGGATTATGAAGCCAAAAGATCGGCAGATCTGTCCCTCAAAATGCCCATAGTTCATATTGCCAGAGAACATCTTTTTGATGATTGGCTAAAGAAACACAATAAGTTGGGAGGACAGCACAAAATTCCACGCTTAAATAATAACAGAGATTTGTTGGAAGAACTATTGGAAATGATGGCTTAACCCTTTTTTCTGCTCCTGAGCTTTAGGAAATGCCTAATGAGAAAAAAGGGATGAGTTTTTTAAATTATTCTTCAGATCAACCTGTACCTTTTTGTGAGCTCATACTTACGCTACTCCGGCTTTAGCCGTTGCGGTGGTTCCTTTCAATTTTGAAATCATGTGCCAGGAATCAATGATCTCAGTATAGGTCCAGACATCTCCGTCTTCAGCCATACGTTTGATATTATCGGTATTTAATTCATCCGGATGACAGGCACCGGTAGCACACATCAACTCAATAAAAGCGTGAAGGGTATTGTGATGAAAATTATAGGCTCTGACCGATTTGTGTTCAACATTTAAACCTTTCATTAACGATTTATTTTGTGTAGCGACCCCTACCGGACAAGTGTTGGTATTACACAATTGTGCATGAATACACCCAATGGATAACATCATGGCACGGGCAGATTGTGTCAAATCAGCCCCCATTGAAATGGCTTTTAATATTCCAAAACCGTTGAAAACTTTACCGGATGCAATCACTTTTATCCGATCCCGCACACCGTGTTTTTTCAAGAGTGTATCTGCCATAACAAGACCCGTATAGAGTGGTAATCCAACATAATTGGCAAATTCAAGCGGCGCAGCACCGGTTCCGCCTTCTGCTCCATCAATGGAAATAAAATCAGGATATCGCCCTGTTTTAACCATGGCTAAGCAAATATCTTCAAACTCTTGTGGTTTACCGATACACAATTTGAATCCAACAGGTTTGCCACCCGAGAGTTCCCTAAGCCGATCACAAAATTCCAGCAATCCTTGAGGACCTTGAAAAGCAGAGTGTCCCGGAGGTGATAAAATGGTTTTTCCCGGTTCAACTCCTCTGATTTTTGCAATTTCAGGTGTGTTCTTTTTTCCCGGCAATACACCACCGTGCCCCGGTTTAGCTCCTTGTGAAAGTTTGACTTCAATCAACTTAACTTCCGGTCGTGTAGCATTTTCTTTAAACACCTCCTCAGAAAAACCTCCCTCAGGGGTACGGCAACCAAAATAACCGGTACCAATTTGCCAACAGACGTCTCCTCCTTGCAAGTGGTAAGGAGAAACGCCTCCCTCACCTGTATTGTGAAAGAAATTGCCCATTTTAGCTCCTTGATTGAGCGCCATTACAGCGTTTTTGGATAAAGAGCCAAATGACATGGCAGAAATGTTATACAGTGAAGCAGAATAAGGTTGACTGCATTGTCCTACGCCAATCATTACTCTTGGTTCTTCTTTTGGAGTTTCTGAAGGGTAAAGTGAATGCGTAATAAATTCATAACCCTCTTCGTATACATTTTCTTCAGTACCAAAAGGGTGGGTAGCTCCTATATTTTTTGATCGTTGATAGATCATGGCGCGGTAATTTTTATTGATCGGTGCACCGTCTGTTCTTCTTTCCACAAAATATTGTTGTATCTCAGGAGAAATGCCTTCTAAAATGTATCTCAGATTTCCGATTACCGGGAAATTTTTCTTGATCGCATGCTTGTTTTGAAACATATCCATAAAACCGATCAGAATAAGCGGACCAAAGAGCACAAATAAGTACAACCAGTTCCAATGTACCAAATATCCCAGTGCACAAATTCCCGCACTGATGAATAGTGCCAGAAAAACAAAAATATTTCTAACCATGATGAATGTTTTAAATTGAACCTACAATATAAAAATAAATTTAATTATACTCTCGGTTAATTCGTTGTTTGAACCTCTTTTATTGAGGGGATTCTTTATTTTCAGGATGGATGGAAGGATTGAAACCCCTATCAAAATGGATATCCATTTGAGGATAAGGATAGGTGACACCCTGTTTTCTAAAGGCTTGATCAATAGCAAATCGGATTTCACTTTTGTGCATTTCAATAGAAAAGGTGTGATTGGCCCAAAAAACTACATCTAACTCATAACCATTGTCTCCAAAATTTAAAAGACGAACACGTATATCTCTGTTTTTTAAAGATTTGTGGTGTTCGCGTGCACATTCTGTCAATATCTGTTTCACTACTTCGAGATCTGAATCATAACTAACCGCTACAGCAACGGTAAAACGGGTAGCGTGGTTGCCTGTCGTCCAGTTGTTGACCGTTAAATGAGTGAGTTGCGAATTGGGTACGATCAGTATTTTTCCATCCCGTGTTTCAATTTTGGAAGTACGCAGGTTGATGTCAATAATCCGGCCAATTATATTTTCTTCATTGGGTTGATCAATTTCAATGATGTCTTTTACTTTGATGGTGTTTTCAAAAAGAATGAGAAATCCCGAAAAGAAATCCCTAAAAACACCTTGTAAGCCCAATCCAATAGCCACCAAAAGAAAAGCCATTGAAGTAATAAACAAGCCCAGATCAACCCCCATGCTGCGCAACATGAAGATAATGGAGAGCATAACAATCAGGTACTTGGTGAGTTGCAGATAAACGTACAAACTCCCCTCATCCACAATGCCTCTGCTTTTGATACGCTGTACAAAATAAATTCTGATCAGGCTCATCAAAATCCGACTAAAGAAAATGATAAAAACAATAATAAAAATGTGATAAACAGCAATATGGAAATGATTAAACCGAATAAATTCGTAAACGAGCAATTCAGACGATTTTAAATTGGGATTATTAATATTGAGCGACCAGAGGCCGACAAAAACAATTATCAGCCAGATCAACTGCTTGACCAATTTCCATAAAGGAAACTCTTTTCCTTCAACAGTAAATCGTTTATCGGTGAGATCTTGATGTTTAAACAGTCGTTTTGTGAATTTAATGATGATCTTCCCCGCCACAAAAAGCAAAGCAAATAAAAGCAGATTAATCGGAGCCAGTGAAAAATCTTCTAAATGAATTAAGGGATAATAAAGTATGTTCTCAATGGTCTCTTGCATGATTTTAGTGAATTACGCGTCCTAAGCTATCATTATTTGTCAACATCCCGATAATGGTGTCTAACTTTTTTTGTTTGGCCAAAAGCGTCATAATTTCATCCAGATTTCCCTCGGCATCTTCTTCATGCAGTTTGCGGATCTCTTTTTGAACAGCCGCTTTCTCTTTTCGGATCTTTGCAGATTTAAAAGAGTAAACAGACTGTTTGACGGCCAGTTCTAATTTTTCAACCTCGGTAGTAGTATACACTTTTTGCTTGATCCAGTTGGGTGATATTTCATACCTGCTGGAAACAATATCTACAGCTTTTTTAGCAATATCGGGATCATGGTGTTGTAAAAAATAACTTTCTCCCAATAATTCTTTGCGCTGTAGTGCTGATCTACACTCTTCATAAATAGCCTTCAAAATAGGATTTTCAAATTCCAGTTCATCTTTATCGATCTCATGGATGATTAACTCTAAAACAGGCACCTCTATTTCTGTTGTCGTTTTATTTCCTTCTTCATCTACCTCTATGTGTTGTGTCTTTATTTCAAACAAGCCGTAGTTCAACAAAATCCGTACAATATCCAGTTCTTGAGAATAGATGCGATTCTTGCCGATCTGGTCAATTTGTTGATGATCTTCCTGTTTTGTTTCCGGGCGATCAACTTGTATCTCTTTTACCTCAGGGGCGTTATATTTTTTAGAGACGGTATCGCGGCGTAACTTGGTCAACTCATTGACCAATAATTGCTCATCCATTTCAAACATGGAAGCACATTCACGGGTATAAACCTGTCTTTTAATGGCATCCGGAATTTTAGCGATAGAAGCTACAATATCACGAATCAAAGCAGCTTTTTGAATGGGGTCATTGCCCGCTTCTTTTAAAAGTACGTCCGTTTTGAAAACAATAAAATCTTTTGAATGCTCTTCAATATAAGCGTCCAGTTCAGCAGAGGAAGATTTTTTTGCAAATGAATCAGGATCTTCACCATCCGGGAACAGCACCACTTTCACATTAAGGCCTTGTTCCAAAATCATGTCAATGCCCCGAAAAGAAGCTTTGATACCTGCCGCATCCCCATCAAATAAAATGGTGACGTTTTCAGAATACCGCTTGATCAACTTGATTTGGTCTTCGGTTAAAGAAGTACCGGATGAAGCCACCACATTCTCCACACCGGATTGGTGCAATGAAATAACATCCGTATAACCTTCTACCAGATAACAACGATCATGTTTAATAATCGAGTTCTTGGCAAAATAAAGCCCGTAAAGAATTTTGGATTTATTGTACAATTCACTCTCAGGAGAGTTAAAATACTTGGCAGTTTTTTTATCTGAGCGTAAGGTTCGGCCACCAAATCCCAACACTTTTCCGGCCACAGAATGAATCGGAAACATGACACGCCCTCTGAAAAAATCAAAGGAACGTCCTTCTTTTGTTCTTGTGAGCCCCGCTTTTTCCAGGTACTCCAGTTTGTAGTTTTTCGCCAGGGCCGCTTTAGTAAACGAATCGGATTCATCCAAAACATACCCCAATTGAAATTTAGAAATGGTATCTTCTCTGAATCCCCTCTCTAAAAAGTAAGACAAACCAATTGCCTTGCCTTGTTCATTGTTGTGGAGGTTGTGTACAAAATGATCTTTGGCAAATTCATTGATGATACTGAGATTTTCCCGAATTGAATATGCCTCTTGCTCTTCAGGGGTTCTTTCCCGGTCTTCTTTGATTTCAATGTTGTACTTATCGGCCAGCCATTTGAGTGCTTCTACATAAGAAAAATGCTCATGTTCCATTAAAAATGAAACCACATTCCCTCCTTTTCCGGATGAAAAACACTTCCATATCTGCTTAGCGGGAGACACCATAAAAGAAGGAGTGCGTTCATCCACAAAAGGGCTTTTGGCCTTCAAGTTAGAACCCGATTTTTTCAAATGCACAAAATCACCGATCACCTCTTCTACGCGGGCAGTTTGAAAAATTTCGTCTATGGTTTGTTTTGGAATCACTTAACAAAGTTAATGTAAAAGCTTGATTTATTTTACATCAAAAAAGAAAAGACAAGAAAGCAATGCTTATCTTTGAAAATTGTGGATAGAGCTGAAAAAATTGTAGGATTCAGTGAAAAACTTCGTCCTTTTTTACCGGAGGGCGCCGAATATTACGTGGCACAATTCCTTTTTGAAAAGGTGGTTCATTTTACGGTGAGTAAAGCCCGTAAAACCAAATTGGGCGATTATCGTCAACCCTGGGAGGGAAAACCACACCGCATTTCAGTGAACGGAGATTTAAACCCATACACCTTTTTAATTACTACCATTCATGAAATGGCACATTTGACCACTTTTGAAAAATATGGAAACCGTGTAAACCCACATGGTGCGCAATGGAAAAGTGAATTCAAAGAATTATTTCAACCGATCATTGAAAAAGACATTCTTCCCGAAGATGTGACTTTGGCAGTAAGCAATTATCTCAAAAGTGCAAAAGCCGCATCTTGTTCAGATGATAAGCTTTACAGGGTGCTGCGGCGCTATGATAAAAATCGAGGTATCTTAGTGGAGCATTTACAAGAGGGAGATGTTTTTATCCTGAAAGGAAAGACGTTTGTGTTGGGGAAACGATTGAGAAAGAGATTTGAATGTAAAGAGGTATATTCAAAAAGGCTTTATCGGGTGTTGGGGTTGGCAGAGGTGGAGGAAGTTATAGAACTGGAGAGGGAGAAAATGGAATTGGAAGAATGGTCGCAATTTTCAGAAAAATAAATAATGTGTGACTTGAAATTTTTTAAGAGATGAATAAAAATAATTACGGAGTAATCATGGCAGGCGGAATCGGCAGTCGGTTTTGGCCCATGAGTCAGGAATCTATGCCAAAGCAGTTTTTAGATGTTTTAGGTACGGGAAAAACACTGATACAGATGACGGTAGATCGACTTAAAAAGGTAGCTCCTGCTGACCAGATTTTTGTAATGACCAATGCGGATTATGCAGATCTCGTAATGGAGCAAACTGCTTTACCTGCTGCTCAAATACTAACAGAGCCCCTGCGAAAAAACACGGCTCCTTGTATCGCTTATGCAGCACACAAAATCCACGCATTGAATGCAGACGCAAACTTAATTGTGGCACCTTCTGACCACTTGATATTAAAAGAAGATGTGTTTTGTGACATTATTCAAACAGCAGTAGAAACTGCAAATAAAGGTCAAATCGTGACGCTTGGAATACAACCTTCCCGTCCCGATACCGGATATGGATACATTCATTTTGAGGCAGAAAATCCTCAGCTGGGAGAAGTTTACCCGGTGAAAAAATTTACCGAGAAACCGGATCATGATACGGCGGTTAAATTTCTAAAAAGTGGGGATTATTACTGGAATTCTGGAATATTTATCTGGAAAGCGAGCACAGTGATTGATGCTTTGAGCGCGTTTAAGCCGGAAATAAACAGGCTTTTTTCGGGGGATGCCTATAATTCTGAAAATGAACAGCAATTTGTCAACAAGGCCTTTCAGGATTCAGAAAGCATTTCTATTGACTATGCCGTTTTAGAACCGGCGGATAATGTCAGTGTGGTGTTGGCAGATTTTGGCTGGTCAGATTTAGGTACCTGGGGATCGCTTTATACGCATTTGGAGCAGGACGAAAACGGAAATGCGGTGCAGGCGGACGGTGCTCATCTTTTTGATTCTGCGGATTGCATTGTAAGGTTGCCAAAAGGCAAAAAAGCACTCATTCAGGGGCTTGAAGATTATATTGTTGTAGAAGCCAATAACACCTTGATGATCATCCGCAAAAAAGACGAACAAAAAATTAAGGAGTACTCGCAAATTGTAGACGGGAACGGTTAGCAGCCGCAGTACCAACTTACTTCAACTGTCCCATCCTCTATTTTTTGAAAATTATAGTGACAACCGGCTCCCTCAGGGGCATAGCTACTTGAATCTTTACTCCATGAATTGTCTGGTTCAGAGATAAGCATTAAAATTCTATTTCTTACTTTACTCAAACTAGTACAAGATGTATTAAGTACCATATCAGCTCCGGCTTCAGGATGTGTCACCTTTCTAAATTTCATTCCATTGCTAAAAGATTGTTCCCAATCAATCACCCCCCAAACTTCATCAGTTTCCAGTACTTTCCTAGCTTCTGTAGAGTCTGAGTGCGTAATCAAGTAAACATAAACGGGATTCATCATTGGAAACAAAGTCCATATTGAATCATGTTCAATCCAAGTCTTGAATCGCTCGTTTGGTACCGGAAAACAACTGCTGTCGGCAGTTCCAAAATGTGGAATCACAACTACTTCGTCCGAATTTCCAGTGTTTTCTTCCGCATTTTCTTCAACATTCTCTACTGATACAGTATCGGTTACCGAAAAGTTACCGGATGTCACGGCTTCTTCTGCTTCAGCCTTGCAGCTGAAAAGCGCGAATAACATGATCCCGTATAAAGCGATATTTTTTACTCTATCCAAAACAAATAAGGTAATCGAGCCTGAATGCTCTTGTTTGTATTAATCGATTTGAAGTAAGTATATAGATCACGAATTTGTATTTCTAAACCGGATGCTTTTGCCGTTGTTTCCACTTTATCATCCATTTTTTCAAGGGCATCTAAGAGTTCAAGCAATTCATTTTTCTGCGGTTTCGGAAAAAACTCAATCTGAATGGAATCTTCTAAAATTCCGGCGGATTCAGCGGCGAAATTAATGGCGTCATAAATACCTCCGAACTCATCTACCAGGCCAATGTTTTTGGCATCTTTTCCTGCCCAAACACGCCCTTGTCCGATACTGTCTACCGCTTCTTTTTTCATCCCCCGGCCCTCTGCTACTTTTGTGATAAAATCTTCATAAATATCATCTACCTCTTCCTGAATAATTTTTAATTCCACTTCATCCAGTTTTCGGTTGGTGGATAAAATAGCATGTTGGTTAGTACTTACCCGGTCAAAAGTAACGCCCAGTTTATTTTCAAACATTTTTCCGGTATAAGGGATAATCCCAAAGACACCAATTGATCCTGTAATGGTATTGGGTTGTGCGTAGATTTTATCCGCAACACATGAAATGTAGTACCCTCCTGAAGCAGCCACATCCCCCATAGAAACAATAAAAGGTTTTCCGGCTGCTTTTGTCAGTATTACTTCCCGCCAAATCACATCACTTGCTAAAGCTGATCCACCCGGAGAATTAACCCGTAAAACAACGGCTTTAATGTCATCATCTTCCCTTGCTTCACGAATGTGTTTGGAAACCGTAGCTCCTCCAATCTGCCCCGGCTCTCCTTCTCCTTCTACAATCTCCCCCTCAGCAAAAATCACTGCAATGTTTTTTTTCTTTAATTTTTTTAGTGTACGTTCTTTTTTGGTTTTCTTCAGGGCATATTTTTTAAAGGACAATAATTCCAAATCAGCATCTTCTTTAATGGCGCTTTTAGCGCGCAGGCTATCCAACACTTCATCATAATACAAGCAGGCATCTGCCATATTATAATGAACAGCATCTCCTGATTTTCGGATAGCAACGGTATCTGCAATTCGATTCAATTCATCTATTTCAACCCCTCTTGATGCGGATACGGCGGTCAAAATTTCTTGCCAAAGCGACTCCACATATAAGGTGGTTTGTTGGCGATTGGCTTCGCTCATTTCAGTATACATCAAAGGCTCCACTGCTGATTTGAATTTGTTGTTGGAGCCACGGATGATTTGCATTTCAACATCCAGTTTTTCTAATGTTCCCTTAATGAATGCCATTTCTACACCCAGCCCTAAAAACTGTAACATCCCGGTTGGAAAAACATACACTTCATCTGCTACAGAAGAAAGATAATACCCCTTTGTTCCATAATTTTCTGAATAGGCGACAACGAACTTTCCGGAAGTCTGAAAATCGGCTATACCATCCCGAATTTCCTTAATGGATGCCATTCCTCCCATTACCTGATCACATTCTAAAAAGATGCCCTTTACTTTATCATCTGTTTTGGCAATTTTCAGTGCGTCCAGTATTTCCATCACACCAAATTGTGCGTCAATTTGAAAGGTGGACGAATTAAAATTGACTGTTGAATAATCCCCAATCGGGTCGGTGAGTTTCATGTGAAGAATGGTATTTTCCTTTACCACCAGCTCTTTTCGCTCAAAGAGCTCTTCAAAACCGGAAATGGTAATTCGTAAGATCAGAAAAAACAATCCGATCACAATTAAACCAGATACAACAGAAGCTAATAAGCTTGCCCAAAAGGTTTTCCAAAAAGTCATATTCATAATAGGGAGTATTGATAATATAGAGTAAAGATAGTTTGTTCTGTTGGCTTTTTACCACTATTTATTTAAAAGGAATCAAATCCGGTTAAATCTCTTTTTTTCGGGATAATTGGTGGCTAATAAATCGTAAAGTTTAGCCAAACTGACAATCCCCCGTTTGGCAATCAAATTGCCAGTAGTCAGGAGGGTTTTGCAGTTTCTCCAACGTTTCTTCTATTTGTTTGAGTTGTTCAGTCGAGAAAAAATCCATTTGCATAATTTGCCGGTATTCGTCTATTACTTCTTCTTTGGAGAGCCAAAAAGAGCCCGTATAAAGAAGTCCTTCCAACATCCTTTTCCGGTAATCGGCAATGTGCTTTTCAAAACCATCATATTTCGCTTCAAAGCCTGATATTTTTTCAATTAAGTTGATCATCTCACCATTTCCCAGCCGGCTTGCTCCACCAAGATCCCAGGTTTGCTCTATCCAGCTACCCATACCTTTATAAAGAAATCCGAACGAATATTTGTCAATCGACTGTGCGATTTCAATAAATTCATCATCCATCTCGCCCGTTGTTGCATCTGCCAGTTCCTGTAAACCTTCAAAATTATAGGCTAAATCGACTTCTGAACACTCGACAGCGCAGGAAATAAATATGGGTGATATAGCCTTGTCCATAGCCGCCTTTTCATTATCCGGCATTGCACCAACAGGGTCATAATACTCTGATTTACTTTTTTCTTTCTGAAGGTATTCAGTTTCGGCATTATTGAGGCTGTTCGCCATGGCTTTGCCGATACTTATTCCTGAGTCAAATGACGCTTCAAAATCCTTATCTGTCTTTACTTCATTGAATTCAAGCAGGTGATCATCCAGTTCGCGCACTAATTCAGGTTTAAAATATTTATGCATAATATCTGCCAGTTCTGCATCAAAACTTTTATAAGTACCGGGTTTTACGGTTGTGTCACTGTCGGTAATGATTCCGGAAAGTGTATCATCACTTTGTGTCGGTTCTATTTCGTGCGTTGGCAGGTCATTTTCAGCAGATCCTGATTGACAGGATAGTAAATAACAACAACAAATGAAGACTCCGATTTTTAAATTATCCATAAGGACGTTTTTTTCAAAAGTATGAAATAAAAAAATAGGGGCGCAGTGAAAATATGGATCAGATTATTCTTCACTTTTTATTTACATTTAATTGATGGGATTCGCATAAATTTTGTTTTATAATGTAAATGATACAGCATCACATTCATAAAGACGTTGCTTCGTCAATCTCTACGGTGCAATAAAAACCAGCTATTTCAGTTAAATTTGTGGCGTGGCAGAAAAAAAGAAGATAATTGTTTCCGTAACCAATGACTTGTATACCGATCAACGGGTGAGAAAGGTGTGTGAATTTTTAGTAGAAAACAATTTTGATGTCACTTTGGTAGGTAGAAAGCTCAAGGACAGTGAAAATTTGCCTGAATTAACCTATAAAACAAAGCGCTTTAAACTTTGGTTTACCAAAGGGCCTCTGTTTTATGCAACGTACAATTTAAGGTTGTTCTTTTATTTGCTTTTTCATAAGGCGGATGTCTTACTATCTAATGATTTGGATACACTTTATGCCAATCTTTGGGCAAGAAAGTTTAAATCAAAATGCCGCCTGATCTATGATTCACATGAATACTATTGCGGAACACCAGAATTGGTGAGTCGTCCTAAAATTCAACGGTTTTGGAAAAGAATTGAACGCAGATGTGTGCCAAAAGTGGATAAAATGTATACCGTCAATGAATCGATTGCAGCATTGTATGCCAATGAATATAAACGAGAAGTGAAAGTAGTACGCAATATTTCAGATGCGAAAAATGCGGAATTGACAGCAACTAAAAAAGAACTTGGATTACCGTTAGATAAACGCATTGTCCTGATGCAGGGAGCCGGCATCAATATTCAGAGGGGCGCAGAAGAGATGGTGGAAGCGATTCAAAATATTGAAAATGCTGTACTTGCCATTGTGGGACACGGAGATGTGATTCCGCAGTTAAAAGAAGAAGTGAAAGAGAAGCAACTGGAAGAAAAAGTGTTGTTTTTTGGAAAACGTCCTTATGCCGAACTGATGAATTTCACCATGCTTTCAGATGTTGGAATATCTTTGGACAAAGACACCAACATCAATTACCGCTATTCTTTACCCAACAAAATCTTTGATTACATTCATGCCGGAATTCCGGTTTTGGTTTCAGATTTAAAAGAGATCAAAAATATTGTTGAGAGATATGAAATTGGATTAATTTGCCCTTCACATGATCCCAAAGTAATTGCAGCATATCTCAAAAAAATGTTGGATAATCCCGATTTATATAATCGATTCAAAGAAAATACGAAAAGAGCTGCAAAAGAGTTAAACTGGGAGAATGAAAGGAAAGTGCTGGAAGAAATATTTTTAGAAAAGAATGGGTAAGAAATTACATATTATTGCATTTGATGTGCCGTATCCTCCAAATTATGGGGGCATTGCAGATGTTTTTTACAAGCTTAAAAGTTTGCATGAAGCCGGTGCCAGGATTATTTACCATTGTTATTATTATAAAGGAAAAAATCCCCCCACAAAAGAATTAGAAAAATACTGCGAAACCCTCCATTATTATGAGCGAAAAAGTAGCTTTTCCAAATTGCTTTTTTCCAAATTACCTTATGTGGTAGCCAGTAGAAATGACACTATATTGCTGATGAACGTCTTGATGGATCCGGCTCCTATATTGATTGACGGAATACAATGTGCATATTGGCTCAGGCATGAAGATTTTTATTCGCAGAAAATATTGTTTCGCGCTAATAATATTGAACACGAATATTATGAGGGATTGGCACAATGGGAAAAAAACATTTTTAAACGGATGTATTTGCGGTGGGAGGCTAGAAAACTTAGAAATTTTGAATGGCAAATTCGGCATTCGGATACCATTTTATCCGTGGCAAAGCAAGATATTCCTCACTTTGAACAATACGCAAAAACAATTCATCTTCCCCCATTTTTTGATGATACACAAGATGAGGAATTCATAGAAAGTCAGGCATTGGAAGAGCGATATATTTTATTTCAGGGAAATTTATCAGTGACTGAGAACGATTACTCAGCCATGTATATTGTAGAAAAAATAGCACCGCAAATTTCGCATAAAATTGTGATTGCAGGAAAAAAGCCCTCCGGACGATTGAAACTGGCTGCGAGTAAAGTAAAGAATGTACAGTTGATCTCTTCTCCTTCTCATGATGCCATGAAATCGTTGATTCGTCAGGCGCACATTCATCTTTTAATCACCTTTCAACAAACCGGCGTCAAATTAAAGTTACTTCACGCACTTCAATCCGGTAAACACATCATTATTAATTCTAAGATGGACGATTCGGGAATTTTCGCAGAAATGTGTGAAGTAGTGAATGACACAGAAGCAACGGTAAAAAAAATCGAAGAATTAATACCCATAGATTTTACAAAGGAGATGAAAGATCTACGGGATGAAAAGTTCAACGCGATTTATAGCAACCAAAAAAAAGCAGAGAAAATTTTGGGATTAATTTGAATAACAATTGGTAAGCAGCACTATATCAATCATTCAAACTTTACTTGCTCAAAGGGATTAAATTGATTCATAGGGTTGAGCTCAATAACCGTTTGATCTTTAACCTGCATGGTTCTTGCCGGAAATTGTTCCATAATTGACAAATCGTGCGTAGCCACTAAAACAGAAGTTCCTTCTTTTGCAATTGCGGTTAAAACGGCAATCACCTCACGTGAAGTTTCCGGATCTAAATTTCCGGTTGGCTCATCTGCCAGTATAAATTCAGGTTGGTTGATCAATGCCCTGGCAATAGAAACGCGTTGCTGTTCACCACCCGATAATTGATGGGGCATTTTCTTTTCAATGTGATCCAGACCCACCAAATTTAGCACTTCCTCTGCTCGTTTTCTGATCTCATTCTTCTTTTTCCACCCTGTAGAACGCATGACAAAACGCAAATTTTCATAAATGTTTCGATCTGAAAGCAACTGAAAATCCTGAAATACAATGCCCAGTTTTCTTCTCAAAAAAGGAACTTCTTTTCGTTTTAATTTTTGAATATCAAAACCCGCAACCATTCCTGTTCCTTTAGCTAAGGGAAGTTCTCCATATAAGGTTTTAAGCAAGCTGCTTTTACCGGATCCGGTTTTACCAATCAGGTACACAAACTCACCTTTATCTAAATGAATATTGACATCCTTTAAGATCAAGGCATCCTTTTGGTAGATTTCTCCTCCGCTAATTGAAAAAATATGGTTGCTGTTTTCCATGGGTTCCAAAAATAAGGATATCCGCAATTGAAATAACAAAAATCCGTAAAAAGTTAATAAGGGAGGGGTGTTTTGGATGGGTGAACAACATAGAAGCTGAAGATCACACTCGTTTTGAAAACGAGTGCGAGAGGGGTTTTTTGGGATAAATATCCCAAAGATCAAGATTTAGCGCAGGATGAATATCCTCCGCAGCTTACAAATGCTGGGTAGGGAGTGAAGCCGTAGCGGTGAAACTGGAGAAAAATTAATTCTACACATGTTTTTTTATGAACTCAGTCAAATTTTCTTTATCACGAGATGAACCTTGAAAGAATAAAACGTTGGACTTTTTATTTAATTCTTTATCCAAGAAGACTAATGAAGCTAATTCCCTACTGTTAGTGTATTTTTCTTGAAGGTCTTTATTTTTCTTTTCGTCAGTATTAAGTGGACAAATTATTACCGCTTTTAATAGTTCAAAATGATAGGGTTTATTGAGTTCAGACCAAATTACCATATCATTACCAGAAAAAATTGTAGCGTAGAAGATAATTAAAATATCCTTACTATTCTCTTTTGCCCTAGTTTTAGCCTGTTCAATTGTTAGCGCTGGACATAAATCCCAAAAATTCGATAAATCATCAGGTATAACAGTACTCTCAATATCTTCTTGTGTTAAATTACAATCCTCTTTTTTGACACAGCTTGAAGGGAAGTAGATTAGTAAAAAATATATAGTAATTCTTTTTAAATTCATTACAATTTGGGATTAGAAGTAAATTTGCTGATAAGACTCGATAATGATTTTATTATTTTTCCAGACATATTATCTATAATTTCCCGCTGCGAAGTAGCTGTGCTGCTTCGCTCTTTAACTACTAACTGAAACTTTCTTCAAAATATCTTCCAGACTATATTTTTTTCATCAAACCGCCTGCTCAAAAAATGAAGTTAACGCAAATTTTATAATTTAAAGCCATCAAACAAGGTATAAAACATACGGTTGTGCAATAAAACTTAACATGCCTGCGTTTATAACTTTCAAAACCCTTAGCACAAAACCTTACTCTTCACACGTAATTTTACACCATTAAGGTCAGGTGTCTCATTCATCTGTTAAAACCTTAATTGATTATACAGGGCACAGATGATGAGAGTAGGACTCATATTAGTAGTAATATTTATTAGCGTAACAGCACAAGCACAGCTCACAGAGAAGTATACCTCTGAGTACAAGCAGTTCTATACAGCGGAGGAACTTTTTGAAAAGGCGAAATTTTCGGCCGCCAAAGAAGAGTTTAGCAATTTCATGCGCGACTTTCAGCAGCCCAATCACCCCCATTATGTTAAGGCAAGTTACTATAATGCACTTTGTGCCCTTTATCTCTATCATGCCAATGCAGAGCAATTGTTGTTAGAGTTTTTAGGCGAATATCCCGAGAGTATTTACCGGCAAAAAATCTATTTTGAATTGGGTCGCTATTATTTTCGGAAAAATAAACACGAAGAAACAATCGACTGGTTGTCAAAAGTAGAGGTGTATGACCTGGATAAAGACTTGCATCCTGAATATTATTTTAAGCTGGGATATGCACACTTTAGAGAAGATCAGCTGAAGCCGGCACGGGATGCTTTCTTTGAGATCATTGAAGTGGAGTCTCAATACCAATCTCCGGCATTGTATTATTATTCGCACATAGCTTATACAGAGAAAAATTACCAAACGGCTTTGGTGGGTTTCAGAAAACTTGAAAATGATCCCAGCTTTGAACAAACGGTACCCACCTATATCTCGCAGATTCTTTATCTGCAAGGGAAATATGATGAATTACTGGAATATGCCCCGCCTACATTAGAAAGCGGAAAACCCAAAGATAAAATAGAAATGGCGCACATCATTGGAGATGCCTTTTACAGAGTAGGAAAATATGATGAAGCCGTTCCTTATTTAGAAGAGTACAATCAAAAAAGCGCAACGACAAGGGATGAGGATTACCAACTGGCTTTTGCCTACTTTAAAAGTGGTCAGTACATGAAATCCATTCGGGTTTTTGATAAGGTAGCGAAAATAAAAGATGAACTGGGACAGGTGGCTTTGTACCACATTGGAGAGGCTTACCTGAAACAAGATAATTTTCTCTATGCCAGAAATGCGTTTGAATTAGCTGCTGCCTTGCATTTTGATAAAGAAATTGAAGAAGATGCTCTTTACCGTTATGCTGTTTTGTCTTACAAGCTGGATTATAATCCCTTTGACGAAGCAGTAGAAGCGCTTCAGCTTTATTTAAAACGTTATCCTGAATCCAAAAGAAGGCAAGATATCCATCAATATTTAGTGAATGTTTATACCACTATGAAGAATTACCAGTCGGCTATGATAGCGATTGAGAATATAGAAGAATTAGATTTTGATATGAAAAATGCTTATCAAATGATGGCTTACAATTACGGGGTGCAATTATTTGAAAATGGACAATATTTAAAAAGTGCTGAAATTTTTGAAAAGTCAAGAAAACACCCCATTGATCCACATCTCAATGCACTATCTTATTATTGGCAAGCTGAAACTCATTATAAGTTAAAAGCCTATGATAAAGCGATTCGCTTGTATCGGACTTTTCTTGAAGTGCCCGGAAGTTACGGGGTAGAACAACACAATGATGCGTATTATAATATTGCGTATTGTTATTTCAGAAAAGATGATTACGATTCTGCCATTCAGAATTTCAGAACTTTTACGCAGGATCCTTCAGAAGATTCAAAAGAAAAAATCACAGACGCTTACCTGAGGATTGGGGATGCTTATTTTGTAAATCAGGAAGATGATAATGCCATTTTATTTTATCAAAACGCCATAGCCGAAAAAGGCGGGCAAGAAGATTATGCAAAATTTCAGATCGGATTGGTGTATGGATTTAAAAAAGAATACCATAAAAAGGTGGCTTCTATGTTAGACGTGGTTAAAAATCACAGAAATTCAACCTTTATCGTTCCTGCGCTTTATGAGACGGGAGACGCTTATCGATTGATGGATGAGGAACATTACGACGAAGCCATGAAATACTATAATCAGGTGGTGATAGATTATCCAGGCCATCCTTTGGTAATTAATGCAATTTTTCAGATTGCGTCCTTGTATTTCGTTCAACAGGAATACCAAAAAGCAGAGAAACAATATTTACGAATCCTCAATGAATACGACAATCACACCAAAGAAAAAGAAGCACTGGCACGTTTGAAAGATGTGTATACGGTGACGAATCAACCTGAAAAATATATCGCTCTGGTGCAGTCAATAGGTCAGGACATTGATATGTATGAACAAGACACACTTCTTTATTTTAATGCTTATGACCATTACGAAGATTCGTCATACAGAGAAGCGATTCAGGCTTTTGACGGATATTTAAAACAATTTGCCAATCCCACCTTTAAGCTAGAAGCCAATTATTACAAGGGAACCGCCCATTATCGATTGAAGGAAATGGATCAGGCTGTAAAACATTATGAAGTAGTACTGAATGAACCAACCAATATTTATACTGAATTTGCGGCATTGGTTTCCTCAGAACAGGCGTATAAAAAGGAGGACTATGACAAAGCCATTGATTATTATAAACAGTTAGAAGATGTGGCTACTTATCCCGAAAATAAGCTCACGGCACAAATAGGATTAATGCGCTCATTAGCACTACAAGAGAAGTATAATCAGGCTTTTCTTTATGCCAATAAAGTGTTGGAAGATCCACTTTCTCTGGATAATGTCATAACTGAAGCACATTATGTCATTGGAAATGCAGAAATGGAGCGCACGGCTTACGAAGAGGCAATTGAGAGTTTTAGAAAAGTTACCGAACGCACCAAAAGCATTATGGGAGCAAAATCACAGTATCATATCGCACATATTTATCACCTGCAAGAAGAGTTTAAGAAATCAGAAGATGAAATAAGGATCCTCATGAAAAAGCATGCAGGATATGATTATTGGGTAGCAAAAGCCCTCATTCTACAAGCAAAAAACTCAATTGGATTAGAAGATTATGTACAGGCAGAGTATACACTGAATTCCGTCTTAACCGGATATAAAATAGAAGATGATGGAATTATAGATGAAGCAAATGAGGTGATGCAGGTGTTGAAAGAACTCAAAAATAAAGAAAAAGATATTGAGGATGATACGGATAACACCATTGAGATAGGAGGTGAAGAATGAAAACCATAAAGAACATATTGACCCTTGTACTTTTGCTGACCGCTACTTTTAGTTTGTCCCAGGGAGAATGGGTCATTCACTCTGAAGCTGAACGCCCTGTTAGTCCGGCCTATAGAATTACTGAGCAACCCAAAGTAATTGATACGGTAATTCCGACACCGACAACAGAATACCCTTTACTGGTAAAGAGTAAAGAAACCGTCATTCGGCTCAATGACATTGATCCGGCAAGAATCCGAATCAAAGATAAGTTGGACAAATTGTATCCGGGATATGTTAAACTCGGCCTGGGGAACTATACTTCTCCCTTGGGGGAGTTTTATTTCAATTCTACCCGAAACAGACGAATGAACTATGGGGCGCACATTAAACATTTTTCTTCATGGGGAGATCTTGAGGGCTTATCACCTGCTGCTTTTGACCAAACAAGCGGGAAATTATTTGGTGAGTTTTTTACCTCCAACTTCCGGATTGAGACAGAGTTAGATTATATGAACAATGGCTATCATTTTTATGGAATAGAAGATACCACTGACTTTTTTGACAAAGACACCCTCAGAAACCGCGTGCAGCGTATTGGTGGAATGTTCAGATTATCAAACTACGAGCGAAAAGATAGCGCAAAACTGCTTTGGACAGCTAAAATCGGGAATTACTACTTTCATGAATTTCAAAAAGAATGGGATTACTGGGGCGATAAACATGCCAGAAACAACAACTTCATTTTAGGGGCCAACTTCAAATATAAAATGGGTAAAAATCTCTATAATTTGGATTTTGACTGGATATATAACCGTTACCTCTTTGCTGAAAATGATGCTACTTTGCCTTTTACTGAAAGGTTTGATGATAGAAATGCAAATATCAGCTTACGACCTACAATTTCAACGTACGGCAAAAAATGGAAAGTCGTTTACGGCGTAGATGTCACCTTTGATTTTCCGAAAAAAGATAAAATTTTTAAAGTGGTTCCCGTCATTGAAGGAAAATACAGCCTGTTCAACGATATGTTTATTCCCTATGTCGGAATAGACGGAGGGGTAACACAAACAACCTTCTACACCCTAAACCGACTCAACCCATATATTTATTCAGGCCAGGAATTGCTCAATGAAACATTGTATAATTTTTACGGTGGAATCAAAGGAACCTTATCAAAAACCATTTCTTTTAACGTGGCGGTTCATTACAGAGACTACACCAATAAAGCTTTGTTTGTTAACGAAGAAACCTATTCAGATTTGAATCGCTTTGAAGTGGTTTATGACAACATGAGCGCATTTGGAGCAACAGGAAGTGTGTCTTATCAAAAAGATGAGAAGTTAAAAATTGATCTGATTGGCGAGTACAACAAGTACACTACAGAAAACCAGTTGTTCGCCTGGTATCTTCCCGAATTACAAATTACCGCAAGAGGAAGTTATAATTTGTACGACAAACTCTATGCAAAGGCAGACTTCACTTTGGAAACGGGAAGAAAATCTCCGGTTTATCTATATAATCAAGCTCCGGATGATATACCGGTTGATTTGGGAGTTATTGCAGATGGCAACCTGGAATTTGAGTATCGATACAATGCCCGCATCTCTGCTTTTTTACAATTTAATAATATAGCAGCACAAAAGTATGATCGCTGGTATAAGTACCGTGTTCAGGGCTTTCAGGTACTGGGAGGAGTCACCTTTGGGTTCTAAAGATTTTCTATAAGATATTGAGAATACGTCAGCTGAAGCGTTTTATTTTTATATTTGATGCCGAAACTAACTAATTTATAAAATGAAAAGTAAAATGAAAAACGTATTAGCGCTGCTGTTGTTATTTGCCACAACCAGTATAGTAGCACAAAATGTGAATATCCGTAATGGAGCTTCTTTTAAAATAGGAAGATTTGAGTTTATAGATGATGTACTCAGCGTAAATCCAGATGGATCATCTACCGTACTCTTGAAAGCAGGTTTATTTGGTACAAAATATAGAGTACTGAACCTGAATGCGGATTTAAATGAAGAATCAAAATTTGAAATTGAAATTCCGAAAATTGAGAATAAAAAAGTAAAGCCGTTTTGGGCTACTCAACTCAAAGAGTCTGTTTACTTTATGTCCAGATATTGGGATAGAAAATCAAAAACGTATACGCTTTTTGCTTCTGAATTAGACCCCAAAAATGGAAAGTTTAAAGCACATACGCCTGTTATTAACCTGACAGATGATAAGTTCAGGTCTTGGAATAATCCGTTTAGTGCTACCAGAAGTATAGACTCATCCAAAGTGCTTTTTCTGACACGTTATCCAACTAAACTCAAAGAGAATGCCCGCTATAATATGAAAGTCGTAAATAGCGATTTATCTGAAATTTGGTCAAAAGATATTGAGTTTACAGAAGAAGACAGGTGGTTTACAATGGAAGATATTTTGGTGGATAAAAATGGAAATGTTCATTTTGTTGCTGGTGTTATGATGAGCAGAGATGAAAAGAAGGAAAAAGATGCGGCTTCCCGTTTCCAAAAAGAAATTTACTCCTATTATCATGAAAGTGGTGAATTAAAGCATTATGAAGTTGGATTTCAAAATGAAATTATTCAGTCTATTAATATGAGTTTAAATGATGATAACGAGCTAGTAGGTACTGGTTTCTATAGTGAAAAGAAATTTTGGGGACAAGGGTATACCGGCTTCTTTTACCTAAGAATTGATCCTAATTCTAAAAAAATAGTGGCTTCAAATATTTCTCCTTTCAGTGAAGAATTAAAAGCTGAATTAATTGGAGGATGGAGAGCAAAGAGAGGAAAAGATATCCCTAAGTATGCTGTACGTAAAGTGATCCCATTAGATAATGGAAAAATGGGGGTTGTAGCAGAACACTATGTTTATACAAAAAACACCTACACTGATTCTAAAGGGAACACACATACTACTGAAAGCTGGTTGTACGGAAATACAATAGTTATGTTTATAGATGAGACAGGGAAAATGCAAACAGCCGCAGTGCTTAAGAAAAGACAATATTGTACAGCGAAGGATGGAGGAGCTTCTCTCTTTCAAAAGATGGGAATTGGAATGACTCCCGGGGTGAATGAATTGCCGTATTATGGTATAGCTGTGATGGAGGTCGACAATAATATCTACATTTTGTACAATGAAAACCCAAAAAATGAGATACGAGTAAAAGATGGTAAAAATCCTAAATCAGTACGTCAAAGAACAGCCGTAACCAATCTGGTTACATTTACACCTGACGGTAAAATGATGACAAATACACTGTTCAAAGCAAAAGACCGGGATGCAGGATACAAAATGCCGGTAATGCCAAGGTCTTCTTTTCAGTATTCCAATAATGATATGATTATTTTTGGTCGGAAAAAGAAAAACCTGCGAGTACTGGGGTTGACCATTAATTAGTAGAATAAATACTCAGAATAAAAAACCGAAGGTCAGTCCTTCGGTTTTTTTGTGTTGATAAGAAAATCGGTATTTTTGAATCTTTATTATCTTAGTAAATTCTTAAAAGATAAAATACATTTAATCAGCTTTAGCATGGTTCTTGCTTGAGATGAATAAATATAAAACATACAGACGTGAGAGTAACACTAGTAATCAGCATTATAGGGATCTTATTTCAAACAGGAGGAATGGCTCAGTGCTCTAAAGATTTAGAGAAACATGAAACCTATAATACAGGACCTATCATAGAAACAAAAGACATTGTTTTTCATGCTCCAACAATTACAAATAACAAAGATATATCGGTTGTGGTGAAAGATACATCACGCCTGTATATTCATTTTGACCTTACTTATGGAACCTGGAGAGTTGGTTCAAAAGTAGATTTCAAGTTTAAATCAGGAGCTGTAGCTTCTACTTATATTACTAAATGGGAGTCTGAATCTACGGGTTCGTACTCTGTAAAAAGATACGATTGTCAAATTACAAGTAGAGATGATCTTGATCTATTTTATTTAGAAGAGGTAAATAAAATTACCGTGCACGGAGTGGGTAGAACTTTTTCTTTGTCCGGTAGAAAAGCAAAAAAGTTTAACCAGTATTTTAAGTGTGCGGCTAATACTGTGGGAGTTGAAAATGTAAATTTTAAACCTGCCATAAAATCAGCTCCGGATCCTTATGTTGACAATACCATTGTTGTCTCTTTTGGAAATAATAATACGGAGAGCACTTATTCTGATATTGATTGTGAATATGAGAAAAATCAGGTAGATGAATTCACCGGGAAGAAAACAACCATCACAAAAATGAAAACATGGGGTGATAATCTGCAGGGTCAGTTGCACCTTGTGGATAATAAAACATTCATTAACGTATATTACAAAGGCGCATTAGGCTGTTCAAATGTAGAGAGTTATATCATTATTAAATTTATGGATGGCTCTACACTCAAATTAATGAATTTGGCCAAAGAAGATTGTGGTGAAAACCCAATGTTAAAGGTTGACATCACAAATAATATTTCCATTTTAAAAGTGAGGGATATAGAGAAAATAAGGGTAGGTTATAGTGATGCCCATGCAGATGTGAGCATTAAAGACCCGGATTATATCAGAGGTGTTTTGAATAAGTGCTTGTGATGATTAAGTAGTCGCAAACAGCGAATGCTTCTAAGATAGATGCGATCGACCTATGAGAGTAATGGCTGTGATATTTCTTTTTCTAGTCCCCTGCATTATATCGTTTGGACAAAAAAATGATTTTGTTGCTTCTGACTCTATCATGGGTGATTTTGATCAACTTTCTGTCGATAATTTTGGGAGAATTTATTTGGTTAAAAATGATGTGATCACTTTGTTTTCAAAAGAATTAGATACCTTATTTACAACCTCACTAAAATCCATCCGCCCTACATCCATAGAAAGCTCTAAGTCATTTCGAACTTTGCTGTTTGACCGGGATAGGAGTGTTATTCAATTTCTGGATAATACTTTGACAGATATCCACGGAGAAATTGATCTCGTGAACCTGGATATTCAACAACCTCAACTGGTGTGTGAATCTTTTGCCGGAAATACTATTTGGGTGCTGGATGCCGGTTCTTTTCGATTGGTGAAACTCAATGCTAAACTGGAAAAAGTATTGATTACAGAAAACCTGATGACTATTTTTGACGGAGATGAAATGCCAACGCAGATGATCGAATCCAATGATTTCTTATACGTCTTGATCCCCGGTAAAGGCATTGCTTTTTTTGATATATTCGGCACTTTTTATACTATTTATCCCTGTAAAGCAGAGGCAATTGATGCTATGGGAAACTACCTCTTTGTAAAACTCAAAGGGGAAATTCAAGTGATTCCTACAGATGAAAAGTTACTGATGCCCGAGTTTAGTTACCCCCTTCCTCAGGATGTTATCGATTTTAAATTCAGTCGACAACATCTGTATTTGTTGAAAAAAAACGGCCTCTTTATTGGAAATTTTCGATCGAAAAAGTAAGTTAGTGTGATACGTTTTTTGCGATTTAATGCTCATTTAATAAGTGAGTCGGACATTCACTCTTTAAATGAAGCTTACAATCACTCTTGTTTCATTATATTTGTCAAGGTTAAAATAAATTTGGCAGTGTCTCTTGTTAAGTTTGGCAAACGCTAAATGAAGTTGAAATAAATGAAAAAGTTTTTACGGTTTCTGATCAGCAAACAGTTTTTACTCAATCTGATCGCTATTATTGTTGTTTGGATTGCAATTATTCAAGTGGATAAATGGTGGCTGAAACACACCACTAATTTTGGTCAGGATATTGAGGTCCCTTCTTTTTATAAAATCCATATGGATGATTTGGATGAATTTGTCAAAGACAAGGATCTGGATTATAAAATTGTTGATTCGGTGTATCTGGATGATTGGCCCAAAGGAACCGTCTGTTGGCAATATCCGAGGCCTACAGACTCATCTGGTATGGGGATTAAATCCGGAAGAACCATTGAACTTTCTGTGGTGCCGCTTAGTCCGCAAATGGTGTGGATGACAAATGTGGTAGATATGTCCAAGAGAATGGGGGAAACCACACTGAATGCTATTGGAATACGAACAAAAGTGACCTACAAACCCAATCCTGACGGTAGCGGATTTATCATGGAACAGTTATACAACGGCGTTCCGGTTGATACTTCCGGGCTTTTGGTGCCTAAAGGTAGCAGGGTAGAGTTGGTAGTCTCCAAAGGGAGTAATGGTGAAGCCACCCCTTTGCCAAATGTAGTAGGGCTCACAATAAATGAAGCACAGCAACGTTTCTCTTCTTTATCCTTATCAATTGCCCCGCAATGTGAGGATTGCCTGACACCTGAAGATTTTCAGCGGGCAGTGATCTCCAGACAAAGTCCGGTGGGGGGTGAAAATGTTACTGTAGCCGCCGGAACAACAGTAACTTTGTGGGCATCTGTTGGGGTAGAATAGCAGGAGAAAAAAATGAAGCAGTTACTTTTTTTAGGGGTAGTGGCGTTTGCCATGAATGGGATAGGGCAAGAAGTGGTGCATCCGCTTATGACCAACCCTTCATTGTATACTCCTGAAGTAACAAAGTTACGCACCGGACACTCCCTGGACAGTACTTTTATTTATTCCACTTCACCCCTTTCAATTTCAGATGTATGGGATGATTTTTCACAAAATAAATTTGTCGCTTATCCACCTGCTTATACAGACCCAAATGTCACAAGTCAATGGTTTTACTACCTGATGGATGCCGGCAATACTATCCCTGAACCGGATACCGTTGTGTTTTGTGATACTTCCAAAGCGAAGCATGATACCATTTCAGTGGTTTCAGGTTTGCCTACTACCTTCACTACTTATTTTACCCCCCACAGCATCTGGGTGAATGATCTGGATAATTATCCGATTAACGGTCAAACCATTAATTTGTATGATGAATGTTACGTATTGATTGATTCTGTGGTAGATGGCGTACCCGATCCTACTCAAGATACCATTTGGTATACGAATGAACCTACCCATATACAGGATAGCATCCATTTATTTTTTGTTAACCTGAATAATCCGGGTAAAATATGGCTGGATAACAGTGCTTGTCACAATTATCGATATGCTGTAGACCCCTGGTCTCTAGGGATGGTTACTTTTGACGGTGTTGATTCTACCGGAAGGCCTTATGAATTTGGGAATCCTTCAGCTCAGGGACCAGCTGACGTATTAACCTCTAAACCTGTTAATATGGCCGGAACAACAAATGTTTTTCTTCAATTTCTTTATCAACCCAAAGGACACGGAAATATGCCCGAAGATGAAGACTCTTTGATCGTAGATTTTTGGCAAGTGGATTCAGCCAGATGGTATCCCTGGTGGAATGCTACACCGCCTTACATTGAAAATTTGTGGGACACCGCTTTTATTGCTGTCCCTCCGGTTTTTTTAAAAGATGGATTTAAATTTAGAGTACGAAACTACGCTTCTTTATCCGGCGCACTGGATCATTGGCATCTGGATTACGTACAGTTGTATGAAAACCCCTTGTTAGAACCGCAACCGTATAAAGATTTAGCCATTTCTTATCCCTTAAATTCTTTATTGAAAGACTATACAGCTGTGCCGTGGGATCACTATCAAAATTATAGCGTGCCCAATGATCTCATGATTGACACAAATTATTTGGCCGTTTATAATTCGGATGATACACCCACTCAAGTAGGGTCAGATATGTTTCTTGAAATATCATATAACGGAACCGTTCAGGGTACTTACAATCTTCCCAATCCCGGTGCTATTCCACCCTGGACCAGTAACTGGGAGCTTGGCATGAATCAATTCCCGTTTTTTGTATCCACTAATCACACCTATAGCGCACCGGCCAATGACACTATGGCTGCATTTGATGTGAAGATCAATGTTGCAGCAGATGTGGCGGCCTCTAATGTGTATACCGTAAATGATACGTCTTATATGAAGCAAGAATTCAAAAATTACTATGCTTATGACGACGGAAGTGCTGAAGTAGCCTATCAATTACAAGGAACCAATGCGCTACTTGCCTATGAGTTTAACGCTTATGAGGCAGATACTTTAACCGGAATTCTCATTCATTTTGTTCCAACTGTTGAGGATTTAAGCAACAAGGTCTTGCTGTTAACTGTGTGGGATGATAATAATGGGCAGCCGGGAGATATATTGTATAAAGATGACTTTTTTGCTCCACACTACCCGGAATATGGTGCCTCTAAAAACGAGTTTAAGTATTACACCTTTGCCAATCCGGATTATCCGTCTGTTATAAAAGTACCCAAGAAGTTTTATGTGGGGTGGGAGCAAATTGAAAGTAAATCTTTTAGTTTGGGGATGGATAGAAACATTGTCAATAATTCAAAGATTCAGTTTAACGTAGGGGGGAGTTGGATTACTTCTTCTCAAGAGGGTTCATTAATGATTCGCCCGGTTTTCTCTACTAATATTGATCATACACTGGATCTCACTGAAAATTCAGAAAGCGGAGAAACGATTGTTATGTTTCCTAATCCGGCATCAGAACACTTGTCCTTTTCCGGACAGATGGAAGGCAATACAGTATCCATTTATGATATAAGTGGTCGCTTAGTCCTTCAACAGGCTCTTAATACAAGAATAGATATCAGCTTTTTGCAGAAGGGGGTTTATGTGGTTAACATTACTGATAATTCAGGCGTACCTTTGTTCACTGAAAAGTTAATTAAAGAATAATGTCAGAAGAAAACGAATCCATTGAGCATGACGAAGAAGAATTATACGAGCACCATCATCTCATTGCAGATGTAGGGCAAGAGTTGTTTCGAATCGATAAGTTTCTGATGGATCGAATCCCTAATGTATCCCGAAGTCGTATTCAAAAAATTGCAAAAGACGGAAATCTGATAGTCAATGGGAAATCTGTTAAATCCAGTTATAAGGTTCATCCAAAAGATGAAATATCGGTTGTGTTACCTTACCCTGTTCGTGAAACAAAACTGGTGCCTGAGAACATCCCCTTAGAAATTGTTCATGAAGATGACACCCTTGTTATCGTAAATAAACCGTCAGAGATGGTCGTTCATCCGGGATATGGGAATTATTCCGGAACCCTTCTAAATGGGCTGGTCTACCACTTTGAAAATTTACCTAAGAAAGACGATTATTATGGTCGTCCCGGATTGGTTCACCGACTGGATAAACATACCACCGGTTTACTGGTTGTGGCAAAGACTGAACAAGCGTTAACCCATCTTTCTAAACAGTTTTTTGATCGCACTTCTGACAGAAGATATTATGCATTAGTTTGGGGAGATGTAAAGGATGAAGAGGGAACAATCACCGGTCATATCGGGCGATCCAAAAAAAACAGGAAAGTATTTACCGTCTATGAAGAAGATGATGAGTACGGCAAACATGCCGTAACCCATTATAAAGTAGTGGAGAGATTTAGATATGTGACCTTGGTTGAATGCAAACTAGAAACCGGTAGAACACACCAAATCAGAGTGCATTTCAAACATATCGGTCACCCCTTGTTTCATGACTTGGAATATGGCGGGGATAAAATCATTAAGGGAACCACTTTTACTAAGTACAAACAGTTTATTGATAACTGTTTCAAACTTTTACCCGGACAAGCATTGCATGCTAAAACATTAGGGGTTAAACACCCTGTAACTAAAGAATGGATGTATTTCGATTCTGAATTACCGGAAAATTTTAAACTTTTACTGGAGAAATGGCGTACTTACAGTAAGAATAGTTAATAACATAAGAGCTAATAAATGTGTATATAAAAGGTGGTTTTTAAAATTATTTAACTATTTTCGCCTTTATTAAACAAGCTTGCTGGAAATTAGTAAATAAGAAATTTATGAAGTTATTCAAGTTATTTGTTGCGGTTACAGCTGTAATCGGAATAACGAATATAACCCTTGCGCAGGGTGAACCTGTTACTAGAAATTATCGCGGAGAAGCAGAAGATCTTTGGCAGTCGGGAGCCTACGCAGAAGCGGCAGAAGCATATAAAAAAGCTTCTGAAAAGGTGAAGCCGAAAAATGACCGGGCCAAACTGAAAAAAGCCTATTTCGCTTATATGTCTGCAACCTGTTATAAACTTTTACATCAGTTTGAAGCCGCAGAACAACAGTACGAAAAAGCAATACTTTTAGAGTATCACAAAGAAGAGCCGAGAACTTATTATTTCTTGGGGGAAATGCAAATGGCTCAGTGCAAGCATAGTCGTGCCAAAGAAAATTATCAGAAGTATGTCAAACTGAATCCTTCGGATGAAATTGCTAAAGTAAGGATAGAGTCATGTGAAAAATATGATGAATTCACCTCTCCTGAAAAAATGACCAAGCATAAAGTAACCAATGTTACTAAATTGAATACGGAAACGTTTGATTACTCTCCGGTGATGGGTTCACGGGGGGGTGAAATGTACTTTTCTTCATCAAGAGCAGGATCTACCGGTGAAGAAACAGACCCGATCACCGGGCAAAATTTCATGGATATCTGGGTCTCAAATATTGATAGAAACAATAACTGGGGACAGCCGGAACCAATCGGTTCTCCGGTCAATACCAAAGATTCTGAAGGAACGCTCTGTTTTGACGGTAGGGGAAAGAAAATGTTTTTTACACGTTGTCCGGTTGAGCCTAAGATGAATATGGGATGTAAAATTTTCATGGCTGAACAGCGAGGAAAAGGATGGGATGAACCCGTTGAAATTCCGCTTAAAGATCATGACACTACTCACGTTGGGCATCCTTGTGTCTCCCCGGATGGAAATACGTTGATTTTTGCATCCAACATGGCTGGTGGTTATGGGGGAGTTGATCTTTGGATTTCTACTTATGATAGAAGAAGTGACGAATGGAGCCTTCCACAAAATTTAGGTGCTGAAATCAATACTGCCGGAAATGAAGTTTTTCCAACATGGGGGCCAAATGGAGAATTATTTTATGCCTCTAATGGTTTGGTTGGTTTAGGTGGTTTGGATATTTATCGAGCAGAGCGTGTGAATGAAGATAATGTTTGGAAAAATCCAACAAACTTGGGTTATCCCATGAATTCTTGTAGAGATGACTACCACATCATCTATACAGAAACCGGTAGAGAACAAAGAGGATATATTTCTTCTAACCGAAATGGTTCTAAAGGAAATAATTCACAAGATATATGGGATTTCTATTTACCACCTATTTTAGTGGATTTAGATATTATCCTGACCAATGTAGAAACAGGAGAGCCGATTCCTGACGCAAAAGTGTATGTGGTTGGTTCTAATGGAGAAAATTACGTGATGACCTCAGACCCTTCCGGAAGAATTACTATGACTGAGAAACCGGATGGAACAAGGTATGTAGAGCCGGGTGGAACCTGGACGATTGAAGTAGAAGGAGTCCCAAAAGAATATTTTGCTGCTTCTGATCAGTTCTCTGCGGTGACAGATGTGAACCGAAGAATTATTCGGGAACTGAAGATTGTACCTGAACCTGAAATAATTCGATTACCTGAAGTGCGTTACGATTTAGGAAAAGCATCTCTACAGGTGAACGATTCAGTAAATTCAAAAGATTCATTGAATTATCTGTATGACTTGATGCAGGCTAACCCTACCCTGATTATACAATTAATGGCACATACAGATTCTCGTGGATCTGATCAGGCAAACCTGGAATTGTCTCAGCGCCGTGCTGATTCTTGTGTCTCATATCTGGTGCAGGAAAAAGGATTGAATCCGGCAAGATTAGTACCAAAAGGTTTTGGAGAGACCCTGCCGACAACTTACTATGAAACAAACGCAGAAGGGGATACAACAATGTCGCAAAAACTGACAGAAAGTTTTATTAACCAATTTAAACGCAGTGACCCGGCGAAGTTTGAAAAGTACCATCAAATGAACCGTCGTACTGAAGCGAAAATCTTAAGTTATGATTACGTCCCCGGATCAAACCAGGACGGGACTAAAGAAGACGAAGAGGGCGAAGAGGACAATTAGATTTTCCTAAAAAAAACTTAAAACACTCACACACTCATTGCTTTATATAAGATGAGAGTGGAGTGTTTTTTTGTTACCATTTTTTAATCTTAACTTTGGCATATTCTGTTTGATCCTGTCATTCGAATACCAAACAAACAACTAATGTCAGATATCCGATATACAAAAAGAGGGGTTTCAGCTTCTAAAGAAGAGGTGCATAAGGCGATTAAAAATGTTGATAAAGGCCTCTTTCCTCAAGCTTTTTGTAAGATCGTTCCCGATTATTTGACCGGAAGTGAAGATCACTGTATAGTCATGCATGCTGATGGTGCCGGCACCAAATCGTCTTTGGCGTATATGTACTGGAAAGAAACCGGAGATGTATCCGTCTGGAAAGGTATTGCTCAAGATGCCCTCATCATGAATATTGACGACTTGCTATGTGTCGGTGCAACAGATAATATTTTACTTTCCTCAACGATTGGTCGCAATAAAGGGTTGATCACTGGAGAGGTCTTATCTGCCATTATCAACGGAACTGAAGAATTACTGGAAGAATTAAGATCTTTTGGTGTGAACATACGATCTACCGGTGGTGAAACAGCAGATGTCGGTGATTTGGTACGTACAATAATTGTTGACTCAACCGTCATTGCAAGAATGAAACGCTCAGAGGTGATCAATAATGCAAATATTCAACCGGGTGACCTTATCGTTGGTCTGGCTTCTTTTGGAAAAGCAAAGTATGAAAAAGAATACAATGGAGGCATGGGAAGTAACGGACTCACTTCTGCCAGACATGATGTCTTTCATAAATACTTGGCCAAAAAATATCCTGAAAGTTTTGACCCCTCTGTTCCCGAAGAATTGGTCTATTCAGGCAGCAAAAAATTAACCGATAAAATCAATGGGACGGCATTGGATGCCGGAAAATTGGTATTGTCTCCGACACGAACCTATGCACCCATCATTAAAAAG
Source organism: Crocinitomicaceae bacterium (assembly GCA_040880585.1). Lineage (GTDB taxonomy): Bacteria > Bacteroidota > Bacteroidia > Flavobacteriales_D > Crocinitomicaceae > Paracrocinitomix. The sequence goes on along the minus strand of JBBDID010000009.1, from coordinate 30,959 downwards.
ATACTGGATGAGCACAGGAACGAGATTCACGGAATGGTACACTGTAGTGGAGGTGCGCAAACAAAAGTTTTACATTTTGTAGAGGGTCTACATGTCATTAAAGACAATATGTTCGATATTCCCCCATTGTTTGATTTGATTCAAAATGAGTCAGGGACAGATTGGAAAGAAATGTATAAAGTCTTTAACATGGGACACCGGATGGAAATATATGTTCCGGAAAATCTTGCGCAAAAAATCATTGAAATTTCAGAATCGTTTGGAGTAGAGGCAAAAATTATTGGTAGGTGTGAGTTGGCAAAAGAAAAAAAATTAACCATTCAATCCCCGGTGGGAGAATTTAAATACATTTAAATTATGCTAGCATTTATTATTTTCGGTACTCGTGGAATTCGATCTACAATGAAGGAAGGAACTTTTTACTGCCCTCAATGTATTAGTGAGCAACGGTACAAGCACAAGAAAGTAACACAGTTTTTTACGCTTTATTTTATTCCTTTAATTCCATTAGGTAATCGGGGGAATTATGTAGAGTGTCAAGTGTGTAGAAATACATTTATTGAACGTGTATTGAGTGTGCAACCGGTTATTGACATTACTGAAGAAGAAACTCCGCAACAACAGCCTTCTATAGCTCAAACTGCGGCACCCGTAGCAGCTTTAACAGCTTCAAACTCTTTAGCTGCTGAAGCCAAAATCGTATCTGAAAAGCAAAAAGCGGTAAAAAAGTTGCTAATTATGATGATTTTGGCTGATGGAAAAGTAGAAAATGCTGAAATACACATGTTCCATAAAGTCTTTAAAGAAATAACGAATGACGCAGTGGGAGATATCTACAAAGAAATTGAAGCGGTTCGTTCTGAAAACAAACAACCCCGTCAGTATCTGAAAGAAGTCGCTTCTATGTTGAATGATGAAGGAAAAAAAGATATACTAAAAGCAAGTATGATGATTGCCGCCTCAGATGGCGATATTGATGAAGCAGAGGTACGCATGGTGGAGAATTTTGGAAAAGCATTGGAAATGAGAATGAGCGAAGTGAAAGAAATAATTCAGCAGATTTCTTAAAAAAACACACAGCTAAAGATTACGAATTACGAGAATGAGCACGATTTTAGAGAAACTGGAAGCAATAAAAATGCGGTTTGATGAAGTGGGTCAAAAAATTAATGATCCGGACATCATTGCGGATATGGATCGGTATGTGAAGTTGAACAAGGAATATAAAGACCTTGAAGAAATTGTCATTGCCTACAAGAAGTATGTAAATGTACTGGATAATATAGAAACTGCCCGGGAGATGATTAATGATCCGGAAATGAAAGAGATGGCACAGGCAGAGCTGGACGAACTTTTACCGGAAAAAGAGCAATTGGATGAAGAAATGAAGTTGCTATTGATCCCGAAGGATCCTGAAGACAATAAGGATGTAATTATTGAATTACGGGCAGGAACCGGTGGAGATGAAGCCTGTATTTTTGTGGAGGATGTGTTTAGAATGTATAGTATGTTCTTTAAAAATAAAGGGTGGAAAGTAGAAGTGATGAACTCTAATGAAGGAGGGACCGCAGGATACAAAGAAATCTCAATGGAGGTAAGCGGTGAAGAGGTATATGGAACCATGAAATTTGAATCAGGGGTTCACCGTGTGCAGCGTGTGCCTGAAACAGAATCTCAGGGTCGTGTACATACTTCAGCAATAACGGTTGCTGTAATGCCTGAGGCAGAAGATGTAGATTTTAATCTGGATATGTCGGATGTGAAAAAAGATACCTACCGTGCCTCAGGAGCAGGAGGACAGCACGTCAACAAAACAGAATCTGCCGTGAGACTAACCCACCTTCCCACCAATACAGTAGTAGAGTGTCAGGATGGTCGTTCGCAACATAAGAATTACGAAAAAGCATTACAAGTATTAAGAACCAGACTCTATCAGGTAGAATTAGATAAAAAAGAGGCAGAACGTGCAGCTCACCGAAAATCTTTAGTCTCTACAGGAGATCGATCTGCAAAAATACGCACCTATAATTACCCCCAGGGACGGATTACGGATCACAGAATCAACAAAACCATGTACAACCTCTCTGCTTTTATAAATGGCGATATAGAAGAGATGATTGAAGCACTGAAAATGGCTGAAAATGCAGAGAAAATGAAAGAGGGAACAACAGCAGGATGACCAAAAAGGAGTTGATAAATCAGATTAAGATAAAGCAATCCTTCCTTTGCGTTGGTTTGGATACTGATTTGAAAAAAATTCCCACATTTCTTTTGGATTTTGACGATCCGATCTTTGAATTTAATAAACGCATCATTGACGCTACTAAAGATTTGTGTGTTGCTTACAAGCCTAATATCGCATTTTATGAATGTCTTGGAAGTAAAGGTTGGGAATCTCTCAAAAAAACAGTAGAATATATTCCAGATGAAATCTTTACAATTGCAGATGCAAAACGAGGAGATATTGGAAATACGTCATCCTATTACGCCAAAACATTTTTTGAGTACCTGAATTTTGACGCAGTTACCGTAGCTCCTTATATGGGAGAAGACTCAGTTACGCCCTTCTTAGAATTTGAAAATAAATGGGTGATATTATTGGCTTTGACTTCGAATAAAGGAGCATTGGATTTTCAAATGATGAAGGATGAACAGGGAAGGCAATTATTTGAAAAAGTGATAGAGAAATCTGCAAATTGGGGCTCAGAAGATCAATTGATGTATGTGGTAGGCGCTACACGATCAGAGATGATTGGAGAAGTGCGAAAAATAGCTCCGAAAAACTTTTTTCTGGTTCCGGGTGTAGGTGCGCAGGGCGGTTCTTTACAAGAAGTTGCAGAACATGGTTGGAATCAAAACTGCGGATTACTTGTTAATTCTTCCAGAGGAATTATTTATGCCGGAGAGGGTGAAGACTTTGCTAATAAAGCTCAGCAGGCGGCTAAAGAACTTCAGTTACAAATGCAGGAGATTTTAAAAGCAAGAAAAATAGCATAACTTAAATCCCAAAATTCATGGTTCAGAGAAGATCTCCTGAAGAAGTTAAGCAGAGTATGATACGCGCTAAAAAGATGGTGGATCATCAGCGCAAGAGAGAGCGTAAAAAAGATGTGGCATGGGCCAAATATGCGCTTTTGGTTGTAGGAGTTTTACAACTTTTGGTGGTAGTATATACGTTTTCTAAAATATATTATCCTATTGAAATTTTGCTGATTGATAGTGCAATAGGAGCAAGTTTTGTAGCGCTGTTTTTTTATGCGAATAAAAAACCCGTTCAGGCGATTACTATTGGTTTAATTTTGTACGGAACTTTATTAATAGTAGCAGTGGCTATAGATACGAATAATCTCTGGAGAGGTTTTATTTTAAAATTAATTATAATCTCATTACTGTTAACAGGGCTTAAATCTGCAAAAAAATTACCTCATGTAAAACCGGATCATGATGACATAATTGATCAGGAACTGGATGGTATTTAATTACGGCACAATCACGCTCTTCTTTACCATAGCAGATACCACAAACACACCCAAACCATTATTGTTGACATTAGATGGGATATTTGCGGGAGGGGTGTCAAAAATTCCCCCTTTCCACTCGGTTTCTGATAAAATCCCGATAAAGGCATCATAGGTTTGCTTAGAAATGTTATGTTGCTCTAGTGTAAGAGTATCGCCACTATTCACCTCATTTATGCTAATATAATCTATCGGAAAAGCGTTAAACTCTAATCCATCACCCAGGTATTCATCTGATTCAATAGTAATTTCGCTTAGGGTATCGGTCAGATATTCCCCATTGCGTTTAATACGCCAGCAGTAATAATGCCCATAACCACTCAGCTCTTTGGTCCAGATTAAAAAGTCATAGCCGCTTAAGTTATTCTCAGCATCATAAGAAGGATAAAGCTCCACTTGATTAAGGGAAGGAACAGAATCACAATAGTCTTGTGCTTCATAGAGTTCTCCCTCAAATACAACGGAAAGTGTGTATTGTGTTCCTAAAGAGGCTTTGGCAGAAGGTGCTGAATGGTAGATTCCCGGACTTACTTCAGAAAAGGGAAAAACTTCTCCCCCTCCACTTATCTGAACAGTAGCGCCGCTTGCTTTTGGAGTAGGTTCATTTGAAAAATAATTGGCGGTTTCTGTCAATCGGATTTCATGTACTTTTTCTTCAGTGGTGAACCAGGATTCTATCACAAGTCTTCGATCTCCTTCTTCCAGTTCAATGTCTATTTCTTTGGTGCAGCCCAAAAACAACCCACTCAAAATGATCGCTCCAAAAACAAATGCTTTCCAAAATTTCATAGTCTAAAAATTAAAATTATACGTGATGGCAGGAACAATCCCAAACAAATACAGCATCTCAGCTTTGGTCGTTGTTGGGTCGTCTTGATCTGCTTTAAAAGTAATACTATACGGATTGGCGCGGTTATAGACATTATATACCGATAAAACCCATTCACTTTTCCACCGTTTTTTTTCATTTTTTAAGGGGCGATACGTGACAGCAAGATCTAAACGGTGATAATCAGGCATGCGCTTGCCGTTTCGTTCTGAATAAATCGGAACAGTCATCCCCATATATTCCATTTTCCCGATAGGCATAGTAACTGCTGCACCGGTACTGTAAACAAAATTAGTAGAGAAAGTCCAGCTGTTTTTCAAATCATACGCCAACACCAAAGAAAAATCATGCGTCTTGTCGTACTTAGAAAAATAGAGCTCATTATTATTGATACCGTCAATCTTCCGTTGAGAACGCGACAAAGTATAGCTTGCCCATCCGGTAAAATGGCCTTTTTCTTTTTTTACTAAAAACTCTGATCCATAAGCAAAAGCACGTCCATAACGAAGCTCCCCTTCTAAATAAGGATTGAGCACCAGCGTAGCATGATCTTTAAAATCAATGGCATTTTGCATGTTTTTGTAATAAACTTCTACAGAAGCATTATAGGTATCGTTGGCAAAATTCTGAAAGTACCCAACCGCTACCTGATCGGCAATTTGAGGCTTTACATTTGGGCTGGAGGGAAACCAAATATCCAAAGGAGAAGATGCGGTGGAGTTGGATGCCAGTTGAACATATTGCCGCGTGCGGTTATAAGAACCCTTGATTGAGGCATTTTCATTAAGAATATAAGTAAGAGCGATTCGTGGTTCAAGACCTGCATAAGTATTGTAAATCTCTCCACTTGCCACTTCAAAAGTGTCTTGCAGGGCATAATCATCATCAAATGTATAATAAGTTGTTGCTCCTATATTTTGAAACACAGAGAACCGCAAACCATATAAGGCAGAAAATCGTTTGCCAATTTTTATTTTATGTGATAGGTAAGCGGCATATTCAAGAGCATTTGTTTTAGGCACAACAAACTCATCCAAAATAGATTCACCAACGCCTTTCGCCTGTCCCGGATCAATCTGATGAAAGGATGCCAATCCACCAAATTTTAATGTATGATCAGGATGGAGATAATAACTAAAATCGGTTTTGAGGTAATAATCCTTAAGGTTAGAAGTCCACTCGTAGGCATCTAAACCTTCCGGTTCTCCTAAAAAATAATCGTAATTACTGAATGTGGCCGTGGTATTCAGAAAAAGTTTGTCAGAAAAAACGTGATTCCAGCGAGCTGCCAGGGCAGTGTTTCCCCAGTCAATTCTAAAAAGATCTTCAACCCCAAATACGTCTCTACCCAAATATCCGGATAAAAAGACCCGGTTTTTATCATTTAACTTATAATTGGCTTTCAGATTAAGGTCGTAAAAATAGAGTTTGTTGTTTCGGAGATCTTCATTCGGAGCCAACTTTAAAAAAACATCTGCATAGGTGCGCCGCCCGGATACGACAACAGCACCTTTGTTTTTTACAATCGGCCCACCAATCGCAATTCTACTGGAAATGGTACCTAGCCCCCCGGCCATTTCAAACTTCTTCATATTACCATCCCGCATGCGGATATCGAGAACAGAAGATAAACGACCACCAAATTCAGCCGGAATCCCCCCTTTATATAAACGCACTTCTTTAACAATATCAGGATTGAAAACAGAGAAAAAACCGAGCAAATGAGAAGCATTGTATACATTGGCATCATCCAGCAATATCAGATTTTGATCCACCGCACCCCCGCGCACATAAAATCCTGACCCGCCCTCACCCACAGTGGCTACCCCCGGTAACAACTGAATCGCCTTGATAATATCTACCTCACCCATCAAAGCAGGCATCTTCTTGATTTGGGAAATGTTCAGTTTATTGATACTCATATCGGTATTGGTGATGTTGGCATTTGACTTTTCACCTTTGACAACAATGGTTTGCAAGTTGCGTGATGTTGAAAGCTCCATATCAATTTGTTGGTTCTGCTCAAGTGTTACCACTTTACTTGTATCCAAAAATCCCACATAAGAATATTGAATAGTATACTTTCCTTTAGGTAAGGTCAGCGAGTAAAAACCATAACTGTTCGTAACAGATCCAACCGTCTCACCTTCTACCTGAGTGCGAATCGTAGCCCCAATCAACTCTTCACCCGATTCTTCATCTTTAACATACCCCGATATGGTATAGGAATCCTGACCATAAGTGATAGTGCTCAAAAAAAATATAAAAGCCAGTAAATTGAGGTATCTCATTTCAAAAGGTAATAGCTTGCACAAGATTAGCTTGTTCAAAAGCGAAACAAAGTTAGCCAAATGTTGAATGAAAATCCAGACTTTTTTATTTCTTTACATTGATGACAGAAGCCTTTTTACATTATATGTTTGAGAGCCGTAAATTAGGGCAACGGTTTTATACCACAGAGGGAGATTTGCTTTGGGTAGAAAATTTTGGACATTTGAACGGCAACTCCGGCCCCGATTTTTTAATGGCCACCATCAAAATAAATGAAACCAAATGGGCAGGACATATAGAGTTTCATATAAATTCTTCTGATTGGATCAAGCATGGTCATCAAAATGACAAGGCATATAACAATGTAATTGCCCACTTTGTTTGGAATCATGATCGTGAAATTATGGCCGGGGAATATCAATTACCGGTAGTAGAATTGAAAGGATTGATAGATGAAAAGCAGTATAAAAAATACAAAAAACTCATAGATGCTAACAAACGGATCCCTTGTGAGGGCTCTACTGTTCTTTCTCAAAAAATTACAGATCAAATGACAGTTGCTTTAAGCAGGCGCTTGCAAAGAAAATCAAACGAAGTGCTTTCGCTGCTTGAATTGCATAACGGAGATCAACTAAAAGTCTTACTACATCTCATTACCACATCACTTGGAGGAAAAGTAAACCGGGAAGGATTTACCGCATTGTCTGAAAAAATAGAAAGAACGATTTTAGCAAAACTGGATTATCAGGAATTTAAAATTCAAGCATTGCTACACGGATTGTCAGGTTTGCTAACACAACAGAAAAGTAGTGACCCTTACATACAAAGCCTTCAAAATGAGTTTGATTACCAAAAGAAAGTATTTGGACTACAACCCCTGCCGGCTACTATCTGGAAATTTTCCACCTTTCGTCCGTCTGCTCATCCAACTCACCGCATTGCGCAGTTAGCCGGCCTTTTATCCAACACAAACTTTCTTACTCATCTGAATGAGGGGGCGATAGAAAATACACACCGCTTTCTGGAAATAGAACCGGATCCTTTTTGGAATCGTCATTATCACTTTGGTAAAACAACGAAGTTAAAAAACACGGCATTGACCAAAACGGTGAAAAATCACATCATCATTAACGCAATTGTTCCGTTTGCTGTGGCACTGGGAAAATTGAAAGATGATGGTGAGTTGTATAAAAAAGCTGTAAATTTGTTGAAAGAATTAAAAGTTGAGCAAAATAAGATCGTTCAACAGTGGGTCAAAATAGGAGTTTTGGCAAAAAATGCAGCAGATTCGCAAGCACTTATTGAGTTGAAAAACGAATATTGTGACAAGAAAAAATGCTTAAGTTGCGCCATAGGTCAGGAAATAATGAATAAATGAGTTTAACACAAAAAATAGCGCTGTTTTTTGAATTGAGATCTTTTGGAGTAAGCACCTGGCTGGCTCGTAAAATGCGTGTAGACGTATCAAGGGTTCGCTTGTTTTTTATTTATTTTTCGTTCATAGGGTTAGGTTCTCCCGTTCTCATTTATTTAATGATGGCCTGGGTATTGGAACACAAACATATTTTTAAATTTCAGCGAAAGCGTAAAACCATCTGGGAACTCTAATGCGGCTATTAATTACCGGGTCTAACGGATTATTAGGACAAAAAATTGTCGCGCAACTCTTGCGGAAGAACAAATCCTTTATTGCAACTTCTTTAGGAGAAAACAGAAACCCCGATTGCCCGGCTCATTTATACGCTCCTTTAGATATTACTTCTGAAGATGAAATTGAAGCCATTATTCTGAAAGAAAAACCGGACGCCATTATAAATACAGCGGCCATGACCAATGTAGATGCCTGCGAAGAAGAGGAAGAAAAATGTCGTTTGATAAATGTGGGTGCAGTGGAGAACTTATACAAAGCATCAGAAAAACACCAATTGTTCTTGACGCACCTTTCTACTGATTTTGTTTTTGATGGCAACAAAGGCTTGTATACAGAAGAAGAGGAGCGTAACCCTTTGAGTATTTATGCCACTTCTAAAAGAGATTCAGAAGATATCCTGATGAATGGATCGTATACAAATTGGGCCATTTTAAGAACTATCATTGTATTTGGAGAAGGGAATAATCTTAGCCGATCCAATATTGTTCTATGGGCAAAAGAGGCTTTGCGATCTGGAAAAGAACTGACCATTGTAAACGACCAATTTCGCGCACCTACCTGGGCAGATGATCTGGCCTGGGCATGCATTAGAGCTTGTGAAATTAGAGCAAAAGGGGTTTTTCATATTTCCGGACCTGAAACTTTTTCTATTTATGAATGCGTGAAAAGAATTGCAGATTTTTACGGCTATGATAGCGCTCTCGTTCAACCTATTTCTTCTATATCCCTGAATCAGAAAGCTAAGCGCCCTCCAAAAACGGGATTTGATATTTCAAAAGCGCAAAAAATATTGGGGTATGCACCGTTGAAGTTTGAAGAAAGTTTAGAAAAACTCAAGAATTAAGAGCCTCCCATTAATTTTTTTATATTTGTCCTTCATTGCCGTAAAAACCTATAAAAAGTAGCAAATGAAGAAAATTGTCGCAGTACTGTTTACAATTATTCCCTTTATTAATTTTGCAGCAGAAAAAATGAGTGTCGATAAAAAGATCGATCATCTCTTTGGGCAATATACAAGTTGGTTTGTAGAGCTGATTTTTGCCCCCATTCCTGTCACAAAAGATGTAGGAGTTCCCTGGGTGCTAATTGTGTTGATATTTGCCGCCTTATTCTTTACTTTTTATTTTAAACTCATCAATATTCGCGGTTTTAGAACGGCGATAAATATCGTTCGGGGAAAATATGATGAGATAGAAACCGGAACCGATCATGTAGAAGCGGCAAAAGAAAATGTACATACAGTAGATGGGGATGTAATTCAAACCATTCGCGTAGAACAACCTGAAGGGGAACATCATGGAGAAGTAACCCATTTTCAAGCCCTTACTGCTGCACTCTCTGCCACTGTTGGTCTGGGAAATATTGCAGGGGTAGCCGTGGCTTTATCTGTTGGTGGACCGGGGGCTACTTTTTGGATGATTATCGCAGGTTTTATCGGGATGGCATCAAAATTCACCGAATGTACACTGGGGGTTAAATATCGGGAAATTGATGAAACCGGAAAAGTTTTCGGAGGACCCATGTATTATTTGAAAAAGGGTTTGAGAGATAAAAAAATGGCGCGCTTAGGGCAATTCCTGGCAGTTGTATTTGCTATAATGTGTATCGGAGGTTCTTTTGGAGGAGGAAACATGTTCCAGTCCAACCAGGCCTTTGCCATGATAGAGTCTTATGGACAAACAGATGTAGAGGAATACGAAGACATTAATGAAATTGTGGGAGAACAAGTGCGGTACTCGTATTATGAAGGGACACCGGCTGTTTTGGGTGAAGCTAAAGGAGATTCTATTTCCTATCAGCAGGGCGGCGAAACATTCGTTGTGTTAAAAAGTGATTTAATGGCCGATTCTACTGTAATTGTAAATACAGGAGAAACTATTCATGATGGCACTGATTTTACAGCTACCAATGGGGAAGAAATCATCATTTCCAGTCCCAAAACGATTACATCAATGGTTGAAACTGTTGAAGGTGATATCGTCACACTTAAGAGAGGAGAAGAGTTGATGAAGGTGAGTAAAGATGAATTTATGGCCGGCGCAATTGTTTCTCCACTTACTGGCGGTGGATGGATCTTTGGGGTGATCATGGCAATTTTAGTTGGAATTGTGATCATAGGAGGGATTAAGAAAATTGCCAAAGTAACCGACAAAATTGTCCCTTTTATGGTGGTGATATATGTATTGGCAGCCTTGATTATTTTGGGCATGCATTTCAGAGAAATTCCATGGGCATTCTCACAAATTTACCACGGAGCTTTCACCGGATTCGGTATTGCAGGTGGTTTACTGGGAGTATTAATTCAAGGGTTTCAACGGGCAGCATTTTCAAACGAAGCAGGAATTGGTTCGGCTTCTATTGCGCACAGTGCCGTAAAAACAAGATATCCCGCCAGCGAAGGCTTGGTAGCTCTTTTAGAACCGTTTATTGATACTGTTTTAGTGTGTACCATGACCGCTTTGGTATTGATCATTACAAACGGAAATGGAGATATACTGGTTTATGGACAAAAGGTAACACAAGGAGTGGAGGTAACAGCCGCCGCTTTTGGATCTGTGATCAGCTTTTTCCCACTTGTTTTAACTATAGCTGTTGTTCTTTTTGCCTTTTCGTCTATGATCTCATGGTCCTATTACGGTTATCAGGCATGGACATATTTATTTGGAAGAAGCAAAAAAGTGGAATATGCTTACAAAACCTTATTTTGTCTGTTTGTTATTGTTGGAGCAGCTTCACAGCTAGATTCAGTGATCAACTTTTCGGATGCTATGATTTTTGCCATGCTAGTACCCAATATGATTGGTCTTTTCTTCTTGGCGCCTGTCGTACGGGATGAACTCAAGAAGTTTATGACAAGAATTAAGGATATTAAGTAATGAAGATGGAATGAATCGCTATTTCCAGTTGACACGTAAAGATAAAATTGGAATAGCTGTAGTTTCAACAGTGATTCTGTTTTTGGTTGTATTATTAAATGTCAACCAACACAGAGGTCTAGGCGAACCCACTGCCGTAAATATTGATAGCATACCACTGAATCCCGGAAATAATGATTTTTCCCTTACCAAAAATAATCAAAAGGATGTAGAAACAAAGCAAGACAATAATGTCCGGCTTTCTCCTTTCTATCCCAATAAAATTAACCTTGAAGAATGGGAATCACTGGGATTTTCACAAAAACAAGCAGCCTCTATAGTAAATTATCGCGAAAAATACGGGCCATTTACTTCAGCTGAAGATGTCTGTCACTTGTACGTGGTTTCAGATAAAAAATGTAAAGAACTCTCCCCTTTAATGCAATTTGATACAGAAGAAATGGATACAGTAGCGACTCAAGTTTCTGTAGCAATTAATTCGGCAAGTGCAGAAGAGTTAAAGCAGTTAAAATGGATTGGAGATACTTATGCAAAACGAATCGTAGATTATCGAAACAGTTTGGGAGGATTTTTCAGTAAAGCACAATACTCAGAAGTTTATGGCTTATCTGAAGAAGCCTTGAATGCCTTGAATGAAAACACTTCTATTGATGTGTCGTCCATAAAAAAAATCCCGATTAACACAGCCTCAAAAGAGCAGATTAAAAAACACCCTTACCTTAGAGGTTGGGCAGTAGTAACAGAAATACTTCAGCAAAGAGAAAAACAGGCACTACAAGATCTTGAGTTTTTAAGAACTAAAAAATTGATTTCTGAAGAGGAAAAAGAAAAGATTATACCCTACATTGATTTTAAATAATTGAATCCATGAACTTAGATCAGCAAGTTAAAAAGGTCATTCGGGATATTCCCGATTTTCCAAAAGAAGGAATCCTCTTTAAAGACATTACTCCCATTTTTCAACATCCGGATATGTGCAGGAAAATTGTTGATGATTCTGCAGCAAAAATTCGGGGTAAAGGGGTGGATGTCATTGCAGGAATTGAAAGCCGCGGATTTTTGTTTGGTGCGGCAATCGCTATGGAATTAAATATTCCTTTTGTATTGATTAGAAAAAAAGGAAAACTACCCTTTCATACCGTTACTCATAAGTATGATCTGGAATATGGAACCGCTGAAATAGAAATGCATACGGATGCTATTGAAGCAGGACAAACGGTTCTGATTCATGACGATTTACTGGCAACCGGAGGCTCAGCATCTGCAGCCGCAGAGTTGATATTGAAACAAGGAGGAAAGGTTGGGGGCTTTGATTTTTTGATTGAACTATCCTTTTTAGGCGGCCGGGATCTTTTAACAAATTACTCAAAAAATATTAGTACTTTAGTGGCCTATTAATTTATGCTACTTACACTGGTCAATCTCAAAAACAAAGCAAATTTTATATTTTTTTCGGGCAGCTCTCTTGAAGAAAACATTGACTGACAACAATTAAAAAATGGAAATTCTAGAATACGAAAATCAAACAATGATAACCCAAATGGTAAGGGATTTTGCTGAAAAGGAAATTCGACCGTATTTTATGGAGTGGGATGAAAGTCAGGAATTCCCTGTTCCTTTATTTAAAAAATTAGGCGAACTGGGCTTAATGGGAGTGCTTGTTCCGGAACAGTATGGAGGAAGCGGGTTTGGTTACAACGAATACATTACGGTAATTAGTGAAATTGCAAAAGTGTGCGGTTCAATTGGACTGTCCGTGGCAGCCCATAATTCATTGTGTACAGGGCATATTTTGTATCATGGATCTGAAGAACAAAAGCAAAAATACTTACCAAAACTGGCCACAGCAGAGTGGATTGGAGCCTGGGGACTGACCGAAACAGGGACAGGTTCTGACGCAGGCGGAATGGCCACTACGGCGGTTAAAGATGGAGATCACTATATTATTAACGGATCAAAAAACTTCATCACCCACGCTATTTCAGGTGATGTGGCAGTAGTCATTGTTCGAACCGGTGAAAAAGGAGATTCACATGGCATGTCAACTTTTATCGTTGAAAAAGGAACTCCGGGATTTAGTCCGGGGAAAAAAGAAAATAAATTAGGAATGAGAGCCTCTGAAACGGCTGAACTTATTTTTGACAATTGCCGGGTTCACAAAGATCAAATGATAGGTAAAGAGGGAGAAGGATTTGTGCAAGCAATGAAAGTACTGGATGGAGGGAGAATTTCAATTGGCGCTTTGGCGTTGGGAATTGCTAAAGGCGCACTCAATGCTTCCATAAAGTATTCAAAAGAAAGAGAACAATTTGGTAAACCGATTGCACATTTTCAGGGAATTGCCTTTAAGTTAGCAGAAATGGCTACCAAGGTAGATGCGGCTGAGTTATTGTTATTGCAGGCAGCAGATTTAAAAAATCGACATGAGAAAATGACGAAAGAATCTGCCATGGCAAAATATTATGCCTCTGAAATATCAGTAGAAGTTGCAACCGAAGCAGTACAGATTTTTGGCGGATATGGCTATACAAAAGACTTCCCCGCTGAAAAGTTTTATAGAGATGCTAAGTTGTGTACAATAGGTGAAGGAACCTCTGAAATTCAAAAATTGGTAATATCTCGTGAATTATTCAGATAAAATTATTGGTGAACTAATTTTTTTATAGTAGATTTGCAGTCCAATTTTGAATAAGAAATAACAGAAATATGTTGATAATTCCACTGAAAGAAGGCGAAAACATTGAGAGAGCACTTAAAAGATACAAGAAAAAATTCGAAAGAACAGGTATCCTCAGAGAGCTTAGAGAGAGACAACAATTTACAAAACCTTCAGTCGAGCAAAGACAAATGAAGTTGAAAGCCGCCTACAAGCAAAAAATGCAGCAAGAAGAAATGTAGAATAAAACATTTTTCTAAAAAATACGTAAGGAGTATCAAACGATACTCCTTTTTTTATGGCCTATAGCGAAGAGTTTGAACATTACCTGAAACACGAGAAGCGCTTCTCCCAACATACTGTGGTGGCTTATAGGAAGGATTTATCTCAGTTTATAGAAATGAACGGGCTTGAGTCTGACAGCGACATCAGGGAAGTCAATTATCAAATGATGAGAGGCTATATGGTAGACCTAATGGAAAGTGGTTTCGAAAATAAAACGGTCAACAGAAAATTATCCTCGCTTAAAACCTTTTTTAGATTTTTAAGACAACAAGGGTATATAGAGGTAAACCCGGCTCAAAAAATAAAGAGTGTCCGGCAAAAAAAAGTGCTTCCGCAATTTGTTCCCGAAAAACAGTTATGGGATAGTTCTATCTTCAATGAAATAGAGGATGAGTTCACGCGGCTACAGGATGAGTTGATCATGGAACTGTTTTATCAAACAGGAATCAGGCTCAGTGAGTTGATTAATTTACAGGAGCTGGATGTGTCAAAATCACAAATAAAAGTATTGGGAAAAAGAAATAAAGAAAGGATAATTCCCATCTCCGGAAAACTTTCAGAACTGATTGAATGGTACAGACGCGCCAAAAAAACATTAAATATTGAAGCTCAGCTGTTAATTGTTAATAAATCAGGAAAAAAACTGAGCCCTAAATTTGTTTATACTAAGGTTAATTTCTATCTTGGGAAAGCGACGAATTTAAGTAAAAAGAGTCCGCATGTGTTACGGCATACTTTTGCAACACACATGTTAAACAATGGTGCTTCTCTAGAGACAATTAAAAAATTGTTGGGGCACGCCGATTTATCCGCGACTCAGATTTATACCCATAATTCGTTCAAGCAAATACAGGCGATTTATAAACAGGCACATCCTAGAGGTGCCAGCCACTAAAAAGTGTTTTAGGGGTAAAAAAACTTGAAATTATGGATTTAAATGTTCACGCAGTGCATTTTAATGCAGATGAAAAACTCGTTAATTTTGTTAACGGAAAAGTATCAAAATTGGAAAATTTTTTTGATAATATCATTGCCGGAGAAGTTTACTTGAAAGTAGACAAAGCCAAGAAAAAAGAAAATAAGGTGGCTGAGATTAAGCTGTCGGTTCCTGGAAAAGAGTTGTTCGCAAAAAAACAATGTGATAGTTTTGAAGAAGCAGCAGATTTAGCCTGCAAAGCTTTAAGACGACAAGTCCGAAAACACAAAACCAAAAAGAAATAATTTATTTTAACTACATTTATCCTCTCAGCTTTCACTGAGGGGATTTTTTTTGGTACAATCCTTGAATAGTTACACCTAAACAAAATAAAATGAAAGTAAGTAGTTTGATATTAGTAATAGTGGGTTTGAGTTTTTCTTTTCATACAGAGGCGCAAACTAAAATTGGCGGAATCGTTATGCCAAATGTAATGAAGGTAGATGGTGAATACCTTAAAATGAATGGCGGAGGTATGCGCGAAAAAATGTGGATCGACCTCTATGTAGGAGTATTGTACCTGCAAAATAAATCATCTGATCCAAATGTAATTATGGAGGCAGATGAGCCTATGGCGATAAAAATGAGAATTGTTTCCGGAATGGTTTCCAATTCAAAACTTGAAGATGCAGTAAGAGAGGGTATGGAAAAATCTACAAAAGGAAATTTAGAGCCGTATCAAAAACGACTGGACAAATTAATTGAGGAAGGTTTCAGTGAAGATGTGGTAGATGGAGACATCTTTGATTTGGTTTATATCCCCGGAAAGGGCACTACTTTAAAAAAGAACAACAAAGCACTGGTAACAGTAGATGGGCTTGACTTTAAGAAGGTGCTTTTTGGTGTTTGGCTCTGTGATGACCCTGCAGATGAAAGTCTGAAAAAGAAAATGTTAGGTAAGTAGTGAGGTAGCCCTCCTAAATTTTATCTAAATTATTTTTTTGTCACTACAAATTAGTTTCGTATATTTGCACTCCCGTTTTAAAAAGGCGGGAGTTTTTTTAGTTCTTTTAAATAGGAGATTGTGCCTCTGTAGCTCAGCTGGCTAGAGCAGCTGATTTGTAATCAGCAGGTCGTGGGTTCGAGTCCCTCCAGAGGCTCCATTGTATTAGTGAATTGGGGAGATACCAAAGCGGCCAACTGGGGCAGACTGTAACTCTGCTGACTTATGTCTTCGTAGGTTCGAATCCTGCTCTCCCCACTGTACTAAAAATTATTAAGCGGGAGTAGCTCAGTTGGTAGAGCGTCAGCCTTCCAAGCTGAGGGTCGCGAGTTCGAGTCTCGTCTCCCGCTCAATTTTTACTAAGGAGTGTTCAGGCGGTGCCAGAACCTTTCTTTTATAAAAAAGACACCAAACGAGGTGTTTGTATTAAAAAGAACTAGTGCCGGTGTAGCTCAGGGGTAGAGCGTTTCCTTGGTAAGGAAGAGGTCACGGGTTCAAATCCCGTCATTGGCTCTGAGAAGAGACAAAAAGTGATTGGGCGGTAGAGATGATGAATTTTTAGAAAAATGGATCAAATATCCGAAAAATCTGAAAAATCAAAAAAACTAAAGTCTCTAACAGGATAAGTGCATCCGACTATGTCGGGTGCTTTGGTAATTGTATAAATTTTGATTATAAATAAATAAATAAGTAAACAATTGTAGATTATGGCTAAGGAAAATTTTGATCGTTCCAAACCACACGTGAATATTGGAACAATTGGACACGTTGACCACGGTAAGACTACTTTGACTGCAGCAATCACAACTGTATTGTCTAAAGGAGGAACTTCTCAGAAAAGAGATTTTGATACTATCGATAACGCTCCAGAAGAAAAAGAAAGAGGTATTACTATTAATACTTCACATGTTGAATACGAAACAGCGAACAGACACTATGCTCACGTTGACTGCCCGGGTCACGCCGATTATGTTAAGAACATGGTTACTGGTGCGGCTCAAATGGATGGTGCTATTTTAGTAGTTGCCGCTACAGATGGCCCAATGCCTCAAACAAGAGAACACATCCTTTTAGGAAGACAAGTTGGTGTGCCTAGAATGGTAGTATTCATGAACAAAGTGGATATGGTAGATGATGAAGAGCTGCTTGAACTTGTTGAAATGGAAATCAGAGACCTGCTTTCTTTCTATGAATATGATGGAGACAACACTCCTGTTATTCCAGGTTCTGCCTTAGGTGCGTTGAACGGTGAAGAAAAATGGGAAAAGACAGTAGAAGAGTTGATGGTGAAAGTAGACGAGTGGATTGAACTACCGGAAAGAGAAATTGATAAAGATTTCTTGATGCCGGTTGAAGATGTATTCTCTATTACAGGGCGTGGTACTGTAGCTACAGGAAAAATCGAAACCGGTGTGATTAACACAGGTGACGAGGTAGATATCATTGGTATGGGTGAAGAAAAATTAACTTCAACTATTACCGGTGTTGAGATGTTTAGAAAAATTTTGGATAGAGGTGAAGCCGGTGATAATGTCGGATTACTTTTAAGAGGAATTGAAAAAGGAGATATCCGAAGAGGAATGGTTATCGCTAAACCGGGTTCAATTAAACCTCACGATAAATTTAAAGCTGAGGTGTATATCTTGAAAAAAGAAGAAGGTGGACGTCACACTCCATTTCATAATAAATATAGACCACAGTTTTACTTGAGAACAACTGATGTTACTGGTGAAATTATCCTTGAAGAAGGAAGAGAAATGGTAATGCCTGGTGATAACGTATCAATTACTGTTCAACTTATTGTCCCTGTTGCGATCAATCAAGGATTGAGATTCGCAATCAGAGAAGGTGGTAGAACTGTTGGTGCTGGTCAGGTTACTGAAATCCTCTAGTCAGTAATTAAAATAATAAAGTGAGGGTGCCCGGCTTCCGATTTTCGGAAACGGGATTCTCTCTTTACGGGCGTAGTTCAATGGTAGAATAGCGGTCTCCAACACCGTTGATGGGAGTTCGAATCTCTCCGCCCGTGCAATAGAAAGGCATTGGGTGGTGAAATGTTAAGGTTGGGAGTGATCCCGACGGCAATAAAAAGAAAGCCCAAAGGTGCAATAAGAATAACAGTCAAAACGCCTGGCAATGAATAAAGGCAAGACGATTTTGATAAAAAGACATATATAGTGGCAAATATTATACAATACATAGAAGAATCCTATAACGAGTTGGTGCATAAAGTAACATGGCCAACCTGGGATCAGCTGCAAAGCAGTTCAATTGTCGTACTTGTAGCCTCTGTGATTTTTGCATTGATCATCTTTGTGATGGATTACTTGTTTGGAATCAATGTGAAATTTGTGGATGGACAGGCTGAGTTTGGTACATGGACAGGCTTGCTGGGCTTTTATTATAATATTATTGGTGCATATTAAACAAGGTTAGATGACTGAGGTAAAAAAACGTTGGTACGTAGTACGGGCAATAGGTGGAAAAGAAAAAAAAGTTCGGGATTATATCGAACTTGAAATAAAGAGGAATGAGCTGGAGCACCTGGTTGGTCAGGTACTGATCCCAACAGAAAAAGTATACCAAATCAGAAACGGTAAAAAAATCAGCAAAGAAAGAAATTATTTACCGGGATATGTTTTGATTGAAGCTGCACTTGAAGGAGAAGTACAACACGTGATTAAAAGTGTTCCCAACGTAATTGGATTTATGAGTGCCGTGAAAGGCGGTGACCCAATGCCAATGAGACAAAATGAGGTGCACAGAATTCTCGGTAAAGTAGATGAACTTGCTGAGCAAGAAGAAGAAATGAATATTCCGTATGTCGTTGGAGAAACCGTCAAAGTGATCGACGGCCCGTTCAACGGATTTAATGGAGTGATTGAAAAGATTAATGAAGAGAAGAAGAAATTAGAGGTGATGGTAAAAATATTTGGCCGAAAAACTCCGTTGGAGTTGAATTATATGCAGGTCGAGAAAAGTAATTAAGATTATATAAACGAGTAGGAGTGCTACGTTAACGACCCCACAACAGACAAGTGTCCGAAGTGGGTGATTTGAATGCTTCCCGTTGGCGATTAACGCATGTTAGTACTACTAAAAACAAAGCAAAATGGCAAAACAAGTTGATGGATTAATCAAGCTTCAAATTAGAGGTGGAGCAGCTAATCCGGCACCTCCCGTAGGACCAGCACTTGGTGCGAAAGGAGTAAACATCATGGAGTTCTGTAAGCAGTTTAATGCTAGAACCCAGGATAAGGCTGGAAAAGTATTGCCGGTGGTAATTACAGTTTATGGTGATAAATCGTTTGATTTTATCGTTAAAACGCCTCCGGTAGCTGTGCAACTATTAGAAGCTGCGAAATTGAAGTCGGGTTCAGCTGAACCCAATCGATTGAAAGTAGCAAAAGTTTCATGGGACCAGGTGCGAACTATCGCTGAAGATAAAATTCAGGATATGAACGCATTTAAAGTTGAGTCTGCCATGAAAATGGTCGCCGGTACTGCAAGAAGTATGGGCATCACCGTTTCTGGTAAATTTCCCCAATCAAATAACTAAGAGCTATGGCAAGAGTAAGTAAGAAAAGAAAAGAAGCATTGGCGAAAATCGACCAATCTAAGTCTTATACCTTGGCAGAAGCATGTAATCTGGTTAAGGAAATCTCAAACACAAAATTTGATTCGTCCATTGATTTGGCAATCAGATTGGGTGTGGATCCAAGAAAAGCAAACCAAATGGTGCGGGGTACTGTTGCACTTCCTCATGGTACAGGTAAAGATGTCAAAGTATTGGTATTATGTACACCTGACAAAGAAGAAGAAGCAAAAGCTGCCGGTGCGGATCACGTTGGTTTGGATGATTATATCCAAAAAATTAAAGAAGGTTGGACTGATATTGACGTGATTATTACCATGCCATCCGTAATGGGGAAAGTAGGTGCGTTGGGTAGAGTGTTAGGACCAAGAGGACTAATGCCTAATCCAAAAACCGGAACCGTTACTATGGATATTGGGAAAGCCGTTGAAGAAGTAAAAGCAGGTAAGATTGATTTCAGAGTAGACAAGTTTGGAATTATACATTCTTCCGTTGCTAAAGTTTCTTTCGATTCTAAAAAAATCGAAGAAAACGCAAAGGAATTATTACAAACCATTGTAAAAATGAGACCGGTTGCCTCTAAAGGGATATACATTAGAAGCGTTTATTTAAGCGCAACTATGAGTCCAAGTATCAGTATTGACACTAAAGCCTATGCTAAAAACACTCTATTATGACGAAAGAGGAAAAATCACAGTACATTGAAGATTTGTCAGCAAAGTTGTCTGAGACGGGTGTATTTTATCTGACCGACACATCAGGATTAAATGTGGAGTCGGTAAACAACTTACGAGAAAAATGTTTCAAAGGAAATATTGAGCTGCGTGTGGTAAAAAACACCTTGCTTAAAAAAGCCCTTGAACGAATTGAGGACAAGGATTACGGAGACCTTTACGGGATTTTAGCCGGACCTACCGCAATTATGTTCTCTGAAGTTGGAAATGCACCAGCAAGGGTGATTAAAGATTTCCGTAAAAAACACGAAAAACCACTTTTAAAAGGTGCGTTTATCGAAGAAGCAATCTATACCGGTGATGAGAACCTTGAGTTCCTATCTACCATCAAAAGTAAAGAAGAGCTTGTTGGGGAAATCATTGCACTACTTCAATCCCCTGCTAAAAATGTTATTTCCGGACTTAAGTCTGGCGGTAGCACAATCGCAGGTATTATTAAAACGCTTTCCGAAAGAGAGGAAGCTTAATTATTAACTTAAATTAAAAACAAAATAAAATGGCTGAATTAAAAGAATTCGCAGAACAACTAGTGAATCTTACAGTTAAAGAAGTAAACGAATTAGCTGAGATTCTAAAAGAAGAGTATGGTATCGAGCCTGCTGCTGCCGCTGCAGTTGCTGTTGCCGGTCCTGCAGGTGGTGGAGACGCCGCTGCTGAAGAGCAAACTGAGTTTGACGTTATCCTTAAAGCTGCTGGTGGATCTAAACTAGCGGTTGTAAAACTAGTGAAAGAATTAACTGGTAAAGGACTGAAAGAAGCGAAAGAACTGGTAGATAGCGCACCAACTGCTATCAAAGAAGGGATCGCTAAAGATGAGGCAGAAGGTCTTAAATCTTCACTAGAAGAGGCAGGAGCGGAAGTTGAACTTAAGTAAGAACATACTTGCATTTTTACAGGATAGGCACTGCTTTCGGGCACGTGCCTAGTCCTGTTTTATATTGCTTATACTAAATAAGCATTTTTGATAACTTAAAATTTTTAGCCTTGGGATCAACAAATAATATTACCGAAAGAATTAATTTCAGAAGTCAATCTAAGATATTTGATTACCCCGATTTTCTGGATATACAGTTAGAGTCCTTTAGACAATTCTTTCA
Organism: Crocinitomicaceae bacterium; assembly: GCA_040880585.1. Taxonomy (GTDB): domain Bacteria; phylum Bacteroidota; class Bacteroidia; order Flavobacteriales_D; family Crocinitomicaceae; genus Paracrocinitomix. The sequence continues at coordinate 9,528 of JBBDID010000009.1, read as the reverse complement.
GTTGGAAACAACACCTGAAAACAGAAGTGATGAAGGCCTTTTTAAAGTATTTAGTGAAAATTTTCCAATTACAGATACGAGAAATCAATTTGTACTGGAATTCCTAGACTACTTTGTCGACCCTCCAAGATACACCATTAAAGAATGTATTGACAGAGGTTTGACTTATAGCGTTCCACTGAAAGCTAAATTGAAATTATATTGTACAGATCCTGAACATGAGGATTTTGAAACCATTGTTCAAGATGTGTATTTGGGAACCATCCCATATATGACACCTAAAGGTTCATTTGTTATTAATGGTGCTGAAAGAGTTATTGTATCGCAGTTGCACAGATCGCCCGGCGTGTTTTTCGGACAATCCAGACATGCAAACGGTACAAAATTATATTCGGCACGAATTATCCCATTTAAAGGTTCATGGATCGAGTTTGCTACGGACATTAATTCTGTCATGTATGCTTATATCGATCGAAAGAAAAAATTACCTGTTACTACTCTTTTCCGTGCAATCGGATACGAGAGTGATAAAGATATATTAGAGATCTTTGATCTTGCAGACGAAGTAAAAGTTACAAAAGCCGGGCTGAAAAAATCCCTGGGAAGAAAACTGGCTGCAAGAGTACTAAAGACCTGGGTAGAGGATTTTGTAGATGAGGATACAGGAGAAGTAGTTTCTATTGAGAGAAATGAAGTCTTGCTGGATCGTGAAACTGTTCTTGAAAAAGAACACATTGACCTGATTGTTGATGCCGGTGCTAAAACCGTAATTCTTCACAAAGAGGATGTCAATACAGCAGATTTTGCGATCATTTATAACACCCTCCAAAAAGATACTTCCAACTCTGAAAAAGAAGCAGTAGAACATATCTACAGACAGTTGAGAAACGCTGAACCGCCTGATTTTGAAACGGCGAGAAGTGTATTTGAAAAACTATTTTTCTCAGACACAAGATATGATTTAGGTGAAGTTGGGCGATTCAGAATCAATACAAAATTAGGTATTGACACAGATATCGAACAAAAAGTATTGACCAAGCAGGATATCATTTTGATTGTAAAATACCTGATTGAGTTGATTAATGCAAAAGCAGAAATTGATGATATTGATCACCTTTCTAACAGACGGGTGAGAACTGTTGGTGAACAATTACACAATCAATTTGGTGTTGGTTTGGCAAGAATGGCAAGAACCATTCGTGAGAGAATGAATGTCAGAGATAATGAGGTATTTACACCGATCGATTTGATCAATGCGAAAACCTTATCTTCTGTTATTAACTCATTTTTTGGAACCAACCAGCTGTCTCAGTTCATGGATCAAACAAATCCACTTTCTGAGGTAACACATAAACGTAGATTATCTGCACTCGGGCCAGGAGGTCTATCCAGAGAAAGAGCAGGATTTGAGGTACGTGATGTTCACTACACACACTACGGAAGACTTTGTACTATTGAAACACCGGAAGGACCCAACATTGGTTTGATATCATCTCTTTGTGTATTCGCAAAAGTGAATAAACTTGGATTTATTGAAACACCATATTGGACCGTAAATAAAGGTAAAGTTGACTTTACTAAAGAACCGGTATATAAGAGTGCTGAAGAGGAAGAAGGGCAAGTAATTGCTCAGGCAAGTGTTGAGTTAGATGATAAAGGTAAATTTGTCAATGACAGAATCAAGGCGAGATTAGAAGGTGACTTCCCGGTAGTGGAACCATCAGAAATCGCTATGGTGGATGTTGGAACAAATCAAATTGCTTCAATTGCAGCATCTTCTATTCCGTTTTTGGAGCATGATGATGCCAACCGTGCCTTGATGGGATCAAACATGCAGCGTCAGGCAGTACCATTGATCAAGCCTAACTCTCCTATTGTGGGAACCGGTATTGAGAAATTGGTAGCAAGAGACTCTCGTGTATTGATTAATGCTGAGGGAGAAGGAGTAGTAGAGTATGTAGATGCTAACGAAATCAAGATCAAATACAATCTTTCTAAAGAAGATAAATTGGTGAAGTTTGATGGAGAAGTCGTTTCTTACGAATTGACGAAATTTCAGAAAACTAACCAAAGTACAACCATAAACCTTCGGCCGATTGTTGGCAAAGGGGATAAAGTTGAAAAAGGTCAGGTGCTTTGTGAAGGATATGCAACTCAAGCAGGTGAATTGGCTTTGGGGCAAAATTTACGAGTGGCATTTATGCCGTGGAAAGGATATAACTTTGAGGATGCAATTGTAATCTCTGAGAAAATTGTTCGGGAAGATATTTTCACATCTATACACATTGATGAGTATACACTAGAAGTTCGGGACACAAAACGAGGACTGGAAGAATTAACGGCAGATATACCTAACGTATCTGAAGAAGCAACGAAAGATTTGGATGAAAACGGAATCATCAGAGTTGGTGCTGACATCAGAGAAGGTGATATTTTGATCGGTAAAATTACTCCAAAAGGTGAAACAGACCCATCTCCTGAAGAAAAACTCCTAAGAGCAATTTTTGGAGATAAAGCCGGTGATGTAAAAGATGCTTCATTAAAAGCAGGGCCTTCACTTAGAGGAGTGGTGGTAGACAAAAAGTTGTTTTCAAGAGCGATCAAGGATCGTAAAACAAAAGCAAAGGATAAACCTATCCTGGCGCAATTGGATGAAGACTATGAAAAAGAAGCAGCTGAACTGAAGGATGTGTTGATCGACAAATTATTGACCATTCTGGATGGACAAAAATCTGCCGGAGTTTTCAATAACTACAAGGAAGAGATCCTGAAAAAAGGAATCAAATTCACGCAAAAAAACTTGCAAACAGTTGATTTTTCTATCGTAAACCCATACGACTGGACAACGGATGATAAAATCAATAAATTGATCCAACGTGTGATTCACAATTTCTCAATTAAATCCAACGATTTACTGGGGATTTACAAGCGAAAGAAATTTCAAATTTCTGTAGGAGATGAATTGCCTAACGGTATTGTGAAGATGGCGAAAGTCTATATTGCGAAAAAGAGAAAGCTAAAAGTGGGAGATAAAATGGCAGGACGTCACGGTAACAAAGGTATTGTTGCCAATATCGTTCGTCAGGAAGATATGCCATTTTTAGAAGACGGAACACCGGTGGATATCGTATTGAACCCGCTTGGGGTACCTTCTCGTATGAACCTGGGACAAATTTATGAAACGATTCTTGGATGGGCAGGTGAAAAACTGGGCGTGAAGTTCGCTACACCTATTTTTGATGGTGCTTCAATTGAACAAATTAATGAATACACCGAGAAAGCAGGTGTACCTAAGTTTGGTAAAACGTATCTGTTTGACGGCAATACAGGTCAGTCTTTTGATCAGCCTGCAACTGTCGGTGTGATATACATGCTGAAACTGGGACACATGGTAGATGATAAGATGCACGCACGTTCTATCGGACCTTACTCATTGATTACGCAGCAACCATTGGGCGGTAAAGCTCAATTTGGTGGTCAGCGTTTTGGTGAAATGGAGGTTTGGGCGCTCGAAGCTTACGGTGCATCCAATATTTTAAGAGAGATCCTAACGATTAAATCGGATGATGTGATGGGTAGAGCAAAAGCCTACGAATCTATCGTTAAAGGTGAAAACTTCCAGGAACCCGGAATTCCTGAATCGTTCAATGTATTATTGAATGAGTTGGCCGGACTTGGACTTAATATTACCCTTGACTAATCGTAGAATCTTAAACTTATTTGCTGAAAGGCGGTTTTAAAAAAAAAATAAACATGGCTTATAGAAAAGAACAAAAACAAAGAAGTAATTTCAATAGAATTACAATCAGTTTGGCTTCGCCTGAAATGATCCTTGAAAGATCACATGGTGAGGTTTTAAAGCCTGAAACGATAAACTACAGAACCTATAAACCAGAAAGAGACGGCTTGTTCTGTGAGCGTATTTTCGGACCCGTAAAAGACTATGAATGTCATTGCGGAAAATATAAAAGAATCCGTTATAAAGGTATCGTTTGTGATAGATGCGGTGTAGAGGTAACTGAAAAAAAGGTCAGACGTGAAAGAATGGGACACATTTCTCTTGTGGTTCCTGTTGCACACATTTGGTATTTCCGTTCGCTCCCCAATAAGATTGGATATTTGTTAGGTTTACCAACAAAAAAACTGGATCAAATCATTTACTACGAAAGATACGTAGTGATTCAAAAAGGGATTGCAGAGCGGGCAGATGATGAGCCACTGGAGCACATGGACTTCTTAACAGAAGAAGAATATTTGGATATTTTGGATGAATTGCCAAAAGAAAACCAATATTTAGAAGATTCAGATCCCAACAAATTTATTGCTAAAATGGGAGCTGAAGCTATTCATGACCTCTTACAGCAATTGGATTTAGACGCACTTTCTTTTGACTTGAGACACAAAGCTAATACTGAAACTTCTCAGCAAAGAAAGAAAGAAGCGTTGAAACGACTTCAGGTAGTGGAATCACTCAGAGAATCTCAAACGCGGGTTGACAATCGTCCTGAGTGGATGATCGTGAAAGTTGTTCCGGTAATTCCACCTGAACTGCGACCATTGGTTCCTTTAGATGGAGGTAGATTTGCTACTTCAGATTTGAATGACTTGTATCGTAGGGTAATTATCAGAAATAACCGTCTGAAAAGATTATTAGAAATTAAAGCCCCTGAGGTGATTTTGAGAAACGAGAAGCGGATGCTTCAAGAATCTGTGGATTCTTTGTTTGATAACTCAAGAAAATCATCTGCCGTTAAGACAGAATCTAATCGACCATTGAAATCACTTTCTGACTCCCTAAAAGGAAAACAGGGTAGATTCCGTCAAAACCTATTGGGTAAAAGGGTAGATTATTCAGCACGGTCGGTGATCGTTGTAGGACCGAACTTGAAATTACATGAGTGTGGTCTTCCAAAAGATATGGCAGCTGAGTTGTTCAAGCCATTTATCATTAGAAAACTCATTGAAAGAGGGATTGTAAAGACAGTAAAATCTGCAAAAAAAATCGTAGATAAAAAAGAACCAATTGTTTGGGATATCCTGGAGAACGTCTTAAGAGGACATCCGGTACTTCTAAACCGGGCACCAACACTTCACAGATTGGGTATTCAGGCGTTTCAACCTAAGTTGATTGAAGGTAAAGCGATTCGTCTTCACCCATTGGTATGTACCGCATTTAACGCGGATTTTGATGGTGACCAGATGGCAGTGCATTTACCTTTGGGTAATGCTGCGATCCTTGAGGCGCAAGTATTGATGCTCTCTTCACACAACATTCGTAATGCGGCTAACGGAGCACCAATTGCTGTTCCTTCTCAGGATATGGTTCTGGGGCTTTACTACATTACTAAGCTCAAAAGATCGACAAAAGAAGAGACGGTAAAAGGTGAAGACATGACATTCTATTCTCCCGAAGAGGTGATTATCGCCAAAAATGAAGGGAAATTAGACTTGCATGCAGCTATCAAAGTGCGTACAAAGGATATTGATGAAGAGGGAAATATAATAGAACGAATCATTGAAACCACTTGCGGTCGGGTACTATTTAATGAATTAGTTCCAACTGAAGTTGGATTTATTGATGAAGTACTGACGAAAAAAGCCTTGAGAGGAATTATTTCCAGAGTATTGGCAACTTGTGGATCTGCCAGAACTGCTCAGTTTTTGGATGACATCAAAGATATGGGTTATGATATGGCCTTTAAAGGTGGATTATCATTTAACTTGGATGACGTTATTATCCCTGCTGAAAAAGATGAAATGGTTGAAAAAGCCAACACAGAAGTGGATGAAGTAATGGTCAATTACAATATGGGATTGATCACAAACAATGAACGATACAATCAGATTATTGACATCTGGACACACACCAATACGCGTTTAACGCAGAAATTGATGGATAAAATTTCTACGGATAACCAGGGCTTTAACTCTATCTACATGATGATGGATTCAGGAGCCAGGGGATCAAAAGAACAAATCCGTCAGTTATCAGGTATGCGGGGATTGATGGCAAAACCACAAAAATCCGGTGCTTCATCTCAGGATATTATTGAGAATCCGATTCTCTCTAACTTTAAAGAAGGATTATCGGTATTGGAGTACTTTATTTCAACCCACGGTGCGCGTAAAGGTCTTGCAGATACTGCCTTGAAAACAGCAGATGCAGGTTACCTGACCAGACGTCTTGTTGATGTTGCTCAGGATGTGGTGATCAATGCAGAAGATTGTGAAACATTAAGAGGTGTCTCGGTTTCAGCGTTGAAGAAAAGTGATGACATTGTAGAATCATTGTATGATCGAATTTTAGGACGAGTTGCCGTGAATAACGTTTATGTTCCGGGAACAGAAGAAGTAATTGTTGAAGCGGGACAAGAGATCGACGAAAAATTTGCTCAAAAAATTGAAGATCTTGAAATTGAAGAAGTAGAAGTGAGATCGGTACTTTCTTGTGAAATGAAACGAGGGGTTTGTGCCAAATGCTATGGAAGAAACCTTTCTACCAGCCAAATGGCAGTGAAGGGAGATACAGTAGGTGTAATTGCGGCACAGTCTATTGGTGAGCCGGGAACACAGTTGACGCTTCGTACATTCCACGTAGGGGGTACAGCATCTAATATTGCAGATGAAACCGATATTAAAGCGAAATTTGCCGGTAAATTGGAAATTGAGGAGTTGAAAACAATTTCAACGAAAGATAAAGACGGAAACAAAGTGGAAGTTGTAATCGGTCGTTCAGCTGAGGCTAAAATCACACATCCGAAAACAGGAATTGTGATGATGACGGCCAACATTCCTTATGGTTCACATTTGATCGCAGAACCGGATAAAACAATTAATAAAGGAGACGTGATCTGTAAATGGGATCCGTATAATGCGGTAATCCTTTCAGAAGAAAAAGGAACCATTGAGTTTGAAAACGTCATTGAAGGTGAAACGTTCCGTGAAGAGATAGATGAGCAAACTGGATTTACCGAAAAAGTAATTACTGAAAACAGAAATAAGAAGAAAATTCCTACGGTTAAAGTAGTTCGTAAAAAGGGAGATGAGAAATCATATAACTTACCGGTAAATGCGCATATTATCGTAAATCAAGGAGAGAAAATCGAGGCAGGTCGAATTCTTGTTAAGATTCCGAGAGCAGCTGGAAAATCCGGAGATATTACAGGGGGACTACCAAGAATAACTGAGTTATTTGAGGCGCGTAATCCATCTAACCCGGCAACTGTATCTGAAATTGACGGTGTTGTTTCTTACGGAAAAATCAAAAGAGGTAACCGGGAGATTATTATTGAGTCAAGAACCGGAGAAGTGCGTAAGTATTTGGCGCCACTTTCTAAACACATTCTTGTTCAGGAGAACGATTATGTAAAAGCCGGTCAGTCACTTTCTGATGGTGCCATCACACCTAGAGATATCTTGAACATTAAAGGCCCAACGGCAGTTCAGGAGTATCTGGTAAACGAAGTACAGGAAGTATATCGATTACAAGGGGTGAAGATCAATGATAAGCACTTTGAAGTAATCGTAAGACAGATGATGCTGAAAGTAGCGATTAAAGATCCGGGAGACACTAAGTTTCTGGAAGGACAATCGGTACATAGAGCTGATTTCTTTGAAGAAAATGACGAACTATACGGAAAAGTAGTAGTGGTTGATTCCGGAGAATCGGATGCAATTAAATCCGGACAAATCATTTCAGCACGTAAGTTGAGAGATGAAAACTCTACCTTGAAGAGAAAAGATAAAAAGTTGATCGAAGCGCGTGAAGCGATTCCGGCAACTTCTGAACCATTGCTTCAGGGGATCACTAAAGCGTCATTGCAAACCCGTTCATTCATTTCAGCGGCTTCTTTCCAGGAGACAACGAAAGTATTGAATGAGGCAGCACTGAACGGAAAAGTAGATAATTTACTTGGATTGAAAGAAAACGTAATTGTTGGACATCAAATCCCGGCAGGAACCGGTTTCAGAGAATTTCAGAAATTGGTAGTCGGTTCTCAGGAAGAATATGACAAATTGACGGCTGAGTAAGATTATTTTTCATAAATTTATAAGCGTCCGGACATTTGTAGTTCGGACGCTTTTTTATTTTACAACAAATTAAAACACAACTTTCACCTAAAGAAACAAACCATGAGCGATCAAAACAAGAAACAAGGAAAAGCCAATCAGATTAATATTGAATTACCGGAAGAAACGGCTGAAGGAACGTATTCTAACTTATCGATCGTAACACATTCTCCCAGCGAGTTTATTCTTGATTTTATCCAATTGATGCCGGGTGTTCCAAAAGGAAAAGTAAAGTCACGTATTGTGATGACGCCTGACAATGCCAAAAAATTGATGAGGGCCATTACTGAAAATGTACAAAAATATGAGGCAACTCACGGTAAAATCAAAGATACCGGACCAACAGGGAATGCAATTCCCATGAATTTTGGAGGCCCTAATACAGAAGCTTAATCCACAAAAAAAGAGATATGAAAACGTTAAAAAAATGGTCGTTGCGCATAGTGAAAGTGCTTGTAATATTTATTGCGCTGTATGTAATTGTTGCTTTGTTTGCACCATCTGATTATCGGGTAGAGAGGTCTAAGGATATGGCAGCTTCTCCTGAAGTGGTCTATGATCAAATTGCCTATTTTGAAAATTGGCAGCTTTGGTCTCCCTGGAAAGAAAAAGATTCAACACTGCTCAACACCCTTACTGGTGAAGATGGAACCGTAGGAGCAAAACAGAGTTGGGTTGGTGATCCTGAACTATCCGGGGAGGGAAGCATGACAATGACAGAACTCGTTGAGGGACAAAAAATAGCGTATGAGCTGTATTTTAAAGACATGGACATGACCTCTCACGGTGCTTTTATTATTGAACCTACTGATGAGGCAACAACCGTAAGCTGGTTTGATGAAGGAGATATTCCATTTCTGTTTCGCCCCATGGCCTTGTTTTATAATATGGATGAGATGATGGGGCCTGATTTTGAAAGAGGATTGGAAAAGCTGGATTCTATTGCAAGCATTCGGCAAAATCAACAGCAAAAGAAGTTTGAGATCAGTGAAGTGGATTTTCCATCATCACATTATTATGGCGTTCGAAAATCAATTACTCATGATGAAGTGGATTCAGCTTTCTTTGCCATGATTTATGGGAAGTTGGGAGAATTTACAGCAAAAAATCAAATAGAAATGAGTGGGATGCCGGTGAGTATTTGTTTTGAGTGGGATGAAGAGAATAAAACGGCAGATTTGATGCCGGCTTTTCCTGTATCAGATTTATCAACCTCACCCAGTGGTGAAATCATAAAGTACACCATCCCGGCAGGAAGAGCAGCCGTTATACACCATTATGGATCGTATGAAGCATTAGGAAGTGCACACGGACAAATGGAACAATACCTTGCAAAAAAGGGATTAAATCATACGGTAGTTATGGAAGAATATGTGACGGATCCCGGCACAGTGGAAAGTGAAGATGAAATTCTGACCAAAATCTACTACTTTTTGGAATAATAAAAGACAAAAAAAT
>JBBDID010000008.1:0-43451 GCA_040880585.1 Crocinitomicaceae bacterium | reverse complement strand
CCCCCCAACTCTTCAACGTTTTGAATAAAACAGAGGGCAAAGATAGCCCCTTTTTTTCGCTTACAAGCAATTGTTATTCGTTTTTTTTGCTTTTTCGATCTATCCTTTTTTATTGCCGACGAAGCCTATTATTTTTACTGCCCACCCAAAAATCTATAAACAGCACTAGTAAACGGATAACTTTCGAATGAGTTTCAAATAATGCATATTCTGTATGACTTTAGGGTGTTCTGAAAGAGAAAGATCATTTAAACTCAAATCCCCATCCTGAATGCACACCATTACTTTTGATCGACCCTGCAATAAAGAAACAATCGCTTTTTCACCAAATAAAGTAGCATTCAAGCGATCTCTGAAAGTAGGCCTTCCCCCTCTTTGTATGTGTCCAAGCACTGATACACGAATTTTATCGGACATATTGTGTTGCGCTAAATACTTATTCAACTCAACTGCCCCACCAATTTCATCTCCCTCAGAAACGATAATTATACTTGATCGATTGGCTGCGATTGCCTGTGCTACTTTATCCTTGATCTCTTGAAGATCCTCCTTTTTTTCGGGCATAAAAACTTCACGGGCACCACTTGCAGCAGCAGCATACAAAGCCAACACCCCAGAATTATTCCCCATCACCTCTACCAAAAAAATGCGGTGATGAGAAGCTGCAGTATCTCTTATATTGTCCACAGAATTAATAATGGTATTCAAAGCTGTGTCAAAGCCTATGGAATAATCGGTACCGTTTATATCATTATCAATCGTGCCCGGAATTCCGATTACAGGAATATGATGTTCCTCCGAAAAAATAGACGCCCCTTTAAATGTCCCCTCACCTCCTATTGTAATCAATGCATCAATTTTATTGGCTTGTAGATTTTCATACGCCTTCTTTCGTTCTTCAGCTAAATGAAACTCCTTACAACGCGCCGTTCCTAATATGGTACCCCCGGTTTGAAGAATATTGGAAACATCCTTGTACTTCATTTCTTTAAATTCATTTTTGATCAAACCGTTAAAACCATCAATCACCCCAAAAGGAGTCAAATTATGGTATAGAGCAGCCCGAACGACAGCCCGTATGCAAGCATTCATACCTGGCGCATCTCCACCGGAAGTTAATACGGCAATATTTTGTATTTTTGGTGCCATGTTTAAAAATTTAATCTTTCTTTTTCTTATTCTTTTCTCTGCTTTATGTTTGGGACAGAAAGAACGTACCTTTTTCGCAGGTGTAAATGTAGGTGTAAAATTTGCAAATAAAAATTATGCCCAGCGGTACAATGGGGTCTATCAAGCTAAATTAGAGCAAACCATTTATCAGCAAAATAATTACGACCGTATTTACACTGCTCTGGGCGATAAAAATTTTCAGCTGCCCTATGATGCTTATCCGGCAAACATCAGATATTCTCCGGGATTAGTCACTGGGGTTACAGTAGGGTATAAAATCAGTCCCAATTTACAAGCAAATATTGATGCCAATTTTTCTAAACTGAAGGTGAGAGATGTTTTTTCAATTGAGGTTTTTGATCCGGCTAATTCAACTTCACAAGAACAATATCAATTGGGCGAGCTTTACGCTGAAGAAAGTCGCTTCAACGGGCGATTTAATTTCGACTATATCTTCCATCAAGAAAAAGTTAACTATATCTTAGGTTTGAGCGGTATTTTCACAGCCTGGCGAATTGATCAGCATATTGCTATTTTTCGTGACCTTCAAATGCCGTTATTCTCTGCCCACAATCCCAACAATAATATCGTCAATAAAATTTCAGGATCAGGATGGGGAGGCGGACTCAATTTAGGAATAGAATATCGGGTGAATGAAAAAATTGTTGCTCAATTAATGTATCAGCCATATATGACACGCGTGGATTATTTCAATACAAAAAACACAATCGAAAACCTTGGGTCAGCATATGTTCCTGACAAATTTCGATTGGAGCATGACCTCACCTTGCGATTTTTATGGAAATAATTTATGGAATTTGTTTTTCACTTGCATCCCTGTAGTAGAAACCAATTCAACCTAATTAACTGATATGTCTATTTGAACATGCTTTTCGGTCTATTTTCAAGAAAAAATATTCGCCAACTTTCAGATCCTGAATTACTGGATTTGGTGCGGGAAAATAATCGATTTGCTTTTGGAGAGCTATTTCAGCGATACTCAACACTAGTTATGGGGATTTGCTTGAAATACATGAAGGATGTCAAGAAAGCAGAAGATGTAATGATGGAGCTTTTTGAACAACTACCGGAGAAAATCCAATCATCAACTATCAGTAATTTTAAGAGTTGGTTATACAGTGTGAGTAGAAATGCTTGTTTCATGGAGTTGAGAAAAAGAAAGTTAAACACTACAGATTTTGAAAAATCGGCTCTTTTTATTGCTAACGAAAGCGAACAACAGCTAAATGAAAAACTTGAAAAGGAAGAAGAATTAATAGCACTTGATTGGGCAATTGAGCAATTGAATGAAGAACAGCGATTATGTATCGAACTGTTTTATCTTCAAAAATTGTCTTACGATCAAATCTGTAAAAAAACTACCTATCCTTTAAAAAAAGTGAAGAGCTACATACAAAACGGTAAACGAAATTTGAAAATTATTTTGGAAAAAAGCAGTGAATAAAGGACAACAACATATTGATTTTAAAAAAATCAGCCGATACTTTGAGGGAAAAATGGGTGAGACGGAAAAGCATGCACTGGAAGCAGAGGCGCTGAATGACCCTTTTTTATATGAGGCTATGGAAGGATTTTCTGCCCATCCCGAAGGTCTTAAGCGCGTAAAAAAACTCAAAAGAGATCAACGTGCCTCATCTCGATCTTTCTTTGGTTCCCGAACTCTTTCTGTGTTGCTGGTTGTATGCGTAGTATATGTGATTACCCTTTTTGTTTTTCCGAATAAAAATGAGGAAACAAAAGAAACCATCTCCCAAAATCAAACTGAAGAGCAGCCTCCTTTTCAAGATGCAGATATCATCCGGAATTCCATTGACAGCCTGGAACCCATCCGAATTGAAGAGCAAGTTAAAGGAGAAGAAATCGCCAAAAACAAAAAAGAAATTCAGATTGCCCAAAATCAACCCACTGAAGAAGAAAAAGAAATAATCGAAATCGATTACATTCCTGAACTCCCTGAAAATGATTCTATCGCTCCGGAAAAAATCTTTCACAAAAAAATAAACTATGCCCCATCTACTTACATGGAAGATTTATACGTGGTAGATTACACCCGTCTCAACCGAAAGAAAAAAGACATTACCTATACCCGCTTTGAGTTATCCGGACTCTCTGCACGCTATGAAAATGAATCCTCAAAAAACGAAAATGATCTGGTAGAAAAAGAAATTGAGGTTCCATACACTGAGTACCTTGAAGGGGCTATGTATCGTTTTTCACATGAGCACTATAAAAAAGCACTGAACCGTTTCCTGACTATTTTAGAGCAATACCCGGAGGATCTGAATGCTTTATTCTATGGAGGGCACTGCTATTACAATCTCGGAGAATATGATAAAGCAGAGGTGTTTTTTCGAAAAGAATTAAAACATGAACAAACAGCTAACTTCATTGCATTCAGACAAGAATCGAAATGGTATTTGAGTAAAACACTCCTTAAAATTGGCCGTAAAAAGGAAGCAAAACAATTATTAGAAGAAATCATTTCTGAAGGACAATTTTACAGCAAAAAAGCCATTGAGCTTTTAGAAGATCTTTAACCGATTTTTTATTTTGTTGTCTGTGAATATCCCCCCATCAAATACATTTAATTAACTTTGCTTACTTAAATTTTAGCAAAAATTGAATGGATATTCCCAAGCAGTACGACCCGAGTAAATCTGAAGATAAATGGTATGCATACTGGATGAAACAAGGCTATTTTCATTCTCAGCCGGATGACCGTGAGCCGTATACAGTTGTTATACCACCTCCAAACGTGACGGGCGTTTTGCACATGGGACACATGCTCAACAACACCATTCAGGATGTTTTGGTCAGACGAGCCAGAATGCAAGGTAAAAATGCCTGTTGGGTTCCCGGAACTGATCATGCCAGTATTGCGACAGAAGCAAAGGTAGTTCGAAAACTCCGGGATGAAGGCATCAAAAAATCAGACCTGACACGAGATGAATTTTTGAAACATGCCATGGATTGGAAGGACAAGTATGGCGGAGTTATACTTGAACAATTAAAAAAACTGGGGGCTTCTTGTGATTGGAATCGTACAAGTTTCACCATGGATCCCTCCTATTCTGAGAGTGTGATCGATACATTTATCGATCTGTATCAAAAAGGAAAGGTTTACAGAGGACTTCGAATGATCAACTGGGATCCGGCAGCTCAAACGGCTTTATCAGATGAAGAAGTTGAATACAAAGAAGTCAACTCAAAATTATACCATGTACGATACAAAATAGAAGGGACAGAAGATCAGTGGTTGACCATTGCGACCACCCGTCCTGAAACCATTTTGGGGGATACAGCCATTTGTGTCAACCCCAATGATATACGTTATACAAATTTAGTCGGAAAAAATGCGATTGTACCTATTGCCAACCGCTCAATTCCTATTATACAGGATGATTACGTGGATATGGAATTTGGAACAGGCTGTTTAAAAATCACACCGGCTCATGATGAAAATGACAACAGTCTAGGTACAAAACATGGGCTTTTAACCATTGACATTCTCAACGATAATGGCACATTAAACCAACATGGCCTACACTATGAAGGCATGGATCGATTTGAAGTGCGCGAGGCCATTGCTAAAGAACTGGACGACCTGGGCTATTTGATCCATGTTGAAGATCACGTCAATAAAGTGGGCTATTCTGAACGTACCAATGCAGTTATAGAACCCAAGCTATCGTTACAGTGGTTTGTGAATATGCGTGAACTTTCTGAACCGGCACTTAAAGTAGTGATGGACGGGCAAATCAAATTTCACCCGGACAACATGAAAAACACCTACCGGCATTGGATGGAAAACATTAAAGACTGGTGTATCTCCCGACAATTATGGTGGGGGCATCAAATTCCAGCCTGGTACTTTGGCAAGGGGGAACATGATTATGTAGTCGCTAAAACAAAAGAAGAAGCCCTTAATTTGGCTGCGAAAAAATCAGGGAAACCGGCGGGTGAATTGGAGTTAAAACAAGATGAGGATGTACTGGATACCTGGTTTTCTTCCTGGCTATGGCCCATCTCTGTGTTTGACGGAATGACAAAGCCCGGAAATCCTGAAATAAAATACTATTATCCCACAAATGATTTGGTGACTGCTCCTGAAATTATGTTTTTTTGGGTGGCCAGAATGATTATGGCGGGAATAGAGTACATGGATGAAATTCCATTTAAAAATGTTTATTATACGGGGATTGTACGCGATAAACTAGGGCGAAAGATGTCCAAATCTTTGGGCAACTCTCCCGATCCTTTAGAATTGATCAAAGAATACGGTGCAGATGGCGTGCGTGTAGGAGTACTTATCTCATCTCCGGCAGGAAATGATTTGCCTTTTGATACGGCACAATGTGAACAGGGCAGAAATTTTTCCAACAAAATATGGAATGCCTTTCGTTTGGTCAATATGTGGGAATGGCGCGATATCCCCCAAACGGAAGAAAACAAAATTGCCATTGAATGGTTTGAAAGTAAGCTAAATAAGGCCATTGAATCTATCAATGAGTCGTTTTCAAAATTCAAGATTTCTGACGCTTTGATGACCACTTATAAACTCGTTTGGGATGACTTTTGTTCCTGGTATTTGGAAATGATTAAACCGGGTTATCAGCAACCAATCGATTCAAAAACATTAGACCAGACCATTGCATTTTTTGAACGACTTTTAAAGCTGATGCATCCTTTTATGCCATTTGTAACAGAAGAAATTTGGCACTGGCTAAGGGAAAGATCAGGGGGAGAAGATATCATTATCGCAACATGGCCAAAGAGTGGTGCTGTAAATGAAGAAATACTGCAACAATTTGCTACTGCTTCAACCATTATTTCCAACATCCGAAACATTCGTAAGCAAAATAATATTGCCAACAAAGTTGACATCCAATTATCAGTAAAATTGAATGAAGAATACGACAAAAAATTTGACCCTGTTGTCACCAAATTAGGCAATGTTTCAAAGTTGGAATACGTCGATCAGAAAATCAGTGATTCCTTTTCTTTTATTGTCGACAACAATGAGTTTTTTATTCCTTTTGGAGAAGAAATTGACGTAGAAGCTGAGAAGGAGAAAATAGAAGGAGAGTTGGAGTATGCAAAAGGTTCGTTAAAGATCGTTCAAAAAAAATTGAGCAATGAGCGATTTGTCAACAATGCACCGGAACAGGTTGTAATTAATGAGCGAAAAAAAGAGGCAGATGCTTTGAATAAAATTAAAATTCTGGAAGATAAATTAGCTTCTATGAGTTGAAAAGAGAAGTAGAAAGATTTAATTTCAGATTAATAAATAGAATTAATTAGTTTCGTTAAAATAAAAGATGTTGAATTATGGATTATGATGTTGTAATAATTGGATCCGGTCCCGGAGGTTACGTATGTGCTATCAGATGCGCACAATTAGGTATGAAAACAGCTATTATTGAGAAATACCCTACTCTGGGTGGAACCTGCCTGAATGTAGGCTGCATTCCTTCCAAAGCGCTACTGGATTCTTCAGAACATTACCACAAAGCGGCTAAAGATTTTGAAACGCATGGTATAGAAATCAAAGATCTCAAGGTCAATATGGATCAAATGATCAAGCGAAAAAATGAAGTGGTTTCACAGACTTGCGACGGAGTAAAATACCTGATGGATAAAAATAAAATTGATGTGCATACAGGCGTCGGCTCTTTTGTCGATAAAAATACCATTAAGATCAAGAAAGAAAAGGGCGAAGAGCAAATTACCACCAAAAACACCATCATAGCCACCGGTTCAAAACCCAATTATTTTAAAGGGATGGAACCGGACAAGAAGCGCATCATCACCTCTACAGAAATGTTGGAATTAAAAGAGGTGCCAAAAAATCTTATTGTGATTGGCGGAGGGGTAATCGGTCTGGAACTGGGGTCTGTTCATGCACGATTGGGTGCCAATGTCAACGTTATTGAGTTTATGGATCGCATTTTATCCACTATGGATAAAGACGTATCAAAAGAGATGACCAAGGTGTTGAAAAAAGAAGGGTTCAAATTTAATCTCAATCATAAAGTCCAAAATGTTAAGAATACCGGAAAAGGGGTGGTGGTGACTGCTTTGAATAAAAAAGAGGAAGAAGTAAAATTTGAGGCAGATTATTGTTTAGTATCTGTTGGTAGAAAACCTTATACCGAAGGTCTGAACCTTGAAAATGCCGGCGTAAAAATGGGAGAGAAAGGAATGATTGAAGTAGATGACCACCTGAAAACCAATGTTGACGGAATTTATGCTATTGGAGATGTGGTAAGAGGTCCTATGCTGGCGCATAAAGCAGAGGATGAAGGAATGTATGTGGCAGAATTAATGGCCGGACAAAAACCACATTTGGACTATAACCTGATTCCGGGCGTTGTATATACCTGGCCTGAAATTGCAGCAGTTGGAAAGACGGAAGAAGAATTAAAAGAAAAAGGGGTGAATTATAAAGTGGGATCTTTTCCTGTAAAAGCCCTGGGAAGAGCCCGGGCAAGTATGGATGTGATGGGAATGGTAAAAATACTCGCAGATGCTGAAACGGATGAAGTATTGGGCGTACACATGGTTTGTGCAAGAGCAGCAGACATGATTATGGAAGCCGTAACTGCTATGGAGTATCGGGCATCAGCTGAGGATATGGCAAGAATTTGTCACCCTCACCCTACCTACACCGAAGCGACGAAAGAAGCAGCTCTTGCAGCCACTGAAGACAGAGCCTTGCACATTTAAAAAAAACGCGTGAAGAAAACCGGAGTTTTATTGATTAACCTTGGCACACCCGATAGCCCAAAGGTGAAGGACGTACGCAAATACCTTACTGAATTTTTAAATGATCCCAGAGTAATTGATATTCGCCCGCTGGGGAGGTTTTTTTTGGTGAATGGTATTATTGTTCCTTTCAGGGCTCCAAAATCTGCTAAAATTTACAAAGAACTATGGGAGATGTGGGATGGAGAATCCCCCCTACTTACTTTTGGAGTAGATCTAAAAACAAAATTACAGCAAAAATTCTCAAAGGAAAACGTCACCGTAGAGCTAGCTATGCGCTATCAAAACCCTTCTCTCAATGAAGTACTGGATCGGATGAAAAAAGAGCATTACGAGCAACTGATCATTCTGCCTCTTTTTCCGCATTATGCCAGTGCATCTTCAGGGTCAGCTATTGAAAAAACATTACGTCTAATTAAAGAATGGCAAGCTATTCCGGCTATTAAAGTGATTCCCCAGTTTTACAATGATCCGGGATTTATCAAGACTTTTGCAAAACGTGCGCTCGAACATCCAATAGCAACATACGACCATATTCTTTTTAGTTATCACGGAATTCCGGAAAGACAATTGGATAAACAGCATCCTGAACTAAAATGTGCTGATTGCGACTGCCACCTGAAATTCAGGCCTGAGCAACCCTTATGTTATCGTAACACTTGCTATGAAACCACGCGGCTCATTGCTGCTGAACTTGGTTTAACAGAAGATCAATACACCAGCTGTTTTCAATCCCGATTAGGTAAAACCCCTTGGCTACGGCCATATTCAGACAAAATAATTGAAGAATTGGTGAAAAAGGGAGTCAAAAAAATACTGGCCTTCTCCCCTGCTTTTATTGCTGATTGTCTGGAAACCTCTGTAGAAATCAGTGGAGAATATCAAGAGATTGTGGAAGAATTTGGAGGGGAAAAAATTCAGTTAGTAACCAGCTTGAATGATCATCCCGAATGGATTGATACCGCCGAAAGATTAATTCGAAAAGAAATGTCCTAATGGTCGGCTTTCATACGTATATTTGAATGTGGAAAAAATCATATCGATATTTCTTACCTACCTATTCTTTCTTTTATTTGGATTAGTATTGGTGATTTTTCATCCCTTACTTGTCATCAGTCGGATATTTGGAAAAAAATCCCTGACAGCTATGATGAGTCTAGTCGTTTGGATAGAGGTAAAATTGCTATTGATCCGCGGTATTTCTTATCGTTATTATGGATTTAAACCATTAAACAGTGACCGTCCACTTATATTTATCGGCAACCACCAAAGTATGTGGGATACGCCTCCCATTATCCTGAAATTTTACCGGTATCAACCCCGATTCATTGCTAAAAAAGAATTACGGGGATTTATCCCAACTGTTTCCTTTTATTTAAAATATGGAGGAGCAGTAACGATCGACCGATCGGATCGCAAAAAATCGCTGGAACAAATCAAAAAATTTGCGCAACAAATGAAAGAAGAGAAGAACTCAGCTTGCATTTATCCTGAAGGTAGCCGAAGCAAAGACGGAAAAGTCAGGCCTTTCAAATCAGGGGGGATTGCTATGCTTCTTGAAGAACTTCCCAATGCCTTGATAGTTCCAATCGCTATAAGTGGAAGCCGAAAAGTTGATGCCAGTGGCACAGCTGCAAAACCTCTAGGTGTTCAGGTTCGTGTTTACATGCTTGAACCAAGAAGTTTACAATTGGAGCAAATAGAGCAGGGTTTAGAACAAATTCGACAAGAAATTAAAGCCTTGGTTGAAAAATAGCACAATTTTCAGTTTAACTTTATCTCGATTTAAAAGGAAGACATTTATCTTTGAACAAAGATTGTTAAGAAATGGGAAGAGCATTTGAGTTTAGAAAAGCACGTAAAATGAAACGTTGGGGGCAGATGTCCAAAACGTTTACAAAGATTGGCAGAGAGATTACTAAAGCAGCCAAAGAAGGAGGAGGAGATCCGGATACCAATCCAAAATTGCGCGTTTTGATTCAGAACGCCAAGGCGGTCAACATGCCCAAAGACAATATTGAAAGGGCGATTAAAAAAGCGACTGATAAAAACACAAAAGATTGGGATGAGAGAGTTTATGAGGGATATGCCCTTCACGGAATCGGAATTGTGGTTGAGACCTTAACAGATAATCCTACCCGAACCGTAGCCAATGTTCGGGCAGCCTTCAATAAATTTGACGGGAATTTGGGAACCACAGGCAGTTTGGATCATGCGTTTGAAAGAAAATGCATGTTTAAAATTGAAGCCAATGACATTATTGCTGAAGAATTTGAACTGGAAATGATCGATTATGGAGCGGAAGAAGTTGATTTGGATGAAGAAGAGAATGAGATTATCATTTACGGACAATTTGAAGACTTTGGAAATATTCAGTCGGCTCTGGAAGAAAAAAATATCGAAATAAAAGAAGCCACTACTGAAAGAATCCCAATAACCACTATTGAATTGTCAGAAACGCAAGAAGAGGATGTCAATAAGTTGATTGAGAAGTTAGAAGAGGATGATGATGTACAGTCTGTGTTTCACACCATGGCTTAAGCTTTTTATTCCTCTCTAAAAAAACACTACATTTGGATTCTAATTAGCTAATTACCACCTATCAGATAAATGATGAAAGAGGTACTTTTATATACCGGAGTTTATGGGGTGTTGGCTTTAGCAGTCATCAATCTGTTTTTAGTGTTTCTGACCTATCAGAAGTCTTACTTTTCATTTTTTGACATGATTTGGATCAGCTTGGGGATTGGCTGTGTCAGTTTGCTCGCTTTCACGGTTTTTTTCAGGCACATTGCCAACCTACACTGGATGTATTCTGTGGGTATTCTTATTTGTTTTTTCGGAATGATCGGCCTTTTTCTGAACCTGACCCAACGATTAATGAGAAATCGTCAATAAACTATTTCAACTAACTTCTCAATACTTTTTGGTTGAGTTCTTCTTTTAACAGATCAATTGCCCGGTCAGTAGGTTGACGCTCCAGTTGTGCCGTGATTTCAAAAATATTTTTACTGAGTTCATTTGCCATAGCAGTAGGCTCAAGCTTTGATGAAGCCATATTAATAATCTTTAACACCTCTTCTTTACTGTTCTTAGTAATCTCCCAGGCATCTCTGGAAACAAATATCTGCTGTGCAAGGTTATGCTCGTATTCCTGTCTGACGGTTTCTAATAATTTAGCCTGAAAAGCCCCGGCCGGTAGCCCCGGATTATTCAATCGCATCACCATATTGTTTGGTGCAATCCGCTCCAAAAACAACACCAGACGCTGATAGGCTTCTACCTGCATAGGGATAAAATGCTTCCTCAAATCTTCAATAGGTTTATCTGAAAGAATCTGATGTCGTTGAGAAGAAGCGACTTTTACTTTATCTTTTTGTATTTCAAACCATTTATTCATAAATAAATAAACAGCCACAAAAAATAAAATGGACGGTATCACGTAAATCCCGAATTGAATGAAAATATCAGCTTTGCTCATAAATTTTTAACTTTTTCCTTTTCAAATTTAATACAAAAGTGTATAGAAAGTAACAAGGTGCTTTCAATGTACCTAATTTATTGTACTTTTGACATACCTTTTTTAAATTTAAAATAACCATGCAACTTTTATATATCTGTTTGCGTTTTGAAGGTATAGAAAAGAAATTGATTTTATTTAATTCCAATTATGAAAAATTTAAAGATTAAAATTTTAGGATTTAAAACAATACTTGCATTAGTATTTGTTTTATGCGTTTCACAGTTAATAGGAGCCGCAGAAGTTAAACATAATTCTATTGATCTGTTATCTGACAATATTGAAATAACAAAAGAATGGAAAGCGTTTAAAACTTTTGCAGGAATAAAAATTGAATATAAATACGTGGATTGTAATACCGAAAATGTCTATAACCAAACCTTGGTTTTATTTCGTTTCACCAATCAAACGGATCAACAATTGACATTATCTTGGGCTACGGAAATATGGAGAGACGGGAAATGCAGAAATTGTGATGAGATAGATTCTCCTGAACATAATTTTGAATTGAAGTTCAAACCTAACGAAATCATTACAGGGGATTGTTCAAGATCCAATAAGGCACTTTACGTATTTGCAAACTTCATCAAGCTGGCTCCCGGAATGTCCGATCAGCAGCTTACAGACATTAAATTTGTTAACCTTCAAACTTCTGTTTGGAAATAATATAAACTTCAAATGAATCAGTTAAAAAAAATATTTTGTTCAATCATTGCCTTGGTTGGTGTCAACACGTACCTTTCTGCGCAATGTAATTTTTCTGTGACTCCGGATGTAGTCACTGTCAATTGTGGAGAAACAGTTGACTTTGTTGGTCAGGGATTCACTGGAGCTCCGGTATTGTCAGAGGACTTTAACAACTCTGCACTAGGTCCGGGATGGTCTACTACTCAAAGCATTATTTACACCAACCCCTGTGGCCCTTCATTAGATGGCACACCTTCTGCGTGGATGGGAAATACTGCCACACAACCTCGGATTTTGACAACCGTAGAGTTTGATTTACAATGCGGTGCACAAATTTGTTTTGATCTTGATTTTGCGGGGGATGACCCTTGCGGAGGCTGTAGCAGTTGTGAAGATCCTGATTTGATAAATGAGGGAGTTCATTTTGAATATTCAACAGATGGTGGAACAACATGGAACACTATCTTCTATTTTGAAGCCACCAATAATCAAGGGAACGCTTATTATCAATGGGATAATTACTGTTTTGATTTGCCCGCTGCCGGTTGGTCTGCAAACACCATGTTTCGTTGGAGACAAGAGGATGGAAGTAATGTAAATTTCGACCACTGGGGAATAGACAATGTAAATATTCAGCCTTATGATTGTGGTAATAATTATTATTATGTCTGGGATGGTGTTGTGGTAGATAATGACACTACCATGCAGTTTATTAACAGTACTACTTTTGATGTATTATACACCAATGGTATTGATGATACCTGTGTAAGTACTGTCTCTGTTACGGTTAATCAGCTAAATGCTAATATTAATGCCGTATCTACAAATCTAAACTGCGGTGATTGTACAGATATGGTAGCCAGTTTAAGCCCGGTACCTAACATACCCGGTGCAACATATACTTATAATTGGACACCTCACAATGGTACACTTAGTGACTCTTCTGTCGTTAATCCGGAAGCCTGCCCATTAACAACTACCACTTATCAGGTTCTCGTTACAGAAACAACTTCGGGATGTATGGCCACAGAGAGTATTGATATTACTATGAATAACGGTTCTGCAATTGCCGATTTCACATCCAGTGTTAATCAAGGTTGTGCGCCGCTTGACGTAGATTTTACCAATAACAGCTTAGGCGATAGTTATACCTGGGATTTTGGTGATGGAAATACCTCTACCGATTTTGAACCTTCCCATACCTACACTACTCAGGGAACGTTTATTGTATCCTTAACAGCTCATATGGCTGGTGTTACCTGTGTCGATTCTACAATAACAGATACCATTACCGTTGCTTTAGCAGTAGTACCCAATGCCAGTTTTGAATATACCGTAATTTGTGGGGAACCAACTGTTAACTTTACCAACACCGGTACCAATGGTTTAGATTACTCCTGGGACTTTGGTGACGGATCTCCAATTAGCAACGCTGAAGACCCAACCCATACCTATAGTGGTGATGGAACTTATACTGTTACTTTCACTATGAGTGACCCCACATGCGGTACTTCTGACAGCTACATAGATTCTGTTACAATTGTAGATAATCCGATCACATTAAACTATGGTAGGCCCACTTGTTATCAACTTTCTGACGGATCCATTTCAATTAACACATCTATATCAGGAGGTGGAGCATATTCCATTTTAGATACAAATGGTGTAGAGCAAATTGAAGCGGGATCAGGTTCAGCGAATCAATTACCTGCGGGTTGGTATTATATAACTGTTGACTTTGGAGATTGTGTATATGAAGATTCTGTGCTATTGGAACAACCTCCTCAGCTTACAGCGGATATAAGTGTTATAGATGTTGCTTGTCATGGAGATGCTTCAGGTATTGTTGTTGTTGATACGGTTTATGGATATCAATCGCTTGACGGTGCACTTACGTATGCTGATACACTGCAAGTTTATGAATCGATCAGTTATAACTGGAATCCAAACCCTGCGGGAATTGGTGGTCAGGGAGCAGATAGTTCTTATAACATGCCGGCTGGTGATTATATTGTTAGTATTACGGATGATTACGGTTGTTCAAGAATCATCAACTTCACCATTTCTGAGCCGGATCCACTTATCTTTAGTCAACTTGATGTGGATCCTGCTTATTGTAGATTATATCACTATCAAAATGGCAATGGCGTAGTTGCAGCAGCAGCATCAGGTGGGGTTCCGGATTACGATTATGTATGGGTAAATCTTCAAACGGGCGCGGCTACTACAAATACAACCTGGGGTGGATTAAACCCTGGAGATTATGAAATCTTTGCAGAAGATGCTAATGGTTGTGTAATTACTGAAATAGTTACGGTAGATTCACTGAATCCTATTGCTGAATTTTTACCGACATCCGGTGCTTTTACTGCAGATTATGAAGGAACTACTCCTGTAGAAGTTGTTTTCACCAATCAGTCTGAAAACTACGAAAACCCGAATAACCCTAATGCACAACCTACATTTATCTGGAATCTGGATACATTAAATGCCAGTTGGATCATTACGGATGATTTTAATTATTCTCCGGATACAACATATTTAGATGGAGGAGAATACATTGTGTGTCTTGAGGTCATCAATAAAAATGGTTGTAGTGATAAAGAGTGTAAACCGATCATTGTTTATGACCCATTACTATTTAAACCGATCAATGTATTTACACCGAACGGAGATGGGAAAAATGATGTGTTTACCTTCTATGATAAATCACAGGCTGTTGCTGAATTCTCTTGCGTCATCTCAAATAGATGGGGACAAGTGATCACAGAGTTTAATGATATTACTGACTTCTGGGATGGAACAGATGCCGGTGGAAAACCGGTTCCAAACGGAGTGTATTTCTATACCTATGAAGGTGAAGCGGATAACGGAGAAGTATTCAGTGGTCAGGGAACTATTACTATAATTGACAGCGAAGAGTAAGCCTGTTCAACAATACCGGAGTTATAAATAATATCTCCAAACTCCTCTACCGAAGAACCCTACTGTTAGGGTTCTTCTTTTTTTGTCATAATACAATCCGTGAACTTTACAATGGGGTAATCCGTGACCTATTTTTTGCCAGGAACCTCTTCCTTTCAAAGTTTTTTTATCCCCGTAGTAAACTCCGGTTCGACTTCCGAAAAACATTCCTCCGGCTTCGTCGCTTATCAAATTGTACCGACCGGATGGAGATGACGGAATGTTTGATGTGATGTCTTTATCACTCCTTAATACATTTTTTCTCTTCTTATACTTTAACCTGTAAATTAAACCATTCTCTCCTTTCTCTCCCTCTGTACCTTTTTTTCCTGATACGTAAGCAAGGTATACAATGTGCCCTTTACGTTGGTCAGGAATTATACTGCCTATCCAATCACTTCTGGGGATTTCTAATTCCCGCCATGAATCTTGAACGATTGTTGCAGTATCAGTGCAATTATCTGTTTTGTATACCCGGTGAATCATCAATGATTTTCCCGCTTCATTTTCTGTCATATCTATTACGTGAATGTAGAGTGCGTTTGGTTCATGAACAGAATTATATACTCCGTAAACTACATACTTTTTTAAGCCGTGTGATTTTTTAAAATCACTTATAAATTCAGCAGAACCCCTTTCAGTAGGATCAGTTGTTCGTGCTAAATCACCATTCCCTTTGTTTTCTCCTGAAGGGTGTTCAAAATTAAAAAACAAAAGATCCTGATCAATGGGGTGCAAAATTGCAGCCATGGACCAACCTGTTGTTTTCACACCCTGTAAACTGTGTATATTTTTATTGGTTCTCCCTGAATCCAGTGAAATGTACAATCCACCACCGGAATATTGATTAGAACTGTATACCACATTGGGTTGACCGTTTGGGAGAAGCGGAATTAATCCATCCCCGCCATTCACATTTTTCCATTGATACAAACCATTGTTATTAAAATCCTCCCGTAACGAACTACCATCATGATAACACCCAATTGCTATTCTTTCTGAATTTTCAAGATCAATTGCCATTCCTTCTACCTCAGCCACTCCAAGCCCTTTGCTTTTACTGATCCAGCTGGATCCGTTATCCTCAGACATATAGACCCCACCGTGGGTACCAATATACACCTTCATACTATCAAAAGGGTCAAAAAGTACCCGTTCAATGTCAACATGATACCCTCCTCCCATTCGGTTTTCATTTTTAGTGGATAAGTCATATCGCTTCATGGTGGTTGAGGAACCAATAATCAGTTCATCCCGATAAGGAGAGATAGCAAATGTGCGTCCCTTACCAAAAATTACCCGTTGATTTTTCAAGACGATCTCACTTTCTCCACTTTCAATATGATACTTCCATACTTCATCTCCCTTGCGCAAGTAATTGATGAGGATTAAAAAATGATCTCCATAGGGCTCACAAGTAATACTTTCAATGGGGTCATTTATTTCTGCAATAAAGTCAATTTTTTGCAAATGGTTCATCTTATCTATTTCTCCGTAAAACACGTTCCATTTAGTATGTTGCATCTGAGACATCATGCACTTTTTTCCATTAAAATCCATGTCAAAAACCCAACCTCCCAGGTCAGTAATTCGATTCCATTTCACTTCATCTGCCAGACAATTTTCTGTAAGGTAGACCCCTTCTGTTGTATAAGCATAAAGGTAATCTGGTTTAACCGGATGGAACTTAAACCCATGCACCGTTAAATATTCTGAATTGATGAATGATGATTTATCGGCAATAAGATCCCAATTCAAACCTGAGTCAATGGTTCTGTATATCCCACCTTGATTACCAATAGGGCCCGCAGATCCGTTATCTCCGTGATGATTAGAATACGCAAACCAGGCTTTGGCATTTTGTGGATGAAATTGTGCCCATGCACAAGCTGAATAAGGCCAATTGTCCGAACCCGCATTCACCCAAGCCTCACCGCCATCTATAGAATAAAAAAGACCTCCATTCAAAGCTCCTGCCAATAATAAACCTTCAACCTGCTTGTTGGCAGTTATGAATTCAACTGGACCTATTCCGTTTGCTGATCTTCTGCTATCCTCCAGTGGTTTTTCATTAGGACCAAGTATCTGCCACTGCTCATTCAACTCATAGGATTGCAAAAAAGCAGATAGGGGAATACAGAAAAAAAGAAAAGCCAATTGCTGTTTCATAGACAATAATTTAGAACTAAAATAGACTTATTTGAGGACAGTTACATGTCCCATCTTCTGATGAACCACATCTGATTGGTTTTCACGGAATGTGATTTTCCAAACGTAGGTGTCATCCTGAACTAACTGATCAAGATACGTGCCAGCCCAGCCAACATCCGGGTTTTGCGATTCAAATAATAACATTCCCCAGCGGTCATATACTTGTAAGGAATAGTCAAGAGGCGCAAATCCGGGAATAAACACCGGACGAAATTGTTCATTCATACTATCACCATTAGGTGTAATTGTGTTGGGAACATAAAAAAGAACTACTTCATTTATTGTGATGTATTGCGTTGCTTGATCAGTACATCCTGCATCAGATGTAACCGTCAAGTTCACTTGATATTCTTGTTCTCCAACTTCAGGATATACATTCACGGGGTTAACATCCGTTGATGAATTTCCATCTCCAAAAGTCCACTCATAAAAAGTAGCTCCACTAGAATTATTCTCAAACTGCACTTCAGTGTCCAGTAAATCTGGTTGATCAGGACTATAGCTAAAATCCGCCACAGGAAGTTCATATACACAAATAAAATCTGTCAGGTTAGTATCCGCTACACAACCGTCCGTAGTTGTAATCTGTGCAAAAACATCATAGCATCCCGGTTCTTCATAAAGCTGTGTAGAAGCTGTACCATTACCTACTTCTCCGTTACCAAAATCCCAGGATGTGACAGCTAATAAACTGGCATCTGTACTGTCATAAAAATTCACTTCTAAAGGTGCACAACCATTGGTAACATCTGCTGTTATGACTATTGGCGGAACCGGGTAAGTAGATATGACAACATCACCCAAAGCAGCCGGTGTTTCACAACCATCAGTTACCCCGACCGTGTAAGTTGTATTGGTGGTTGGGTTTACATCTTGAACAGCCCCATTCATGGTGTTCATAGTATTTTGATTGACCCAAACGAAAGTATAAGGTCCCCCATCACCACCACTTGCCTCTGCAATTAATTGGACTTCATCCCCTGCACATATCGTTTGATCGGGAGAAACTACTAATGATATTGCCGGATATTGAATTACTTCAGCAGCTACTGTGTTTGAAGTACAATTATTAGCATCTTCTATTTCTACACTGTATACCCCACTTGTTCCTGTAACCAAACAGTCAGGACCGGGAGCTCCATTCCAGGTATAAGAATACGGAGCTGTTCCTCCTGTCACAGAAGGGCAAAGTGTTGCTGTCCCTCCTATACATATAATAGTATCTGTAATCATATCTGCGACTAAGGGTTGAGATTCTGAAATTTGTTCAGTTGTTGAAGCAGAACAGTTATTGTCATCTGTTACGTACACATTGACTGTTCCCGAAGATAACCCATTAAAAATAGCCGAGTTTTGATAATTTACACCGTCAACAGAGTAAGTATAAGGAGATGTGCCCTGACTGGCATATATTTCAATAGCGCCATCAGAAAGTCCGTTACAGGTAACATCTGTTACCACTACAGAATCAATTAGCAACGGTAATGGTTCGCCAACAGTAACAGATGTGTTGACAAAACAACCATTGGCATCATTTACCTGCACAGTGTAAGTATCCGAAGGGAGATTACTGAATAAAGAAGCTGCCTGAAAACTTATTCCGTTATCAATACTATAAGTAAATCCTCCTGCTCCACCCGAAGCCACAATATCTAATTCACCATCTGTAAAAGCAAAACAGGAAACATCCTGAATCAATACATCATCTATAGTGATCACAGCAGGATCTACAAGGTTTGTATCACCCGCTATTTGACAGGTGGCATCATCCTGAATGATGAGATCATAACTTCCAGCCGGTAATCCGGTAAAAGTGGCAGCAGATTGAAAAGTAACCCCATTATCAATACTGTACTGATAAGGAGCAGTTCCTCCACTAGCTGTGAGCGTTATTTCACCATCTGAATATCCATTACAAGATGGGTTGACTACGTCAATATCAGAGATCATCAATGTAGATGGACTGTCCACCGTAATAGTTGCATTCTCTACACAACTATTCGCATCCATCACCTGGATGGTATACGTATTTGCCGATAAGCCTGAAAAAACATTAGACAACTGATAAGTAAGCCCACCATCAATACTATATTCGTATGGATTCAAGCCGTCGTTTGCATAAACGGTAATTGATCCATCAGCCTGTCCACAAGTTTCGTCAGTAGTAACTAGTGAATCAATAACTAATGCAGAACTGGAATTTACTGTTGCTGTTCCACTTAAGGAACAACCATTGTCATCTTCTACCACTATATTGTAAGTATTGGCTGCAAGAGCAGTAAAAATTTCCGATCCCTGAAATGAAGTCCCACCATCTATACTATATGAATAAGGAGGAGTACCTCCATTTGCGTAGAAAGTAATCTCCCCATTATTAGTACCACAAGATGCATCTATTGTTACTGTTGAATCTAACACTAATTCTGTAGGTTCTGCTATTACAACTGTACCACTTCCCGGACAACCCATGACATCTGTTACTTCAACCGTATAAGTATTGGGAGCAAGGCCCGTTGCTGTTTGTGTATTCTGAGTTGCAGGATCATCCCATACAAAATCGTATGGTCCCACGCCGTTAGTAGGTGTTGCGGTCGCTTCTCCATCAGCAAAACCAAAACAACTGATATCCTGTGAAGTCATGTCAATATCCAAATCCGGATTTACGGTTATATCAATTGAATGAACATCTGTACAACCTGAAATATCCGTCATAACCAATTGAGCCGTATAGGTACCTGAAGCCGCATAACTATGAACCGGGTTTTGCTGAGTTGAAGTATTTCCATCTCCAAAATTCCAATCCCAATTGGTGATCATATTCAAATCAGAAGTAGAATTATCTGTGAAAGTTACGTCCTGATTTTCACATACGGTTGTTACATCAGCTGTGAAATCTGCATTTCTATACATACAGACCGACTGTACATTGCTCACGCCACCGGTTGCACCTGTCCATCCAAAATAAACATTGGGATTCCCTGCAAAAAAATTCGTGACCAAGTCTCCATTATAAACAAAAATAGAAGTCCCATCAAGGATTACTTCTAAATTTTGCGTAACAGGATCCCAAGTTACCTGAAATGTATGTGGTGCACAATCCTCAATATTAGGTATCGCTACCGGAGCAACCACATCATGTGTGTTGGTAAGCCCTGTATTCATTCCAATATGATCGTCTGCAATATCTGAAGGAACAGCAGTTCCACTGTCCCATGTATCGATTTCTATGCCTATTGAGTTTGAACTAATAGGAGTAGGATTTCCGACAAAATCACTATAACCGATTCCATTTCCTATATCTCCTAAACCACTGCCATTGGCTTGTAACACAAAAACTAAACCGTCTGCACCCCAGGTATCTTCACAACCCAAATTCACTTCAAATGTAAAATCAAAAGGATTCGTCAAATCTATGCTATTGGGGCTCCAAATGGCTCCGGCCTGATTCGTTGTAGTAGTAATCGTATAGCAATCACATGCACCGGTAGTGCTGCCCTGGGTATTCATTTGCCCAAAAGTGATGGAATGGACAAGAAAAAGAAAAATTAATAACGCACGCATATTCATTTACGACAACGAAGATAGAAAGTATATCGTTGGCATCAACGTACTAAATTAAATTCGAATATAGGAATCCTAACCTATAGGTCAAAAACCTTAACAAGTTAATGAAGTATGAGTTTCTGTTGATAGGCTTTACCATTCTTATTCACCGACAAGACATAAAGACCTTTTTCAAAAGCAGACAAATCAATTTCAACATTTTCATTTTCAATAGAATGATAAATTTTTCTGCCCCTAATATCTAAAATAGTAAGTTCAAATTGTCCCGTTGCTTTCACGGTGAACAAACCTGAGGTCGGATTGGGGTAAACGGTAAATGCTTCTGCAGAAAAATCGAACAGTCCGACAGAAGATGTCACTTCAAATGTCATTTGCACTGTACACTCATTCGCATCTGTCACGGTTACCGTATAAGTTCCAGCCGGTAGATTACTAATATCTTCTGTCGTTTCTCCATTACTCCAACTGTACGAATAAGCAGGTGTCCCTCCTGAAACCGTGAGATCTATAGCTCCATTAGCCGTTCCATCATCCGCAGTCGTAGTACCGGACACGATTAATTCAGGTGCCTCACTTAAGGTTACCATATCTGACTGAGAGCAGCCGCTATCATCCGTCACAAGGACAGTATAAGTTCCGGCAGACAAGTTAGTAGCTACATCTGTGGTTTGCGCATCCTGATCATCCCAGAGATAACTCAAAGGAGCAACACCATTTGTTACTGAAACAGAAGCTTGTCCGGTACTGTCTTGATAACAAGCAATGTCAACTGAGCTCATAGTTAATAAGATTTCAGCCGGCTCATCTATCATCACTGAATCTTCCCCTTCACATCCCAGGCCATCAGTTACCAAAACACTATAGACCCCCGGAGGTAAATTTGTAGCAGTTTGAGTACTTTGAGTAGAAGGATCATCCCAAGTGTAGGTATAAGATCCATTACCATTTAGAGGTGTTGCTACAGCTGTCCCATCCGAATCACCAAAACAGCTAACCGCTGTAGAATCCATGTCCAGAATCAAATCAGGAAGCACAGTAATCTCTACCGAATCTTGTCGATCACAACCAAAGCCATCTGTTACCGTTAAATAAGCCCAATAAGATCCGGGAGTGTTGTAAGTATAGGTAGGGTTTTGAGTATTATCGGTTGGCCCTCCATCTCCAAAATCCCATAACCAGCTAGTAGTAATTCCGGTCTCTGAGGTTGACCCATCTGTAAACTGTATGCTAGAACCCGGACAAACTGTAGTTAAATCAGTTGTAAACGAAGCGTTTCCGCCGGAACAAACACGCATTTCATTATACGCACCACCTGTAGAAGCCGTAAATCCCCAATAAACTGTTGAATTTCCCGAAAAATGGTCGGTGATAAAATTGGGATTATAGTACGTAAGAATTGGGGTGGCACTTCCTTCCCAATACACTAAGAAGGTAGTAATCGAGTGGTCATAAACAAACCTACATTCATGATAAGCACCGTCCTCAATATTCTGGGAAGACGGAAAAGTAAGTGGTGCAACAATATTATGATCTACAGACCCGTTTGAATTCAAAGCAATGTGATCATCTGCAATATCAGTAGGAACCGCAGTACCACTGTCCCAGATATCAAATTCAACAGCAATTGACTGACCACTGATCGGATTTGGATCCGGACTTGGTGGTTCATATCCCAAAGAATGTCCAAAATCACCTATTCCAGTACCATTTTGTTGTAAAACAAATGTCATTCCGTCCGCTCCATACACATCCTCTATACCAAAATAAAGGTCAAAAGTCATATCAAAGCCATTGGTTAAATCCAGTGGGTCGGGACTCCAAATCGCTCCTTTTGTATTGGCAATTCCCGGAGGAGTCAACTGATAACAATCACAGTCCCCGTATTGGGTTGCATTATTTTCAGTCGTCATTTGAGCGGGTAAAAAAATTGGAAATAAGAGAATAGATACAAGTAATAATTTCTTCATGGGGGTAATGTATTAGGTTTAACTGTTATTATATACGAACGTTTTATGCAATTGGTTGGTTTTTTTACCTACTGAAGCCTATTCAGTGCCTGAAAATATGCTTCGAGAATTTCAGCGTTGTTGCAATCTTGCGTGAAAATTTCAAGTACTGAAGGTCGTTCATTCTCCTCTTTTTGAAATAGTTGTGTAAACCCTTCTTCCAATTTCTCAAGAGATGAGCAGCTGTAATAATTTACATCATAAGCGTCACAAATACCCTTCACTTTAGCAAGCGTAGGAGCGAAAAAAGTGTTGGCATGAGCAGATGATGAAGGTCCAGGAATAATTTGAAAAATGGCTCCTCCTCCATTGCTAATAACCACTACTTTAAGATTATCTATTTTTTGTCTGTTCCAAAAAGCGTTGGAATCGTAGAAAAAAGAAATATCACCGGTGATTAGGGTGTTCAATTTCAATTTATTCATCTGTGCAAAACCGGCAGCCGTACTGCTAGATCCGTCAATACCACTCACGCCACGGTTTGAAAAATAATGAATGCCGGGGATAGGATTAAACAGTTGACAATACCTCACCACCGAACTATTTCCCATGTGTAAGTTGCTGTCATCCGGTAAACAATCAAAAAGTACCTCAAATACTTTTAAATCAGACAGAGGTGTAGTGGATAAAAACTGCTCATGCACCTCCTGGGCCAAAAGGTCTTTTTGCTTCCACATCCCCCCATAATTACTTGTCGGAGGAATTTCTGCTTTAAGAATATGTGAAAGCACCACTTCAGGGTCTTGATCAATAAAGCCGGTAGCACTTTGATAGGTATCACTCTGTATCAAAAATTGACCGATTCGCCAATTATACTGCGGTTTGAATTTTCTCAAGTATCCTTTTATCCGCTTGGATATTACAGCACCTCCTAAAGTGAGTAGCAGGTCGGGAGCAAACTTTTGAAGATCTTTCTCTCCAATTGTTGCCAATGAGCGGTCAATGGTATGTGAAATACTACTAAATTCCTGAACATTGGATGTGTTTTCAACCAATACTGCCACAGAAGGGTCTGCTGCCATATTTTTGAGCAGTTCAGCAATCTTTTGATCAGGATGAAGTTGCCCGACAATTATCATTTTCTTCTCAGCCGTCTTCCAGGCATTCAAAATTGGAGCTAAATCTTCATCTTTCAGGGATGATGAGTTTTCAACATTTAATTCAGGCACTTCTTGAAATGTATAATCGGCTACTTCATACAACGGTTCTTCAAGGGGAATGTTTAACTGTACCGGCCCTTGTGGTTGGTGAATGACAGATGCTACAAGTTGTTTGGCAATTTCACAGGAGTTTTCAAATAGATTTACCGCATCATGATTTGGAAAATCAAAAGACCTTTTAATAAAATTTCTAAAGACAGCTGACTGCCGTATCGTTTGTCCATCTCCCTGATCAATTAGTTCTGCAGGGCGATCGGCTGATAAAACCAATAATGGAACCTGACGATAATACGCTTCAGCAATCGCAGGGGCATAATTGAGCAAAGCAGAACCAGAGGTACACGTTAGTATCACCGGTGAAGCAGAGGCATCTGCCATCCCCAATGCAAAGAATGCCGCAACACGTTCATCATGAATTAAATGAGTTTTTATCTGAGGATGAGACTCTAAAGCGATAATCAACGGAGCATTTCTAGATCCCGGCGAAATGACAGCTTCTTTGATTCCATTTTTAACACAGAGTTCTACCAGATAGGCAATGTGTTTGAAGCGGGTTGTTTGCATGACACAAATCTAGCAGTTATGAATGAATTTCAACTTGGTCAAAACTATTTTACCAATAAACGGAAACCTTTACCGTGTACATTCATGATTTCTACCTTTTCAGCAGCCGACAAATACTTTCTCAACTTCGTGATATACACATCCATACTTCTACCGTTAAAGTAATTATCATCCCCCCAAACGTGTCGAAGCGCTTCATTTCGATCTAATACTTCTCCATTGTGTTTCACCAGAAGATAAAACAGTTCATTTTCTTTTGTGGTGAGTTTTTTAGCCTCCTCCCCTTTTAGTGTAATCTCTTGCTGTAAATAATCGTAATCAATATCACCGACCTTAAATTTGGTTTCTTTTTTACCTTCTTTGTAAGACCTTTTTAAAATGGCATTAATCCGCGCCAATAATTCTTCCATGGCAAAAGGCTTTGTGAGGTAATCATCTGCTCCAACATCAAATCCCACCAATTTATCTTCTTTCATAGATTTTGCGGTGAGAAAAATGATAGGAATTTCCTGATCAGTTTTTCGGATCTCTTTAGCAACGGTATACCCATCCATAACAGGCATCATTATATCCAGGATAACAAAATCATAAATGCTCTCTTTAAATCGCTTTAAGGCAATTTCACCATCCATACAAAGTGTTACATCAAACTGTTTCGCTTTTAAGTAATTTGACAGTAATGTACCCAAATTGGTATCATCTTCAGCCAAAAGAATTTTTACATTTTCACTCATAACTCATTTCAATTTTAAATAGGGTTCCCACACCCACTTTACTTTCCAATTCTATCTTTCCTTTGTGGAGATCAACAATCGCTTTTACATAACTCAATCCAAGTCCAAAACCTTTTACGTTGTGAATATCTCCTGTTGGAACCCTAAATAATTTTTCAAATATTTTTTTCTGATCCTCTTTATCAATCCCAATTCCGTTGTCTTCTACTTCTAACTCAAACCCTTTGTTTTTTGCGATTAATTTTACCGATACCAGTGGAGGGTGTTCACAATATTTTAACGAATTATCCAACAAGTTATAAATTATATTTCCAAAATGAATGCGATCTACATCCCAACTTACTTCATCCAGTTGATCTATTTCAATCCGTCCGCCCTTTTTCTTAAAGCGAATCTGAAAATTCTCCACTACATCCTTAACTAAGACATCTACCCTTGTAGGTTCTAAATTTAACTTTAATTTTCCTTTGTCGATCAGGGCGGTTTGCAGTACATTCTCTACCAGTTTCCCCAGTCTTTTGTTTTCCTGATCAATCATTCCAATAAAGCTGCTGACGGCTGTAGGATCTGCATTAACATCCGGATCTTGTGCCGCCTCACAAGCCAATGAAATAGTTGAAATGGGTGTTTTAAATTCATGGGTCATATTACTGATAAAATCATTTTTGATTTCTGATAATTGCTTTTGCTTGTAGATGGTAGAGACAGCAAAATAAAATGCAAATCCAACAATGAGAATGAGCAAAAAAGAAGCGATTAAAGTGCCTGACATATTTTTCCACACATACAGGCGTTCTTCAGGAAAATTAATGAGCAATTGATATTCACCACTCACCACATCATTGGGAAACAAAAGAGTTTTATAGGGGCTGCTGGTCAATTTATTATCCAGATTAGGACTGCGAGATAAAAATTCTACGCTATTGTGATTTTGATCCACCACATTATAGGTAAAGAGTGTGTCGATATCCTTTAGGTTTAAGTTTCGGCTGATTATAGAATCTAAAATCTTAGGATTTAACCGCAAAGCAATGTCGTCAAAAAAGTTAGACGTAAACATTTTGACCATCAAATCGTTGATATGATTTGCTTTATTCATGATCTGCCGTTCAAAAGACCGGTTTAACTGAATAGCGAATGAGTTGGTGTCTTCTATTCCAATTAAAGAACTTTCAATATTTGCCGGAGTTATTTCTCCAAAATTTTTGGTGATCACTTTATGTTCTGCTCTTAATCCGGTAGCGGTATCAATTGTTGTTCCGCTCACTACCAAAAACCGCATGGGTTCATCATCTTTGATAATGATCGTGTCTCTCACCTGAATGGCTTCTTGAGCAGAGAGAACCTCTCCAAATTCACTTTTTACAAAATCGGTATAAGAACCTTGTAAACCTTGTCTAAAAATATCGGGCCCCATCAAGTTCATAGTCTCAGACATCTCCAGATCCAGGGCTGTTTTTTCCAAACTTTCATGAACATTCTTCTGAAAGGAATCTTCAGTTATTTGATAAACATTTTTGATCCAGAAAAATTGCAGTAACAGCAAACCCGTTAAAGCAAGCGACATGGAGCCAATTAATATTTTGAAGCGATTTTTATTCAAATGAAGTACCCTTTCGTCAAAAATAAGACTTCAAACTTAATTCAATTTTTAGCTTAACACTTTTTAACAGAAATTGTTAATTTTGCCGGACGAATTATGCGCCCCATTTATTTTATTTTACGAATTACACTACCCTACGCCTTTGCTGTCTTCTTTAGACAAAGGCGTTCAGTGAATGCTCAAAAAAAATTCAAAGCACAGACTATTTTTGTTTCTAACCACCCCAGTGCCTTCCTAGATCCACCTGTGGCTGCCAACTTTCAGCATTCCATCATATTTTTTATGACCCGAAGTGATGTTTTTAAAAGTTGGCTAAAACCGATCACCTGGTCTTGCCACATGGTTCCGATCTATCGGGCAGATAAAGATGGTGGGGATACTTACAATAAAAATCAAAATGTATTTAGAGGGATTCAGCGCGTTTTGAGGTTAAAAAACTCCCTGATGTTATTTGGTGAAGGTTATACGGATGATGAATTTATCCGTAGTTTGAAGCCCATGAAAAAAGGAGCTGCCCGTATCGGTTTTAATACCATGGAAGGGTCTAATTGGCAAGAGGATATTAAAGTTCAACCCTTGGGCTTGAATTATACTGACCCCAGCGCTTTCAGGTCAGATATACTTATTTCTTATGGGAAGATTATGCGCTTGAAAGACTATCAAGCCGTTTTTGAAGAAAATCCCAATAAAGCCATTACACAGCTTACCAAAGATATCGGAGAAGAGATATGCAACAACCTCACCTATGTCAAAGACAGGAGTAAAGCGCCATTTCACGAACATTTGATGATGTTGACCCGAAAGGGGATGAATCATGAAAACCATGCGCCCGACTTATCCATAGAAGAGCGTTTTGCTTATTCACAACAGTTGGCAAACCGAATGAATGAGGAATTCACCGAAGAAGCCGAAGATTGGAAAGAACTTGAAACGCTTACCGAAAATTACTTTGATCAGCTGAAAAAGAACAAGGTCAAAGAAAAAGAAGTGTATCGCTTTGTCAAAAATGGTAATAAAAAATCTATTTGGCCAAGCTGGCTGTACTTAATTCTTTCGTTTCCCCTGTTTTTAGCAAGTTGTCTTCACAATCTGTTGCCCTACCTGATTGTCAAAACCTTCACTGAAAAAATGTTTAAACGAAAAGTTTTTTGGAGCGGTGTTAAACTCATGCTGGGAGGCCTGGTCTGGTTACTTTACAACCTGCCTGTTTTTTGGCTTTTTCCGGCATTGATCTACGATTCTTTCTGGCTTTCATTTCTTTACTTTTTTACCGTACCCACCATCACTTTTTTATTCTTTCACCATTGGATAACAATGGTAAAAGAGACGATATCCTATCAGCAAAAAGATGAGCAAAAACTAAAAAAATTCAGCCAAGAAAGAGTATTGGTTTTACAGAAAATTGAAGCCATGGAGGTTTAACCCGCATTCCAAGACTTCAGAAATGTAAAACCAAGTAGCTAAACTTTGCTCAGGCAACGGCAAAGAATTGCAATGATGAAACAATTAGATATCACAATAACCTAATTATTAATAATTAAAAAAGAGTAGGAGTGAGAATCGTAGTTCCATAGATGTCTGGAATGATTTCTCTGTGCTCTGTGGTTAATTCTGGCCTAAAAAAACCGCAAAGGCTGATTGCATCAGCTTCGCAGAGCAGACGCAGAGTTCGCAG
This sequence comes from Crocinitomicaceae bacterium, assembly GCA_040880585.1. Lineage (GTDB taxonomy): Bacteria > Bacteroidota > Bacteroidia > Flavobacteriales_D > Crocinitomicaceae > Paracrocinitomix. The sequence continues at coordinate 14,807 of JBBDID010000008.1, read as the reverse complement.
AGATTTTTCTCTACAACTCCAAATGTTACATTTTTAATATTGTGTTTCTCTCATGTCTTTTAACTTCTTTGTCCTCTGCGGTTAAAAAAAATAAGAACAACATCTGTAAAAGGTGTTTGAAACCACAGAGATCACAGAGTTTTTCACAGAGACCACAAAGCTTGATTATTGTGCCATTTAACGGTAAAATAGCTGAAACTGCTAAACCAAAACAAAATACGTATCCCACAGAATTAGATTGACATTAGTAAGGTAGACCTGTAAGTCCCTGCGGCAATTTATGTTTATTTCTCTGTGCGCTGTGTGGTTCTGTTTTTGTTTATTTACCACATAGGCTCATAGTTCACATAGCTTTTTAAGACAATTTCTATATGTTCTATGTGCCTATATGGTTCAAGTTTTTGTTTTCACCTCCCCACCACAGTCAAATATCACAGCAGTCAAGTTATCAGTGATTTAAAAAAAGAGTTAGAAGGAATTATTCAAAATCCTTATACAACAAATACTGTTTTCTTTTTTTCTTGAATTCCTCCAGATCTGTTTGCCAGCTTTTTCTTATCTCTTCTTCCGATTTGCCGGCTATGATTTGTTCTTTCAACGTCTCTGATCCCGATAATAAATGAAAGAAGTTATTCGTTAGAAAAAACTCATGTTTATCTTTTAATTGTTGGTAAAACTCGATCAGATAAAACAGATTTAATTTTTTCTGATCGCGAATCTCCTCAATTTCCAGTAATGAAAGATTATATCCATAACAATACTGCCCTTCCAGTTTTGGCTGTTTTGCTCCTTCAGTTGGTGCCGGAACGAAAGAGTAAAGATCTTCCAATACTTCTACCTCAAAACCCGGATGCCCCACACATTGAAAGGGAATATCAGTTCCTCTTCCAATACTCACAATTGTCCCCTCAAAAAAGCACAAACTGGGATACCAGTACACCGCTTTCATATTGGGTAAATTAGGAGATGGAGAAACAGGGAGTTCATAAAACAAGGTATGATCCCACCCCTTACATGGCACTACTTTCAATTCCGCTTTTCGGCCATCCGATAGCCATCCTTCTTCATTGATCATGCGGGCATACTCCCCAACTGTCATTCCGTGTACAACAGGTACCTGGTGCATCCCTACAAAAGAAGCGTACCCCTCTTCCAGTAACGGACCATCCACATAATGTCCATTTGGATTGGGCCTATCCAGTACTATTACTTCAATTTCTTGCTCAGCAGCCGCCTCCATAATGTAATGTAAGGTAGAAATGTAGGTATAAAACCGGGCACCGACATCTTGTATATCAAATACTAAAACCTCAACATTTTTAAGCTGTTCAGCAGTGGGTTTTTTATTTTTCCCATACAGAGAGATGATCGGTAATCCCGTTTTGGAATCCACATCATCTGTCACTTTTTCACCGGCATCTGCTTTTCCCCTGAAACCATGCTCAGGACTAAACACTTTCACCACATTTATTTCCAGGGATAAAAGTGAATCAACCAAATGAGTTTGTCCTATGAGTGAAGACTGATTACCGACCACCGCTACTTTTTTTCCTTTCAAATCTTCCAAATATTCTTCAAATCGAGCTGCACCCACCAGCAGCTGATCATTACAGTACAATGAGGCTTCAACAATACTGGTGTCCAACAAATTATTAGATTCAGTGAATGGGTCTACAGAATGTTCCTGCCCTGAACTACAACTGAGTAAAAATGGACTGAGGTAAAGCACAGATAAAAATTTCATAGATTTTAAATCTTACATTTGCTGTAAATGTAGGGATTTTGAAAACCGAATTCTTCATAGCACAAAAAATTATGCGAGGTGGCAAACGCCAAAATCGCCTGTCAAAACCCATTGTGGTTATTTCTCTTGCCAGTATTATCCTTGGAGTTGCTATTATGATCATTTCAGTAGCAGTTGTCACCGGTTTTCAAGATGGAATTCGAAAAAAAGTAATTGGTTTTGGCGCTCATATACAGGTGATGAATTTGTTTGATAATTCTTCTATGGAATCCAGCCCCATCCTGATCCATCAGGATTTTTATCCTTCACTTGAAGAGACGGAAGAAGAAGTGAGACAGATACAGATTTTTGCTTACAAACCCGCTATTTTACAAGCCAAACGTGATTCGGTGAGTTTTACATCATCCGGCAAAGACAGTTTAAGATCAGTTCAGGATATTTTGGGAACCCTCTTCAAAGGAGTTGATGAAGATTATGATTGGGATTTTTTCTCCGATAAACTTATAGAAGGTCGGTTGATCAATTTTGAAGCTGAAAATGACGAAATACTGATCTCTAAATACATTGCAGACATCATGGGATATAAAGTCGGGGATGAAGTAGAAGCCTTCTTTATCATGAGTAGTGGTCCCAAAAAACGCACATTTACTGTTTGCGGAATTTACAGCACGGGATTTGAAGAATTTGACAAACAGTTCATTTTCACTCAAATTCAGCACATTCAGAAATTGAATAATTGGGGTGTGCAAACCTTACTCACAGTAGACAAAGACAGTTGTGTAAATGGTAAATTCATTCTTAAATCGTTGACTGTTGGGGGAAGTGGAAGTTACAAATACAAATGGAATGACAGTCCTCACTTCACTGAGCAGGATGAAATAATGATCTCCGGAAAATTTTCAGAAAATATTCAGGTAGTTTCCACCGATTTTGACCGGGAGGTTTACGGATTAAAAACCAAGGAAAATTCAGTTCCCGATACCGCATCTGCAAAAATAATTGTAACCACACCTTGTGCATGTTCTCCGGAACTATTAAAAGAGCATTCGGTTCAGTTTGAATCAGAATCAGAAATCATTATGCCTTTTGGTAAAATTCTTATTGAAAACGGCTCCGGCACCCATAACCATTACACCGGTGGGTTTGAGATATTGCTTCACAGTTGGGACGATTTGGAAAAGATGGATGAGATCATTGACTTCAACATTCCCGGTTATATGAAAACGAAAAAGATTACAGAAATGCACCCTGACATTTTCGCCTGGCTGGATTTTCTCGATATCAATATACTGATCATTATTATATTGATTCTAGTCGTTTCTCTGATCAATATGATCACTTCTCTACTGGTAATGATTCTCGAAAAAGCCAATATGATAGGAGTTTTAAAAGCTCTTGGCGCTCAAAATGGTTTTATTCGCAAGGTGTTCCTGATGAACTCACTCTACCTATTAAGTCGCGGGTTATTTTGGGGTAATCTTTTAGGGATAGGCCTTATTGCCCTGCAGTATTACACGGGTATTTTATCGCTAAATCCGGATGTTTATTACTTAGACAAAGTGCCGATTAATTTTAGCATTTGGCACATTCTACTGATCAATGTCTTAACAATCATTGTGTGTAGAATCACCTTAATTCTTCCTAGTTTTTTGATCAGTCGCATAGATCCTATAAAAGCTATACGATTTGATTAAACCCCTTATAAATTGGGCGAAGAATTTAGATTTTTCTGGATGAATTAGGATTTTTCAATTAAATTTGTGTCACAAAATTGATACTAAATCTAATGGCTGAAATCGAGATCAGACTTCCCAAAATGGGAGAAAGCGTAACAGAAGCAACTATCACAAACTGGTTAAAAGAAGTGGGAGACACCGTTGAAATGGACGAGCCTCTTGTGGAAGTAGCAACCGATAAAGTAGACAATGAACTCCCTTCTGAAGTAGAAGGTGTTTTGGTTAAAAAACTTTATGACGTCAATGATGTCGTACAAGTTGGTGAAGTGATCGCTATCCTCTCTACAGAAGGAGAGGTGCCTGTTGAAACAGCAGACAGTGGCGGAACTCTGGTAGAGAATAAAGCTGAAGTGCCTGTAGCTACAGAAAAAGAAGTGATGGAAGCTGTATCTGCCCCGGTGGTGAACGGAACATCAGATGTGCCTAAATCGGGATCCTCAGGGAGGTTTTACTCTCCGTTGGTTAGAAGTATTGCTAAAACAGAGGGGATTTCTATGAACGAGTTGGAATCCATAGAAGGAAGTGGAGAAAACAGGCGAGTAACAAAAAAAGACATTTTAAACTATATCAATACAGGTGGAGGAACTTCTACAGCCGACCCTAAAAAAGAAACAAGCAAACAAACCGAACAGAAAAAAACGACTGCCGGTACACCGCCTAAAATAGAAATTCACACTCCTGAAGTCCCTATCTACGAAGGAGACGAAATTGTAGAGATGGGTCGGATGCGAAAAATGATTGCCGATCACATGGTGATGTCTGTAAATACATCTCCACACGTAACTTCTTATGTAGAGGCTGACGTGACAAATGTTGTCATGTGGAGAAACAAAATTAAAGCTGCTTTTCAGGAGAAAGAAGGCGAAAAAATGACTTTTACTCCCATTTTTATTGAAGCAGTTGTCAAAGCCATTAAAGATTTCCCGGGTGTAAACATTTCAGTAAGTGGTACAAACATCATCAAGCGGAAAAATATTAATATCGGAATGGCTACTGCTCTTCCAAGCGGGAACTTGATTGTTCCTGTTATTAAGAAAGCAGACACCCTGAACCTTATTGGTTTAACCAAGCAAGTAAATGATTTAGCACTAAGAGCGAGGAACAACAAATTGGGATCAGATGATATTCAAGGAGGCACATACACCATTACAAATGTGGGGACTTTTGGAAATGTAATGGGAACTCCCATTATAAATCAGCCTCAGGTTGCCATCCTGGCTTTAGGTGCAATCCGAAAGGTCCCGGCTGTAATAGAAACTCCACAAGGAGACACAATCGGCATTCGTCACAAAATGTTTTTATCGCACTCTTATGACCACCGGGTGGTAGATGGTGCATTAGGCGGACAATTTGTGAAAAGAGTAGCTGAATACCTTGAACAATTCAACCTGGATAGAGAGTTATAAACAATTGATAGTAAAAAAGAAAAGCACCCACTTCATTTTTGGAGTGGGTTTTCTTTTTTTCTTTGATCTTTGATTAAGATGAGTATGAAATTCAAACCATTGACCCTTATATCTATCTTTCTGATTGCATTTAGTGCTTTTGGGCAGCCGGATCGTGATAAAATGCGTGAAGAACTCAAAGAAATGTCTTTCAACGATCAATTTGAGGCGGCTAATGGTTTGATGTATGACAAAGTATACTCAGAAGCCATGTTTATCTGGAAATTCATGCTGGAAGAACATCCTACAAATGCCAACATCAATTATAAAGTGGGAATGTGCTATGTAGAACTAAATGAAGAGGCAAAGGCATTACCTTTTTTTGAGCGGGCGCAATATTCCGTCGTCAAAAAATACAACCCCTATTCATCCCTTGAAAAAAATGCCCCCCCTGAATTATTCTACTATCTGGCCAATTCATCTCATGTCAATGGTAAAATAGATACGGCAATCTACCAGTACAACTACTTTTTAGAGGCGGTGAAGAAAAAACATGAAAACTACGATTATGCAGTATTAGGTTTAGCACAATGCCAAAATGCAAAGCGCATGATGGATGATCCTCAACCCTATATTATTCGTAATATTGGAGCCGTTGTTAATACTGAAGCTCCTGAGTATTCACCGGTGGTTTCTTTGGATGGGTCTTCCCTGTTTTTTACCTCCAAACGTCTACGCTCGGATAGTACAAACTTACGATATAAAAACATTAACAACGGGCAGTATTATGAAGACATTTATGTAAGCTACAGAGATATGAATGGTAAATGGTCAACACCTAATTATCTAGCCTTTTGTGATCCGCGTAAAAACAATGCTTCCATTTCTGTATCCCCTGACGGCCAAACCGTTTTTGTTTATCAAGACATCAACGGAGGAGATATTTATTATTCAGAAGTAGAGGATACAACTTTTGAAATAATTGTTCCGTTCCCAGCTGAAGAATTGAACACACCGGCCTGGGAAACACACGCCACCATAAGTCCTGATGGTAACTACTTGTATTTTGCATCAGACAGAGAAGGTGGCCTGGGCGGCAGAGACATCTACCGTCTCAAAAAATTACCGAATGGTGAATGGTCTAAAGCCATGAACCTTGGTCCTCCAATTAATACAGAATTTGATGAAGATGCGCCCTTTTTAGGTGCTGACAACAAAACCATGTACTTTAGTTCTAACGGCCCAAAAAGTATGGGGGGGTTTGACATTTTCATCAGTCGAATGGATGAGGCTGAAAAGTGGTCAACACCCGAAAACATGGGATATCCTCTCAATTCATTTGATGATGATATTTTCTATACCACCACAGCAGATGGTTTAACCGGTTTTTACGCATCCGATAAACTAGATGGACAGGGTGATAAAGACATTTACCTGGTTGAGTCCGAAAATTCTTACATCAAAAATGTAGCGATTCTTACCGGTTTTATTCTTACAGCCGATCATAGCCAAATCCCTAAAGGGATCACGATTCATGTAACCGACCTTACGGATGCGACTCCTACCAGAACATACCGCCCTCGCTTAAGAGACGGAGGGTATGTGCTCAATCTTAAGCCTTGTCATACTTATCAGGTGGATTATAAGCTAAATGGCGAAGATTTTTACAATGATGAAATTTATGTCCCTTGCAATTCTTCTTATCAAGAAATCAAACATGAATTGTTGTTGGATATGATTAACCTGGAAGCTTCCCCGCTCTTAAATATGCCAATCACTGATCAACGCTGGGAATTTTCTGATACAGAATTCATGAATCAACTGGAAGGGAAGAAAGTGTCTACCTATGAAGGAGATAGCTTACTTTATACCGATTTCATTAATAAATATGGACAATTCCCTTACAAAGAATTGGATCAGAATAAAAAGCACCTTTTCAAAATTGAAGAAAAAGATTTCGAATTCTGTGAAGACCTCACCTTAAACCTGGTTGATTCCTCAAATACAATTTTAGATACCTACACTTTTAATGCTAACTGTGAAACACGTCCCACTGTTAGTGAGTTCAGCAGTATTCTTACCACACCCATTTTCCAGTACAACTTTGGGTACAATAAAGATAAGTTCAACACCAAAAATGAAGCGTTACAACTTTATGTAAGGGGGATTAAGCAGTTGGTAGATGCAAATAAAACTGTCACGATTCTGGTTTACTCCAGCGCATCCAAAGTACCGACCCGAAGCTATAAAAACAACTATGACCTTGCTCAAAAAAGATTGGAAAGTGGTATTTCAACATTAGAACGTGTGCTAAAAAAAGAAGGTGTTGATCTGTCCAAAATCACATTTGTAGAAAAAGAAGCCGCAGTGCAAGGCCCGGATTACAATAATGATGCAGAAGCGAAAAAAAATGTATACCGACGCTATCAGTATATAAAATTTGAAATACAATTCTAATATGAAAACTGTATTGAAAATATTAGCTATCGTTGCTTTCTCTATCTTCTATCTTCAGGCTGAAAACTGCTATACTCAAATGACGCCTCGTCAAATCAAAAAAAATATAAAGAAGGGACGAAAAGCTTACGATAAAGGTGAATACTGGAAAGCAAAATCCTACTATGACAAAGTTACTTCTTCCAGTACAACCAAATCACAGTATTGGTTCGAAGCCGGTTTGGTTTATTATGATTCTAAGGTAGAACGCGAAAACTCTCTTATCTTTTTCAATAAAGCATTAGAATATTCAGGGGATAAAGGGGACACTATCCCTGAAATATTTTATTACAAAGCGAAAGCGCTTCACTATGTCGGAAAACATGAAGAGGCGATAGAGAATTACAATTATTTTTTGACCAAAGTGAAAAACAATAAGAAAGGAATTGCTTTGCGTCAGGATGTAATCCGTCAAATTGAGATCTGTAATAACGGTGTTGATCTTAGAAGCAGAGATCCTGAACGATATACCGAAATAGAAAATATGGGGCCAAAGGTGAATACTGAATATCCTGAGTATGCTCCGGTAGTTACCCATGATGAAAATTTAATTTTCTTTGCTTCAAGAAGACCTCCGGGGCGTAAAAAAAACATGGATGGGCTTTATTATGAAGACATTTTTTACGCTCAAAAAGATAACGGTGATTGGCAGCAATCTGAAGTTATTGATAAATCCTCAGGATATCTTCAAAAAGAAATCAATGAGGGAAAACAACACGAAGCTCCGATCAGCTTGTCTTCAGATGGTAAAACCCTTTTTATTTATAAAAAGAACGGAATATGGAAGTCTGAAAAAGAGGAAAATGGCAAGTGGTCTATCCCCCGTAGAATGAATCAAAATGTCAATATTGGTGATCATAATCCTTCTGTATTTATTACTGAAGATGGGGCTGAAATGTTCATTGTTTCTCAAGGTGCTGAAGGTGGTTTAGGAGGTCGGGATATTTACTATACTACCAAAAACGCAGATGGTGCCTGGAACAAACCGGAGAATTTAGGAGGAGTAATTAACACGCCTTATAATGAAGATGCTCCTTTTTTATCTAAAGATGGGAAAACACTTTACTTTGCCTCTACGGGACACAACACTATAGGCGGTTATGACATTTTTAAAACCACTCGTAAACCAAACGGAGAGTGGACAGAACCTATTAATATAGGAGCACCTATTAATTCAACCGGAGATGATATTTATTATGTAGAAAACTCTGAAGGCACTTTGGCCTATTATGCTTCTATGCGGCCGGGATCTTACGGATATTTAGATTTGTATACAGCTAACTTCGAATGCAGAAACATTCCTACAACTGAAATTAAAGGATATGCTATTTTTGCTGAAAACCACTTGCCGGTAAGCGGAACGATTAAAATTATCAATAAAGAAACCGGAGAAGAAGCCGGAAACTATCAAATTGATCCAAAAACGGGGAAATACACTATGGTTTTAAAACCTGAACAAACTTATTACCTTGAGTTAATGGTTTCTCAGAGCCGTTATAATAAAATTCGCCCACACCGGGAAGAATTTACCATTCCCAAACAGTGTGAGTACTTCAATTTGTTTCAGGAGATTTCTGTAGACTACCTGCGAGATACTAACGGGTCGGTTTATGCCCAACGTGCTCACTTTAAAAATGCCATGTTTGATATCGATTCTGAGCTGAAAAAAGAATATGGAAAAGATATTGATCTAAGCAATTCAGGAACCAACCCTGTTACGATTCAAGGAATATCAGGACATATTGCTCATGATGCTACCCTCAATGCTAAATCCGTTGAAGTTGTTTTACTGAACTCAAAGGATCAGATTGTCAGAATGACACAAACCAATCAAAATGGGGATTTCTTTTTTGAAAAGATCGATCCAAAAGCCGAATATAAAATTCTTATTAATGAAGATGATGCAAAAATAAGCCGCTATGCCGGAGAAGTTAACAGTGGGACTGAGATCAATCTAAGCGGAAAAATTAACTCATTTGACGGATCAGATGAAATGGTACGCCCTGATGTAACTATTTATTTGGCAAACTCAGATCGGGAGATTAGTAATGTAACTGCTACTGCACCAAATGGAAAATTTGACATTTCAAGTACCCCTGATGATGTTGCTAAAGTTACCGACCTTAATGAGAATACTACCATTTCGTATAACCTTGACTTATCTGATGTAGAGGTTACCTATTCAGCCTACATTACGCACATTGACCCCAACAATACAGAATTAGCTTACACAGAATATATTGACATTATTGAATTAAAAGACCTGCAAGATGATCCTGATGGCAGTGGTATTTTAGGATCTCAAAATTTCGCTAATATTCTTTTTGATTTTGACAAGTATTTTCTGCGAACAAAGAGTAAAGACGTATTGGAAAGTGTCTACAATTTTCTCAAAGATAATCCTACTGTAACATTAAGGTTAGAAGGACATACAGACTGGTTTGGAACCGAACCTTACAATGTAACACTTTCAAAAAACCGATCCCTCTCTGCACATAAATATCTGATCAATAAAGGGATTAGCCCAAATCGAATTGAAAATGCCTGGTTTGGTGAAGTCAATCCGGTGGTAAACAACACAAACCCTGATGGTTCTGACAATCCAGATAATCGCCAATTAAACAGAAGGGTAGAAATTAAGGTGGAAATTCCTGAAATGGCTGACTTATATCTATCTTTGTAAGTCAACTCAGTGATGCATGCAACTAAATTTAGATAAGCCTATTGCCTTTTTTGATCTTGAAACAACCGGCTTAAACATTTCACAAGATCGTATTATAGAAATTGGAATTCTCAAAATTGAACCCGATCAATCAGAAAGTTCTTACGTTCGCCGGATCAATCCTGAAATGGACATCCCTGCCGAATCAACAGAGATTCATGGGATTCGCAATGAGGATGTGAAAGACAGCCCTACCTTTAGAGAAATAGCAGTAGAGATTAAAGAATTTATTGGAGACGCCGACTTGGCCGGATACAACTCTAACAAATTTGATATTCCGTTCTTATTGGAACAATTTTTATCGCACAACATTGACTTTTCAATGGAAGGGAGACGATACATTGACGTACAGACCATTTTTCACAAAATGGAAAAACGAACACTGGAGGCTGCACTCAAGTTCTACTGCAATGAAGATCTCAAAGATGCTCACTCTGCTGAAGCAGATGCGATAGCTACTTATAAAGTTTTGAAAGCGCAAATTGACCGTTACGAAGAAGTCCAGAACGATATTAATTTTTTACAGGATTTTACCCTGACCGGAAAATACAAGAAGATTGATTTTGTTGGACGTGTTGCTCTGAACGAAAAGGACGAAGTGGTCTATAATTTTGGGAAACACATGGGGAAAACACTGCGCGAAGTATTTGATTCAGAACCGGGATATCACCGCTGGATACTGGATAACGATTTCCCATTGTACACCAAGCAAATTGTTAAAATGCATACCGATAAATTTTTGGAGGAAAATCGCCAAAAACGGGAAGAAAAAAAAGAGTTGAACACTAAAAAAATGGCCTCTAAACTGGATTTACTCAAAAATAAATTTAATCAAGACCCTCAATAATTTAGCAGATGAAAATTATTTGTATTGGTCGAAACTATGTTCAACATGCTAAAGAAATGAATGCAGAAGTGCCTTCAGAACCCCTTTTCTTTTTAAAACCGGACACCGCCCTTCTCAAAGAAAATCAATTTTATTACCCCAACTTCACCTCTGATTTACACTATGAAGTTGAATTAGTGCTAAAAATTACCAAGCATGGTAAACATATTGCATTAGAACACGCACATCATTATTTTGAAAAAGTAGGTCTGGGAATTGATTTTACTGCCAGAGACATTCAATCTATCTGCAAAGCCAAAGGTTTACCCTGGGAAAAAGCAAAAGCCTTTGATCATTCAGCAATCCTTTCTCAAAAGTTCATTGACCTGAGTCAATTTGAAGACACTATTGAGTTTTCTTTAGAAAAAAATGGGACCATGGTTCAAAAAGGCAGTACCCGGCATCTACTCTTTTCTTTTGAAGAACTCATTTCTTACATCTCTCAATTTATCACCCTTAAAGCTGGCGACCTTATTTATACCGGAACTCCTGAAGGAGTAGGCCCTGTTCAGCGAGGAGACCAATTAAAGGGTTATATAGGCGATCAGCAAATGTTTAAAATTGATATACGATAAACGTTTTTTTAATGCAAATTTGTACCGCTTTTTTGTTCCATTCAGGCTCTCTTTTTTTTTCTTAAAAATTGTTAACTTTTAAAAAAATTGAATTATTCAAAAAAATATTAGTAAATTCGCTTGAACTTAAGAAATTCAAGCGTTTATCAATTGTTTAATTTAAATTTAAAATCAAAAGTTATGAAAAAGACATTCCTTAATTTAAGAAAAATGGGATTTGTTCTTGTAGCAGCTACTTCTATGCTCGCTTTCTCTTGTGGAGGTGGTGAAGAAGAAGGTACTACAGATGCCGAAGGCACTGAAGAAACTACAACCGAGGAAACAACAACAGAAGAAACTACTACTGACGACGCAGCATGCGAAGAAGGTCAATGTGATGGTGGTTCTTGTGATGGTGGTGATTCTACAGATGCTTCTGAAAAAGCATGTGAAGAAGGTGCTTGTGAAGAAGGTGCTTGCGAAGGAGGTAAATAAGTTATTCTCTTTTAAAGTTTTAAAGAAACAAAAGCCCTGCAAATTTTGCAGGGCTTTTTTTATGCCTAAGTTTGCGGTAATTTCATGGATTACATCAACTTATTCCCGGCTTATTCGTAATTTTGTGTCACCAAATGAGAGAAAATAATAAAATACGAAAAGTTGTTTCCGTCCCTTCTACTTTCAAGGATATCGAAAAATGGGAAAGTAATCGCCGGTCATTTTTAAGAGCGGCACTCATTGCCGGTGCGGCTTCTCAAATTGCCTGGTTTACCTCTTGTTCATCTGAATTAGAAAAAGCCAATGAATATCTTACCGCTGAGCAATCGACCATTTTAAAATCGGTTTTAATGGCTATTTTTCCGGATGATGGAAATGGCCCCTCTGCAGATGAACTCAACAGCTTTGGTTATATTATGTGGGTGTTGGGTGATAATTATCGTGATCCTGAAGACAATCAGTATATTATTGACGGACTGGATTGGGCAGACGAAACCGCCCGGGAAATATATTTTAAAAAGTATGTTGATTTATCCCAAAAAGAAAAAGATGCGATTATTGCTCAGTTTGTAGTATTAGATTGGGGGGGAAATTGGATGTCGGTGATGGTAACTTTGGTACTGGAATCCCTCTTACTTGATCCTATTTATGGCGGAAATGTAGATGAAAAGGGTTGGAAATGGTTGGATCATGTTCCAGGCATACCCCGCCCTACAGAGGCAACCAGATTTGAAGCATTTGTTGAAAAGTACAAACCCGGACTGATATGAAATATGACGTATGTGTGATTGGTAGTGGTGCAGGTGCAGGTCCTGTGATTTATGAGCTCAGCAAAGCCGGTCGTAAAGTAGTGGTCTTGGAAAAAGGTCCCTGGATACAAACCAAAGATTTCACAAAAGACGAAATGACGGCAACCAGACGGGATGCTTATGTTCCGCACCCCAATGATGAGCCACAGGTCACCGAATCTCCCTCCACTTACGGTTTTAAATCCGAAAAGGGAAATGATTTTCAAAATGGGAGTTGTGTAGGGGGATCATCTAATTTTATGAGCGCTTATTTTCACCGTCTTAAACCCAAAGATTTCAGACTACTTTCTGAATATGGCCCCATTGAAGGCGCAAACATAGTAGACTGGCCCATTAGTTATGCTGAAATCGAACCGTTTTATACAAAAGTGGAATCTGTTGTAGGTGTTTCGGGAAAAGTAGTAAAGCACAAACACCTTGAACCCAGATCTACGCCTGATTTTCCCTACCCACCTTTAAGCAGTAATGTTGTCGCAGACTGGTTTGTAAAAGCCGGGGGGGAAATCGGTTATAAGATTGTTCCAGCAGCAAGGGGTATCATTTCCGAACCTCATAAAGACCGAAGAGCATGCTATCATTCAAACTATTGCGGAAGCTATGGCTGTTCTTCAGATGCAAAAGGAAGTTCCAGGGCTGCTTTAATTCCGGATGCTCTGGCAAGCGGTAACTGTGAAATCATTCCCCATGCAAAAGTTTACCATCTGGAAACGGATGGAAATGGTAAAATCGTACAGGCAAAATACTACAATGAAACCGGTGTAACGGAAGTGATCGAAGCAGATATTTTTGTGGTCGCCTGCCAGGCGATAGAAACTTCCCGCTTGTTATTGATGAGCAAAAATCCTGACTTTCCAAACGGATTGGCGAACAATACGGGGCAAGTTGGAAAAAATATGATTTTTGCCGGTGGTGGCGCCGGATCAGGCTACATCCGATATGAAGACCTTTCAGATGAAGATGCAAGAGCATTTAGCCACAAAAATACTTTTGTCAATCAATGTTTGGTAGATTTTTACGAGATTGAAGATCCTGAATTTGAACCTTGCCAAAAAACCGAGACCGGAAAAGTAAAAGGAGGAACCATTGACTTTTTGATTGAGCACTCTAACCCAATGCCTAAGGCCTTTCGGAATAAATACAAAAATGGAACTTTACTTTACGGTTCCGAATTAAAAGAAGAATTGAAAGATTATTTTACCCGTCAAAAGCGCATCCGGTATGAACTTTTTTGTGACTGGCTACCCAATGATAACTGTTTTGTCACTTTAGATGATACCGTAAAAGACAAGTGGGGGGATCCCGTAGCTAAAGTACGCACCGGTTTTCATTATCGTGATTTGGAAATTGGTAATTATCTAGCTGACAAAGCTATGAATGTACTGAAACAAATGGGAGCAAAACACATCACAAAATCAGTCAATGGAAATCCTCCGGGGAACCTGATTGCCGGTGGCTGTCGCTTTGGAAATGATCCTAAAACTTCTGTGCTTAACAAAGATTGTAAAGCTCATGAAGTTAAGAATCTATATATAACAGATGGATCTTTCATGCCAACCGGTGGATCTGCTCCTCATACTTTTATGATTTATGCCAATTCATTTAGGGTTGCTGAAAAGATTAAAAAACACTCTCTCTCTATCGGTTAAAATATCCATGCAATTTCAATTCTTAAATTCAAAAGAACGATTATTCAATAGCTCGTAAAAAACAGAAAAGCGGTTCCTCTGTCAATACACAGAAACCGCTTTTCATAACCAAAACAAAGAAAACTATTTCCTTTTCCGGTTTCCCGGATCATAGCAAGGGAACCACCCCTTACTTAGGAAGCAATCTGTTAAGAGTGTCGTAGTTTTTTTCATTATACCCTCTTAACTACTTTGCTGTAGCCTCTTTTAAAAAAATTGTAGAGGCAACCAGCATTTTTTTTTAAAACGAAGGACAAGATATGGTTCTAAATCGCTTTGGTTTTTCTTTACAATT
>JBBDID010000007.1:26216-45063 GCA_040880585.1 Crocinitomicaceae bacterium | reverse complement strand
AACATATTTAACTGAATAATAACTTGTTAAATGGTTTTTAAGGATCGACTATATAGGGTAGTGGCACGGCGGGACGCTCGCGCCGACGTCAGTGGAAAGTCTACTTAGGTTGTTGCTTCACATCTTTATTAGATTTCCTTTTTTATCAATAAAAAACATTGTATCTCTCATCTCAACCAATGCTGTTTCGTTGTCGAAAGGATGAGCATGCTTGAATTGAGGGGAAATTAACCATGCATTGTTTACGTCAATATATCCCCATTTTTCATTTGCTAATTGAACAGCGGCAACACCTTCTGTAAAGGATTTTGCGTCTAGATAAGGGATTTGATTTAAAACGTTTCCTTCCTTGTCAATATAATAAAACCC
The DNA here is from genome assembly GCA_040880585.1 of Crocinitomicaceae bacterium. Classification (GTDB taxonomy): domain Bacteria; phylum Bacteroidota; class Bacteroidia; order Flavobacteriales_D; family Crocinitomicaceae; genus Paracrocinitomix. The sequence continues at coordinate 44,694 of JBBDID010000007.1, read as the reverse complement.
GGAGATTGTTCTGTCGGCAACTAAAATGGGCCAATCATTCTTGATTTGTTGATCCATGAGGTGAAAGTCTTCAAATCTGCTCAGAATTTCACCGCTTTTGTTTATCAGTACTGTTTTTGAATTCAGTGTTACAATGGCAGCCTCATTTGAAAAGGGAGTCACTGAGTCGAGAATTGGAAGAATCACTACTTCGTCCAGTTCATTTCTAAACCCGAATTTAATTCCATTATAACGATCTCTTTTCTTGAACGGAATCATTCTGGACGAATGAAAAGTCTGTTCACGCTGATAATAAAACTGTTCAATGGAGATGTAATCGGGAATATTAATTATGCGCAAAGTGTCTTCGAAATCAATTATAATGTTGTGAGCTGTTATCCCGTACAAATCTTTCCAGCTCTCAGGGATTTGATTCCGCACCCCATTGTACGTTTCAATTTCGACATAAATTTCAGTTCTTCCATCCTTGTCATAATCCATCATGTTAAAATGTTGGGGTTGGGAGTTATCTGGTACTCCAAACGTGTACCCTCCATCAATATCAAAGGGGAAGTTATATTCAATACCATCTGAACTCAGTTCTACGGTCAGTCTGTAGCAACAATGGGCTCCTCCCGTAAATTCAAATAAAACCTTATCCGGAGTACCATCTCCATCAATGTCTTTGTCTGTTAGGAAATCAGTGTCGTCCTCAATGACTAATGCGGGGAAATCAACATCAGCAGAACTCTCAGTGCATCCGTATGCCATTAGAAGAAGGCTGCTTAAATACATGAAGCCATATTTTAGAGAATGACGTCTCATAGTTTAAATTTAGCGGCAAACCAAAATCGGGTTGTAATGTTTAACTTTTTATTTTCCATTTCTTATTTAAATTTGATTCTATCTATTGTAGTCTATTGGTCTACAAGATATTATCGCTTATTTTCTACTATTCCTTTTTAAACCTAACTGCGTAACCGTTATTTCGCAACATCAGATAATGTTTGTGAACCAACACATGATTTGATTTAGGTTTCGTAGTGATTGTTATTAAACTGTCGCGTTCTTCTGTATAGTCTAACTTCAGAATTTCAACACTTTCTTTTTTTTGATAGAAATAGAGTTCAACTTGCAGTACTTCATCCAAACTTAAATCAGGTATTTCCAAAAAGTACTTGTTGGTATCAACCAATAGTGTTGAATCTATGGTTGGGTATTCAAATTGACTATGACCCCATTTCGCAAATGCAGAATCAAATTTTTTAAATCGGTCATTATCGAGCATTTGGCAAACAAGCATACTGAAATAAAAAGGATTAGCATTAAACAAAGATTCCACTTCTCGATTATAATGAATTAACCGATATGGACTCAGAGAAAGAGTCAATAAAAAGTTTTCTGAGTTTGTTTTTTCTTCCTTTATGACTTGACCATCACTCCTTGAAACTATCTTTACACCACCTGGTTTTAAATCAAGGGCTGAGCTATCTTCGGTGAAAACGTAGTGCCCGTTGTAATAGAACTTAGAATAGATTATTTTTCCTTTTTTATTTTGGAACATATAATATTCATATAAAGTAAATCGATTAGTATCCTGTTCTATTTTCAAAAAGGAACAGTACTTTCGATTGAGGCCAAAAAACGGATTTTCGACAAAAGAATCTTGCTTGAACATCAACCATTTTGAATCTTCTTGTCCCCTAACATAATGCGTAGATTTCAAGGTAATAAACAACAGTAGATATATCAATTTTCTCATTAATCAGTCAGTGTTAAAGCACGCCAGTGCGAGCGTCCCGCTCGTACTGAGTGCCTAAAAAACCTATACCAAACCGAACGGTGAAGTGAGTGAATAAATTAAACTTGCCGCAGCAGCTCCACCTTCACTTTGTTTCGGCGGATAAAAAAGCTAACTGCGGAGCAGTTTAGTTTATAAATCCTTCGGATCAGATATGCTGTTATTTCGCTTCTGTAAATTTCACTTTTTCCGTTTCTTCAGTTTTTTAATGTCTTCTTCCAACTCTTTCAGACTGGCTTCCTTCTCAATGGCTTTTTGCTGTCGCTTGTATTTCTCGTATTCTTCTGCTGATTTGTCCAATGCAATTTTATGCGAAATTTTTCCTGCGTGGGTCAGTAACTCTCTGCCGTTTAATTGCAAAATGCTATCCAATCGCTCTATCCAATCTTTCATATACATTGGCGTTTGTTGTTGTGCCATTGTTTCGGCAAATGCCAAATACTGCTCTACCAACAAGCCCAAGAGTTTTATCTCATCTTCTTCTAAATAGTTTTTGGCAATGCTTACTTCGGCTTTTTTTACCGATACTTCTCGCTTTTTATCATAAGAAAGCATCCCCATCAAAGGCAAACTGGCATCTACACGTCTGTACACCAATTCTGCTGCGGTTTGCTGACTGATTGCCCAAAGCAATTTGTTCTGCACCACTTTAAAAAATCCAATCGTCTTTTCATCTTTTGGGTCGTAGTCGATACTGGTGGCATAGATGTCTTTGATTTTTTGGTAGAAGAATTTCTCCGAAAGGCGTATTTCCCGGATGCGGTCTTGCAGTTCGTTGAAATAGTTCATTGAGCTGCCCGTCTTAAAGCGGTCATCATTGAGCGTAAACCCTTTGATGATGTATTCCTTTAATCGCTGTGTTGCCCAAATACGAAACTGTGTACCTTGAACCGATTTTACCCGATAGCCAACTGAAATAATAACATCTAAGTTATAGCCCTTTACTTCGTGTTCTTGTGTTTTTCCTGCAATAGCGCCATGTTGAGTGGTTGTCCGGAAATTCCGGACAACCATATTTTCATCAAGTTCTCCTTCGTTAAAAATATTTCTGATATGCTCCGAAATGGTACGCTTATCCTTACCAAACAATTGCCCCATTTGCGCCTGCGTAAGCCACACCGTTTCATTCTCCAGGCGAACATCTATTTTGATGTTGCCGTCTGGGTTTTGATATATCAGGATTTCGCTGTTCATATTGTTTTTATCTAAAATGGAAGGTCCTAAGTACCTAAAAAAACCTATGTCAAAAATATAGATAAATTTATACTATGACTCTTTCACTACTTACTGAAACTTTCTTCAGAGTATCTCAAACGGTGAAGTGAGTGAATAAATTAAACTTGCCGCAGCAGCAAAGCTAACTGCGGAGCAGTTTAGTTTATAAATCCTTCGGATCGGGTAGTAAGGGGTAGTGTATGGCACGAGCGGGACGCTCGCGCCGACGTCAGGAATAATTAGAATGGTTCAAAATGAGTTCCCCTGTAAAACTTAGCGTCAAACAACATTTCACCCTTTTCATTATAGACACACCAAAGCCCGTTTATTTTTGCTGAAAACATCTTATTGTAATAAAAAATGTACTCGTATTTAAATGGAATAACCACTTTTTCTGCACCATCTATATTTTCAACTATACCTTTTTTTCCATCAACAGTTTTAACAATGAACCGCTGTTGATATTTCAGGTTGTCGATACTCATTATTTCCGGCATGTCTTCCATGCACTCTTCCAGGTCCATATCCAGGTTTTCCTTCACTATTTTTCCGGTTGTATCAATGGTTAAAACGGCATTTTCAGTTTCTACCTCCGCCAGGCCGTCTTTAAAATTACAAGCTTCGCTATAAAGGAACTCGATTTTTGTGTTTCCAAATTGATCCACAAACCCCCATTTGCTGTTCTTTTTTGCACGAATCAGTCCCTCTGAAGAGTTAAATTCAAAATCCTCAAAAATGGGATCTGTCACGATTTTACCTGAACGATCTATGAAGCCGTATTTTCCATTGAACTTATACGTAAACACCAGCCCATTGTAACAAACAAAATCATATTTTACGGGAATTAATTCGGTGCCGTCATTCAATATTATTCCATACAGGAGTTCTCCCTCAGTTTTCGTACAGACCACACTGTACATATCCTGACTAAAACTGTTGGTCATTTGCGTAAGGAGAAAAATCAGGATGGCTGATAATTTTATTTTCGACGACATTTTTTATTGCTTTTTCCAACTAAAGTTAATGAATTTTTTACCTTCCCCCGTACATAGGAATATTTTATTTGCGATATTAGGGTGAATAAGCTGTATGTTGCCTTTATTACTATGGGGCAACAGAAAAATGCAGCTTAAATTAAATCATTTAAAATGGACATAAAGAACAATCACATTAATTACGTTGAATTCAAAGCAAAAAACCTTGATAAAATAAAGGAATTTTACTCAGACTGTTTCAACTGGACTTTTACAGATTACGGACCCACCTATGTCGCTTTTTCGGAAAGCGGCCTTGAGGGAGGGTTTGAAAAATCGGAAGATCAAATTGTAAATGGTGCATTAGTTGTTTTATACCATAATGACCTTGACTTGATAAAGAACAAAATTATCGAATCAAATGGTAAAATTTCAAAAGATATTTTTTCTTTCCCTGGTGGACATAGATTTCATTTCATTGACCCGGCAGGAAACGAACTTGCCGTTTGGTCAGATAAATAAGATCGGGAAAATGACCCCACAGCTTTCATTTTTAAACCGTTGAAACGGTTTGGGTCGTTCGTTGCATTTACATAGCCCACGGTTTAAACCGTGGGCTATGTAAATTCGGTATGTTTAGAATGGTTTTAACCATTTTCAAAACTTTTAATTTCCCCTACTGCTGCGAAGTAGCTTAACCTACACTTCGTTTCGGTCAATAAATGCGCTGCTTCGCTCTTTCACTACTTACTGAAACTTTCTTCAGAGTATCTCGAACGGCGAAGTAGTAAATAAATTAAACTTGCCGCAGCAGCAAAGCTAACTGCGGAGCAGTTTAGTTTATAAATCCTTCGGATCAGAGGTCATATTTATTGGGGTTTCATTCTTATTGTTTTTAGTAACTTCTTAATCATTCCAAATTTCTCATTATTTACTTCTTTAACGAAAAACTGATGTTTCCATTCATTATATTTCATTTAGTGAAATTTTTAAACCTAAGCAAAGTAACATAACACAATCTATTATAAGGCAATCATATCACTCTAGCAAATATTCCCTAATAATGCGAATGGCCTTTTCTCTTGAATTTGGGTCAAAATACATCCGTGTGCTTTTTGTTAAATAATCATCTTCTCCAAACATTTTTGGTGAGTTGATTTCCGAAACAAAAACACTCACATGTTTATCAAATACCAGTTCTGGTAGCAATAGTTGCTTAAGTTCTTTTATGGTGCGGATGTTTTCGGTGAAACTTGTTTTGTTATGGCGGCGACTCTCCCAATATTCGTCAAGCCGTTTTAGGCTATCTGTGATTTTCTGGTTATAGGAAGTATAGAATTCAGAGAATTCATGGTTAGATTGACTCGAATTCAACACAAACACATCAAAAAAGGATGCCTTTCGGTATAAAAATAGATTTTGAGAATTATTGGAAATGAACATACTATCTTTGTGGAAAAAATGCAATGCTGCGGGTGTAACTGTAATTTCCCAATCCGGCAAGGAATCACGCAGAATATTGACCAATGAGTCTGGATAACTGAAATTATCTGGGATACTCTTTATCTGTTTATTAGCACTGTTCATTTCTACAATGAGTTCTTGGTCTTTCATAAATGTAAAATTGCAGCTAAAAAGACGGCTATCCTCTTTTTCATATTCCCATTGTAACAGAACGCGATCGTTTTTCCAACGCATGCAATACCTGAGCTTTGAGGGATACCAAAATTTTTGAACCAACCCGCGTGTGCTAGAATTCATAATGTTTTGGATGCTATATAACACAGTGTCATCCCAATTATAATCACCACCATCTAGTATATTTTCTGCCAGACGATATACATAATACGTTCCGTCAGGAATTCCTGGCTTTGGAAGCCTTATAAAAACATGGTCAAAAAAGTAGTTCGTGTCACTTTCTAAAACGTGAAAAACAGATGGTTTTTGCCCTGAACTATCGAAAGACAACAGTAAAATCAAAAGGGTTATATGTAGTCTGATTTGAAAAGTCATGTTACGTTATTTTTACCCGCTACGTAGCTGCGCTCTTTGACGGTGAAGTAAATAAATTAAACTTGCCGCAGCACCTCCACCTTCACTTTGTTTCGGCGGATAAAAAAGCTAACTACAATTTAGTTTATAAATCCTTCGGATCAGCGGTTTGTTCGTTAGTGAATAAAATTTTCATATTCATTAGTTGTCAAAATCCAACTTGTAAATGGATAGTCTTTTTCGCTAAAGTTTTCATCTGTTACGTCCGCAATTGTATATATATTCTTTCCGTTAATTTTATTTTTTTTAACTCCTGTGAAGTAGAATGCTGTCGTTTCTGTGTATTCATTAGAACTGAACAAAACCAATGTCCTTTTATGTTGATTCGAGTGATATATTATGTGCTTATCAGTTTGTTCAAATAATTTAAAGTTTCCTGATAAATGCATCTCTTTATCAATACAGCCGTGTTCGTGTTCTTGAAAAGATAAGTTTTTTGGAAAAATTACCGTGTCACCAAACTTAAAACTAAAACTAATGTCAGTTGAATAACAGTCAGGTGCTCCGCAATCTGGCCCATGTAAATTAAAAGGTATCAAAAAACGTAAACTGTCATTTGAAATTGTAACAACATTCCTAATATACATTTCTTGCAGAAAACTTCTTTTCAGAATTTCGCTTTCTTTGCTTTTTAGAATTTCATTTCTAAGGGAATCTTGATATTGTTGCCAATCAGAGACGGGTTTACTTTCAGTTTTTTCACTTGTTACTGAATTATCAGATTTATTACTGCTGTCATCAGAAACAATGACAGGCGTTGTTTTAGTCTGTTCGTTTTGTTGCCCACAAGAACACAAAGTCAAAATTGTCAATAATGCGAATATCTGTCTCATTTTTAAAATTACTGGTAACGGTCAAGTATAAGCGTCAGGAAATTGACTCAATTCATCTATCCCTCAAAAGTAAGTGAAAACCACCATACTTTAGAACGCAATGAAGCAATCGGATCCATAAAGAAGGTATTGTCCTGAATAACCAGATTTTTTATACCATTGGATAACTTTAACTCAATACCGAACTTAAAGTAAGGCAGCCAAAAATCAAATCCACCACCTACCTGATAAGACCAATCGTGTTGTTGAATTTTAACAATGGGATCTCCCAGACTCTGATCTACATCTTTTTGTGAGGCCAGATCCAAACTGTACTGAAAACCACCTAATGCGTAAGCGGCAAAATTATTAATTCGTTGAGATCTCAATTTCAACATAAGTGGGAAGTCCAAATTGGTAGACTCCAAACGATTTTCCCGACTTTTCATCTCACCTTTGTCCCAATATTCATAGGTGAAAAGACGTTCCTGAAAAGAAAGCGAAGGGACAAACCTTATGTGGAAGATTTCATGAATATCCCAGGATCCGATAATCCCTAAATTAAAGCCGGGTTGTTTTCTGATGTTGATGTTGGTAATTGAATCGGTATAGGCAGAATCTACATTGATTCTATAATGAAAATCTGACGTATTGAAGCCAAGTGCAAAACCAAAATGCACTTTTTTTCTGTCAAATGTGGGATAGTTTTTGCCATAGCGCTGAGCCATTGCCCCATTCACTAATAACAAACTTAACAGCAATATAAAGGTTCTTTTTTTCAAGGTTTTGCAAATCTAGTAAAAACGTATCAGAGAATACCGTTGATAATCCCTGTTGTTTCTTATTCTAAGCATAACGATTAAAAGCAGCAGATGTTACTTTTCTCCGAGATAAATTGTAGCAATTCCACCTGAAACTAATTTTGAAGTAATGTGTTTATACCCCACCTTTTTCATGATGTTGATAAAATCTTCCCCTTCAGGAAAAGCTTCAACCGATTCAGGGAGGTAGGTATAAGCCGCTGCATCTTTTGAAATTCGTTTACCAAGCCCGGGAATAATGTATTTGGAATAGAATTTAAAGGTTTGCTTTACAGGAAATTTTTTGGGTTTGGAAAATTCAAGAATAGCCACCGGTTTTCCGGGTTTCAGCACCCGAAGCATTTCACTCAAACCCTTTTCCAAATTTTCAAAATTACGCACTCCAAACCCCACTGTTATGGCATCAAACTGATTGCTCTCAAAAGGAAGGTTTTCTGAGTCGCCCTGAATCATTTCAATGGTTTCAGAAAGTCCTTTTTTTTGCATTTTTTCACGGCCTACTTTCAACATCCCCTCTGATAGATCTAATCCTACAATTTTTTTAGGTTTTAAACGCATAGCCGAGATCGCAAAATCTCCGGTTCCTGTGGCAATATCGAGGATTTCAACGGGTTGATATTTTTTGAGCATCTTAACCGCTTTCTTCCGCCAAATCTTATCAATCCCCAGCGACAAAAAATGATTTAAAAAATCATAGCGTTTTGAAATGTTATCAAACATTTCTCTGACTTCTTCTTTCTTGGAGGATTCCTCCTTATTGTATGGTTTTACTTTTGTTCCCAAATCTTACATTAAAAAATTGCTTTCACTTCTCTCAATAAATCTGCTTTATTAACAGATACCACTCCCACTTGTTCACACACTAATCCTCCCGCTAAATTTGAGACGGTGGCAATTTCTTTGGGTGTAAGACCGGCAATCAAACACAAAGTAGCGACACTAATAACTGTATCTCCGGCTCCTGAAACATCTACTATTGATCTGGGGTGTGCCGGGACAAAATGATTTTTATCCCCTTCATTGATATAAACACCATGCTCAGAAAGTGTCACAAAAGTATAGGTTGGCAGTAATTTTTTGTTGAGTATGGCCACTGCCTTCAAAAAGCTTTTTTGATCGGTAGGGTCTACCGGAAGTCCGGTTCCCTCTGCCAATTCTTTTAAATTAGGTTTAAAAAGTGTGACGCCTTTATATTCAAAAAAGTTCTCCTTTTTAGGATCTACTGTGGTGATGATGTTTTTTTCTTTGGCAAGATCAATGATTTTCTCAATTAATCCCGGTGTCAAAACTCCTTTATTGTAATCTTGAAAAATAATGGCCGCAATATCATCTTTTTCACAAAATTCCTGGATATACTGAAACAAAGCAAATTCAGAGGAGGATGAAATAGGAGCAGTCATTTCACTGTCTACCCGTATCAGCTGTTGATTATTTCCGATCACCCGTGTTTTTACCGTAGTCACACGATCGTCAAAAGGAATAATTCCTTTGGGATTGAGTTGGGCTTCGTTGATCAATTTCATAAAGTGATCTGCCTCTTCGTCTTTTCCAATAATGCTACAAATAATAGGCTCAGCTCCCAGTGATTTCAAATTCAGAGCGACATTGGCTGCCCCTCCCAATCGGCTACTTCTACTTTTAAAGTTCACTACCGGAACCGGCGCTTCAGGAGACATTCGACTCACCTTTCCTTCAATATAGGTGTCCACCATTACGTCACCCAGTACGATTATTTTTTTTCCGTCAAATTTTTTGAATATGCTCGCTGCCGATCCCCCCATTAACTCAACTTATTTAAGGCGATTTTAATACGATCAATTGCTTCTGTCAATACTTCTTCAGATGCCGCATAAGAGATCCGAATACAGTTAGGATCACCAAATGCTTCACCCGTAACCAATGCCACCAAGGCTTCATCCAGTAAATAGAGAGAAAGATCTGTAGCTGTTTTGATCGTATATTGTCCGTACGATTTACCAAAAAAGTTGGTGATATCCGGAAAGACGTAAAAAGCTCCTTCAGGCTTGTTCAACTTCATGCCTTCAATCTCTGCTAATTTCTCCAGCACCAATGCTCTTCTTTTTCGAAATGCATCAATCATGTAACGAATTTCAGATGGATCAGCTTCTACCGCCGCTTTAGCAGCTCTTTGACTAATCGAACTTGCCCCGGAAGTGAACTGCCCCTGTAATTTTGAACAAGCTTTAGCAATATGAAGTGGAGCGCCAATATATCCGATTCTCCAACCCGTCATGGCAAATGCTTTGGATACGCCATTTATGGTAATCGTTTGCTCATACACATTTGAAAAAGCGGCTAAACTCACATTTTTTCCCTCAAAATTAATGTGCTCATAGATTTCATCTGAAATCACGTACAATTGCGGATGTCGGGCGATCACAGCTGCTAATTTTTCCAGCTCTTCTCTTGTATAAGCAGATCCCGTTGGGTTACAAGGATTGCTAAACACCATCAAGTGGGATTTTTCTGTAATGGCGCTTTCCAATTGCTCAGCAGTTATCTTAAAATCGTTCTGAATATCGGTAGGAATAATAATCGGTTCACCGCCAAATAATCGTACCTGCTCTACGTAAGTCACCCAATAAGGTGCCGGAACAATTACTTCATCTCCCTTGTTGATCAATGCCATGATTACGTTAATGATACTTTGCTTGGCACCAGTAGAAACAACAATTTGATCGATAGAATAATCCAGATCATTATCTCTTTTAAACTTTTTTGCGATCGACTCTCTCAAATCTTCATAGCCGGGCACTGCCATGTATTTGGAGTAATCATCATCTATCGCCTGCTTTGCGGCTTTCTTGATAAAATCAGGAGTATCAAAATCCGGTTCTCCCAAACTGAGCGAGATGATATCTTTTCCTGCTGCTTTTAATTCACGGCTTTTTGCAGCCATTGCAATGGTTGCAGACTCAGCCAAATTCTTTACTCTATCCGATATGCGGGGCATTGTGTTTGATTTTTTGGTAAAACTAATTAAAATTGCCGCTTCTTAGCTTGCTTCTACATCAAAATCCGTAGGTGACATGCCACTTTTTTCATACGGGTATGCATTGAAAGTACCGATTGCAACTGCTACTTTTCTTTGGTCTGATGCTCTTACGATCTCTCCTTCTGCAACAATAATCCGATTTCCCTTACTGATAACCCACCCCTTACCAATCAATACATCTCCTTTTCTTACGGGAGAAAGATAATTGATCTTAAACTCTACTGTGGACACTAAATTACCAAACTCAGAAGAAACATAAAGTGCAGCCAATCCTAATATACCATCCATATAAGCCGATAAAACGCCTCCGTGGGCAGTAGTTGGTGTAGCCAAATGTCGATCTTCAACCAACAGGCTATACTCAATTTCATCCGACTCAAATTTCGTCAGGCGAATACCTAATAATTCTCCAAACTGATTGGTTTTTGAATATACTTTAATCAACTGATCTCTGAAATTTTGCATAGACTGATTCTTAATTCAGGAACACAAATTTAACCTTTCTTAAAGGAATAAGTTCAGGATTTCACTCTCTTTTTTCCTTGTCTTGTATTCAAGTGAAATAACAGCACAAAAATCCTTCTTACAACTTGTGAAATGTAATTGATATTTACATATCTTCACATGTAAATATAATAGGATAAAACTATATGATACACCCTCACACAGAAGTGAAATTCATCAATGAAAAAGTTGGCTATGGCGTTGTTGCCACTCAATTTATTCCCGCCGGAACCATTACCTGGGTTTTGGATAAATTAGACCGCGAATTTACTCCCGCAGATGTTGAAAAAATGGATGCTGTTCATCAGGAAATTCTGGACACTTACACTTTTCGTAATGACAAAGGTAATTTTATACTTTGCTGGGATGATGGAAAATTTGTCAACCACAGTTTCAAATCAAATTGCCTAACTACAGCTTACGATTTTGAAATTGCTATTCGGGATATACAAGTCGGGGAAGAGTTGACAGATGATTACGGTTACCTCAACATTTCTGAACCCTTTGAAGGTGTTGATGAAGGTACGGATAGAAAAGTTGTTTATCCGGATGACTTACTGAATTACCATGATGTTTGGGATCAACAGATCAGCAAGGTGTTTGGAAAGATTATTGAACATAAACAACCGCTTAAACCTTTCATTACTGAAGCGCTTTGGAGTAAAGTTCAGAGAATCATTGAAGGCAAAGAGGAGCTTGATTCCATTTTAAAAAATTATTATGACCCGACGAAGGGTTAATAAGTATTAATGGGTCAAGTCCAAAATTACACTTCGTAATTCGGTATTCGTAATTCCTTGTTCGTCATTCATTTATTTATTTCTTTTTTGAATATCGAATGTCGATTAACGAATGTTGAATGTTGAAATTTTTTCTTCGTAATTCGGAGTTCGACATTCCTTGTTCGTCATTCATTTTTTTATTTTTTGAACACCGAATACTTAAGGGTCAAGGGTAAGCACCGCTCCCAAATCGGTTGCTTTTCCCTCTCTAAGCATCCATAAACTACAAAACTCTTCCTTCTCCATTTTTCTATGTCCTTTTGCCGGATCAGAAAACAGCACCGAATCTGATGTCGTCTCATACACCACAACAAAATGGTTGCTATTCCAATACACCACTGCGGGTTTAACCGTTTCATGATGCAATTCGTCATAAGTTAGTGCCTTAATATCCGCATTGAATCCCATGAAGTAAGCTGTGCGTCGTAAATTTTCCAAATTTGTACCCACTGTATCTAGTTTTGCCATTTTGGATAGTGTACTGACCGAATAATATTTCCCGTAATGATCTCCTATCATTTTCAAACAAGAAGGGCCGCAATTTTTCTTTCCATTTTGTATAAACACGGGGAAAAAATCCAGTTTTCGAAAACGAGATGCTCCTATGATCCATATATTTACCATCTTAAGTGATTCATACGCCAAAGCTTCTATATCTACCTGAATTAGATTCAACACCTCTATAGTTTGACTGCTTAAGCAAAAAAAGTCTGTGGTGTCATGAGGGTTTTTGTGAAAGACAATTGTGGAAGAATCCGACTCAAAAACTTCAAAAATCTCATCTCTTTTCAGGGAAAAATAGGAAGATGGAATATGCTCTTCAAGGTACTTAATCCGTATATAATAAGCATAACTCTCTACGTATAACGATTCCTGATTCCCTATTTCTGTCAGAGAAACAAAGTGTTGAAATTCTGAATCATAAACTGTTGCCAGTTCATCTGTTTTTTTTATCAGGGTATCTCTTTTCGATTTATTTTTATGGAAGTAAGTGGTTAGCTCTCGCTCAATTTCTATTTTTTCTCCTTCAACATTTAACGAGCAAAGTCGAAATGCCGATTGATAAATAATTTTAGAAGAATCTACATCAGATTCGGAGACAATAACAGTCTGCTCATTCTTACATGAAATGGTAATCACTAATAAGATAACCGGCCAAAAAAGTTGCTTCATTGGCTAATCGTTGGGATTGTATGATTTAAAACCTTGCTCCAAGCGTAAGTGCTATTTGTGAATTATCAATATCAAAGGTAGCATGACTTCCGTTGATTGTGGGATCATAAGCATAGTAATCTGCTTTTTTACTTTGTAATACGTAAGCCAAATCCAGGTAAAACTTACCAAAATTATATCCCAAACCTGTGGTAATAAAATGAGTTGGCGAAAGACTGTTTCCACTTTCTGCTGTATAAGGCGCAGCATAATGTGCATACCCTGCTCTGGCATAAGCTTGTTTGTTAATTCTGGCTTCTACTCCAACCCTCAAATTAAAAACAGAGCGATAGATATTGTTGATTTGTAGATTCTCAGCATTAAATCCATAGGGGGCAGCATCATTTCTTCTGGAGGATAACTTAGAGTTTGCGTGATCAACGTACTCCACTTCTATCCCGGCAGTTCCCCATTTTTTATTCACATAAGCTGCCGATAAATTTGCTTTGAACGGAGTTTTGATTTTATACTTATAGCTTCCTGACGGCACCTCTTCACTCTCCAAAAATATTTTTCCTCCATCTGTATCGGTAGACATGTTGTTGGTCCAATAATCCGACATCCACATTAAAGTGGGGGTTTCTACGGCAGCACCAAACCTGAACTGTTCGGTAGGCATATAAATCGCTCCAATTCTTGCATTAATTCCCCTGCCCTTTATATCTAATAGGCCTGTGTATTTAATACTTCTGAGCCATAAACTAGAATCGGTATACGTTTCTTTATGCGTAAACTCTTCTTTAAAATTAGAGTATACTACATTGAAGGAACCCCCAACCAATAATTTATTGCCATAATTTCCACTAAGGGTAAGAAGATTAAATTCTGTCATCCCTCCGGATCGCTTAATCGTTCTCTCGTGCTCTGCCTGTCCGGAATCAAAATCGGTAATATAAGCATTGGGATTATTGGGATCGGGATCAATGCCATAGACCCAGTATGCCATGCCCGCTGTAAAAGGATACGTACCAAACACTTCCGTTTCAGGGGTGCCTTCGGCCTCTCGAATAAATGAATGTAAAATGGATGAATCCACCGCTCCTGAATACCTGATATCCTGATTAAATGATTTTATACGATTCATGCCGATACCCACCTGTACGGTATACCAATTTTTATATTTATTCGGATTAAGTTCGTACGCTTTTACAAACGATAAATTACTCCAATTATAAGCTGCGCGGCTATCTCTATCTGCTGATCCGTAAAAATCTGTTTTCACAAAAGGAATTTCCAAATTCTGCGTAAGTGAAAAGTTTCTCTTTTTGATCCTTCCCAAACCGGCAGGGTTTTGACTTGCATTTGAAAAATCACCTCCCATTGCACTTAAAGCCCCGGCAGTTGACATATTTCGGGCAGATCCGCCAAAATACGACAGTGAATACCTGAGGGCATCTTCTTCATTCTGAGAATAAGAAGTACCTGCCGGCAACACTGCTGCCATGAGTATGATTATTCCAATACTGCGCATGGGTTATTTTCTACGTCCACCAGATGTGGTAGTTCCACTTCGGTTACTTGATCCGGAAGAAGAAGATCGTGTTGAACTACTTCCTGTAGAAGAACCGGACGACCCTCCCCTGTTATACGTTCCACTTCCTGAACTATTTGTATTTCTTGGCGGATTGTAAGTACGGGTACCTGAATTGGTTCCTGAATTGGTTGTTCTCGGTCTGGTAGTTGTGCTTCCGCTATTCCCCCGGGGTATAGTGGTCGTATTATTTTCATTGTACGTTCTTCCCGTATTTCCATATTTATTGGGATTAGTACGACTACTTCCCGACCCGTTTCCGGTAGTACTTGGCCGCGTTGTAGATGGTTTGTTTCCTGCAGAAAATTGATTTACGGCAGGCTTAGCTGTTGGTGTCACCCGTGTAGCAGGTCGTGTTACTGTATTATTAGTAGTAGAACTGCCCGAGTTTACCGGTTTAGCATTCTGAAAACTTCCTGATTCTTCACGTGGAGAATTGGTGTTCACAAATTCAGGTTTTTCAGCTGTCTGAAACTGCCCATTGCCACCGTTATTCACCGTCGGTTTTGTATTGGAATTTACAGGATCTGTTTTTTGCACTCCATTAGGATTGTTATCAAATTCCTGATCATTAACCGCTTCTACTGAATTATAGGCAGGAAATGGCGTACTTGGTGTATTCGGTGTTGCTCCTGGTTTCTTCACAGTATGTTCATAAGAAGTGTTGTTTCGCGAACCGGATCCTGTATTTGTTCCTCCTCTGTGTCCATAATAATAATTTCCTGAAGAGGTGTTGTCTGAATTTGTATTGTTCCAATTGTTCGTGTTGATATTATTGGAAAGAATTCCGCCACCCCAGGGTGACCAGGGAGAACCATATCCATATCCGTATCCATAATAACCACCACCATAATATGAGTTGCCATAGTAGTTGTTTCCGTAATAGGGATTGCCATAGTTGTTTCCATAATAGTTGTTTCCGTAATAGCTATTCACACAATAGCCATTTCCATAACCATAAGGGTCATACGGATTATTATAATAACCATTGTAACCACCCCATCCACCATAGGCCATGTCTTGTCTGGTGTGCCAACAACTACCCTGACGGAAAAACGTCATACAAGAATATTCACATACTCCCCAATTATTGAGCCCGCCTGCAATTCCGTAATTCATTCCGTTATGATAATTGCTGCCTTGTTGCTGATGGTTATGCGTGCTTTCACCTTGCCCATAATAAGAAGGGTTGAGTCCGTTCATAGATTTTCCTGTAGCAGTAGATGAATCTACCTCAACATCATAGAACTTCTCCTGGTGCTGAATATAATCGGCATATCCTTCTTTTTCATCAACTTTAACAACAGCCGGAGCCTTTGCTTCGTTATAGGCGTCATCAAATATTTCAGATGTCCCTGAACAGGACAAAAGAAAAGCCAAAGGTGCGATCAAAAAATAAATTGACTTTTTCATTGTGGAATGGTTTTCAATGCGAAATAAATATTTCTACATTTGTTCACGAATAAAAGATACAAATATTATACCAAAAATGGCAGAAAAAATCACAAAACGTGAAAATGATTACTCACAATGGTACCTGGATATCATTAAAGTAGCTGATTTAGCTGAGCATTCAGATGTTAGGGGATGTATGGTTATTAAGCCGTATGGTTTTGCGATTTGGGAGAAAATCAAGGATCAACTGGACAAAATGTTTAAAGAAACGGGGCATCAAAATGCTTATTTTCCGCTTTTTGTCCCTAAAAGTTTATTTGAAGCAGAAGAAAAAAACGCTGAAGGGTTTGCAAAAGAGTGTGCCATTGTAACCCATCACCGTCTTATCAATGATCCTAATGAAAAAGGGAAGTTAATTGTAGATCCGGCTGCAAAATTGGAAGAAGAACTGGTGGTTCGCCCTACCTCTGAAGCAATTATCTGGAGCACCTATAAAAAATGGATACAATCGTACCGTGACCTGCCCTTATTAATTAATCAATGGGCCAATGTCGTGCGTTGGGAGATGCGAACACGGCTCTTTTTGAGAACTACAGAGTTCTTATGGCAAGAGGGGCATACGGCTCATGCAACAAAAAAAGAGGCCATAGAAGAAACAGAGAAAATGATTCAGGTCTATGCCCAATTTGCTGAAGAATTCATGGCTATGCCTGTTATTAAGGGATTAAAGTCAGAAAGTGAACGTTTTGCCGGAGCTGAAGAAACCTATTGCATAGAAGCCATGATGCAAGATGGAAAAGCATTACAGGCCGGAACTTCTCATTTCTTAGGTCAGAACTTTGCCAGAGCATTTGACGTGAAATTTGCCGATAAAGAAGGCAAGCAAGATTTTGTTTGGGCTACCTCCTGGGGGGTGTCTACCCGATTAATGGGGGCTTTAATTATGACTCATTCTGATGATCAGGGCTTAGTCCTTCCCCCCGCTTTGGCGCCTATTCACGTAGCTATTGTTCCCATTTATAAAAATGAAGAACAACTGGAGGCCATTCGCCACAAAATGCTTCCCATTATAAAAGAGCTTCAAGCAAAAGGATTTACTGTTAAATTTGATGATGACGATCAAAAACGTCCGGGATGGAAATTTGCTGAATATGAAGCCAAAGGAATACCGGTACGCCTTGCTATCGGACCAAGGGATTTGGAAAATGATCAAATCGAAGTGGCCAGGCGAGATACACGAGAGAAATTTAGTGTCTCCATTACCGAAGTAACTGCTAAGGTTACTCAATTACTGGATGAAATTCAAACTAACCTCTTCAAAAAAGCGGACGACTTCAGAAAAGCACAAACTGAAACAATAGATGACTACGAGACGTTTAAAAGTAAAATTAAGGACGGTGGATTTTATCTCGCACATTGGGATGGGACAACATCCACAGAAGAAAAGATAAAAAAAGAGACAAAAGCAACCATCCGCTGTATTCCTTTGGAAAGAGAGCAGGAAACCGGAACATGTATGGTTAGTGGAAAGCCTTCTAAAGGTCGGGTAATATTTGCCCGGGCGTATTAATTAGTGATTATGAATGTAAAAAAAGAAAGAGAGACCTTGTTAAACATGTTAAAGACCAAATCCAGTCTTAAGCAAGATGTTTTTCAAAATACCCAACATTGGTTTGCCGTCTTAAAAGAAGAACTTGAAAAGTGCATTGCTTCTTTATCGGATCAGGTGACAGACCGCCGCATCAGGTTCCGTTACAACGATCAGGGAGCTGCTGAAGCACAACTGTATTTAGGTTCAGATATCCTTATTTTTCACATGCATTCCAATGTATTCAGGCTTGCACCTACTGATTATGCTACACAAACTTCTTATGTGCAAAATGATCCATCAAATGCCTATTGTGGCGTGATCAATATCTATAATTTTCTAGCCGATTCCTACCAATACAATCGCCCCAATGATACAGGTTATCTGATTTGCCGGATTTTTATTAATAAAGAAAATCGATTCAAAGTAGAAGGAAGAGGAAAATTAGATTATTTATACAAAAACTTTATCAATCAAAAGCTGACTGCGGATATTCTGCACGAAATTATTTTAAACATTGGCATACATGCACTTGATTTTGATTTATTAACACCTCCTTATGAAGCAGTTAGTCAGGTTTCAGTAGGTGAACTGCAAGAACTTAGCAGCAACACCCGCTTAAAAACGGGTAAACGACTAGGGTTTCAGTTTCAAGCAGACACAAACCTGGACGCTTAAAATTTTCACTCAAAAATTTTATTTTTCCCTTGCTATAAAATTTTTTAACGGTATATTTGCACTCCTTTTTGGCAGGAAAATGCATTTTTACTGCCAAAACGGCCCATTCGTCTAGTGG
>JBBDID010000007.1:0-26116 GCA_040880585.1 Crocinitomicaceae bacterium | reverse complement strand
TTAGGACGCCAGGTTTTCATCCTGGAAACAGGAGTTCGATTCTCCTATGGGCTACAAATTTTGAGAAGAACTCCTGATAACGTTCAGAAACTTCTGTACAGTTGAAATCATTTGGCCCATTCGTCTAGTGGTTAGGACGCCAGGTTTTCATCCTGGAAACAGGAGTTCGATTCTCCTATGGGCTACCAGTCTGACTCCAAAAAAGAACGGAAAATGACAATAAGGAAGAAGAAGGGTAAACAAAACGAGATTGAAAAAATAATAATTTAACGCTATGGCAAATCATAAATCAGCATTAAAGCGAATCAGAACGAATAATGTGAAGAGGCTAAGAAACAAATATCAGCATAAAACCACGCGTAATGCGATTGCTGAACTTAGAGAAACAACCGATAAAAAGGAGGCACAAAAGTTACTTCCTGAGGTCATCTCTATGTTGGATCGTTTAGCTAAGAAAAACATTATTCACAAGAATAAAGCGGCTAATTTAAAATCAAGTCTTACACAAAGAGTGAACGCTCTTTAATTAAGAATTGATCTACGATATTTAAAGGCCTGATCTGCATTGCGGATGAGGCTTTTTTTGTTTAATAATTCAAATTTTTATCCGTTATGGATGTCAAGATTGAACCGAGCTGGCAAGCTATTTTATCTTCTGAATTTGAAAAACCTTACTTTATAAATCTGGTAGATAAAGTCAAGACATCTTACCGAAAAAATGATGTCTGGCCAAAGGGCAGTAATTTGTTCAACGCCTTTAATAAATGTCCATTCAATCGGGTAAAAATAGTTCTATTAGGACAAGATCCCTACCCTACTCCGGGTCACGCTCATGGTCTGTGTTTTTCTGTTCAGGAAGATGTTCGCCCATTCCCAAAATCGCTGACCAATATCTTTAAAGAAATTGAAGAGGATATAGGCACTCCTGTTCCGGATAATGGAAATTTAGAGCGGTGGGCAGAGCAAGGTGTGTTTTTATTGAATACTGTTTTAAGCGTAGATGCCCATCAACCTAATTCGCATAAAGATTTTGGTTGGCAGCAATTCACAGATGCTGTTATTATGAAGATCAGCGAACATTTAAAAGGAGTAGTTTTTCTGCTTTGGGGAGCTCAGGCGCAACGAAAAATCGACCTGATCGATACAGAGAAACATCACATCCTGAAAAGCGTTCACCCATCCCCCCTTTCTGCTTACAGAGGATTTTTCGGATGCAAACACTTCAGTAAAGCAAACGAATTGTTAATTTTGCAAAGCAAACAACCGATTAAGTGGTAAACATGAGCAATTATAAGAATGATCTTTTGTTACGGACTATCAGAGGTGAAGAAACCGAACGATTTCCGGTGTGGCTAATGCGTCAAGCCGGTAGAATCCTCCCTGAATACCGAGCGGTTAGATCTAGTTTAAGTGGTTTCAAAGAGTTGGTTGAAACTCCTGAACGAGCTGCAGAAGTTACTATTCAGCCGGTTGATTTGCTAGGAGTGGATGCTGCTATTATTTTTTCGGACATTTTAGTGATTCCTGAAGCTATGGGATTGCCTTATCAGATGATAGAAAAAAAAGGACCCTGGTTTGAAAATACCATTCGCTCTACCTCTGATTTAAGTAAACTTGACACTACAATTGACGTGGCGGATCGTTTAGGATATGTTGCTGAAGCGATAAAAATTACCAAAAAAGAGTTGGACGGGCGTGTTCCTCTCATTGGATTTTGTGGTGCACCCTGGACTATTTTTTGCTACATGACAGAGGGAGAAGGATCTAAAACGTTTTCAAAAGCCAAGCGATTATTGTTTCAAGACCCTGAAATGTGTCATCAATTACTGAAAAGTATAACAAAAGTAACCATTGACTACCTGAAACTTCAAATTAAATCGGGTGCAGATGTCGTACAAGTCTTTGATTCCTGGTCTGGAATCCTTGGTCCTGAAGAATATTTAGAGTTTGGAATGAAATATGTAAGGGAGATATGTGAGGCGATCCAGGAAGTTCCTGTAACCGTATTTGCAAAAGGAGCGTATTATGCAAGAAAAGAGCTTGCTGCTTTGGATTGCCAAACCATTGGACTGGATTGGACAATGGATATTAACGAAAGTCGTTCTTTGATTGGCACAAATAAGACACTTCAAGGAAATTTAGACCCTTGTGTTTTATATGCCGACTTTAAGACGATAGAAATGAAAACAAAAAACATGCTAAATTCTTTTGGAAATCAAAGGCATATCGCTAATTTAGGCCACGGAGTATATCCGGATACAGATCCTGAAAAAGTGAGATGCTTCATTGAAACCGTAAAAGAATTTGTGAAAAATTAAAAAACAGAAAAACATGAGAAAAATTACAACTTCATTACTACTGTTAACAGCAGGAATATTCACTTTTGGCCAAGATGGTCAAAACATGGTGGAAAATCCCGGTTTTGAGCAAATTGAGGGTAAAATCAGAAGAGAGGGAGCAATTAATGTAGCTGTAGGCTGGATGTCTCCGACAAAAGCAGCAGCAGATTTATTCTCTGCAAAAGTAAAAGACGGCTTTGGTACTCCACAAAACGACTATGGATTTGAAGAACCTCACGGAGGTGACAATTATGTTGGTATTCGTGCTTTTTCGTACAACGATAAAGAACCCAGACAATACATTTCTACTAAACTGAAGCTACCATTGAGAAAAGGAGCAACTTACTGTGTGAAATTTTATATCAATCTCGCAGAGGGGTCTAAATATGCTTCTAACAATATCGGGGTGAATTTGTCTAAAAAACAATACAACATAGATGAAAATAAGAGTATTATGACCACAACTCATGTCATGCACCGTGACAACCCTGTGTTCAATGCAAGATTTGGTTGGGAAGAGATTTGCGCTACTTATCAGGCCGAGGGAGGTGAGAAATTTCTTACCATTGGTAACTTCTTTTCTAACGGAGAAACAAAAAATGATCGACTCAAAAAAGATAAAGGTTTTGTCGGTCAACAAGTAGTTGCCGCTTATTATTTCATTGACGATATTTCTGTTGTATTGATTGACAATGAAAGTGAATGTGATTGTAAGATCAAAGAACACGAAGTAAAAACAGAATTTATTTATGAAGTTTCACCGGTAGATCCTGAGGGGATGTCTGATAATCTTATTATTCAATACTCTGAGTTGTATTTTGGATATGGAAAGTCAGAACTAACTAAAAACGATTATAACCATTTGAAAAATGTTTTAAAAGTGATGAACAATGATCCCGGTTATAAATTGACTATTTTGAGTCACATGGATAAAGAAGAGGCGGCTGATCAACGTTACGCCAATCTCGATCAGGAAAGGGCACAATCCGTGAAAGAATATTTGGTAGAAGAAGGTATCAGTGCCGATCGTATTAAAATAAAAGGCATGGCTGCAAATGAACCTCAAGACAGCTCGGGCAGCGAAATTGGCCAAGCTAAAAACAGGCGAATAAAATTTACATTGAGTAAGTAGAAATAACTTTTCATCTATTTTTCAAACCAGTCCATTGATGGACTGGTTTTTTTTTGCCATCTTTGAAACCATGTCAACCCAAATCAAAAAAGGAAATAAGAAAACCATGTGGGGCTGGGCGTTTTACGACTGGGCAAATTCTGTATATCCACTGGTAGTTAGCACCGCTATTTTTCCCATTTTTTACGAAGCGAATACCTCTAAGATTGGTGTGGGTCCCGGTCTTGATGAAATAGAATTCTTTGGTACCTATATTAAAAATAGCGTCCTCTACTCTTATGTAGTAGCCGCTTCTTTTGTGGCTGTAATCATTTTATCCCCCCTGCTGTCAGGTGTTGCAGACTATGCAGGTAGTAAAAAACGATTTTTACAGTTTTTTTGCTATTTAGGTGCTTTAGCCACAGCAAGTTTATACTTTTTTGATGCTTCCAGAATAGAATTGAGTATGCTATCCTTGTTTCTGGCCAGTTTGGGATTTTGGAATAGTTTGGTGTTCTACAACGCTTATTTGCCTGAAATAGCAGAACCCAAAGATCACGATAGATTAAGTGCAAGAGGGTTTTCATTGGGCTACTTCGGAAGTGTGCTTTTGTTGGTTAGCTGTCTTTTTCTTCTTAACGGATTTAACACTTTTGACAAACCCGTTCTCAGCGCTCAACAATGCTTTGTCTTAACAGGTCTTTGGTGGATTGGATTTGCCCAAATCACCTACGCCTACCTTCCTAAATCCGGCAGTAGAAATAAGATCACCCGAAAAATACTGGGCAACGGTTTCAGAGAATTGCGAAAAGTAGGGAACTTTATTGCTACCACTAAGCGCCTGAAACGCTATTTAATTGCATTTTTTCTCTTTAGCATGGGGGTACAAACTGTAATGTTAATGGCTGTGCTTTTTGCTAAAAAGGAAGTTTTCAATAAACCTGACTCTAATGAAGCCGGTTTAATCATTGCTGTTCTTTTAATTCAAATCGTTGCCATTCTTGGTGCTTATGTTTTGAGTTTTCTCTCGAAAAAAATTGGGAATATTAAATCCTTGGGGGTTGCCCTAACCATTTGGGTGCTTTGTTGCTCATTCACTTACTTTTTTGTTTATGATGAACTCAACTTCTATATTTTAGCCATTGTAGTTGGCTTTGTCATGGGGGGAACACAGTCTTTAAGTAGATCTACTTACTCAAAGTTTTTACCTGAAACGAAAGACACCGCTTCTTTTTTCAGCTTTTATGATATTACAGAAAAAGTAGGCATTGTAATTGGGATGGTGATTTTTGGTTTAGTAGAAGCAAACTCAGGAGATATGCGCACATCTGTGGTAGCACTGATCGGTTTTTTTGTATTGGGTTTACTCGCTCTTTTCTTTATCCCAAAAAGAGAAAATGGTGTTATGCCTGAAAGTTTCGGGAATGAAGTGTCGCATACTGAAGATTGAGTTTATCATAAACAATCCAGTTTTTGTGGGATTTACTTATGGCTCATAGTATAAAATCATCTATCTTTTTGATATAGTTTTTTTAGTACTTAGCACGAGCGGGGTCATGCTATTAGCAAAAGTTCATTCAATTTTTAATAATCTTCTGTTTAGCTATTTTTCCATTTTCAAGTCCGACACTGATGTGATATATACCAATAGTGAAATGAGAAATGTCAATTTTAGTTTTAATATCATTTATATCATTTGACTTAAATAAGATTTGCCCCAATGCATTATAAATTAGTATTTTCTCAATGCTGCTCTCTGCTTCTATAGATATAATTTGATTTGCGGGGTTGGGGAATATTTTTACATTCTCCATTGAAGTTTCTTCATTTATGCTTACACTAACAATAGGGTTGCAACCAGATGAGTGATAAGAAGTTACTTCAGTACATCCTCCTAAATATGTAGATGTTCGGTCAATTATTGTATTAGAATCTACCAGTATAAATTCAAGTGATGGGCAAGTTAGACATCCACTCAAAAGAGTTTGAGGTGGTGTAATAACAAATTGTGTAGCAATTTCTTCAGGGTTTACAGGCATTCTTACAGTATCGCCTATACACCAGTTATAATCCCCTATCCAATGAAAATAGCAAGAATCGAATACTTCAACGACAGTAGAACTTGAGTCCGAAAACCCACTTACCGTATTCATTGCAATTAACTTTATCTCTTTGAGGTCGTAGCAAGGTTCAACTAAAGTTACAACTGTGTCTTGACTATAGGAATAATGACTTCCTTCTATTTTCCACTCATAAAAATCTGCTCCAGTGCTCGTATTGGTTAACGTTAATGAAGTTCCGCTACAAACATTATATCTGTCAACCGTAAAATCTGAGTTGAGCTGCCCAAAAACTGAATGGCTAAATAGAAAAACATAAATCAGGTTTAATAAGATTTTTTTCATTCTTTGTAATTTTTGCTAACGATTTGCCTTTAGTTTGTCTTTTGAAAATAAAAGCATAGTTATTTTAATTATTTTTAACTCCTTATTTGCTCCTTTTATTTCCCCAGCGCCGGTGCGAGCGTCCCGCTCGTGCCACACAACCCTCTCTACACCTTACTATTGTAATATCTCTGTGGTTTTTAAGCCGCGATTATTCGAACAGTTTATTGTGCGCATTTCACACAGAATCTACTTTGTGGTACAAGCATGATCCGCTGTATTGGTATTTGTCCTTTGCATTTGGCTCTCGTTAGCGCGGATTTGCACCTTAAATCTGCGCTAACGGGATATTGGCAGTAGTGGTTTTATTTATCGTTAGTGTCATTCTCAAAGAGTTCGTGTAGTTTTTCTTGTAATAGTTTCTTGTCAGGTAGTTGTGTTTTATACTCTGAAACCATTGTCGGAGAAAGGCTCCTGCTCAAAGCATATTTGACTACTTCGCTGTCCTTGTCTTTACACAACAAAACCCCAATACTTGGATTTTCGTTTGGTTTCTTAACGTCACGGTCTAAAGCTTCTAAGTAAAAATTCAGTTGTCCCAAATGGTCAGGTTTAAACTTGTCTGCTTTGAGTTCAAATGCCACCAAACATTGTAGCCCACGGTGGTAAAAAAGTAAGTCTATAAAAAAGTCACTGTTGCCAACTTGCAGTTTGGATTCTTCTCCAATAAATAGAAAGTCTTTCCCTAGTTCGAGTATGAAGTTTTTTATTTGTCTTACAAGCCCACGTTGCAAGTCGCTCTCTCTATGTAGGTCTGGCAAGTTTAAAAACTCAAATACATAACTGTCTTTGAAGGTGTTTGTGAGGTCTTGATTACTTTCTCTCAACGCTGTCGAGAGTTTTGAGTTACCAATCATTGTCCGCTCAAAAAGACTAGCAGAAATTTGTCGGTCGAGTTCTCTGAAGCTATATCTTTCTTGCTTGGCTAACTTCAAGTAAAACTCTCTTTCTTCAGCAGTCTTAGCTCTTGAGAATATTGCCAAGTTATGTGACCAACTAATTTCTCTCAACAGTGTTGAGAGTTTTGGAAAGT
This sequence comes from Crocinitomicaceae bacterium, assembly GCA_040880585.1. Taxonomy (GTDB): domain Bacteria; phylum Bacteroidota; class Bacteroidia; order Flavobacteriales_D; family Crocinitomicaceae; genus Paracrocinitomix. Next base: position 19,189 of record JBBDID010000007.1, on the reverse strand, counting down.
CCTTGTAAGTTTCATAAAACTGTTTCATTCTCCACATATTCTTGTCGGAGAAGCCTTTTATATCAGGCTCATTATGTTGAATGTATTTAGCTAATTCAGTCACTACTGAGTCACCCCATTCAGATTGTTCTATCTTCCTGCTAATATATTCACCAATGTTCCAATAAAGATTAATTAGCTCAGCGTTTACGGCACGGATTGCATTTGTCCTAGATTGTTTAATGAGTTGAATTATGTCCGTAAATCGTTTATCCATTGTTAGTTTGTATAAACTACAAATTTATGATTTTCAGTCGTTAATTGTCTGCTGTGAAGAATTTTTACCATTACTGGCAACGGGCTTGTATAAAAAATCGTAGGCCTTTAAAACCTCAAAATTGTCTCCCGAGAAGGAAGTTTGTATGTTTTACTGAACATTCTGTAACTCTTATCTGTCCTATGTTTTTTATACTTTGTTAGCAAATCGTGCATTCTGTCCGTGTGTCGGCAGGAATGCTCTTCCCGATTTTTCTTCGGGATGTGCATGAACAGCATTGGACAATAAATTTCTACCTCCTTATTTAAAAACATTTATCGTTCCATTCAAAACTTTAATCTCATTTTTCATGTCGGTTAGCTCAATAACGTAGAAGTAAACACCATCAGACACCAATTTACCGGTCTGTGTGTAGCCATCCCAAAAATCAATTGTTGCAGGACTTGTTATAGTTTCAGAGCTATATTCATGAATGGTATTCCCCCAGCGGTTAACAACAACTCCTTTTATTTTTTTTACCCCTTCAATAGTAATTAAAAAATTATCGTTTTTATCATCTTTATTTGGCGTAAATACGTTTGGCACATTCAGAATTAAAGTGACCATACATGGTTTCAATGTATCCTGGTCAATAACGAAATTATCAAGCTTGGACCAACTGCCCATGGCACTACTTGCTCTAACGGTAATGTACTGACCACCGAAGGGTGCTATAAATGTAAAACAGCGCTTATTCCACTTTCCTACCTCCGGTTCAGTACCTGAGTAAACTAAGGTTCCAAAGCTGTCACTTGTTGAAGAAATACCAATTTTTATTGGCGCAGGAGGGTGTTGTGCTCGTCCTCTATCGTAATAGATAATCCTATACGTAACGCCGGATATTAACAGCGTATCCAGTTCCATGGAAAACTGTTCTACATTACCACCTTCAATGCCTAAATACCAATTACCGGAGTAAGCCACCCCATCCCAATTATTAGTGCTGATCAAATCAATACCACCATAGGAACCTGTTCCATAACTACTACAATTTAGGACAAGTGTATCAAATGATAAGTGATCCAAATCCAAATAATCAGTTCCAACCTGTCCAGAATTCAGTTCAAAATCGCTATTTAATATTACTTGTGCAAACGACTTAAATCCAATTTGAAAAACAAAAATCGGCAGAAGTAGAATGAAATAATTTTTGATATTATTTACCATTGCGTTATTACATTATCAGGGTTGATTTAGATATTAACCACAGTCGATATGTTCAAAATAATAATATCTGGATCGAATCAGAATCTCTTCATGGATAACTGAGTTAAGCCTCCAACCGTTTACCATTAATCGATTAATGATCTTATTAATTTCTTGATTCAATACTTGCAATTGTGTTTGATAAGTAACATTATTTTTCTTTGTTATTTCTGGTATTTTGAGCTGAATATTTTCTAAAGAATCATTTGGGTAGTAAATGTTAGCCTCAAATTTCCCAACTGTTCTCACCTGCATTAATAACGAACAGTTTGCAGAGTCAATAGAAAATTGGCTTCGAGCCTGTAGATTAAAACAGCTTATAATTAAAACAGTTGGTAAAAGTCGAAATCCTTTCATATACCTTTACATTAATAGCAAAAATTATTCCAACGAACACGTTTTTTCATAATTTCCCCATTGTGTACTTAATCCATCACATTTACTCTGAGCATCATCTTCATTCTTTGCTTCAACTGATTCACAGGCTGTCTCAATAGAACTACCATCAGCGTGATTTTCTTCGATACAGTGACAACAATAATCCTTCTCACATGCAACTAATCCAAAGAATACCAAACTAATTACAACTAACCCTTTATTCTGTTTCATTCTTTTCATAATTATGGATTATGTATTTCTGCCATCATTATCTTACGGTCATTCCTGGCAGTTGGAGCACTGACCCTCGTTTTTATCAAAAAACCAGCAAAATCCCAAGCTCAATGCGTCTTCAATTGTTCCTGTTGTACCAAATGCAGCCACTACTTGCGGATCAAGACCACGAACTGCAGACAACAATCTTGTAAGAACGCTTGAAGGATATTTCGGAAGAATTTGAGCTACAAAGTAGTCGCTATCTAAAAAGTTAATATGATCAGCTTCGTCCGTGTATGAAAATTTTCCCTCTCTTGCAGTTATCATAGCTGATTTGATTTCTTTTAGAAGGGCTTTAACAGCGGGTGCCATACTTTTATTTACAGTAATATCTTCAAGTAGATTTTTAGGTATTTTGATTTGTCGTTGAGATTTAATTGACGTATAGGTTGTATCAGGTAAAGGAGGTATCGGTCCAATTAATTTCCCTATGGATAGGCAAGGTAATGCTGGATCTTTGTAAAAGCAGCAACATAAATTTCTTGTGGTAGTGAACAAATTTCCGATATCGATCGTTTCCCCTATGTCTGAGGGGATAGGGTTTTCTGATCGAAGGTGAACAGTATAATTATGGTTAAAAATAGCACCTGGTCCAAAAAATGCTGCCCCTTCTATATAACCACTCACAAAAACTTGAGTTGGTGAAATTGCCTGATAATTATAATTTATTGGTGCGCCTTGGCTATTCGACCCCGCATCAGTATCAGTTATCCCAACATGCCCTGCATCTCCTTTTGGAAATATCGGTGAAGGGGTAACTCTAGTATCAATAACCCACCCGGAAGGCACAGTATATACAGTATCTAATGGTGTTTGTTGTGGATTATTAAACAATCCACCATTATCTGCATGTTTTGATACATTAAAAGTAACAGTACTTTCATCATATTTTACTTCAGGCTCCTGAATCTGAACATTCTCTGGGTAATGACCGGTATCTAATTTAGCTTCAATACAAATACCTTCCATAGAAGGGTCTCTTACTACTACAAAGAAAAACTCCTGAATTCCTTCAATTATTCTCAATCCCTGAGCGAATGTTCTTCGATTTGTAGGTTGAAGCAGATGTGGCCTTGGTAACATGAACAAAACGGCTCGGTTCGTACCAGAATGATACCCTGACAACAAGTTATATAATTGTTCAATATTTGTAGTTGTTGCCTGTTTTTCACTTCTTTCTTGAGAATTATCAATATTGACATTACTGGAGTCTTGATTTGTTTCTCCCCATTCATGAGTACCTTCAATACCTGCTCCCCAAGTTGATCCAGCCAAGTTTGAAGCACCTTCTGCCAGTTCATTACCGCCTATATTCGTACTTGCTGTAATGCCTGAGCTTACTGTATTTGTACTGGTAAACGAATGTCCGGTACTTACATCATTTTTTGATGATGTAAGGATTTCACCCTGTTCAACAGAGTTCTGAATCAGCTCTCTGTTTTTAGGCTCAAATTCAAATATTTTTGGATATGCTTCTAGCTTCCATTCTTTGGTTGAATTTGGAAATACAGCAATATTTAATAAAGCACCGTAACATCCAAAGTATGTATCAAAGATATCATCTAGAATTTCTTCAACTGGGGTATTACCAAACTCTGTATACCCATCATTGAGTTCTTGATCAGTAGGCTGATACCCAGTAATAGAAGCCGTCACCTTAATGTAAGTGAGCTTTCCAGCACAAAAAGGGTCAGGTAAATCAGCCGGATCAGGTTCGTAAGCAGAAATCGCAAGTGATGACCTCCAAGCTATTGGGAATTTCCCATTGCAGAAAGTAGGATCCATCATATCACGGCTAACACATATTGGTTGCCAAGGTATATCTTGCGGTTGCGGTAATTCTTCTGGCATATTTTCTGATTTTCAGAAAAATACTAAAAATAAACTGGTTATCAAAATTAATTATTGCATATATGGAATAAAGTTTATTGTAAAGGCTATGAGTTGGTTATTTATGTTGTTCTTGAAAAAAAGGAGATCTAAACATTTATTTCATTGTACTTTTTTTGTCGTTTACTTTTTATTCACGAGGGGGAAATTTATTGTCATACAGAAGTTTATACTTATCCGTATTCTTGTGTGTCGGCAGAAAAGCATGTGTTTGGCAAGCGAAGGGTAGACAAGTGGGGTGGAGCTTGCCAAACTCTTGCTTTGCGGGTTGGCTTGTCAACCGAAGAACTTTATTTGTTGCACCGTCAGTCATTTTGCATGTTTGCTAACATCCGGATATAACATATTGCATATATTCCTTTTATAGCTTATGTGACTAATTTACAGAATCAAAAGGACTTATGACATTTTTTACATGTTCATTTGTTAGATGGATGTATATCTCTGTGGTTTTTAAGCCGCGATTATTCGAACAGTTTATTGTGCGCATTTCACACAGAATCTACTTTGTGGTACAAGCATGATCCGCTGTATTGGTATTTGTCCTTTGCATTTGGCACATTTACCAAAATCGGGATCATTCATGTTGGACATGGCTAACTCTAAATTTTTAAGCTTTATTTCTGCCTTTCTCAGTTGTGCTTCATTGATACTCTTGTTGTTAATGGCATCCATACGGGAAATGCGCCCAATCGCATTTTCAGGGGCAATGGGTTTTGATAACTCCTTGTACTCCTCAACCAGCTCCTGCGTTTTCTGAATCTCCTTCTCCAATAATTTCTTCACTTCTACTTTGTCCATCATATAGCTAAAACTAGTAAAAAAATCAATTGAATGAGAAGTAAATATTGAATCGCACAGCTGACTTACTCTAAAAATGTCACTTTACCTTTCGCCCCTTATTTCGTCTTCGTTGGATAAAAACCAATGTGGCGGTAAAAAGTAGCGTTACAACTACCCCCCACCAAAAAGACCAACTGAGAACAGTTTGTTTGATGTACAACGGAAGCAACCTCCAATTAAACGGCTCTACCCCACTATTTGTTTGCCAGTATTCTACATTGTAGTCTTCCAGAGGCATCAAGTCCTCTCCGGTTAAACTATGTGTTTTAAAGCTCACCTGACCATTTTTTACATTAACCATCAATAGGGCATCTCTTTTAATTCCTCGAATAGCTGTTGCGATATAAGTGATTTTTGCAGATGTATCATGGTGGTAAAAGAAAGAGGCAGGTGCATTACCTATAGACCCGGAAAACCAGTACACTTTTGAGTTTTTGCTCAACTCACTTAAAAGTGGGTATACTTCTTTCTCATAGTTATTCCCTAATAATGACTGTGTATTATCGCTAAAAATATTCTCCATTTCTTCATACATGTTCTTCCAAACCGTGCGGTGTGCGTAAATGAAAATGTGATCATATTTCTCTCCCTTCAAACTTTCCAATAATTTCAATTGCTCTCCGGTGATATTCCCATTATCGGATTCCGTATCCAACACTACATGCATATCCCTACCCAATTGAAATTTGAAAAAAGTTGCTCCGAAATTTTTCTGATAAATATCCGCTGTAAGATCGTGATTACCAACTGCATTAAACAAAGGAACATTTAGGCGATTAAAGAATGACTTTTCGTATTGTGGAATATTGTTTTTTACATCCATAAAAAGATCTCCCAAACAGATAAGCATAGCCGGATTTTGAGCATTGATCCATTCAATATTTGCCAAAATAGAGTTTGCCGGATACCCTGAAGTACTATATCTATTTCCGTAAAAATGCCCGCCGACTATGAATGAATAATTACCGGATGAATCTACTTGCACCACTTTATCATTAAAAGTAGATTGCTGTTGACTTACAGCCACTAAAGAAACGAAAAATAAAAATCCGAGAATCCCCTTTTTCATAACACTTTTTCCTCCAATATTTTTACCGTTTTAATATCGGTCTTATACACTATGTAGTTTGATTTCCCCGGTAAATAGGTGCGGTGATCCAGCAAAAAACCCGTAGTCACATCCGAAAACAAACAACCGTATGCATGAAATAAAGAAGCATTATTTAATTCAGCAATGCGTGACGTTTTATAAAACTGTGATCCCCAAATATCCAGGGTTGAAATATGATCCAATTCAACAAATTGCTCGTACGCTTCAAATTCAGCATTTTTCACAGTCAGGTAAGACCCCTTTGAATGAGAAAACATCTGTCCTTTTTTTGCCACCAAATTGTTGATTTCCATCTGACAATTTTCGATTGTACTGAAGGTGTTTACTGAGCCCATTTGACAATTTGCCAATCCTATACTTGAGCTAGCAGCGGTCAAAAAACATTTTTCAATTTCAGCAAAGGTACAGGACTGAAAAAAGAGTTGTGTTTCCTTTGCCTCTATCACATTATCCCCTCCCTGAAATACTACATGTACGGCATGTAATTCGGAATTTTCTATTCTAATACAAGGATTTTCAGTGGATGAAACAATCCTGATTTTCCGATCATCCCCACCAAACATCTCCAGCTTACCTTTAACTGTAATGCATCCCTGACCTTCAAATTTCACCCACTGCCCGGCTAACAACCGCAAGGTTTTATCTTTTTTCACTTCTACATTTTTGCGGATCACAAGAGTATCTCTATTAAAATATATCAGCCCTTCAGCGGTGCTCTTTACATCATCTAAGGATTCAATGTCCTGAATTTCTTCTTCAATAACTGAAAAATCTTCATTTTCAAAAGAGGGATACTCATTCACTTCTACTTCAAATGTGTTTTTACTTCCCGGAATCTTTGCTTTGACCTTTAGGTTATTTATTTTAAAATTATCGTGCTTCAATTGGAGTTGATAGTACTTTGTGTATGATCTTCTCGGTTTGGGAGGAAGATAAAAATCACTGACAGAAAGCTGTCCATCCTCAAATGCTACCGCGGTAATTTCAATGGGGTAATCTGAAACCGGAGCGAAACTCAAGAGCAGTGTTGAATCGGTACTGGATTCAATAAAAGCATGAAAAGGTTTAGGCAGTGCTAAATTATGCCGGATCAAATCTATATTTTCATAATAGCCCTCAAAGCCGAATCTTCTGTAGGGCCATTCGGTAGCCAATATGGCCAATTTTTCATTCAACGGTTCCTGAATTTTAGCTGTAAAATCATGGAAGTATGTTTCATCCGCGATACGCTCCAGGTTTTCTATATAGGCGGTATAGAAAATGGGGTCTGCAAAAAGTTTTGTGTGATAATCTTCTTCAATTCCTTCAGTAAACTCAGGCTGTTTCTGCCCGGCTATTCTTTCTGTTTTCCGGATCGAAAAGCTCTCATACCCTACTGGTTCAATTTTTTTTGTGCTTGAGTTATAAAATAATTTCACATCACTCCAATCCAGTGAATGGTGACCACCTACCAAGTCAATAATGGCATGAAAACGTGCCATGCGGGGTACATCAAAAACTTCAGAAGTCTTTAGCGAATCTCTTCTAAAAGCCTCCAGCAATCGCGCCCCCTCTATATAAGTAGCAATCAATTCAGGATCATCTTTTACCGTTCCTCTATCATACGGCTCAGCATAAGAAGAGCTGTAAGCAGAATAGGATTGATCCAAATATATCTTTTGCATTTCATCAATGCGCGATTCCCAATATAATCCGGGATTCCATCTTAAAATGGCACCTTTGGGACGGTCATTTCGGTGGAGTATATGTTGACCAAAATGCTCTTCCATAGCGTATATCCCCAAATCTCTATCCCCTAATTTCAGATGGACAAATTCATACTTTAAATAAATGATGTCTTCATTGGCCAACAATTGATGATACACCCATTCATAAGCATAATTTCGGGTGCCGGGATGTTGAAGAGAGAACCGATACATTCCCATGATCGGGCTTTCTGTTTTTACTCTGAAAGACCATTTATCCCCCTCCAGATGATCTGTCATGTGCCCTTTTAAACGAATTTCACCGGCCACTTTTTCGTCTCCCACACTGACTTCACAAGCTATATAGTTTTCACCTACTTGAATCTGCACTCCTCTATCCAATGCTTCTTGTCGCTTCTTTTTCAAAAAATCATAATCTTTTTCAGAAATGGAGATGGAGATTACAGTAGGATCAGCCTGATTTGCCAGTTCTTTATTGCTCCAATAGTTGGATATGAAATCTCCGAGATTGTTGTAATCGTATTTTTTTACGAATTTATTAGCCACAAAAAGACCAATACATCCCAAAAACAAGAAAAGCAGTATGCCTCTTTTTATCAGTTTTTTTATATCCACTTTTTTATTCATCATTGCCTTAGCACAATTTAATTTTTTTCCGAAACACTTTCATCTTCTACCACTGCTTGCTCACCTCTAAAATTCTGAGCAAATATGGTCAAAATGATCACTAACATAATGGTAAATGGATTCAATGAAGCCACCAACCATGATTCATAGGTAATATTAAACAATAAAGAAACAATAAAAGCCAACACAATATAGTGTTGCTTGAATGAAGAGAACACCACTCTGAAAATAGCGCCAAAATACATGATTAGACCAATAATTCCCGTATCGAACCATAGCGATAAGTAAGAGTTATGTACACCTCCTTCATGTCCCTTTCTTACCAGCCAGTGATAATTGGGTCGCATGACATGCTCATCATGACCAAAACCGCCTCCCACAAAAAAATAGTCCTGAATTTGTATCCAGGCAAAAGCCCAGGCTACCTGCCTTCCCGACCCTTCTTCCAGGGTATTCACCCGAAAATACCCCTCCAAACCAAAAAAGCTGACAAACTCAACAAAAGCATCAAAAATAAAATCTGAAAAAATGATAAATACAGCTACTGCAATTAACGCCAGAAACCAGTTGATTTTTGTCAATCTATAAATCAGATAAAAAAGGGTAATGGACATAATTCCATTTCTGGATCCCGACCAGAATAATGATATCAAAATCACCAGCAAAGTTACCCAACGCTCTTTTTTAGTTAGTTTTAACAGGCCAAATTCTTCCAATACAATCCACAATATAAAAGTGAGATTCAAAAATATTCCCACCCCATTGGGATTTCCAAAAATTCCTTTAAACCGATTGGCTCCTTCAAGAACTCCAATCTGCGGAACAACAATCCCTAAAACGATTCCGATAGCGAGCATGCCAATGATGAAGGTGAATAATGAACGCCAAAAGAATTCACCATGTTCACGGTGCAAGAGATTCACATATAAAGGAATAACCATATACATGAGGATAAAAGAAATGGTCTTTTGAGCTCCTACCTGAAAATCTAATGAATCGTTCAACCCAATAGCCGCCACTATAAAAAACGGAATGAAATAAAAAATAAATTTAGGATAAGGCGCAAAACGTTCCCGATTCAATAAAAAGAAGCCCAAAAGTATAATGGGAACCATGGGCTTAAGGTCTTTCGCAAATTGAAGATCAGCATAAGTTGCATTATCAACGGGAATATAATCTGAAAGAATCAGCAGCCAGAGTGTACAAATCAGCAACTCAAAAAAGTGTTTTTTGACCCCAAACAGCAACATCATTATTGGAAATATGAGATAAATTGTGGGATCAAGCCATACGCCCATCACATACATGACCACCAGGATCATGATAAATTGTATATGTTCTTTATAGGCAACTACCATCTCACAACTCCTCTATTTGCTTTTTGTACACTTCTCTTCGATTCAATAAAAAATCCAGATTTTGTTCACAGTTCTGCTCCCACGACCGGTACGAATCAATCATTCTCCACCGGCTGATGTGGGCGGGTATTTCGGATTCATAATTTTGTTTTAAATCCCGATAAATTGTAGTGATCCGGTTTTCATTAAAGTACTTCTCCATATTTTTTATACAACGCTTTTTAAATGCGTCTTTAAAAGGCTTATGTGTCAGTAATTTTTGAAAGATAATGGCATGGACAGATGCATTCGTTTTTAACTTATCCAAGATGTTAATCTGTAAATTCGTAGCCCCGGGGTAGGCCAGTGAATAATCCAAATCATTGAGCAACCATTTCCATTTTCCTTCTTTCACCCGATAACACATAGAATTGTTATTCGGCCAGTCGTTATTTGCGTAATAAGTTTCAAAAAACAGATAATCCATAAAGGAATTGATCTGTATCTCTTCTTCTATCATTGCAAAATCATTTGCCTCTACTTGATCCATTGCTTTCAATTCCTTGATAAGATCATCAAATGCTTCTTTGTCTTTCTTTTTTCCGTCTTTTAATGTTGCCGCCCCATCTTCCAAAATCGTGATGTGTTTAGACTTAGCGTCTTCATATTTTGCGATAAAATAAGTATCAATCCGTTCGCGCATATTATAGATCCCCCAATAATTCCCATTGATATAAACAACTGCCGGTCGTCCTTTTTGGGTAAGCACTTCTGCTCCATTTGCCAGTTGTTGCATCAACATATCGGCAAAAAGCGTTTTGGTATTGTCATTACCTGACATCCGCAACACCAAAGATTCGTATTTTTTCAAACCTTCATATCCCATTAGCGGATACTCAAATTTTCCATCTCCATAAATTTTTCTTGCTTTTAGCCGAAAAGATTTCTGTGAAAATCCCCGCGTTGCATTTCCGCTTATTCTTAAGCCACAGTTTTGATTATGCTTTAGTTCTCCATTTTCAAAAAGTTGAAAATTGATGTGTTTTTCCCAATCCATCCCGCGATTTGAAAAATTTCCTTTTCTATCCCACCAGGCTTCATAAAATCCGGATTGATTCCATGAGGTTGCTCCCAATACATGCACACCCTTTTGTTCACTTAGCAAATCAGATTGATGTAAAGTAAGATGAATCAAGGGCAGATCGTGTTCAACGGTTTGTGTATTCACCAAATCTACGATATTGCTTCTTATCTTCTTTTGTTCATCTACTAGCATCACACGTACAGCTTTTACTTCTGCAAAATTATTCAGGGGTGCCCGCCAACGGACAGCTGTAGGTATATTGATGATCTCATCCGGCATTTGAATCTGACCCATTTTTAATTCGCCTCCCGCCTTTACAAAAGAGGCACCGCCATCTGTAGAATAATAAATATTATGTTGTGGATGTAGGGCTTTTACTTCCTTTATCTGTGTATTTTCATACGTCAGTCGCGTCTTGTTTTTAAAAGAAACCGATTCATGATAATTCTGCACCTTTTCTTCTTCCAGCTGAATCAACTGAAAATACCATGAGATCCCCAAAAGAGATATGCTCAGCACAAAAAACAGCAATAAGGTATCTATTTTACTTTTCTTCCACATTATCCTTCATGGGCAAAAACAACAGAATCAGAAAAAGCAAAATCGCTCCGATAAAGGTTTGAATAACGCTTCCAACCCCGCATCCTACACCAACTGACACTACTAAAAATAAGGCAATTGACCCAATTTCCGATTTATCTTTTCTATTCATTGCCAATACAATGATTGCCGCCGCCGCCAGCACTGCAAATGGCAAAACGTACTTACTAACACTCGTAATCAAAGCAACACCAACAGCTATTAAAGCAGCATTTCGTAATACCTCTGATTTGAATTTTCTATTCAGGATAATTTGAAATAGATGTCCTAAAAATCCGGCGACCAATAGCTGAAATAAAAAGAACAGAATATAGTCGGGTGAAAAACCATTCAGGCTATCAATCAATAAGTTTTTTATCATTTCCATTTTAAAAAGATTTGTTTTTTTGATCCAATAATTTCAACAGGTATTGTCCATACTGATTTTTGGCAAGAGGTTCTGCCAATTTTCGCAATTGTTGATCATCAATATACCCTCTTCGGTAAGCAATCTCTTCAAGACAAGAGACTTTAAGTCCCTGCCTTTGCTCAATCGAAGCTATGAAGTTAGAAGCCTGCATCAATGATTCATGTGTTCCGGTATCCAACCAGGCCATACCTCTCCCCAATAATTCGGTTTGAAGACTCCCCTCTTTCAGGTACAATTTGTTTAAGTCTGTAATTTCTAGCTCACCCCTGGCAGAGGGTTTTAGCGTTTTAGCTTTTTCAACCACTGTATTATCATAGAAGTAAAGCCCCGTTACTGCATAATTTGATTTGGGATGCTCTGGTTTTTCTTCTAAGCCAATCGCCTTTTTATGCTCATCAAATTCCACCACTCCATATCTCGTGGGATCATTGACATAATAGCCAAAAACAACAGCTCCTTTTTCTATTTTTGCTGATCGTTGCAAGATTTCAGATAAACCATATCCATAAAAAATATTATCTCCCAAAACCAAACAAGCAGAATCATTTCCGATAAATTCTTCCCCTAACAAAAAGGCTTGTGCCAATCCGTCAGGTGAGGGCTGCACTATGTAAGAAATAGAAATTCCCAGTTCACTCCCATCCTCCAATAACTCTTCAAAAACGTGCACGTCTCTGGGAGTAGAGATAATCAAAATCTCTTTGATCCCGGCTAACATTAAAACCGATAGCGGGTAATAGATCATGGGTTTATCGTAAATCGGTAAAATCTGTTTTGAAACCGCTTTGGTTAAAGGATAGAGCCGTGTTCCTGACCCTCCCGCTAAAATTATTCCCTTCATGAAGTGTGCTTTGTTACTGAACTACATACGAAGTTACGCTAAAGACGTTACTATTTAAAGGGATTTCTTCATATTTTTTTGACTTATTTAAGCTAAAAACAATAATTTGAAAGTATTTTTGATGCACTGCATGTAAAAAATCTATACAAAAATGAAAGTAAGAATTACAATAATATTTATGTTGTTTGTATTCCTAACTCAAGGGCAATGCGATTCAACTGCACACACTCTTGAAGGAAAATTACTGACAAATTCTGCCCGAGAAGTTCGTATTCAATTAAGCCATAAAGCAAGCATTCCGGAAAAAGGAACCATTTGTGAAATGAGTAAATACTTTGAAAAAGAAATTTTTGGGATGCGATCTACCGGTTGGTTAACAATTGCTAAGGTGAAAACAGGAACCTACCAAGAGAACAATAACTCCTTATTAGTTAGTGTGCTGGAAGAGAAATCTGAAATGACAATTAATGGAAAAAAGAAAAACCATTTCGAAAAAGGAAATATCGTTAAACTGAGTTGGAAAACAGGAGCGGAAAAAGAGCTCTATGTCAAAGTGGTGGATGACGATACATTGGTTAAAGGAAATTTATTGTGTGATGAGCGTGTGGGATGGTGGAATTATTATTACAAAAGCGGCGCATTGCAAGAGCGTGATTTTTACAAAGCTGGAAAACCAGATGGAGAATATAAGGTTTGGTATGAAGACGGCATGCTACAAGAGCAGGGATATTATGATTCAGGGAAGCGAATTGGGGAATTGACCACCTATTATCCCAATGGAAATATAGAAAAGATCATCCGGTATGAAAATGATTTAAAAGAGGGACGCTACAAAAAATTCAGTGAGGATGGGGATCCGGTGTATACAGTCACTTATTCAGCTGATGAACTAACCGGGCCTTTTGTTACTTATTACGAAAACGGAAACATCAAAGAAGAAGGAAAGCATGAAAAAGGGAAGATTGAAGGGGAATTAAAAGGGTATTATGACAATGAGCAACTCTATTTCATTTCCGGATTCAAAAACGATAAAAAAGAAGGCGATTATACCGGTTATTATCGATCCGGTGAAAAATTTTTGGAAACCTCTTATGTCGCTGATTCTTTATTTGGATCGTATATTGAATATTATAAAAATGGACAAATTGCCATTCAATGCGCATTTATAAATGGTGTCAAAGACGGTAAATACGTCTCGTACTACGAAAACGGAAACATCAAATTAACAGGCGAATTTGATCTTGGAACGAAAATTGGAGATTGGGAAGAATATTATGCCAATGGGGATCCCAAATTAAAAGGCGCTTTTGATGACAACGGAAATAAAATCGGAAAGTGGTTAGAATGGGATAATCAGGGGAAAAGAACAAAAACGAAATACTAAAATTTAGTACTTTAGCATTCAAATAATTTGAAAAAATGAAAAGCACACTTACATTAATCAGCATTTTTTTATTAAGCACAACTATTCAAGCACAGTGTGACACTTCTGAATATAAGGAGGATTACAGAAATGGATCTTATGTTATTGGTCAGTTGGTGTGTAATGAAAAGAGCGGAGAATGGAACTATTTTGACAAAAATGATGTGTTGATCAAACGAGAGGTTTTTGAAAATGGTCAATTGAGTGGTGAACGATCTATCTGGTATCCCAATGGTCAGCAAAAAGCTGAAGAAAATTGGTCAGGCGGTAAATTAAATGGCTCTGTCAAATACTGGACAGAAAACGGAACTTTGTTAGAAGAATCTACCTATGAAGATGGAGAGTTGCAAGGCGTTTCAAGAGAATGGTTTGAAAACGGAAAGAAAAAAAAGGTGACTAACTATATTGATGGAAAAAAATCTGGTGAGTATGAGGTGTATTATGAAAACGGAAATTTAAAAGAAAAAGGGAAATTTCTTGAAGGAGAGCCGGATGGAGAGATCAAAACCTTTTTTGAAAATGGTAGTATTAGTTCAGAAATCAGCTACGAAAATGGCGTTCAACATGGTAAATACACTACTTTTTTTGAAAATGGAGCCATTAATGTTTCCGGTGAGTATGAGCAGGGGAATCAGGTGGGATTATGGAAACAATTTCACATTAACGGACAATTGATTTCTAATGGTTTTTACGCTCAAGGTGCAAAAGATGGCTTGTGGGAGCAATGGTACATGGGTGGAAAACCCAAATCAAAAGGAAGTTATAAAAATGGTCAAAAAATAGATACCTGGTTAGAGTGGGATGAAAGTGGAAAAAAGACCAAAACCAAGTACTAATTTGAATCGTTCTCTTTGAAGAACTTACTAAAAACCCTAGGCCCCGGTATTTTATTTGCCTCTACGGCGATTGGTGTTTCACATTTAATTCAGTCTACTCAGGCAGGTGCCCATTTTGGATTTACTTTATTGTGGGCGATTATACTGGCTAATGTATTCAAGTATCCCTTTTTTGAATTTGGCAGCCGGTATGCCAACGCTACCGGAGAAAGTATTATCAGTGGCTACAAGAAACTGGGACCTGCCGCTCTCTGGATTTATTTTCTCATCACCTTAGTTTCCATGTTTTTAGTAACCGCAGCCGTAGGGTTTGTGACCTCCGGGTTTATGCAACAACTTTTTGGACTGAGAAATACACTGATTACTGTAGCTATTGTCTTCCTTATTTGTATTTTCATTTTGATCTCAGATAATTTTAAAATATTGGATCGATTAATCAAAGTGATTGCCATTATACTTTTACTATCTACCCTCACTGCCTTTATTCTGGTGCTTATTAAAGGTCCTTTAAGTAATGTTGACCTTATGGATTACGGTGCTGTGGATAAATCAGCGTATATTTTATTCTTAATTCCACTAATGGGATGGATGCCCACAGCGATCGATCTTTCAACCTGGAACAGTTTGTGGACAGTAGAACGCATCAAAGAAAGTGGCTACCATCCCAGCCTTCGGGAAACTTTATTTGATTTTAATTTGGGGTATATCGTCTCTGCTTTGCTGGCGATTTGTTTTTTAACATTAGGCGCTTTTGTGATGTATGGAACAGGCACTACTTTTTCTGCTTCAGGAGTGAAATTTTCAGGGGAAGTGATTCAATTGTACACCACTACCTTTGGAAATTGGGCCTATTACCTGATTGCAATTTCCGCATTTTCTATTATGTTTGGTACCTGTGTAGCTGTCTTTGACGGATATTCACGTGCTATGACTGCCACAATCAGCCTCCTTCGCAACAAGGATGAACAGCCCGATAAAAGTGAAAATAATAATAAACGCCTTTATCGTACCCTTCTGGTTACTATTTCAATCGGTGCTTTTCTCTTGATTACTCTTTTTATTGAAGATGCTAATGGTTTTAAAGGTTTAATCAATTTAGCGACCTCGGTTTCTTTTGTTATGGCGCCTCTCATTGCTGTTTTTAATCTGATTTTAGTGCAAAAAAAGTATGTGGGGGAACAATTCGTTCCTGCTCTTTGGATGAGGGTAATCGCCTGGTTGGGAATTGCCTTTCTCTTTTTGTTCAGCATTTTGTTTGCCTGTAAAGAACAATTTCTATAGTGTTGTAAGAAATCAATTCTCTGTCTTTGAAACAAACAGACATTTACCGGTTGGATTTAATTGAAGTTTGAACTGCTTAACTGAAAAATCTTTGGTAGATTCGAGCTTACGAAACCGATCTACTATTTCCGTATGCCTATAAAAGTATTAGCAATCAGTGATTATCGCGATTTTCACTCGGTACGACCCGAAGCCGAAATATTTATAGGATTAAAAAAGGAAGGTTTAGACGTGCATGTCATGACTTACGGAAATGCGGATTACGCTAAAAAATTTGAAGCATCCGGTATCCGTGTTATCGATTTTCATCCTCAGGAAAAATTCAGTAAAAGCGAACAAAAATTTATTCGGGAGCTATTGATTAAAGAACAATATGATATTATCCATTTGTTCAACAGTAAAGCCATTCTTCACGGGATTAAAGCAGCAAGAGGGTTAAAAACAAAAGTGGCACTTTATCGCGGATACAGTGGGAATATACATTGGTATGACCCTACCGCTTATTTGAAATTTTTACATCCCCGGGTGGATGCCATTATGTGCAACTCAGTAGGGGTGACACAAATCATCCGCCGACAGAAATTGATCAATAAACAAAAAGCAGTAACCATTAACAAAGGTCACCGGACTGAATGGTATTCTGATGTTGAAGTTGCACCGATCAGAAAAGAACTCAATATCCCCGAAGATGCTTTTGTGTTAATTAATGTGGCCAACAACAGGAAAATGAAGGGAATCCCTTACCTGCTGAAAGCTATGAATTTATTACCCGCAGGATTGAATATCTATCTTATACTGCTGGGAAAAGGGATGGACAATGACGAAAATCTGCAAATCATTCGCTCAGGAAATTATCAGGATAACATCTATACACCCGGTTTTCATAAAAATGCCTTGGGTATTGTGGCTGCCTCTGATGTTTTTGTTTTACCTTCTATTATGGGAGAGTCGATTACAAAATCTGTCATTGAAGCTATGTCGTTGGAAAAAGCACCTATTATTACCGATATAGCAGGAAATGTTGAGTTAGTTGAAGATGGGGAAAGCGGTATAGTTGTTCCAAAGAAAGACCCGCAAGCACTGACAGATGCCATTTTTAAGCTCTACACAGATCGGGGACTTTGTTCGAAGATGGCAAAACAAGCCAAAAAACGGATTGAGACAGAGTTAAGCACAGAGAAAACCATTCAGAAAGTAAAGTCGTTATATGAAGATCTTCTAAAAAAATAATTACTGTATTGGATTCATATCTTTCATTATAATATTATTTTTACCCCTAAAATTAAATACTATGAGCATAGCAGAGATTTTTGAGAGTGGTGAAAGAAAACAAGACAAAGGACACTTTCGAAACATGGTCATCCTTGCCCATTCTGATGGTGAACTTTCTTCTTTAGAAGACTTTTTACTTACCGAAATTGGAAAGAAACTTGATTTATCTGCATCTCAAATAGAGGAAATTAAAAAAAATCCAAGAAAATTTCCGGTCAATCCTCCATCTAATCGCATAGAGCGATTTGAACAAATCGTACGTTTGATTCAAATGATACAAGTGGATGGTAAGGTTACTGATAAAGAAATGAAAGTGCTGGAAAAAGTTGCCGTATCTATAGGTTTCAGTGATTTAGATGAAGTAGATGTTGAAAGTATTTTGGCTTTGATCGTCCGGGGTGAAGATGTCGACGTTATTATTGACGAGTTGCTGTAAAATTATTAGTCACCTTTTTTGTACTTACTTTTTTCTCTTGGATTTCGACTTCAGTCTCGTCTACAATCTCGTCTACGCTCGATTTCCGACTCGATTTCCGGCTCGATTTCCGACTCGACTTCGCTCAGTGGGCGCATTCAGTCTCGGCTTCCGACCCGATTTTTCTTCAATTTAAGCAAAGGTGATCTGCGGAACGCATCAAGTCAATGTTATTTTCTCCCCATAAACTCTAAACAGTTGACAAATAGTGTTTTTCTCTGAGTCCTCTGCGACTTCTTAGCGTCCTTGCGGTTAATCAAGTTTAACCGAAGCAGTCACAAATACAAATTGATCTTCAGGGTGAATTAATTTTTGAGGATGAATTACTTTACGGTAGGTGACAGAATGAGAATGAGTGAAAATGAGAATGATCAGTAAAAATCTAAGGAGATTCACAAAACACATCAAGTCAATGTTATTTTACTCCCCATAATTTTGGACTTGCTCCCTGTTTTGTAATTTCATAGTGACTCATCCGACATTCAGGTAAATTAAATTGTACCTATTATGTCAAAAACCGATTTTTCAAGTCTTCATGCTGTTTATGTGAATTGCACCCTCAAAAAGTCTCCCGAAAAGAGTCATACCCGTGAATTAATGAATGTTTCTAAAGCAATCATGGATAAAGAGGGTGTGAAGACAGATGTTGTTCGTTTTGTCGATCACAAAGTAGCTTCCGGAGTCTATCCCGACATGACTGAAAAAGGTTGGGAGACGGATGAATGGCCTGAATTATTTGAGCGGATTTTTAAAGCGGATATTCTCATTATCGGTACCCCCATTTGGTTGGGTGAAAAATCTTCTGTAGCACAACGATTTGTTGAACGCTTGTACAGTATGAGTGCAAAACAAAACAACAAAGGGCAGTACCTTTATTATGGAAAAGTTGGCGGATGTGTCATTACCGGAAATGAAGATGGAGTAAAACACTGTGCTAAAGATCTTCTCTATGCACTACAACACATTGGTTATTCTATTCCGCCTCAAGCTGATTGCGGTTGGCTTGGAGAAGTTGGACCGGGTAAAAGTTACGGTGATGAAGGTTCTGGTGGTCCTGAAAATGATTTTACCAATCGAAATACCACCTTTATGACCTATAACTTGTTGCATTTAGCCAAATTATTACAAAACAATAAGGGATATGATGCTTACGGCAACTCCATAGCTGAGTGGAATGAAGGTGAAAGGTGGAAATTTGAACGGATTAAAAACGAATGATTAAATGATTCTTCCTTCTACCTAAAATTAAACGAACTATTTCAACACCGTCACATGGCCACGTTTGGTATGTCTTTTATC
>JBBDID010000006.1:0-1440 GCA_040880585.1 Crocinitomicaceae bacterium | reverse complement strand
GGCTCCTTATCATATTAGTGCATCTATTTAGAATCATTCAAAGTCCTTAATATTCCTCTATTTTAATGAAATCCGAGTTTAAATAGCCGCAAACCTGCATGATCTTGAGCTTAAAATAGGTCATATTTCTGAAGCCAAAACATCTCCTCTTTATCGATTTAATGACGTTATTTGTGCCCTCAGAAAGGGCTGAAGTGACTCTGTATTGGAAGTAGTTCTTCATTGTTTCCCAAGTGGAGATGAAGTTGTCCACCCAAGATTTTAGGAACTCAAAATCTTCATTATAAATCCATTCCTTTACTTGGACGATTAGGTCTTGCGCGTCCTCAGCCGTCTTTTGATAAAAGAATTTGAAGAACCTTTCCTTGATCAATTCAAGTTTGTAAAACTGTTTGTTCTCTTTCATGACTTCTTTTAATTTTTTGTTCTCAGAACCTTTTCTTTTAGAGGCGGTTTTCAAGAAGACATATTTAAAGCTGCCATTAATCTTGCTCTTAAAACTTCCGCTGGTCTCCTTGTCTTGATAAACCTTGAGTCTTTCATCATTGAGAGCATTTTCAAAAATCCTCACAACATGAAACTTGTCCCAAACCACGGTGGCGTTTGGACAATGCTCTTTGACCGAGGCCTTGTAAGGATCATGCAAATCCATTGCGACCACTTTTATTTTCTCGCTTCTTTCTTTACCTATGATTTGGAAGAACTCGTCAAGAGCGGCTTTGTTACGGCTGTTTGACACCCATATCACTCTTCGCGTTTTAAGATCTGTCACTATCGTAAAGTATTGCTCATTTTTACTTTCAGACTTAAAATACTTCTTCCGGCGGGTGTAAACTTCATCAACACTAATTCGCTCAACATCGGGAATTTCATAGTTTTGGGCCATCCTTAAAAGTCGGTCAAAATCAACTCGCCACAAGGTGTTCTGATCATTTCCAGTAAGCTTTGCGACTCTTGAAACTGTGCTTATTTCAGTCATGCGTCCGAGCCACCAGGAGTAATCTTTTGAAAGATGAGGAGTTTCTTTAGAAACAAAATCAAGCCGTTCTGATCTGGCTTTTTTGCAGCTTGAACAATGCTTTTTCTCCCGCCAAAAAATTAACCAACACTCGAATTGTCCAAAAGGCATATGCTTAACTTTCATACGGTGTTTTCCACGCTTGACGGTGAGTTCATCGCCACATTTGTGACATTTCCCAGGAGATAAAAGATCTTCTTTCTCTAGATAGATTTCAACAACTCCACTCTGGAGCCATTCTTTAAAATCAATAACTTTGTATCCGGGAATTACATTTTTGATAAAACGTGGTAGCTTCATTTTGGGCCTTCCTTAGCTAAATTAGTTAAAATTTTTGTGCAAATTAATTCTAACCAAATTAGTAGGAAAGGCCCACTTTTCTATATTTTTTATTTAATCGTTCACTTTTTCCGTAGAGATTC
>JBBDID010000005.1:0-47985 GCA_040880585.1 Crocinitomicaceae bacterium | reverse complement strand
CAGAAATATTTAGCCGAACTTTTTGAGTTTGGGTGTTAAAATGCGGAAGTCAGGACAAGCAGTGGGGATAGAGTTGGATCCCTTTCTTGAAACGGCTGACACCGAATTAGAAGACAATTACTGGCCAAGAAAATCTATCCCCTCTAAGTTTGATGTTTTTAAGCAAAGATCCAGGTAATAAAAAACAGAAATTTAGTCGGTTGATCGCTCAACGACTTTCTTCAATGGCACGGATGATAATCGCTGCGGCTTGTTGAATTTCTTCTTTTGTGATACATAGAGGAGGGGAGAGCCTGAAACTATTGGGGGAAGACAAAAACCAAAAACTGATTAATCCCAGTTCAAGACAACGGTCAACTACTTTTTTTACACGATCATAAGATGCCATATCAATGGCAAACATCAATCCTTTTCGTCTGATTTCAAGTATTTCATCCTGCTGCAACAGCAATTCCTCCAATAATTGTCCCTTTTCTTCTGCTGTTTGTATCCAATTTTCTTTTTGAAGAACCTGAAGGGAAGCGTTTGCCGCTGCACAAATAACAGGATGCCCGCCAAAAGTGGTGATGTGACCTAAGATGGGTGAATGGGTAAGGCTGTGCATGATTTCCCGGCTGGAGACAAATGCACCAATGGGCATACCTCCTCCCAAAGCTTTCCCCAGTGTAAGAATGTCCGGTGCTACACCATAGTGCTCAAAAGCAAACATTTTTCCCGTCCTTCCCATTCCGGTTTGAATTTCATCAAAGATCAACAGGGCTCCCGTTTCATCACATTTTTTTCGCAAAGCTTTCAGGTAATCGGCATCCGGAATCCGAACACCGGCATCTCCCTGGATGGTTTCAGTAATCACAGCCGCTGTAGCAGTTGTAATCGCATCCAATTCGCTTAAATTATTGAATTCAATGAATTTCACAGCCGGGAGCAAGGGACGAAAGGCAGATTTTTTTGCCTCATTCCCCGAAATACTCAAAGATCCGTATGTACTGCCGTGATAAGATCCCTTCATAGAAATGATCTCATGCCTTCCGGTATACCTTTTTGCCAGTTTGATGGCGCCTTCATTGGCTTCTGTTCCGGAATTCACCACATACAGGCTATTCAGTTTCTCAGGAAGTAAGCAAATGAGCGATTCAGCCAGGTTCAATTGCGCTTCTTGAATAAATTCACCATACACCATCACGTGTAGGTAGTTGTCTATTTGATGTTGGATGGCTGCTATTACTTCCGGGTGACGGTGACCGATATTATTTACCGCCACACCGGCAATCATGTCCAGGTATTTTTTTCCGGATGTATCCCAAATGTAACAACCTTCTGCTTTTTCAACGTTTAGCAAATAAGGAGATTCGTTGGTTTGCGCCAGACGGTTTTTAAAATTATTTACGGGGTCCTCTCGGTGGTCCATCATGATGTGGCTTATGCCCTTCGTGTTTGATTTTCTTCAACAATTCACGCTTGAACTTTTCTTCGGCCACGAAAACACGAGCCGCTTTTCTCTTGTCCAAAACATCCGCAAATTTATCCAAATATTCTAAGCGAGTGTCGGATTCACTTTTCTCCAATTCAAAAACTTTTTGGGTAAGTTCGTAGCTCTGCTCTTCAGAGAGCTCATTTATTCGGCGTAGCTGTTTTATTGTAGATCGCTTTTCAGTACGTATTTTTTCAAGGGTGCTTGTATATTGATTGTACACCGGCCAAAATTCTTCTGCTTCTTCAGGTGTCAAGGAAAGTTCATTGGATATAAAAGCAATCTTATGTGCTTTTATCTGTTCTTTCCGATCTTCTCGTTTTGTTGTGTCTGCTTGAGACATAGCAACAAATCCACTTACAATAAATAGGATACTCATTATTTTTTTCATAATTATAGGTTTTCAATGTATAATTCTTCTAAATCATCTTTTAAAAAATCGTAAATTTCTTCTTGATTATCAGTAACTTCTTCGGTTTTAACAGAGATGTCTTTGTTTTCCAGAATAAAGTTGACCAAATCATCTTCTTCCAGTATCGCCAGATAATAGTCAGCATCTACCGATTCTTCAGTGTCTTCTTTTTCTGTCTGATTATGCGCTATAACTTCTGTTTCGGGTTCTGGCATCAGAAAGAAACCCAGAA
Source organism: Crocinitomicaceae bacterium (assembly GCA_040880585.1). Lineage (GTDB taxonomy): Bacteria > Bacteroidota > Bacteroidia > Flavobacteriales_D > Crocinitomicaceae > Paracrocinitomix. Next base: position 45,870 of record JBBDID010000005.1, on the reverse strand, counting down.
GCAAGCAGGCGGCAACCGCTGAAACAAATCCGGCAATTTTTAAGCGAATCACGTTGGCTTTCTTCTCAACAGGCAATGGCAGATCATTCATTTTTTGACTGAAAGCAGTGAAAAATCCGTCAGGAATTTCCGGCTTTTCAGTTTTTTGGAAAGTATGAAGTTTGCCTTCGTTTTCTGAAATTGTAGCAGTAAGTTCATCCGGAAAATGATCAAAAAATCCGTGAGGAACTTCTGGTTTCTCTGATTTACTGAACTGCTGTAATAGATGTTTCTGCTTTTTCATTACTGCTTTGACTTTAAAAAGAGAAAAAGGTTTAAAGCTGCTGAATAAAATCCTCTATTTTTTTAACGGCCAGGTGGTAGGAGGCTTTTAGCGCTCCAATAGAGGTTCCCAACAGTTCGGATATTTCTTTGAATTTGAGTTCGTCAAAATATTTGAGTTCAAATACCTGCCGTTGTTTTTCAGGTAAAGTGGCTATGGCTTGTTGCAATAAGGCTTCGATTTTTTCTCCGGAGATTTCGTTTCCCTCGGTGGAATGATTGGTTTCAAAAAGCGGGGGATCCATGTTTATAGGAGAGCGTTGGGATCGTTGCTTCAAAAAAGTATGCGTTTCATTAAAGGCGATACGGTATATCCAGGTATAGAGATTAGATGCTTCCCTGAAATCGTCCAGTCCTTTCCAGACCTTAATAAAAACAATTTGCATGACATCTTCTGTGTCCTGATGATTTTTAGTGAGACGACGAATTTGCCAATAAACCCTTTCCTGATAGTGCTGAACGATCAATTGAAAACCGTATTGTGGATCTTTTCTGAATTGATCAATCAACTTTTTATCCACAGGAATGTTTTTGTTCGTTTCTGTGACAGATTCGGAAGTTATTTTGTCAGAATTACTTTCTGTCAATAGCGCGTTCAACGGCGGCAACGATATCTGTAGTGTTGACTTTGTATTTTGTGAGTAATTCTTCACCTTTTCCACTTTCTCCAAATGTGTCGTTTACGGCTACCATCTCCAATGGGCTGGGTAGTTTTCTGCTGATCAACTGAGCGACGGTATCACCCAATCCGCCATTCATCATGTGTTCTTCAGCTGTAACTACACATTTTGTTTTACTGATTGAATCTAAGACGGTCTTTTCATCAAAAGGTTTAATGGTGTGTACATTTATTATTTCAGGATTAATGCCTTTTTCCAATAACATTTTACCGGCTTCAATGGCTTTCCAAACCAAATGTCCGGTAGCGATAATGGTGACGTCTTTTCCTTCGTTCAAAACTTCTGCCTTGCCAATTACAAACTTTTTGTTGGGATCAGTAAAATTGGGAACTTTGGGTCGCCCGAATCTCAGGTATACCGGTCCTTCATAATCTGCAATAGCAATGGTGGCTGCTTTGGTTTCATTATAATCACAGGGAGAAATCACTGTCATATTGGGCAGCATTTTCATTAATCCGATATCTTCAAGAATTTGGTGAGTAGCGCCATCTTCTCCCAATGTTAAACCGGCATGAGAAGCACAGATTTTTACATTTTTATTGGAGTAAGCAATTGATTGGCGAATCTGATCGTAAACCCGACCCGTTGAAAAATTAGCAAAAGTTCCCGTAAAAGGTATTTTTCCACCAATGGTCAGACCTGCGGCAATACCCATCATGTTTGCTTCTGCAATTCCCACTTGAAAAAATCGTTCGGGGTGATTTTCTTTAAAAGCGTCCATTTTAAGAGATCCGGTAAGATCTGCACAAAGTGCAACGACATTGGGATGCGATTTTCCCAGTTCTTGCAGTCCGGCTCCGAATCCGGAACGCGTGTCTTTGTGATCTTTAATTTCAAATGTTTTCATCATGAGAATTTATAGGTTGATGGTGGTTTCTCCACCGGGTTTAATGACAAAGTGATTGATAGAAGTATAATCTGTTGAAACGGCATCAGCACGTCTGTATACAATTTTATATCTTCCAGGTTGTAAATAGATTTTACCATTTAACTTATCCTCAGGAAGATCCATTACCCACTCAGATTGATCATTTTCATCATTCAATACAAACAACTGACCAATAGTTTTTTGAAATGCACGATAATCCAGCAAGCCCGATCCTTCAATATCGATATAGGAATATTCACTTTGTTGGATATTAACATTATTGATATAGATCCGGGGAAGCGTTAGAATTTCAAGGTCGTATTCACCGACAATATATTTCTGTACGTCATTGACATCCTGGATGTTTAACGTTCTTGATTGACCTTTTTGCGTTACTCTGACCTGAACATCTCCCCACCTGGTGGGACCTTGTATGCGGACTTTCAACATTCCCTGCGGACAATCGGCAGGTAAGATGTTATGTCGCCCTTTGAGTAATTTTAGATCCTTGACCTCTACCCGGGGTAAGGTATTGACCACCATGTCATATTTCATGTCAGGGTCAATGACTACAATTGTATCCGGCTGACCTTTGTAATTCATAGTGTGCATGAAGGTATATTTTAATTCTTTGGTGCCGGCCTTATATAAAAAAACAGTGGTGTTTGTCTCTGTAGGTTTTGAGTGGATATCATTGAGATTGATTTGAGCTGTTGTATTGAAAAGGGCATCCATAATCACCGACTTCATTACTTTTTTGAATGATTCTACTGTAGATGCCTCATAAAATCGACCAATACAACTAAATTCGTTCAAGTATTTTAGATCGATACCTAACCCTACAACAAAAGGGGTGACATTGATATCTTTTGCTTTTAGTTTACGGGCTACTTCACACGGAAATTGGTCGCAAGCCTCTAACCCATCTGTAATCAGTATAATGATATTTCGTGCATTTTTGTCGGGAAAATCTTCAGCAGAAGCTTCCAGAGACCTTGCTATTGGGGTTGTTCCTTTGGGTTCTACGTGTCTGATAAAGGTTTTAATTCTTTCAATATTATCGGGACCGAATTCAACCTCTAGTTTTGTATCATCACAATCTTGAAAATTAGGAGTTATAGGAGATTGATGTCCGTAAACCCGTAGTGCAATTTCCAAATCAGGAATTCCTTCAAGATCTCCAATGGCATCAATTAAAATTTCTCTGGCCAATTTGATTTTCGTTGAGCCTTCCCATTTCCCGTTCATGGAATTAGAGGCATCAAAAATGAATAAAATGCGGGTAAGTTCTTGTGCGCGGGAGGAATTCCCAAGGCTCAATATCAAAAACAGTATGAGTAGAATCCTTTTCAAACTAGTAATCTCCTAGGGTTTCTTCTAACTGGGAAAGTGCTTCTTCTGCCTGCTCAATGGATGGAGCTGAACCGTGCCATTTGTGGGTATGCATCATAAAGTCAACACCTTTACCCATAATTGTTTTCATAATGATCATAATTGGTTTACCTTTTCCACAAAGTGATTGTGCATGTTTCAACGTTTTTATGATCTCTTGGTGATCATGTCCGTCCATTTCCAACACTTCCCAACCAAATGCCTGCCATTTTTGTGCCAAATCCCCTAAGGGCAATACGTCATCAATGTCTCCGTCGATTTGCTTGTGGTTATAATCAATGGTAGATATGAGATTATCTATTTTGTTCGCAGAGGCGTACATGGCGGCTTCCCAAATTTGTCCCTCCTGAAGTTCGCCGTCGCCGTGTAAAGAATAAACCAGCCGATCATCTTCATTTAATTTCTTTGCAATAGCAGCACCAATAGCAACCGATAAACCTTGCCCCAATGAACCGGATGCAATGCGAACACCTTCCAATCCTTTTGCCGGAGAAGGATGACCCTGTAGTCGGCTGTTAATTAATCGAAAAGTCTTGAGTTCTGAAACATCAAAGTAACCTTTTCGTGCCAGCGCACTGTAGAGCACCGGAGATATATGTCCGTTTGAAAGGAAAAACAAATCTTCTCCTATACCGTCAATGGTAAAGTTTTTCGGATCTGTTTTCATGATCTCAAAATAGAGTACGGTGAAAAAATCGGCACAGCCTAAAGAGCCTCCCGGATGACCTGATTGTACTGCCGTTACCATTCGTATGATATCTCTTCTGATTTGCGAACTGATCTCTGTTAATGTTGCTACTTCCATTTTCCGGTTTTATGTTTGAATCGGTAAAATTAGGTTTTATCACTGTAGCCCCAAATATATTGTCTATATTTTAATGCCAAAGTTATGCACATCCAAAAAGATTATTAACGAATAATTCGAAAAACGAAAAATAAGTCACACTTTTGTGTATCTAGGGTGCAACTAAAAATCATTACAAAACGTTTGATGAGTAATACAACCACTTTTATATGAAAAAAATAACAATATTGATCATGTTTTTCCTTGGCTTTTCTTTTACAGGATTAGCACAAAATGAAACGTCTAAACCGGAGAGAATCAAATTAGTTCCTTCTTCTCATTCAAAAGAAAATACAAAGGCAGAAACCCACGGACACTCAGAACAGACTATGAGTAAAACAGAGAAAATAGAGCGTTTGAAGGCTGCCATACAATCCGGAGAAAGTAAAATTGAAACCTTGAAATCTGAAGATCCAATTGGGCATGCTACAGAAATTGAAGAAAAGCAAAGACAAGTTGAAAAACTGAGGGAAGAACTGAATTTACTCGACCAATAACCCAATTATAACATCACATTCTTATGAAACGAATATTATCTCTAATTCTATTATTATCTATAAATTACTTTGCTATAGCTCAAACTTCTTGTGGTTGTACAAACTGTCCTGTTGCAATAACCGATAACGGAAATTTTGACGCCAATATTTTCATTCAAAATACCGGGCCTGATATATTGGGTGTTGACAATTGCTTGCAATCTGTTTGTTTTACGGTAGATCACACATGGATTGGTGATTTAGATTTTGCGTTGACAGCTCCGGACGGCACTTGCTATTTGATTATGGCTGATGCCAATAATGATGCCGGAGGTTGTGGATCAAGCTGTGATGATATCAATGTTTGTATTGAAATTGGAACAGGGAATCCGGCAGGAACGGGAACTACTGAATATGCTACCTTGACTCCTGGTGGGGGATATTGTGTGAACGGAAATTATACGATCGCAACCAATGTTACGAATCCTAACGGATCTTGTAATAGTTCTACTGCTGATTTGGATGCATTTAATAACGGTACTGGAACAGTTAGTGGACAATGGATATTAACCATTGGAGATAACTGCGGGTTGGATCAGGGGTACCTGACAGACTGGTCACTTAATTTTTGTGATGAAACAGGAATAGATTGTTCTTCTGAGCCTGTATGTACTACAGACCCCGGTACATTTACTTACTGGAAAGATCCTGTGGGGAGTGCACCACTTGCATTAACTACATTACCTATTGTACTTTGTGAAGGAGATGCTTATGAAATCATTTCTAATGATGATTATATTTTACCCACTGACACGATTGACCAACCTATAGGCGACGGAATTTATTCAGCACAATTGATGTGGTTAGTTTATGATGCTGCTCCTACCACTAATGACCCTTCTGCTGATCCGGGTTTTTTGAGTTATATCATTCCAACTGAAGATTTAATGGACGTTAATAATGCCTCATCACCGATTGTATCAACATTTGGTTGCGGAACTTATTATTTTGTACCAGTTACCGGAGATGATGGTATTGGAGGAAATAACAATGTAGCTAATGGCACTAATGACAATGGAGGCTTAGATTGGGATAAGGATAACAATGATTGTTATTTATTGGGGAATCCAATAGAAATAACTTATTCTTGCCCTATACAAACAGTTGTTTCTGTCAATTGTAATTATCCAACTATTATAAATGGAGTTGATATCGATATTACAGGTGGAACCGGAAATTATACGGTGACTAATCTTGGAGCCGGAAACTTAGTGTCTGGTAATGTAAATAATCCGGGGACAGCTACAGTAGTAAACCTTAACAATGGTAATAACTGGGAAGTTCAAATTACAGATCAGGCAGGATGTACGACTTCTGAAAACGGAACTTTTTCCGGGCCGGTGATTAGCAACATCAACATTACACCTGCGACAGACTGTCCTGCAGCTGCTACCGGAACGGTTGATGTTACTGTAAATGGTACATCAGGCCAGGGTAGTCCGTATTCTATTACAATGGCATCCGATCCTCCAACTGCGGGGACAACGGATAGTTACACAGACGTAGCCGGTACAATTGTTCCTATTCTTGTTGAGGATGCAGAAGGCTGTATCGCTGATTCTACAGTTACAATTAATTCAGCAGGACATTATATTGATGTGGTGATTACAGATATTCAGGGAGAAGATTGTTATGGAGACGGTAATGGTACGGCAACGATTCAGGCAACACCACAACCATCAGGATCTGTGGCTTCAATTGTTTGGACTGACCCTCTTGGTAATCAGGTAGGAAATACAAGTGCAACACACACTTCTGAAAGTAGTATGATACCGGGAGTCTGGACGGTCTGTGTGACAGATGATATCGGTTGTGAAGTATGTGTGCCGATTGAAATTACAGCTCCTCAGGAATTGGATGTTTATGTAGAAAATTCAAATGGACCGGTCTGTTACGGATTCTCTGATGGATCTATTGATGTAGCATTTACCGGTGGTTCTGCTCCTATTTCTATTTCGTGGTCACACAATAGTAGTTTAACAGGTGACGTTGCCAATACAATTCCGGGAGGAACCTACATCACGTATGTTGTGGACAATAATGGTTGTCAGGACTCAGTAGTTACTGATTTAGGTCAGCCTGATTCGTTGCATGCATTTTATTTCATCAAGGATGTTGCATGTTACGGTGATACCTCGGGGGGTATAGTCATTGACAGTGTTGCGGGGAACTTTGGTAATGTTACGTATAACTGGAATATGCAAGGGCAGGCTGTTACTCCGCCTACTTCATCAAATACGGCTAGCGGTTTACAAGAAGGAACTTATATACTGACTATTTTAGATGAGAATGGTTGCGATAATGAATACCAGTTTACCATTAAAGAAAACCCTCCTATTGAGATGGTAGAAAATCAGTTTGGTTCAGAACCTGCTTATTGCCGACAGTTTAGTTATCAATCCGGTAATGGAGTGGTTTTTGTTGCTGCAACGGGAGGTCAACCGGGGTATTCTTACTTGTGGACTAATTTGGGAACCGGGGCAACTTCATCTAATTCAACCTGGGGAGGTTTAAACCCTGGAACTTATCAAGTAGTGGTAACGGATGATGCCGGTTGTACATTGGTAGAAACTATTGAGCTGGATTCAGTGAGTCCAATTGCTGCTTTTGATGTGGTTTCTTCTCAACTGGATGGAAATTTGGAAGGAACAGCTCCGGTTGATGTTACATTTATAAATGAGTCGGAATATTTTGCAAATCCTAATAATCCTCAGGCTGATACTACTTTCTTTTGGAATTTAGATACAGCAGCACAGAACGTATGGTACATTTCGAAAAGCTATTTTGAAGAAATGGATACCTTGTATACGGGAGAAAATATTTTTAATGTTTGTTTGGTTGCGATCAATAAAAATGGTTGTAAAGACACTGCTTGCAAAGAGATCATTGTTCATGATATTCCGGATTTAACACCTCCTAATGTATTCACACCGGGAAATAGTGGAACAAATGATGAGTTTACTTTTGAATTTTTATCCACTGCAGTAGCAGAATTTTCTGCTGTGATTATTGATAGGTGGGGGAGACCGGTAGCTGAACTAAATAGTATCACAGATGGATGGAATGGTGACAATAAAAATGGAAAACCATGTAAAGATGGGGTGTACTTTTACAACTATAGCGTAGTGTACACAAATGGAACAACAGACGAAGGGCAGGGAAGTGTTACCTTAATCCGCGAACAATAAAACAAATTATTTTTTAGGAAAGGGAGGGCTTTTGAGTTCTCCCTTTTATTTTTCTGACTATCATAAGTTTATCTGAAACGAATGTGAGCGCATAGATAGGTATGATTATTGTTCTGTAACTTTAGAAGGAATTTAGCGTTCAAAATAAAGCTAAAGAAGCGCATGAAGAAAACAATTATAACAGCATTTGTAGGTTTATTGTCAATTGTATCAATCGGTCAGTCAAAATATGACCGCCTTCTTGTAGAAGTTGAAATAGAAGAGACAAAAGAGTTAATGCGATTTGTAAAAACTCCGGATCTTTTTGAAGAGAGGTGGGACACACTGGCACAGCCTAATTTTTGGAGGTTTGTGATGCAAATGCCACCAGATTCTGCCATTTTGAATGTGCGCAACACCCGTGAAATACTGGAAATACAATCTCTTCGTGAATGGAATAAGCAAACAGAAGAAGAAAAAGAAGCGTACCGTGATACTTTGAGAAAGCGGCATGGTCTTGATCCTGAAACCCGGATTTTTATGACCACCGGAAAGAGCGATTTCTATCAGTTTGATAAAGTATTTCCAAGTATCAGCAGAGGGGTAGATCTTTTTATTGAAAACGATACAGATCCCTGGTACGCACAGGCGATTTTGATGATAGAAAGTCCGGGGAAGCTGGCCTATTCATCAGCCGGAGCTTTGGGACCCTTTCAAATGATGCGAACTGTAGCGAGAAATCACGGATTGACCGTCAATAAATATGTAGATGAACGAAAGGATTTTGATAAATCGGCTTATGCGTCTTCACATTTGATCAGAACCGCTTGTCTGCCGGAAGCTAAACGAATTCTCAATAAGTTTGGAATTATTGTGAAGGGAGATGATCAATATAAATTGTGGTTTCGTTTGGTGGTGCTGCATCTGTATCATGCCGGTGCAGGAAATGTAGATAAACTACTGGTAAATGTGGTGAAGCCTAAATCCGGAGGAAAAGGATTGATCAATACAATATGGCATTCAGAATACGGTAATTTTGGAAATTCGTCTCAGAATTACAGTCAATTGGCATTGGCTTCTTTGATGGTGTTAGACGAACTCATCCACAAAAAGTGCAGCAGTATGGAGAACTGTGTGTATGAAAATTAAGCGATTGTTTTTTTGTCAGATGGGAAAAAAGAAAAAACCCACACAGCTCCATATTAGGAAATCTTCATTTAATAGGGTTAGGACTACCGGCCTGGTCTGAAATCCGCTGTTATCATTTTGTTCAAATGTTACCGCTCAAGGCGGGTTTTGCGGCCCTGTCATCTGCAAGCAACTAAGATCGCCCTAATCTGAATTGTACTAAGATCCTCAACTTACTGTATGGGCTCTCTACCTGAGGCAGAGATAAAATCATATTACCTTTTTATCGGCTAGATTTGTCTCATAAAGTTAAGGGAGATCAATGAAAATTGCAGATAAAGTTATTAACAATGCTGCTACCATGCTCTGTAAGCACCGATTCCGGATGAAATTGAACGCCACAAAGCGGTAAAAAATCATGTTCAAACGCCATAATTATCCCGTTTTCTGATTGGGCAGTGATTTTGAATGATGTTGGAAAACTTTCAGGATGTGCTGCCCACGAATGATAAAGTCCTACCTTGAAAGTTTCTGGCAATCCCTTAAACAACTCGGCGTGGGGATCAAAACTGCAATTCTCCTGTATGCCATGTTTCACTTCTTTTTGATTGAACAATCTTCCTGAAAATGATTCTACAAGCGCTTGAAATCCCAAGCAAACCCCCAAAATAGGTTTTTGAGTTTTGTATACTTCAATCAAAGCGTTCAACTGATTAGATTCAGTTGGTAAACCCGGTCCGGGAGAAAGAACAAACTTGTCAAAACGGTCAGCTTGTTCGATATGCAACTCATCATTTCTTAAAACGGTAACTTCACAATCCAGTGCTTCTAAATAATGTACCAGATTAAATGTAAAGGAATCGTAATTATCTACCAGTAGAATTTTCAAATCATTTCTTAATTTCGCTCAAAGTTAATTCAAAGAATGATTCGATATTCAGTCATTCAACCAAATTAGAAAAATGAAAAAAATTATAGCAACAAAAAATGCTCCCTCGGCAATAGGGCCTTATTCACAAGCGGTACAGTATGGTAATATCTTATATACATCCGGTCAAATTGCAATAAACCCGATAACCTCAGAATTGATCTTGTCTGATATTAAGTCTGAAACCGATCAAGTAATGAAGAATTTAGAAGCGGTTTTGCTGGCAGCAGGTATGGATTTTTCGAATGTTATTAAAACATCAATTTTTTTAAGCGATATGGATGATTTTGCTGAGGTCAATGAAATCTATGCTTCGTATTTTGAATCTGATTATCCTGCCCGAGAAACTGTTCAGGTGGCACAATTGCCAAAAAATGTGAATGTTGAAATATCAATGATTGCTGGCGAGTAATCAGTCTTCTGCCGTGCGCAATTCATTTTTCTTTTCTTTATTTCGACCTTTCCATTTGTAAAACCATAAAGCTCCTATTCCAAAATAAAGTGTAGTGCTGCCGTAAAGAATGAGCTCTAGCGTGGTGGTTTCTGAACGAAAATATTCAAATCCCATCAAAATCATAGTCAGTAAAGGAATGCAAACATTGGCAAACACATAGAGTAGAAAGCCGAATTTTTTTCTTCTCCAGATTAGGATGAGTCCTATCAATACCAATGTAAAGAGCACAAACTCTGCCAAGGTATAAATCCCCAGACGGTTAATCGTATCATCATAACCGTAGAGTTTTTTTCCTACCCTTAGAAAAGCACCTTCCAGTTTTTCTCCTTGTTTGAGAGATCCCATTAAGAGAATTGCCATAAAAGTCAGGATATGCCAGGAGAGTAAAAATACCCAAATTAAAAAGCCGGCAACAACAGAAGTTTGTGTGATGAAATTGGGCTTTTCTTTTCCCAGTATCAGTCGAATAATTCGCTGAAGAAAAGATCGTTTTTCGTGCTTTTTTAGGGTCATGATTCAAATGTAACCAAATCAAATTTCATCCCACGTATGTGCACTCCACTTTTTGAATATTCGCTTTTGTAGATTACTGGGTATTTTTAATTTCTCTATGGCGTAGATTGGATAATAGCTCTTATTGACATTGGGACAGCTAATTTCAATCAGTCTTCCTTTTCTGTTGATCAAAAGTGTGATAGAATCATCCTTGAAATACTCCACCCATTTATTTAAATCGCCTGTTACTTTAAAACCATTGATTCCTACCACTTCATCTTCAAGGGTTACACCTCCCAAATCGGCAGATGAACCGGGGTAAATATTTTTAATGATCGTTCTTCCATCCGATATGCTGGTTTTAATCCCCAGTAGGGCTATTGAATGTAAGGGGTTGGGTTTCATTTTTAATTCTAGCCCGATTTGCTCCAATGCGTTAACAAGTACCGGTTCAAATGAGTGTAAACCGTTGTAATAGTTGTCAAAAAAGTCTTCTAGATTTTCATTTGCATATTGTTCTAAAACCCCCTTGAAGTCATTTTCTGTATATCCCACTTTTTTTAATGCAAATTGGTCATACATTGCTTTCATTACCGTGTGTAGTGAAGCATTGTTCTCTGAATTTGTTCTGATTTTACAATCGAGTACAAAAGCCAGGAGTGCTCCTTCATTGTAAATAGATACTTTTCGGTTAGGAGCCCCGGCTACGTAGCCATCCAACCAGGTGTCAAAACTGGATTCTGCAACTGAGTAATTGAATCGTCCAAAATTGTCAAAATGGCGTTGTAGCAGTACTTCCAATTCGGATTTGTACCATTTCCAATCCTTTACACCTGATTGCAAAAGAAATAAATCGCCCATATAAGTGGTAACTCCTTCAGTTACGTATCCCAAGCGGCTGTAATTTTCAGTAGCGTAATCGTAGGGATACATTTCTACAGGGCGCAATGCCTTTACATTCCAGCAATGGTATAACTCATGGGAACTCACACCCAGAAAATCATTGTACAAAGAGGACATGAGATCATAAGTAGGGCCAAGCGCAATCACAGTACTGTTTTGATGCTCAACTCCATGGTACGCTTTTTCAGGAAGAATTTGAAAGAGATAATGATATTCATTTACCGGAAACTCACCAAACTGTTCAATTTGATGTTCGGTATACCGACTGAAATCGTCAATAATTTTTTTCTCATCTAATTTAACATCTCCCTGAAACCACAGGTGAAATTTCACAGATTTGCAATTGAATGTAAAGTGGTGTAAAGTCGGTGAAGCGATAAAAGGATTGTCTACTAATTGGTGATAATCTTCAAAATGAGCATGATGGTTTGCAAAAGGAATTCCCGCCGCTATTTCAAAATTTTCAGGAATATCAAGGGTCAGTTCACAAGGATTGAGTTGTTGAGAGGGAATAAAAACTAAACAATTAACAGGGTTTACATACAATTGTTGATCATCCATATAAGTTGATCCGGCATTGAGTTCGGCTGCGTGATACTTGTAATGTACTGTGATCTCTTGCGTGTTTTCTGTGTTTACCGACCACTGATCTTTAGCGATTTTTGAAGAAGGAGTTTTTCCCCCCTGATCATTGAGTACATGAAAACCGTGGATATTTTTTACAAAATCAGATCGTTCATACCTACCGGGTCTCCAGCTGGGGAATTGTAAAGTGATTTCTTTAGCATTACTGACATCAAAAGATGCTTTGATCGGAATATATTGTGTGTTGGGTGCTTTGTAGCTGATCGTATATTTCATAAAGTCATTTTACAACGTACAAATCTAAGCAGATATCCAAAGGATTTAAAAATCGATCCTAAAATCTTCTGTTACTTGCAGCTGGATAAATTTTTTGAAAATCATTAAATGAATAGATGATCAGTTAAAATCCCTTGCTTGGATTTTCGTATAGAGCATCTTCAACAATTGACCGAATTATAGTAAATTGCCTATCATCAAGCTGGTTTATGGGGATATCAAATATTTTTTTCGCGTATAATTTTCTTACATATTTAAGCTCTGATTCGTATTTCTCCTTCACATAAACATACATGTCATATTTGGTTTGCCTGTAAACATTCAAGTAAATGATATAATTGCTTTTATTTTGTGTAGAGAGGCCATTATATTCAGCTGTTCTCTTCCCGCTTTCAATAGATCTTATCATCATGATTCGCAGTGAATCTGACAAGTGAGCGGAGTCTATTTCTACTTTATTCCATAAAATTTGATCTTCAGGAGTTATAATTATTTGGACAGTATCTTTAGAAATGGTATTGCGGGAAACTTCAGTAGATTCATTCAACAAGTCATCAGCTTGTGGGTTTCTGACGCAACTACACACAAGCAGTCCTACAATAAAAAAACAGTGTGTTGATGTTTTCATTTATTTGGCTTCATGTTCTAAAAAATCCTTTAATCGTTGACGCACAAAAAAATCCCATCCACCCATACAGGCAGCTCTCCTAAAATCGGGATTATCCTGAGGAAAGGTGTCACTTCCTTCGTGTGTGAGTTTTAGTTTTGTCTGATCCTCTTCTTCTGATAATTCCCAACTCACATAAGAGTTTCCTGAGTAACCGCCGTATTTCCAATTGTAAATAATTTTTTTGTTCGGTTGAACGGCTGTGACTTTCCAAATGTGTAAATAGTTTTTATCATTTGCCTGAACATTGAATTGTGTTTCAAACCCTACTTCTGCTTTAAACGAAGGGATGTCTTCAAAAAACCATTTTTTCATTTGCTTGATATCTGTAATGGCTTGCCAAACTCTTTCAATAGACGTTTTGAAAGTTTGCTCAACAACAATGGGATCGTTTTTCATAGTATAAAGTGTTATTGTTTCTGAATGCTGTCATCCTTCAATTTTTACTCCAAATCATTTATAGCGACCAACATTGCCTTTTAGAAATTCAGGAAACAGTATTTAGTTTACGCACATATCTTTAGCCAAAGTTAGAAAGTCTGTTGCAAGTTTGAATATCCAACAAAGAAATATTCATTTTATCCTTTTAAGAGACGCCCGGGTGTATAGAAGCAGATACAGGGGATTAGAAATGAAGAATTCGTCTCGTCAACTATCAAGCCGGTTCTACCGATAAATCACTAAATTTGTTCAAAATCACAGATCATGTCAGAACCAAAATGGGAAACCGCTCTTGAATTTGAAGATATTACTTATAAAAAGGCAAATGGTGTGGCGCGTATTGCTTTTAATCGTCCGAATGTGCGCAATGCGTTCAGACCGAAAACAACCAGTGAACTGTATCAGGCATTTTATGATGCGCAGGAGGATGTGAATATTGGAGTAGTGCTGCTTTCAGCTGAAGGCCCCTCTTCAAAAGATGGTGTCTATTCGTTTTGCTCCGGTGGAGATCAAAAAGCAAGGGGGCATCAAGGGTATGTGGGACAGGATGGTTATCACCGTTTAAACATACTGGAAGTGCAACGTCTGATTCGGTTTATGCCTAAGGTAGTGATTGCAGTGGTGCCGGGATGGGCTGTGGGAGGTGGTCACTCATTACATGTAGTGTGTGATTTGACGCTTGCTTCTAAAGAGCATGCTGTTTTTAAGCAAACAGATGCTGATGTCACTAGCTTTGATGGGGGATACGGTTCTGCGTACCTGGCAAAGATGGTAGGCCAGAAAAAAGCCCGCGAAATTTTCTTTTTAGGTCGGAATTATTCGGCACAAGAGGCGTTTGAAATGGGGATGGTAAATGAAGTGGTTCCACATGATCAATTAGAGGCTACTGCCTATGAGTGGGCGCAAGAGATTTTAGCAAAATCACCAACCTCTATTAAAATGTTAAAGTTTGCCATGAATTTGACAGATGACGGAATGGTAGGGCAACAAGTTTTTGCCGGTGAGGCTACGCGTTTAGCTTATATGACGGATGAAGCGAAAGAGGGGAGAGATGCTTTCTTAGAGAAACGCAAACCAAATTTTGATAAGAAGTGGATTCCTTGATCAATTTTTCAATTATCAATTATCAATTATCAATTATCAATTCATCAATTCATCAATTATCAATTATCAATTATCAATTCATCAATTTTCAATTGCAATTGTAAAGGATCAAAATTGGGTTTATGATTATTAATTTGAGAAATGAAAAGCCCCAAATATTTATAACCCCATACGTCAAAAACTGAAATCTGAAAACTGAAATCTGAAACCTGAAACCTGAAATCTGACAACTCACATCTCACATCTCACAACTCACAACTCACAACTCACAACTCACAACTCACAACTCACAACTCACAACTGAAACCTACCCCTTAATTTCTATGACCTCCAGTTGTTGGGTGTTTCGCATTAAGCGGATCCATAAGGCGCGGCCGTCTTTTGTTTTGATAAATTCACTCCCGTCTCTATTGATTCCGCTATCTGGCATGTTCCAGTTTTTTGAACGTTCGTTATTGTAGTAGGAGTTAAAGTCTTCGGGGAGGGATTCTCGCAATAGCCTTTCATCCATGTAAATGTATTTTTCTCGGATTTCTTCTACGAAGCCGTTACGGTCAAATTGTACTTCGCTGAACAACAATAACATTTTGTCTTCAAAAGCAATGAGTTTTGGATTGATCTCTTCAATGTGTTTGGTCTTTGTAATTTGTTGCACTTCAAATTCCTCGCCATCTAACGTGCAGCTGATCACAAAAATATCATTGTTTCCACGGTTGGCAGATCGTAGGTTTTTGTCCATATCGGTGCGGGCATCTTGTTCTGTCTCTAGCGCAATAAAGACTTTGTTTTTCCAAACTATCGGTTTAGAAATGTGGCTGTCGTATACGTAGTTATCACCTAAAATCCCATTAATGGGTAACAGTACCTTGTGCCAAAATGAGGTAGTGTCCAAAGAGTCTTTATGAGTAGTCAAATTGACTTTGGATAAGGTAATTCCTCTGGGGTCAAAATCTCCAATACTGAATAAATAGGCATCATTTCGGTGTTGAGTTGATTTTTGTGCAAAGCAATGGCTTACGTGCCACAAATCTTTTTTTCCCTTTTTTAAAAATCCGGTTTGTACAGAGAATGTTTTGTAGGCGCCTTGTTGAATGACTTTTGAAAAACCCATTTTCTTCTCAGCGTTACAATAGACAATTCCGATAGAGTCTGCAATTTCAAGGCATACGTTATCTCGGGAATAAAAATCAAAGGTTTGCCATCCCGGAAATGTAAGTTTATCGCGTTTAAAAAAGCTTTGCGTAAAGATCAAATCTCCATTTTTTTTGTGTTTGGTGAGATAAAGTGCCGGGTATCGGTTGTAGCGCAGTAAATTGTATTGGTCAGATGAGGCAGCAAAAAAACCATTCTTGATCGCGACAATATCATGAATCAAACGATCATAGTGGAAAGTAGCAATTATCTTGAAATTTTGATCCAATCGAATCACTTCAGACCCGTCTGCATGAGCAAAGGCGATAATCGTTTCTCCATCATCTGTCACTTCAACCACAGGGTTGTTAAAATCATTGGACAAGGCAAAAGGCAGCCGTACAATATGGTGCTTGACATGCTCGGCAATTTCTCCTTTTTGTTCAAACATACCATGTGGGCGGATCTTTGGAATCTTCTGTTCTACGCTCTCCAGCATTTTAATAAGTGTATCCTGGGTGTCCATAAAATCCTCAGGAGGAAAAGCTGACTTGACAGAAGCCATGAACTGACGGGTTTCATCCAGTTTGTATATCAGTGTCAATTTTCGTAAGCCTTCTAAATATTCAATTCTGAATTGTTGTAATTTTCCTTTGAGCAGTGAATTATTCAGGGATTTAAATGCTTTTATTTTGTAATTTCTGAATTCTTTTTTCTGATGCCAGGACGGTTGATAGCTGTTTTCCAGCCATTCCCAAATATCCGCTTTACAGGTTTCTCTGAATTCATACAAGGCCTTATCATATTTGAAAGAATAATAATAAATATAAGCCGTGCTATCGGCACGTAAACGATTGAAAGCATAGGTGCTTACCCCGTCCATAGAAATGCTGGTTTTATTGTCGCGTGTGGCTCTTTCCGGCACATCAATATAGACAGTAGACAATTTAATTTTTTCAGCAAATGTGGTGAAAGCAAACAGGAGCAAGAAGCAGCTTAAAAATTGTCTCATGTAAGAAATGGATTCGTTGCGAACCATAAAGATATTATTTCTTCAGAACTAAGCAGAAATTCACAGTAGATGCAGTAAGGTATATATGCTGGATTCGTTGAATTATTTTATCTTTATAGTGTAAACATGCGGTTTGTGCTATGGTAAAAAAGAAATTGGAAAAAATTAGTGGGGTTCAGCGATTGAAATCAACGTATAAGAACCAGGAAAAAATCATTTTACGCGATTTTTTAGCAATGGAACGCACTACGTTAGCCAATGAACGCACTTTGTTTGCTTACCTCAGGGCCGGACTGTATCTGATCATTGCCGGTTTTGCATTTTTAAAATTGAAGGATTTTTCAGAAATTAAGTGGTTGAGTTATACTATGTTTGGTTTTAGTGCCGTCTTGATTATATACGGAATGAATCGATATATTATTTTGAAACGAAAACTAAAAGTATTTTATGATACTATGGAGCTAGAGTATGAGATGACTAAAATGGATAAAGCAGAGGAATCAGAGCAGTAGCGATCAACCAAAAAATGACATTCAAAGGTCCTCCAATGATGGCAAAATCTCGAAATTTATAATTCCCGGCACTGTACACCATGGTATTGGTTTGATAACCGATTGGTGTATAAAAACTGGCGCTTCCTGCAAATGCAATGGCTACCAAAAACGGAACTGCACTGACCTCCATACTTCCTGCAATAGAAATGGCGATTGGAGCAAAAAGTGCAGCAGCAGCATTATTTGAAATAATTCCGGTAATGATGGTCGTTAATAAATAAAGTGCAGAAACAACTACTGCCGGGCCAAAATCGGATCCAATGGTATCTACCATGAAGTAACCAATGGAATCAGAGACGCCACTTTCATTCATAGCTTTTTCCAAACTCAAGGCACCGGCCAGTAAAAAAATAACTTGCCAATCGACAGCATTGTAAGCATCTTCCATAGTAATGACCCTGGTTAAATTGAGAAAAACAATTCCAGTTATCGCAGCAATTGCAATGGAAACGGCTCCGGTTGAAGCTGCAGCAATTACTCCGGCAATAGTCAAGCAGGCAATAATTAAATTCTTTTTATTCAGTTTTTCAATGGGAGTTTCTTTGAGGATAAGAAAAGGTGAGCCGCTGGTTTTCTGGTATTCTAAAAATGCATTGTATCCTCTTTCATTGGTTTGTATGAGTAAGACATCTCCTGATTTCAAAACAACTTCCCCCAAATTTCTAAATTTGGTTTCCCCTCTTTGTCTGATAGCCAAAACATTTGCCTGATATTTTTTCTGGAAATCAATATTTTTAATTTTTTTTCTCAGGACGTCAGAGGTGGGCTGTAAAATAAGCTCGATCAATTTGGTTTCCTGCTCCGGGAATTTTTTATCCGCCATTGAGTCAATGATATTGAGGTAATCACTTTGAATGATTTTCTTGATCTTATCCAGACCGCCTCTAACCAGTAAAACGTCTCCATCTTCAAGTGTGATGTCCTCAGAAGGTCGTTCAATCAAATCACTTTTCCTTTTGATAAATAGGACATCCAGGGTAGTATTGTCTAGAGAGAAAACTTCTTTTATCGTTAGATTTTGCACAAAAGAAACCGGCTGAAATTGAATTTCTGTTAGAAAATTGTTGATTTGATGATCATCTATATCTTCTGAAAATTCCTCCCTCTCAGGAATAAGTCTTTTACCGAAGATTAAGAGGTAGACAGTACCTACTAACATGAATATTAACCCCAAAGGAGTTAGCAGAAACATAGAAAATTCTCCCAGCCCATGTTCTGAAGAAATACCACTCACCAAAAGGTTGGTTGAAGTGCCAATCAGGGTGCAGGTTCCACCAAAAATAGCGACAAATGAAAGCGGAATGAGAAAGCGAGAAGAGGGCATATTTGCTTTACGAGCGGCTTTACTGATAACCGGAATAAAAGTAGCGACTACAGGTGTGTTATTAATAAAGGCAGACATTCCGCCAACGACCAGGGCTAATCCACTAATTGATACTGTATATCCCTTTTTCAAAAAACGGGTAATGGTGGGACCAATCCGCTCGATTACATTGGTTTTAATAATAGCGGCACTGAGCACAAACATAGCCAGAACAGTGATGACTGCTTCATTGGCAAAACCATGAAGACCTTGCTCAGGTGTGATTACACCGGTAAGTACCAGGCTGACCATAATGCTGAGCGCCACAATATCTACTGAAACATATTCGGTGATAAAGAGGATCATAGCAATAATGATCACTGAAACCGTAATAATAGCATCTATGTCCAAATCCTAAGTTTTATTGTATTGCATTCTGTTCAACGAATCTATTAAAAATTCACAGAATTATTGATTGCGAAGCTTAATAAAGGGAAGTGTAGCCCTGTTTTTATATGCATGCAAGCCAATGGTAATAAAGAGGATAAAAGCACTACAAGTCGCCGTCCATTGAATCTCGGGGATTTCCCCCCAGTGTCTGACTGCAATTCCGATAAATGCCCAAACACCAACGGCTGCAAATTCTCGCATATTTCGGCTAAAAATCATAAATAAGTTAAGGAGAGCAGCAAAAACGATCATACCAACCGTCCAGCTAATTTCTGATCCTTCACTGATCCATCCAACAGCAGAGAGATGAGCCGCAACATTGGCGATAGCTGCCACCGCAATCCAACCCGCATAGAGATCTATTGGCCACCACACCCCGGCCATATGCTTGACAGGAGCATCCCAACGCTCCATATTCAAATTGATCACAGCAATCATCAGAAATGCCAGTATACCAAAAATCACCAATACAGAAATCCCGGTTTGCTCATGCAACCAAAACCATAACCAGGCTCCATTGAAAAGGTGTGCTAAAATTAACCAGGGTGCAGATTTCAGAATAAATTTATCCTCTTCTTTTTTAGAAAAGGCGCAGTACAGGTAATATCCTGCCAAATAAAGTAAAGCAAGATAAATCAATCCCCAAATGGCAAAAGTGTAGCCTGCCGGTGTGAAAAGATTGTCATATTGATCACTGACAGATCCTACTGTATTTCCCCGTATTATTCCCGTATTTGAATAGTAATTCCATGCGATCAGGGCAATCAATACTATCAAATGAATCAAGGCTAACAACTTTGTTCTTTTCATGCTTAATAATATAATTATTTTTTATCAATAGATTTACCCCTCGCTCTATTAATGTGCAAATTCGGTTCAATTTGAAAGTGATCCAAGGGTTTGTGCTTAACAAGCATAAAACCTGATTCGCTAGCGCTCATTACGTTTTTTAATTTCATTTCTCGTTTGAACTGTCGTTCAGACTCAAAATAAAATTAAAAAACCTAATTCTGTTTAACAGAATTAGGTTTTTTTTGTGCCCAGAGCGGGATTCGAACCCGCACGCACATAGTACACCACCCCCTCAAGATGGCCTGTCTACCAGTTTCAGCACCTGGGCAATTGCTTTGCAAATGTAACACTCTTTCAAAAAAAACAGGAACTTATTCTTAAGTTCCTACTTTCAGTGATCTGGCTGGGGCTCCCCAGCGAAGCTTCGTACGCTCAACTTGTCGGGATAGACTTCTCGCCCAATATGAATTTGCGCCGTGGTGATTAATTGAACGGGTTTTACACCTAAAGAGGCAAACCGAATACCTTATTTCCTGTTCGTACGGCGGATTGAAATTCTTGCGTTAATTCATTGTTTCTATCTCTAATAGTTGTATTTTGCATTAAATAATAACGAAAGCACAACTTTAAATAATAATATTGGTACAACAATAAATAATAATATTTATACAGCTTTAAATAATAGGAATAACACAAAGACATGGCAAGTCCAGGAGAAAAACTAGCAGCATCATTAAAGAAATTAAAGGCGCTACAAGATCGTGGTGTTGTAGGAATTAAAGCGGATGATTTTACACGTGTGCACCGTGAGCGATTGATTGATCACGGATTTATACGGGAGGTTGTTAGAGGATGGTATATTGCTGCTCCGCATGATGAAGGACAAGGAGATAGCACCTCATGGTTTACTTCTTTTTGGGAGTTTTGTTCACGCTATTTGGAAGATCGGTATGGTGAAGATTACTGTGTATCCGCTGAACAATCTTTAGTGATTTATGCAGGAAATCATTCTGTACCTCATCAATTGATTATTCGTTCTCCAAAAGGGAATAATATGCCGACCAATCTGTTGTTTAATACGTCCTTATTTGTCATGAAATCTACCTTACCGAATAAGGCAGAAATTGAGGTAAAAGAGGGAGTACGTTTGGTCAATTTACCTTCTGCCATTGTTCATTGTCCGGCATCCATGTTTCAAACAAATGCTACAGATGTAAGAACGGCTTTATTACGCATACAAGATGCATCTCAATTGTTAACCATTCTTTTGGATGGTGGCCATTCCACCATTGCAGGAAGATTGGCGGGTGCTTATCGAAATTTGGGGCAGGATAAAATTGCAAACGAACTGTTGAAAAGCATGAAAGCGGCAGGATATGATGTAAGGGAAACGGATCCTTTTGAAGAGAAAACGCCTCTTGTTTTGGATGCTCGTGAAAAATCTCCCTATGTAAATAGAATTCGCTTGATGTGGCATACTATGCGAAAAGACATTGTTGAAGTCTTTCCAACACCTCTAGGACTTCCTTCGGATAGTAATCAATACCTTATCAAAATGGAGGAAATCTATACAACGGATGCCTACCATTCCTTATCGATTGAAAAATATAGGGTTACTCCTGAATTGATAGAGCGCGTGAGAACAGGTGCATGGGATGCAAAAGAAAACGAAGCGGATAGACAACAAAAGGATGCTATGGCCGCCAGAGGTTATTGGCAGGCATTTAATGCGGTGAAAGAAAGTATTCAACGAATTTTAAAAGGTGAAAATGCAGGAACTGTTGCAGATGACGAGCATGGCGATTGGTATCGGGAGTTGTTTACCCCAAGTGTTGCCGTTGGTCTTTTGAAGCCTTCAGATTTAGCAGGGTATCGAAACAATCAGGTATATATTGGTCAATCCAAACATACGCCCATCAATAAGGATGGTGTGCGTGATGTAATGCCTCTTCTGTTTGAATTGTTGAGAGAAGAAGAGCATGCAGGCGTAAGAGCAGTTATGGGGCATTTTGTTTTTGTTTTTATTCATCCTTACATGGATGGTAACGGCAGAATTGGACGGTTTCTCATGAATGCCATGTTGGCTTCCGGTGGATATCTTTGGACGGTAATTCCTGTGGAGGAAAGAGAACGATACATGAAGGCCTTAGAAGCTGCTAGTGTGGATTTAGATATTAAACCTTTTGCAACATTTTTAGCTTGGTTGGTTGATGAAGGAATGAAGGGGACACCTGTGGCGAAGTTGTGATCTTGAAACAAAATGCAACGTTTTTTGTTTTAATTCAAACGAGTTCCTGCTTTCAAGTGATCTGGCTGGGGCTCCCCGACGAAGTTTCGTATGCTCAACTTGTCGGGATAGACTTCTCGCCCAATATGAATAAAAAAAAACAGGAATCTCCATTAAGAAGTTCCTGTTTCAAGTGATCTGGCTGGGGCTCGAACCCAGGACCCTCTCCTTAAAAGGGAGATGCTCTACCAACTGAGCTACCAGATCATTATTATTTTTACCAGCCCGTTTGGCTAGGCGGGTGCAAATATAGGGGCTTTATTTAAAACGACAAGTAAAACATTTTTTTTTTCTTAAAACGAATGGCATTGTCCTAAATCTCAATAATTTTGAGGGATGATTATTTACCTGATCGGATTCATGGGGGTTGGAAAATCTACTTTAGGCAAGAAATTGGCAAGTCGGCTACAGTTGCATTTTGTAGATTTAGATAAGGAAATAGCAACTTCAGAAGGACAATCCATTGAGGCAATTTTTCAGCAAAAAGGCGAGCCGTATTTCAGGGAGTTGGAGATTCGTGAATTACGAAAAGAAGAAAGAAACAATAGTGTGATTGCTGTGGGGGGAGGAACTCCTTGCTTTGGCGATAACCTCTCGTATATGAAAAGCCGGGGAACCGTGGTTTATTTGCAGGCAGATGCAGGCTTACTCTGTCAACGCCTGTTGGTGTCAAAAAGTGAACGTCCCTTGATTCAACAGTTCAAAAATGATCCGGAGAAATTGCGGGAGTTCATTGATAAAAAATTAGAGGAACGCCGTCCGTTTTATGAAGCATCAGATATCACTGTTTCTGTGAAAGAAATGAATGCAACAGAAATAGACAAATTGATTCAAACACTTAAATTACTTTCTAAATCGTAATCGCTCTTGTGTTTTTTGGGTGATTGCCGGACGAAAAGGTTGGATTGATTTTCCTAACTTTTCTGCAAGTAATTCTGCGGTTTCTTTAGCTTGAGCCAAGTTATCACAAGTTCTAATTAAAATTCTTTTGCGGTGATTGGCGGTCATTAAGTACACTTCATTTTTACTGATGTCTATATCCGTAGATACTGCGCTACTCATATCTGACTGGCGTTTAGATTTTCCTAATTTTAGAATGCACAGATCAGGGTAAGTTTGTGTGCTTTTCCATTTTCCGGTTTTTATAAAAAAGCGCTTGTGATATTCACGGACATATTTTGTACGGTAACAAATATCTGTTCCTACGATTGATGTTAAGACAAATAATCCAATCAGTAAAACAAGTGGCCCCACAAAAAATCCTGCTCCACCGGATAAAATCATTAAAAGCCCAAAGAGAGTAAAAATGCCGGCAAAAACCCTGGGACTTACGCCAAAGGTATGCCCGTTGTTATAACTGATATCTACAGTATGTTTTGAAATGGGATCATTGTCCAATAGTTCATCATTTGTCATATACTTCGCATTTGCAGCTCAAATCATTCTCAGCAATCTCAACTATTCGTGTTCGATTCTCACCAATTATATACTTGATTTTATACGATTTCCCTTTGATTTTTCCCTGCATCACATAATGCGGATTAGGTGAAGCTTTGGGGGCGCTTTCTTCAATGATTGTGTTGGCTGAACGGTGAAAAATGATGACATCTGCTTCTTTCAATCCCAGACATTCCATTTGACATGCTGCTTTTTCCAATATGCGTAATTCTTCAGATTCAATGATGTTAATCACTTCAAAATCCGGCACAGAAACAACTGATTTGTTGCCATTACGCAGGGAAGTAGAACAATCACTGCTTCCATAATCAAATCCTACGACTTCAGATTTTTCATCATATAAAGCATAGGTGATACTTATTTCGGTGTCTTTTTTCTTTCCGCGGATGAGGTAATACTTTGGAGATACCTGGGTATCGCTATTCTTAAAATCCACATCTCCATCATCATTCAACAGCCGATAAATATCATCATTAGTAATACCCGCACAATCCATGAGTGCCTGTACGCTATCTCCAATAAAGATCTCTTTTTCAGCGATCATGTTCTTTACACGGTTTTCAGGCAGCCAGGCACAAGCGCGATTACCAAAAATAAAATAGATAAAGATCAGCCCAAAGCCAAAGCCTACCATGTAATATTTTAATCTGTTTTTGAATTTTTTCATGCCTTTACAATTGAGACAAAGCTAACTATTTTGTCCTTTCTATCAGGGAAATCGATTAAGCCAACTAAAAAAAGTAAATTTGTGTTTACAAATTGATCTGAGATGAGTAATAAACCTTCAATCGTAAAAGGAACCCGGGATTTTTTGCCGGATGTAATGGCAAAACGCAACTATATTTTTGATACCATCAAAACGGTATTTGAAAAATACGGCTTTTTACCCATTGAAACTCCGGCTATGGAAAAGACAGAAACCTTGATGGGAAAATATGGTGAAGAAGGAGATCGGTTGATTTTTAGGATTTTAAATTCGGGGGATTATCTAAATAAACTCAATGATTATTTAAAAACTCAGATAGCCGCAAATATTAAACAGATTAAAAGCGAAATTAGTCAAGGGAAAGAGGTGAATATTGATACTGATCACATTACAAGTGCTATAAAATCGATCAATGAGAAAACAAATTTTGAAAACATCAATATATACAATTACCAAAGTGATATATTTCCTTTAATTAGCAGAATTTTAATTGAACATTTTGAGGATGAGGAATTAACTGACAAATTCTTTAATTCTGATGATGGATATATTGAAACACTTGCTGATAAAGTTGGGAGTGAATTTTGGTGGAGAATAAGGCCACAACACTTGACTAATTGGATATCAGAAAAAGCTCTCCGCTACGACCTCACCGTTCCTTTTGCGCGCTTTGTTGTCCAAAACCAAAACGAACTAACCTTTCCATTTAAGCGCTACCAAATCCAAGCCGTTTGGCGAGCAGATCGCCCGCAAAAAGGGAGGTACAGGGAGTTTTATCAATGTGATGCAGATGTTGTAGGAACAGATTCGTTGGTATGCGAAATTGAATTGGTACAGATTTTTGATGAGGTTTTATCCAATTTAGGAATTCCGGATTTTACGATCAAGATCAACAATCGCAAAATTTTATCAGGAATTGCGGAAGTTTGCGGAGAAGAAGAAAATATTGTTCCGATTACCGTAGCAATTGACAAGCTGGATAAAATCGGTAAAGAAGGCGTTGTAAAAGAATTACAGGAAAGAGGAATCAGTGAATCGGCTATAAAAAAAATAGACCCGCTTTTTGAATTGGGAGGATCCAACAAAGAAAAACTGGATACACTCAAGTCTTTTTTATCAGAGTCGGAAATCGGACAAAAAGGAATAGAAGAACTTAAGTTTGTAATCGAACAAGCAGAAGCATTGGGATTGCAAAAAGCCAAACTTGAATTTGAAGTGACACTTGCCAGGGGGTTGAATTATTATACCGGAGCCATTTTTGAAGTATCTGCTAACAATGTAAACATTGGAAGCATTTGCGGAGGAGGACGATATGATGATTTAACGGCACTTTTTGGGTTGAGCGGTATGTCAGGAGTCGGGATTTCATTTGGTGCTGATCGCATTTATGATGTGATGGAAGAACTCAATCTTTTTCCAGAATCGGCACTCAACAAAACCAGGGTGGTATTTATCAACTTTGGTGAAGAAGAACAACAACAATCCATGAAGTATGCAAAACAACTCAGGGATAGCGGAATTTCTTGTGAAGTATATCCTTCTGTTGAAAAAATGAAAAAGCAAATGAAATATGCAAATGATCGAAAGATCCCTTATGTGGTAATCATTGGCTCTGAAGAACTGAAAAACGGAAGTATTACCTTTAAAAATATGCAAAGCGGACATCAAATGACCGGAACTTTTAACGAATTACTAGCTGAACTCCATTAAATCAATGAACACACACGAAATAACAACCGAACATTTATCGATTCGTCAAATCAGTACAATTCTTACAGAAAGAAAGCAGCTGATATTGTCAGATGAAGTGAAAGAGAAAATTACGCATTGTCGGGAATACCTGGATAAAAAAATTGATTCAGGAGAAGAAGTATATTACGGGATCAATACCGGATTTGGTTCCTTATGCGATACCATTATTTCTAAGGAGGATCTCTCTAAACTGCAAAGCAATTTGGTGAAATCACATGCCTGTGGAGTAGGGGCTGAGGTGCCTAAAGTAATTGTAAAACTAATGATGCTGCTGAAAGTCAAAGGTCTCTGCTACGGTCACTCAGGCTGCCAGTTACAAACCGTCCAACGATTGATTGACTTTTACAATGAAGACATCATTCCAGTGGTATATGAACAAGGCTCATTGGGAGCTTCAGGAGATTTGGCTCCTCTGGCACATCTATCTCTTGCTCTGATCGGTGAAGGAGAAGTGTATTTAAAAGGGGAAAAAATGAGCACAGAAGATATGCTGATGGTCATGAGTTGGAAAAAACTGGAACTCCGTTCAAAAGAAGGTCTGGCCTTGTTAAATGGAACTCAATTCATGAGTGCTTATGCTGTTTTGTGCCTTATTCAGGGACAACAATTATCACATGCAGCAGATATAGTAGCAGCGATCTCAATAGACGCTTTTGATTGTCGCCTGAATCCCTATTCAGCAAATGTAAATGAAATTCGCAATCAAAAAGGACAGATAGAAACAGCAAAAATCATTCGCGAATTATTAGAAGGAAGTGAAATAGCCGACCGCCAAAAAACGCAGGTGCAAGATCCTTATTCTTTTAGATGTATACCACAGGTGCACGGTGCTTCAAAAGATGCCTTGAATTATTGCAAAGAGGTGGTAGAACGAGAAATCAATGCCGTAACGGACAATCCGACCATTTTTCCGGATACAGATGAGATCATATCGGCCGGTAATTTTCACGGACAACCACTGGCATTAGTATTAGACTTTATGGGAATAGCACTTGCTGAACTCGGAAGCATATCTGAACGAAGAACCTATCAATTAATTGGCGGAAAACGAGGTTTACCCGCCTTTTTGGTGGCAAATCCCGGAATAAACTCGGGATTTATGATTCCACAGTACACAGCAGCCTCTGTAGTGAGTCAAAATAAACAGCTGGCAAATCCCGCTTCTGTAGATTCTATTGAATCATCCAATGGGCAGGAAGATCATGTGAGTATGGGTGCAAATGCGGCTACAAAATGTTTGCGGATTGTTGAAAACCTGGGAAAAGTGATCGGGATTGAGATGTTGAACGCAGCACAAGCATTAGAGTTCCGTCGCCCTGAGAAAACATCCGAAAAGTTAGAAAAGATAATTGCCGATTACAGAAAAAAGGTGCCGTTTGTAGAAGAAGACAAAATCTTTCATCCCGAAATTCAAAAATCAATTAAATTTATTGAAAATTTATAAGTTATGGAGGAATTAGTAGATGCCCAACAAGAGGAAAAGAATAATAGAGGAGGGATGCTTACCGCTTTATGCGTTTTATCATGGATATACATTGGTCTGGCATTTATTTCTATTATTTTTTCTTTGGTGGAAGGAAAGAGTACAGCTGCTGAACTGGAAGACAGAAAGTATGAAATGTTATCCACTATTGATGAATCTACTCCTGTCAGTGTACAACAAATGATGGTGAACATGATCGATACCATGGAAAAACAGAATGACTATTTCTGGTTGTTTAAAGGGATAGATTTTTTTGCTGTGGTCATTGGGTTTTTTGCCGTGTTCATGATGTATAAACTCAGAAAAACCGGATATTGGCTCTATCTGGTATACTCTATTTTTCCTTTGTTGATACATTACTTTATTTTAGGAGAAAGTAAATTGTACAATATGATATTACTGGTTCTGGGATTGTTCAGCGTACTTTTTATCATTCTTTATGGGGTACAATTAAAAAGAATGCGTTGAGCACAAACTTTTTTCCAGTAAATTTCGTTTACTTCAACAGATGAAAACGTATACACTGCTTTTCTTTATCTTGATACTGTTTACAGCTTGTAAAAAGGATGAGCCTGCCATTATTTACGGATACCAGTATTTTCCTATAGATTCAGGCAAATATGTCACCTATGATGTGGTTGATATTTTTCATGATGAAATTCTGTTAAAGCATGATACCAACAACTATCAGATCAAAGAGGTGATGGGTGAGGAAGATATTGATCTGGAGGGAGAACCCTTTCGTAAATTGTATCGATATATACGAGAAAACGATTCGCTCAACTGGCAATTGAAAGATGTTTGGGTAGTGAAAAAAACGGCCCGATCTGTAGAAGTAGTGGAAGAAAATAAACGAAGAATTAAGATGGCTTTTTCGATTTCTTATGATCAATATTGGGATGGAAATGCACTCAATGCAGATGAGGAAGAACAATGTTATTATCGTGACATTTACAAGCCTATTACCGTAGGCACCATAGATTATGATTCTTCCGTTGTGGTGGAACATCAGGATTTTACTTCTTTTATTGAGTACAATCGTTTTTATGAAGTTTACGCACCCAATGTAGGAAGAATAAAGACCTACAAGAAAGATCTGGAGCTTAACAACGGCGATACATTGGATATTCAAAAAGGAACTGAATTGTTTTACACAGCTATAGATTTTGGAGGATAAGAAATGAGAAGAATAATGATGATCCTGACGATACTGGTAGGATTGACTGCCTGTAAGAAAAATGAAAATCCTACTGTTCAGGAGTTGTTGGATAAAGGCGTTGAGATCAGTGTGATTTTAGATGATCATCCTGCTGACAGTTTATTGGGTAAAAAATTACAAGGGGGATGGATTTTTTATGTAGAAGAGGTAGAAGGAGCGGTGCGCATTGTCAGTGATGTGGATATGAGTACACAATCTGTATGGGGATGTGCCGGTAACGAGATCAATGGAGCGGATAGTACGGGAATTGGATATGGTCGTTGGAATACGGATGAAATCATTGCTGAATGTCCGGATGCAAATGCTGCGGCCGGTTATTGTTACTACTCCAATCACGGGGGATTTACAGATTGGGTACTCCCTTCTGCTGAAGAGTTGGAAGCAGTATATCAAAATGTGCATCAAAAAGGAATCGGTAATTTTTCTGCCTCCGGGAAATACTGGACGTCTTCAGAGGTGTCTGCTACAGAATCCTACCACTTTGATTTCAGCAATGGAAATTGGGAGATTTCCAATAAAACTGTCTTTTTGCCGGTTCGGGCGGTGCGAAAATCTGATCAATGAAGTTGAAAACAGAACGGACAGAGATCATTCCTTTTGTAAAAGATCATATTCCGCTTATTATTCAGATGTTTCATGAGCCGGATTCAAATCGCTTTATTCGTCCGCTTCACGGAAAAACAGATGAAGAATTCCGTGAAATACTGGAAAATAAGGTCGATAAAAACCAAAAACTACTACAATGGTGGACCGTTTTTCATAGAGACACATCAGATTTTATCGGTACTTTAAATATCAATGAATTCAATGAGACAGGATACATACAATTGGGGGTTCATCTGTCTGTAAAATATTGGAAGCAAGGATACGCTTTTGAGTTGTGTCAAACCATGCTTGCTTATGCTTTTGAAGTGCGAAATTTACAGGTTTTATATTGGGTGTTTGAAAAAGGGCATACCACATCAAAAAAATTAGCTGAGAAGCTGGGTTTTAAACCTTTCAAGGAGATGGAAGACCGGGGCTGTCCGCTTTGGGTGTATAAAATGACTTCAACCACTTGATTTTATGCTATTTTTAAGCAACTTAATGCGTTGTTTTTACGTAATTAAATAAAAGCGCAATTTTTGCGTTGTATCTGTGTATGCGTAATATTTTTCTTTTTATAGCCCTTTTTCTACTGACGTTTGGTAATGTCAGCAGGGCTTCCCATATCATGGGAGGAGAAATTACGTGGGTTTGTTTGGGATCTGGTCAGTTTCAGTTTGATTTGGTGCTGTATCGCGATTGCAATGGATTAGATATTGTCGACCCCTCTCTCAATATTGAAGTGTGGGGACATCCTACTGTCAGTAACATTTCTTGTGATCTTTTTTCTACCACAGATCTTTCGCCGAATTGCACAGAAGTAGCTGGTGGACCAACAGAACTGGATTGTGGTTCCGGGTCAAGTGGAGGAAATGGGGCAGGGGCAATACAAAAATATACTTACCGTTCAGCACCGGTTACGCTCAATGGAACACCGCCTGCAAGCGGATGGGCATTCACCTATGACTCTTTTTCCAGAAATTGGGACCTGACTAATATTGATAATCCTCAATCTTACGGAATCACCCTCTCGGCCTATATGTTTGAAGTTTCTTCCGGCACTGCTAATCCGTGTACAGACTCTTCACCACAGTTTGCACAAGACCCGCACATGTTGCTCTGTAGTGGAACCGATTTTCAATTTAATTCCAATGCCTATGATCCGGATAATGACTCCTTGTCTTATAGTTGGGGAATTCCTTTGGATCAATTAACATCCGGAACTTTTGATCCACCCACAAATCCGATACCGGTTCCCTTTGCTGCGGGTTTTACTTATAACAACCCAACGCCGGATGCCAGTTTTGATCCGGGAAATATCCCCGCTCAAATGGATGCTGTAAGCGGAGACATTACTTTTCTCAGCAATACTACCGGAAATTTTGGAATGGTTCAAAAAATCAACTCTTATCGCAATGGTAAACTCATTTCTACTATCAACCGTGAAATTCAGATGGTGGTGATTCCTTGTCCGGGATATAACAATACGGCACCTTCCATTACACCCCCTTTTAACGGAAATACTTCATTTGAAGCCGATTTTTTTGCCGGAGACCTGATCAATTTTGACATAATCATCTCAGATAATGAACTTTTACAGGACGGAACTCCGCAAACCGTTACATTAACCCCAAGTGGTAATTATTTCGGAAACAATTTTACAAATGCTACTACAGGTTGTCCGTACACGCCTTGTGCTACGTTGGATCAATCGCCGGTTATTTCAGGCGTGCAGGGATTGACTACAAATTTCAACTGGCAAACTTCTTGTGATCACTTATTGGATGCAGATGGAATACAGCAAAATGAACAAACCTATGCTTTTGTACTCAACGCACAGGATGATTACTGTGCAGTGGTGGGAAGAACTTATCAGACCATAAGAATCACCCTTAAAAATCAACCAAAAGTTGAGGCTGTTGATCTGCATTGTATAGATGTGCTGGACAATGGAGATGTCGAATTGACCTGGACGCCTACTACAGACCCAGGCGGTTCTTTTGTTGCGTACGAAATATGGTCGATTCAGGATGGATTAATAGCCTCTGTTCCCACCATTGGAAGCAGTACTTATACCGTCCTTGGCGCTAATGCTGATCTCTCCTCCAAAGATTATTATATCCTAAACCGTTATGGTTGTGATGGAAATAATGTAGTAGCCTCTGATACCCTGTCTTCTATTTTTCTCGATTTAAATGATTTGGGAGATGGACGGGTGCATTTGACCTGGAATAGTACAAGCGATCCAATGAACGCAGGGGATAACATGATGCAGGAAGTATGGCGTGAGTACCCTGCGGGAAACTGGACGTTGAGAGGGACAGTGCCTTATGGAGATAACGAACTAGTGGATACCGTAGATGTTTGTAATGCATTTTTGAGTTATGAAATCGTTGTTCCGAATGCGGCAGGTTGTTCATCTACCTCTAATACAACAGGTGCGCAGTTGCAGGATATAATCAACCCCCACATTCCCATCTTGAATTGGGTTTCTATTGACACGGTCACGGATAATGTTGATTTGAGTTGGAATGTCAATCCCGCTCCGGATACTTATGGTTATGTTATTTATGGGTTAATCGGTGGATTTTGGATGCCTATAGATACCGCCTGGGGGATAAACACCACCAATTATTCCTATACCAGCACCAATTCTATGAATGAGCCGGAATCTTTTAGAATTACTGCCTTTGATTCATGTATGACCGGTGCATCACCTCCTACCTATCAGACATCTGCCTTGAGTAACCCCCATACCACCATTTACCTGACAGATGAATATGATATTTGTGAGAAAAATATTACATTAAATTGGACACCATATATGGGATGGACAGAAGGCATAGACCGCTATGAAATCATTGCCAGTGTAGGAGGGTCGAATTATGATGTGATTGATTTTGTAGACGGAGATGTGACGACTTATACGCATGAGAGCCTGGCCTACGATTTGAACAATTGTTATTACATCAGAGCAGTTTCAAATAATGATTCCATTTCTTATTCAAACCGGGATTGCCGTTTGGTGGAGCGTCCCAGTCAGGCAAATTTTCATTATATCGCCACCGCTACTCATACGTTATCCAATGAGATTGAAGTCTTGACCTATACTGATAAAGATGCCAGTGTAGATTCGTATGAACTGGAAGTGAGAGACCCGCAGAGTTCGTCATTTTCTTTGTTAGAGGTGTTGTTGCCTACTACTTCAGATTGGTTACCTTATATAGATATGAATGTTTTCCCTGAACGCGGTGCCTACCAATACAAAATGCACCTCATTGACTCATGTGGCAATGTGGGAGAAACCTCAAATGTGGTACGCACCATTTTTCTTAAAGTAGAGGTAGATCATGTGAGAATGAAAAATATTTTAAGTTGGTCAGCCTATCAGGGATTTGACGGGGATATTGTGGAATACCGTGTGTATCGTGGAGAAGACGGTGTGTTCTCATCCACCCCTTTAGCAATCATTTTACCGGGGGTTCGCTCTTTTGAAGATGATGTCTCTGAGTTTTTTGATTCTGAAGGGCAGTTTTGTTATCGGATAGAAGCCATTGAATCTGTCAATAGTTATGGGTTTTCACAAACGGCTTTTTCAAATACCGTCTGTGCTACACTTGATCCGGTAGTGTATATCCCAAATGCCTTTATGATAAATGGAGAAAATCCTGTTTTTAAACCGATTATCAATTTATTTGAGTTTGATTCGTACCAGCTAGAGATTTACAACCGCTGGGGAGAAGTGATTTTTAGTACGGATGATAAAGATTTAGGATGGAACGGAAGAGATGAATTTGGTGATCTGAAATCAGAGGGAACCTATATTTACAGGGTGAGATTTGAAGACCGGGATGCAAAAGAGCATGTTTATCGTGGAATAGTGACCATGTTGATTCGCGATAATTAAAGTTCTTCCAGACGATTCTGCATTTTTTTTAAAAACTCAGTGGCCTTCATATCTTTGATTTCTTCGTAACTGATAGCCTTTCCAATAATTACTTGTATGCGACCATTTTTCATTTTTAGGTTGGATGAAATTGGCCAAATGCTTAATGTTCCGCGAATTCGAACCGGTAAAATGTCTTTCTCGCCCAATGTTGCCAAGGTATGACATCCTCTTTTAAAGGGAGCGATTTTGCCATCTTCAATGGTGGTTCCTTCCGGAAAGATCACCACATTTTTACCGGTATGGAGCAATTTTGCTGCATCCTCAAGACTCGCTTTGGCTTTTCTAGGCTTAGATCGATCTATAAAAATCATCCCTGAAATGCGCATATATATCCCTAAAAACGGAATTTTTTTTAATTCATTTTTCCCGATAAATCTAATGTACAGGGGTAATGAATTAAAAAGAACCGGAATATCGGCATAAGAGCAGTGGTTGGAAAAAATTAAATAATTTTTATCGGAATCTATGTTTTCTCTGCCGCTTACTTTAATCCGGCTACCCATTAAAATAAGCATGGGTTTAGACCAAAGATGCTTTGCTAAAAAAATGGGAATGCGACTTGAAAAAGTAAAAAGGTAAACCAGCCCTGCAATGATGATACAAAACAATGACCAAACAACGATCAACAATAATTTAAGTATGGAGAAAAAAGCGGTCATTATTGAGGATCTACATCTATGTCAATTCTAATGGAACGAAAATCATGATCCGCCAAAAATAGATCAATTTTCTCTTTTACAATGTCTTTTACCTTTTTAGGAGAAGCATCCCGTTCAAATTTGAGTGTGATATTTTTTAAATAAAAGTTTCTAACTCTTCCCACAGAAGGGATTTCAGGTCCTAAAACACGGTCTTTAAAAATAGCTTGAAGGGATTTCGCTAAAGAAGCGGCTCCAATTTCCAGCGTATCATATTTTTTATGCTTGAGTTTTAAGACAATGATTCTGAAAAAAGGAGGGTAGTGAAAATTTCTTCGTTCAACGATTTCATTTTTATAAAAACCCTCATAATCATGTTCCATCACTTTTTGGATGATCCAATGGTTGGGTTCATAAGTTTGAATCACCACACGGCCTCTTTTTTGTTTTCTCCCTG
Source organism: Crocinitomicaceae bacterium (assembly GCA_040880585.1). Classification (GTDB taxonomy): domain Bacteria; phylum Bacteroidota; class Bacteroidia; order Flavobacteriales_D; family Crocinitomicaceae; genus Paracrocinitomix. The sequence goes on along the minus strand of JBBDID010000005.1, from coordinate 11,305 downwards.
CTCTACCTGCCACTTGAGACATCAGATGATAAGAACGTTCAAAAGATCTGAAATCCGGAAAATTGAGCAGTTGATCTGCACTTAAAACACCCACTAAACCGACATTATCAAAGTCAAGCCCTTTGGTTACCATTTGTGTCCCTACCAAAATGTCGGTTACTTTATTTTCAAAATCCTCAATAATGTTGGAGTAAGAGTTTTTTGCACGGGTTGTATCTAAATCCATCCGTTGAACCCTGGCTTTTGGAAAGTAAATTGCCAGTTCATCTTCTATTTTTTCTGTTCCAAACCCGAGCATTTTTAATTTTCTACTGCCACAGGCACCACATGAAGCAGGAGGAGAAATATAGTATCCGCAATAATGGCATTTTAATACGTTGGAGAGTTTGTGATAGGTGAGGGATACATCACAGTTTTTACATTGAGGCGTCCATCCGCACATTTCACAGGTCCATATAGGCGTGTATCCTCTTCGATTCTGAAATAATATAATTTGCTCCCCATTCTCCAGTGTTTCTTCCATGCTTTTAAGCAAAAAGGATGAAAAATGAGATTTCATGGTTTTTTGCTTGGTCTCTTTGACCAGATCAGCACATTGAATTTCGGGCATTTGAACCCCTCCAAAGCGCTCTTTAAGGGTTACCAAACCATATCGCCCTTCTTTGGCATTGTAAAAAGATTCAATGCTGGGAGTAGCAGAACCTAACAATACTTTTGATCGATAAAGCTGTCCCATCAAAATGGCAATGTCCCGCCCATTATATCGCGGAGCCGGATCATATTGCTTGAACGAATTCTCGTGTTCTTCATCCACAATGATCAATCCCAAATCCTGATAAGGTAAAAATACAGATGACCGGGCACCCAAAATAATACGGAACTGCTGTTGGTCATTTTGAAGTACTTTATTCCAAATCTCTATTCGCTCATTTTGATTGAACCGACTGTGATAAACACCCACCAAATCACCAAAATAAAAACGAAGTCGGTTAATGAGCTGGGCAGTTAGCGCAATTTCAGGAAGTAAGAAAAGCACCTGCTGTCCTTTATCAATGGTTTCCTGAATTTTTTTTACATAAAGCTCTGTCTTCCCTGAAGAAGTAACACCGTGCAAAAGCACCACGTCTTTTTCTTCAAATAATTGATTAATGGATGCATAGGCTTTTTCCTGTTCAGCTGAAAAGGATTTAATGGCGTGTGTTTCCTCATCATGTGTCTCCAGTCGGGTGACCTGAGCAGAGAAAATTTCGACCATACTTTTCTTAGCCAATGAATTTAAAGAAGATTCAGAAGCACCTTCTGAAAGCACATCTTTTTTCAGTACAGGCTGTTGTTTTCCGTTTTTCCATTTACTCAGGGAAATGACTTTCAATAAGGCATCTACCTGCTTACTTGAACGCGCTTGTTGCTCTAATTCATTGAGTATCTCTGAAAGTTGCTGTTCGGTTTCAATGGATGGATCGATTTGTACAAATGTCACATATTTTGGACTGTATTTGGTGTTCAACTCTTCCGATACTATGGCGCATTTTTTTTCAATCAGTGATTTTACGATCGGCTGTATCGTTTTGATTTGAACAATTTCAGCAACTTCTTTCAACGTTAATTCATCTTGTAGTTGCAATGCCTCGATAATTAGAAATTCTTTATCGCTAAGGTCTTCGTCAGATCTGTCAAATTCAGGATGAAGCGATAGTTTGGTTTCACTGGCCAATTTAAAGTTAGACGGCAGTGCGGCATTCATGACATCTCCAATTGCAGCCATATAGTATTCTGCCATCCAATCCCACAACTGAAGTTGCTTGTCAGTCACAATTCTGTTCTCATCCAGAATAGTTTCTACATACTTAACCTGATAATTTTTCGGAATTTCTTCATGGACAGCCTTCACAATAGCCGTGTAGTACTTTGATTTACCAAAAGGAACAATAACGCGTTTACCAACACTAATTTGCTCATTTAATTCAAAGGGAACCCTGTAAGTATACCGATTTGGAATACTCAAGGGTAAAATGACATCTACAAAATAGGTAATCCTTTCGGGCATCACGGCCTCCTTTAATTGTCTGCGTAATGAATTTTACTCTGTCCAGTTTCCGTATCCATTTTCAAGGTTGTATATTTCCCTGAATTTTTTTTCTTGTAGTAAATCTCTGGCTTTTGCACTTCTTCCTCCGGCCTGGCAATAAACAAAAACGGGTTTTTCTTTCTCCAGGCTATCTATATATTGTTCAAATTCTCCTGAAGTATAATCGCGATTTAAAGCGCCTTCAATATGTCCTCCATCAAATTCTTCTGCCGTGCGGACATCAATCAAAACACCCTCTTTTTCAGTGAAATACTTTTTAAAAATTGCATTGTCTACATCTTCAACAATTTGTACCGGCTCATCTGTTGCTATTTCTGTGTCTACTTCATCAGACGTTGTGGTTTCTTCAGTAGTAGAATCCGTTTCAGAGCCGCATGAACACATTAAAAGAACCAATGCTGCCAGAGTGAATCGGTGAATAGATAAAATAGAATTAAAGATCTGTGTTTTCATTTTCATTTTGTATTTCCGGCAATTCGCCTTTAAAAAATCGATAAGATATTCCAAAAGTAGCCATTTCAGGCGACCAAATTGATAATTCTAGATTTAAGCCAATTTTATCAGTGATGAAGTAATTAAACCCTCCGATTGTAACACCGGTAAAAATATTCACGGTTTGAGGCAATAAACGCCTTGCGGGTTCCGGGATAATCGTTCGATTATGCATATAAAATGTTGCTCCAATGCGTAATTTAATATAATACTCAAATTTTTTTCTCTTGAAAAGAATGAGTTGAGGATTGACAGAGGCATAAAAATAAGAGCCGCCGTAATGATCCGGTCCGTAAAACAAATTCATGTATTGAAACCCAACACTCCCTGACAATGACAAAATCTGCCCAAAAGTAAATTCATGGGTATAAGAAAGGGTAGGACTCCAGGATAGAAATTCAAACTTTACCGCCCCTGTGTCATTGATTGCGTTAGCATAAGCGCGGTGATCAAATTGCTCACCACTGATACCTGTATTTACTCTGATTACCCTATTATAAGGCTGCGCAACTGAAATAAAAGTACTCAGCAAAACACCAAAGAAAATAAGTTTATACATTTTACGAATTTAATCATATTATCAATTTATAACATTATGATTTTGGCATAACATTTGTAAAGGGCAGAGCAATGAAACTAAAACCAAATAAAAACGTATATTTGGTTGAAAAATAGATAAACTATGAAAAGAAAAATTACATTAATAACGGCGACAGCCTTGCTCTTTTTGGGAGGTACAAATACTGCAAATGCTCAGGTAGAACAAGGAAGTATTATAATTGACCCCTATGTAGGGGCACCCACATGGAATGTATGGTGGAGTAGTGTTACTGACACGAATATTGATGGCTATAAGACAGCGGGTTCTCCTGTATCTTTTGGTGGGAGATTCGAATATATGGTTGCGGATAATTTTGGAATTGGATTGGATGCGAATTATGCCCCTGCCGGATTTCAATATAATGAAGACAACCCCCACGATACCATTAATGATATACAAGAGTTTAAATTTCTCTCTACCCGATTCAGGATAATGTTGCGTTTGAACTATCACTTTGTTCAAACTGAGAATTTGGATGCCTATGTAGGTTTTGGAGCTGGATACAGACAAGTTACCCGTAGAGTGTTTTATGATGGTGTTGATTATACCGAGGAATCAGGCTTTGGCTTGTTGAATGGTTCAAGCATGCCGGTGGCTGTTAGGCTTGCCATTGGTGCCAGGTATTATTTTCATCCAAATATTGGCTTGAATGTAGAAATGGGAACTTCAGGTGGAGGTCTTATTCAGGGAGGTGTTTCAGTTAAATTTTAGTAATCCTCATAAATAATCTTAAAGCTCTTCCTTCATGGGAAGGGCTTTTTTTTTTGGAAATGATTATCTTTATTCCATGTCCACGTATATTTCCATTAAACATTTAGCTCCGGATGACCGACCAAGGGAGAAATTAACGTTAAAAGGAAGCGAAGCACTTTCAAATGCTGAACTATTGGCCATATTAATTGGTTCCGGTACGGCTAAAAAATCTGCTGTTCAACTGTGTCAGGAGATATTAAATTTTGTTGAGAATGATCTGAATAAATTGGCCCGGTTATCGGTTAAAGAATTGATGAAATTTAAGGGGATTGGAGAAGCCAAAGCCATAAGTATTGCAGCGGCATTGGAGATGGGGAGACGTCGTCAACCTGAAAATTTTATAGAAGCAGCAGCCATTAAAGCCTCAAAAGATGTTTATAATGCCGTGAAATCAAAATTTATAGACAAAGAGCATGAAGAGTTTTACGCACTGATGCTCAGTAGAGCAAACAAAGTAAAATCCATAGAACTTATTTCTAAAGGAGGTGTTAGCGGAACTATTGCTGACGGGAAAATCATTTTCAAAAAAGCCCTGGCTCAAACGGCTTCCGCGATCATTCTTTGCCATAATCATCCGTCAGGTAATTTAAAACCCAGTGAGGCAGATCGCAGACTGACCAAAAAAATGGTTGAATTTGGGAAGTATATTGATTTGCAAGTGCTCGATCATTTGATTATTACCAATGCCGGCTATTTCAGTTTTGCAGATGAGGGATTGCTGTAAATAAAATGGTTTTTAGAATCAACCGATTGCACACAAAAGTACCAATCAGAATAACAGATTGCCGTTTTGGATCAATTTAACTTATTATCTTCGTCAATTGATATAGAAAAGTAACTGCAGCTGTTTTTTATAGTGCTTGTGTTTAGTCAAATGGTTCAGCAGAATTGCAAGCTAATTAGTAAAGAAATCAATAGAAATGAAAATTATCACGATCATAGGTGCGCGCCCGCAAATTATAAAGTCTGCCGCACTTAGTAGAGCGATAAAACAAGAGTTTTCAGACCGTATTACTGAAGTAATCGTTCATACAGGACAGCATTATGATGAGAATATGTCTACCGTTTTTTTTGAAGAACTCGGCATTCCTCAACCAGATTACAATCTAGGAGTTGGTTCAGGTAGTCATGGTGTACAAACTGCCAAAATGCTAGAGGGGATTGAAACGATCATTTTGAGTGAAAAGCCGGACGCTTTGGTAGTGTACGGAGATACTAATTCGACAATAGCCGGTGGTTTGGCTGCCTCAAAACATTTAATTCCCGTTGTTCACATTGAAGCCGGATTGAGATCCTTTAATAAAAGTATGCCCGAAGAAATTAACAGAGTGCTTTGTGATCACCTCTCTACTTTATTGTTCTCACCAACACTGCAAGGAGTTGAAAATCTCAAAAAAGAAGGCTTTGATTTAAGTAATGCAGAACCCTATACCGTTGATAATCCTAAAGTGTATCACTGTGGAGATATTATGTACGATAATTCACGCTACTTTTCTTCGTTATCAGACAAAAAATCCACGATTTTAAAAGAATTGGGCATTTCTGAAGCATTTATTTTATCTACGATTCACCGGGATAACAACACAGATGATCCCCAACGGTTAGAAGCCATTTTTTCTGCTTTAGTTGAAATTTCAGAAAAATATGATAAAGCAGTGATCTTACCTTTGCACCCCCGCACAAAAAAAATGATGGAGGTCAATCTTTCTGCTGAATTGAGAGAGAAAATCAAGCAATCAGCAAAACTAAGCGTGATTCCTCCGGTTTCATTTTTGGACATTATCGCACTGGAAAAAGCAGCAGAAATGATCGTGACAGATAGTGGAGGTTTGCAAAAAGAAGCTTTTTATTTTCAGAAACCCTGCTTGATTTTGCGTCCGGAAACTGAGTGGGTAGAAATCGTCCAAAACGGCAATGCCCTGATTTGTGATGCAGATAAAGGTAAAATTCTTGATGGATTTGCCTATTTTAAAGAAAAAAATGATCTTACTTACCCTCCCTTATTCGGGGATGGGAAAGCAGCTGAGTTCATCTGTGCAGAAATGATCAGACATTTAAGTTAATATGATAGCCGTATTTTCAATAGATGACACACCACGCCTACAATATGTTCTGGACTTTGTATTCCGGGAGAAGGGCTGTGAGATTTTATTGATTCAGGATATTGAAAAATGGAATGACACAGAGGCGATAAAACTCAATTATTCAAATGAATTGGTTGAGTGTGATTACTCTATAGGGCCTTCTGGTTTACTGCTTGAAGATGAATTGGATGCATCCCTGAAAATAGAAGAAGAGAACGGTGAATTCTTGATTAGGGGAACGGAAGATCCCCTGAGTTTAATTTTCTACCTGATTTCAAGGTACGAGGAATATCAACCGCATGAAAAAGATGAGCATGGCAGATTTACTGCTAAACAAAGTCAGCAGTTTAACTTAGGCATTTTGGATCAACCCTATGCAGATCAATTGGTAAAAGAATTGTGGAGAAAGTTGGGGATAGATTACAGTGAAATTCTTGAAAATTTTGAATGCGTACCTTCTTTTGACATTGATGTAGCCTGGGCATATAAAAATCGACCTTTATGGCGGAAAATGGCAGCTTACCTGAAAGGGAAGTGGGTGGAAAGAACAGCGGTATTATTGAGGCTACGAAAAGATCCGTACGATACCTATTCTGAAATTGTTGCTATTTCTGCTGAATTGGATCGCATTATATGTTTTACCCCGGTTAGTGATTATGCGAGTTATGATAAAAATATTCATTGGGCGAATGAGCACTATCAGTCACTGATCAGAGGCTTGAATTCTAGTGGTGGATTGGGTTTGCATCCCGGATATCAAAGTCATTTAAAACCGGATAAGTTGAAAGAAGAGAAAAAGAGGTTGGAAGAAATTGTAGGGCATAAAGTTACAAAGAGCCGGTTTCATTTTCTTCGATTCCATTTGCCCACTTCATACAATAATTTACTCAAATCAAATTTCAAAAAAGATTATTCAATGGGCTATGCAGATGATGTGGGATTCCGCGCCGGTACTTCTTTCCCTCATTATTTTTTCGATTTAAAATCGAACCGAAAAAAAAAGTTGTTTATTTTTCCATTCATATATATGGATAGTGCGTTGAAAGATCAATTGAAATTGAACCCGGATGAAGCGGCTTTGAAAGTTGAGCAATTGATGCAATCCGTAAAAGAGGTGGGGGGATTGTTCATGTGTATTTGGCACAATCATACAATAAATGATAAAGGTGAATGGGAAAATTGGCTGAGCGTACTTCATAAAACAGTAAAATGGGGAAAAACAACTTAAGTCTTTGTAGCGTTTTCATAGGGTTTCTTTTTTTTTCCTGTGTTGAACATCAGGACAAATTGGAGATGTCAGATACCTCCTCTCAAAAAGGAGAAGAAGTAGCGATTGAATTGGCTGAAGGGTTTAACATCACTTACCAAGATGAATTCACCAAAATTGAGACACATTCTTTAGTGGGAAATGAGGATTTTCAGGACAGTATTTTTATCCTACACCGGCAAATGACTCCTTCCTTTACCAAAAACCGAAAAATAGTTCCCAAAAACTGGACATCCATTTGTTGCCAATCAAGTACCCATTTGGCTTACCTACAGCAGTTGAATCAAACTGATTTGGTTACGGGATTGTGTGGCTTGTCCTACGTTACCAAAGGGCCAATAAAAGATCAGTTGGAAAAAAATAAAACGGCTGAAATTTGTATCGGTGAGGCCGCTCAACTTGAATCTTTGTTGGCGCAAAATCCGGAGATTTACTTTACATATCCATTTTCTTCTGAGCAAAACCGGGAACTGGATAAAAAAGGTGTGCAAACCTTTATGATTGCTGAATACCTTGAAAAAACACCCCTGGCACGTTTGGAGTGGATTAAGCTTTTTGCTGTTCTTTTTCAGCAAGAAAAACAGGCTTCAACTTATTTTGATCAGGTAAAGAAGGAGTACCTTCAACTGGCGCAAGAGGATCCCGATACCAACAAAAAATTCATTTTTAATCTGCCTTTTGGCGATACCTGGTATGCCCCATCTTCTAATTCACTGATTGTTCAATTACTGGAAGATGCCGGACTGTACTATTATTTCCATGATGAGGTAGGAACTGAAAATATGGCGCATCCCAATGAAAAAATATGGGAAATAGGGGGACAGGTAAGCTATTGGGTGATTGTAGCCAGTCGTCCGGAAGGATTTAATTTAGCCGATCTTGTGGCTGAAAATGAAGTGTACGGAACGTTTAAGTCAGTGATTCACCATCAGGTTATCTTCTGCAATACAGCGACTACTGATTATTTTATCAAAGGGGTAATAGAGCCCCACATCATGTTAAAAGACCTGCTTTTTGCTACGCATAAAATTCGTGAGCACAATCCGGTTTATTTTCGTCTGTTGAAATAATTAACTTTGGATGACTAAAGAGAATGTTCAGTGATTCATCAGGATAAATTACTTATCAGTGTAGTAATAATAGGCGTGGCAGCACTTTTTGTGCTCAATGTATCCTATGGGGACGTTTCAATTCCTATTGCCGATCAATTCTATATTTTGAGCAGTGGAAAAGCGGAAATCAGCAGTTGGTCTTACATCCTTGAAAATCGCCTATTCAGGTCTATCACCGCAGTACTTGGTGGAGGTGCATTGGCCGTTTCCGGACTTATTTTGCAAGTTTATTTTAGGAATCCGCTAGCAGGACCGGGAGTATTGGGTATTACTTCAGGAGCATCACTGGGCGTTGCCGCAGTTATTTTGGGAGGATTTGCCCTTGAAAACCAATTAACAGGAGTGAGTGTTATCCTATCGGGAGTAATAGGGGCATCACTGGTTTTGTTTCTTTTGTTATTTCTATCCCGATTTATTAGAAACCAGGTGACTTTATTGGTGGTGGGATTAATGATCGGTTATTTTACGGCAGCTTTTGTAAATACCTTATTTTTGTGGGCAGATCAGTCAGAAACCCGGGCCTTTGTAATTTGGGGACTGGGTAGTTTTGAAGGCTTAGACAAAACTCAGCTGATTACCTTTGCGTTACTGGTACTTTTGGTCACTTTTATTAGTGTATTCACGGTTAAAGGGTTAAATGCAATGGCTTTGGGCCATGAATATTTGAGATCGTTGGGGATACGAACTGCTCGTTTGAAGTTGTTGATGATTATCATAACCAGTGTATTGGCCGCTACCGTTACGGTGTACTGTGGCCCAATTAGCTTCATAGGAATTGCTGTCCCACAAATCATTCGGCTGATCAGTCGATCTAAAAACCACGCATTTTTAATACCTGCTTGCTTTTTGGGAGGTGCTTTTTTGGGAATTTCATCCGATTTGATTGTACGTTTATCCGCCAATTCCCTGCCGTTAAATACCGTAACTGCTTTGGTGGGCGCACCGATTATTATTTGGACTATTATAAAAATGAATCGACAATTTGCTAGCCTGTAAAAACATAACGTTAACAGCCGGAAAAAAAAGGCTCTTTGAGTTGGATGAACTCTCTCTAACAAGGGGATTGTATGCGCTTGTGGGTAGAAATGGAACCGGAAAATCAACATTTTTAAACGCTATTTTGGGAGAAGTCATTCCGCAAAAGGGAGAAATTACTTTGGACGGAAGAAAAGTGAATGAAATAACAACTGCTGAACTGGCAAAAAAGATCAGTGTGGTTAGATCCCGATCTCAACTATTTGGCGATCATAAGGTGCAGGATGTATTGTTGTTGGGGAGATTGCCGTATCAACGTATACTGGCAAAACCATCAAGAGAAGACCTGAAAATAGTAGAGAAAGTAGTGAAGGATCTGGAATTGGAAGTACTGATTCAAAGAACCTACAATATTTTAAGTGATGGGGAAAAACAATTGGTGATGGTGGGGAGGGCTATGGTACAGGATACTCCCCTGATTTTGTTGGATGAACCTGCTGCATTTCTAGACCTGGTCAATCGAACGGAATTGATCAAACATTTACACCAACTCAGTCAGGAAAATGATAAATTGATTATTTTTTCTACGCATCATATTGAAATAATTGATCGATATTGTGATGGTTTGCTGCTAATTGATCAAAATAAGCTAAAATGTATTGAAGAGCAAACTTTTTTTATGAATGAAATCAAGCAGGCTTTTGGACTAAATATTGGATGATGAACTGGAGAACAGAAGTTAAATTGAATGAAGAAAAAGATTACTTTGATTACAATAGTGATACCTTGTCTATTGGGTCATGTTTTTCATCTGAGATAGGAGAGAGGCTGAAAGCAGCAGACTTTTCTATATCGGTCAATCCTTTTGGAGTCATCTTTAACCCTGTTTCCCTATTGCAGTTACTACAAAATAGCCTTTCAGGTGAATTGGCAGAGGAGATGGTGTTGGAAAGATCGGGACGTTATTTTCATTATGGTTACCACTCCAGTATTTACGGAGATTCAAAAGAAGAACTATTCAAAAAAATCAGCGCACTGCAAGAAGCAGTAAAGGAGAAGTTGAGTGGAGGTACACATTTATTTTTGACTTTTGGAACCGCCTGGGCGTACCGATTGAAGTCAAACAATAAACTGGTAGCCAATTGCCATAAAATGCCGGCAGAAAATTTTAATAAAGAATTGATCGATCTGAATAAACTCAAACAATTTTCCGTTGATTTATTCCGTCAGTTAAATGTGCTGAATCCTAAATTGAAAATCATGCTGACGGTAAGTCCTGTGAGGCATAAAAAAGACGGATTGCATGAAAATAATCTATCAAAAGGAGTACTGCATTTATTCACTCAATTTTTGGTGGATCATTTTGAACAAATCTCTTATTTTCCATCTTATGAGTTGATTATAGATGAATTACGCGATTATCGATTTTTTAAAGAAGATATGCTTCACCCTACTGATCAGGCGATTGATTTTATCCTTGAGAAATTCAGATCTTCAAGAATGAGTCAACAGGTGAATGAGGCCTTTGATATTCGGATGCAGTTAAAGAAAGCAGAGCATCATCAATCTATGCACACCACCGAAAAAGAAAAAGAGTTACATCAAAAACATATCAAAAAATTGAAAGTAGCCCTCTCGGCTTTAGAAAAATAAAAAAATGGGTCATATCCATAAAAACGTTCCTTCGTCAGTCTCTACTATTAGTTTTTGTGGGGAGTAGATAACACTGACTTGATTTGTTCCGCAGATGCCGCAGACGCCGCAGTGAGTGCTAGCCGAACTGATTTCGCTGATCAAATTAGAAAACAAACTTTGGTGCTTGACTTTTTTCTGCGAGCGCTAAAGCTACTCTGCGGAGACGCTTGTTTCTTTTTTGTGTTGTACACTGAGCCGAAAATCGACCGCGTGCGCTAAAGCTTTAGCGGTGGCGCA
>JBBDID010000004.1:0-190194 GCA_040880585.1 Crocinitomicaceae bacterium | reverse complement strand
CTGGTTAGAGTATCTGACTCATAATCAGAAAGTCCCTGGTTCGAGCCCAGGTGGGCCCACAATTAAAAGGTGAAGCAGGTGGTTTCACCTTTTTAACAATTAAAACAGCCTCGTGGCGCAACTGAATCCAGATGGAATTAGTTGTGCTACGTCGCCGGAAAAATGGCCCCGTAGTTCAACTGAATAGAATATCAGATTTCGGCTCTGAGGGTTGCAGGTTTGAATCCTGCCGGGGTCACTAAGAAAGCAAAACTCCATACGTCTTTAGCGTATGGAGTTTTTGTTTGTGTAGATCCGAGCTGAATTTATTCAGGTGAGGAAATACACAAACAAAAACCAGCAAATTGAAAATTTGATGAGTTTTGCTTTCGGAATTCGGAGCCCAAAGGATCATGAGGAACGAATAATCCTGCCGGGGTCACAAAAAACAGAGTGAGAATGAGAGCGAGAGCGATTTTCTCGCTCTGTTTTTTTCTTCATTCTCACTCTGTTTCTCGATCTATTTTTCACGTACATGGTGTTTTTCAATTCATCAGCGGTTTGAACTTTTGCCTAAAATGGTTTGAATCCTCTAGCATTTTTTCTTTTTTATCTGAAGATTGACAAATTCCTTACAAAACCGAACAAATAATACTTTGTTAATTCCAATCAACGTAAAACTTATAGGTGTAAGGAGGAAGATTGCTTATATCAAATGTTCCGTCAACGTTTTCAATCCCTTCATGATCTCCGTCTCCATCAGAATCAATCTGTTTTGGTACTTTAATCCAAAGTAGATAATATCCATTTTTTAAATTGGACAAAACAATACTACTGCAGACCCCTTTTTTGACGATCCAACCTTCAATGGTGTAAATCTCATATCTGAACTCTCTATTTACATCAATCGTTTTCTCTTTTTTGTTAAATCGTATTATTGTTTTTGGCTCTTTAATTTTCACCTTCTTATCTAGTAATACTTGAGCGTCTGCGCTAAAAAAGCCAAGCAAAATCAAAATTAACATTGTCGAAACACACTTCATAACAAAATAAATATAAACATTTAAGCAAAACTTAACCGCCACTCATTACGTGTCCATAATCAGATAGCCGACACACATTCCTAAAATCCGGGTTTCCTACCCACCAAACACCTAAATAAATTGCTAACTTCATTCAAACTATATGAGTAATTGCAAGATGACTTTCCAAAAACTCAATTTTGCTTTCTGGAACTTCGGGCTAATATCAGCCATAATTCTACTGTAAGTCTTCAAACTAATGTTCACCAGAGATAGTTAAAGTTAAGTTATAAATTTAATCTTTGCAACACATGTTGCTTTCTTCTTTTTTTCATTGTTTTGTGTTTAATAATTTCACGTTTTTCTAAAATTTCTTGATCTCTTCCAAAATACACGTCTGATGGCGTTAGGTTTTGTAAAGATTCGTGATATCGCTCATTGTTGTAGTACTCTACGAACTCTTCAAGTCTATTGATTAAATCACCTGGCAAATAATAATTTTCAAGTTTTACCACGTTTTTCATTGACCTGTGCCAACGTTCTATCTTACCTTGAGTTTGTGGATGCATGGGTCTGCCACGAACATGACTCATTCCGTTGTCTTCAATATATTCAGCAAGTTCTGAGCTGATGTAGCAAGATCCATTATCACTGAGTAATCTCGGCGAGTTCTTTTTATTTAAGCCAGCTTTTTCTAAAGCACTATCAAGCGTTCTGGTTACATCTTCTGTCTTCATATTAGAACATAACTCCCAGTGCACAATATAACGGCTGTAATCATCTAAAATAGTGGATAGGTAATACCACCCCCATCCAATTATTTTAAAGTATGTAAAATCGGTTTGCCACATCTGGTTTACACGAGTGGTTTTATCCTTGAACTCATCTGCGGCTCTCATTACAATATAAGCTGGAGAAGTGATAAGGCCTCTTGATTTTAGTATCCGATACACACTGCTCTCAGAGATAAAATATTCTTTCTGGTCAATCATGCGGTGAGCAATTTCTCTTGGAGATAATTCCGGAACCTCTAACGCAAGTTCAACCACTTCATTTCGAACTTTGTCAGGTATTCTATTCCACTGGCTATTTGCTGTGCGCCTTTTAGGTGCAAGACCATCATAGCCTTCTTTAGTGTACTTTTCGTACCAATTGTAAAACGTCCGTTTTGGAATGTCAAGTTCATGAAGTGTTCTGTTCACACCAAGTTCAGAGTCTTCAACCAATTGGATGATTTCGTATTTTTCGTTTTGAGTAAAGCGCATATACTTTTTGAACTTTATTCTAGACCACGCAAGCTTTTTTTGAGTACTCTGATTTCAAGAGCTTGCTCTGCTACAACGAGTTTAAGGTTCTGCGATTCATCCTTGAGGTCTTTAACATCTCCGGTATTGGCATCACGCTCTGTATCTCCATTTAAACGCTTCTTACCTGCTTCAATAAAGTCCTTGCTCCAACGATAATAAAGAGCCGCTGCTATGCCTTCTTTGCGGCAAATCTCTGAGATAGATTCTTCTCCCTTTAATCCTTCAAGGACGATTCTGATTTTTTCTTCAGAATTGAACTTTCTTCTGGTTTGTCTTCTGATGTCTTTTACAACTGATTCGGCTGTTCTTTTTCTTGGCCTTCCTACTTTTCCCATTTGTTTACTTTTTAAAATTTGATAAAGCCTTGAAAGACGTCTTTCAAGGTAATAAACTATTACTTAACTTTATCTCTTAAGTGGTAAACATTAGGCTGACGTTTTACAATTCTACTTATATCTGCTTGCGCAAGTGAAGACCAGACAGGTAATGATAATATTCTTTTAGCAGATTCGACTGATCGTTCAATCGAACATCAAATTAAAACTGGATACGAAGATTCCTTAACAATGTCAACTCAAACTTCGGAAATAAATATTGAAACATTTTCTTATGAAGTCATGGACTCAATTCGGATTCAATTCGGACTGGAATTGGAAACAGGAGTTGATATGTTTGAAACAAGTCAAGAAGAATACCTCCTACTGGTAAAAATTAAAAACGAACTTATAGATTGGATTGATCAACATTGTATAGGCAATAACGAAAGCCAAGAGTTTAACGATAAAATTACCGAGCTAGAAGAAAGAGAAATTGATGCTCGTAAATCACTAGAATTCGAATTTGGTCAGACTGAAAAACAGGAAGACTGGGGCACAGATAAGCACATGAGGATCTACAGAGCAGGAAGTACGGCATTATATTACTACCTTGGATCATTATTACATAAAAGAGATAAATGGTGCAATTGAAACATCTATTATACATATTACTTATGGGACCATTTGTTTCTTGTGTAAATAAATCAGACCCACACACTAGTGCAACTGATGTAAAAATTGATGACTCAAACGATATTGTTGAATTACCCTATGCAGCGTATGCCATGTATAAGTATGATTCAAGTCTTCAAACAGACGTCCTTATCTATCAATATCCTGACTTGTGGGACATAGATGGAGATGATTTAATGGATTCAATAACTTTTATTGGTAACGGAGGTGCTCATCAGTATTTCCACTTGGAGATTAAATTGAGTTCTGAATCCGACTGGATTCAATACAAATATCTCAAAATAGACATGCCATATCTATTCGATTCAATAAACTACCTCGGGGCAAGCCCACGAGGTATTAAAACAATTTGAGTTGTCCAGATTACTTCTTTACTCGCATAAAGACCAACTGTATTTGCATAAAATCCGCTTGTCCAAAAATGTCCGCCCCATAATTTTTCCTTTATTTCTGGATGTAAACGAAAAATTTCTCTCGCTACTATACTTTTTATTATTCTCACCGTTTCACTTACCGACATATTCGGAACGCTCTGAATAAGAAAATGAACATGATCTGATTCGTAACCTATTTCAATGAATTCAATCTCATATCGTGCCGATATCTTTTTGCAGATATTGACCAAAGTTAATCCTGACTCCTCAGTAAGAACACCTTTTCTGTACTTCATAGGAAAAACAAAATGGTACATCAGCAGTGTCTTATTATGACTCTTGAATATGTGCTGATCTTCCACAAAACAAATATACGCTTTTGCAAAGCGTCATGAAAAACCATCCGTTTTTCAAACTTTTCCTTTACTACAACCCGAGGCAAGCCTCGGGGAATTCTTTAGATTAAAGATTAAAGAAATGAATGATATTTACCCTCAGTTTGCAGTTTTTGATTTTGATGATGATAGTATTGATGAAGTCTATATTAACATTTCTGACCCGTATTATATTCACGAGTTGCCTGTAGAACTTACTGAAAAAGGTATCTATTCGCAAAGGGTAATCTTGAATTACAAAGAAAACCAACTTCATATAGAAAAACACGTGTTTAAAAATCAGATAATCAACCCTGATCAGCCACATTGGAGTCAAGTTGATAATTCCGATATTGAGCTTAGATAAGAATGGAAATATTTGAGGAAAAACTAAAATAGTTTCTATTTGACATTGAAGAATTTGCTCAAGGTGTCGTTGAGACCCCCAAGATGAAAAACAACAGCTACAATGGTAACTAAGATTAATCTAAGAAAACACATCTTCAACCTCCTTCAATTTCTCCTTTGAAAAGTTTGAACTAACGCCTTTAGAGGTCACTAAGAAAGCAAAACTCCATACGTCTTTAGCGTATGGAGTTTTTGTTTGTGTAGATCCGAGCTGAATTTATTCAGGTGAGGAAATACACAAACAAAAACCAGCAAATTGAAAATTTGATGAGTTTTGCTTTCGGAATTCGGAGCTCAAAGGATCATGAGGAACGAATAATCCTGTCGAGGGCACATTTATAGCAGGTAGTTAATTGTTTTACAGTTAATTACCTTTTTTGTTCCCCACATTTTCCCCGTAAAACTGAGATTAGTTATAAATAAGGGGGTTTATTATTTCGTGATATTTTTCCGGTGGAAATAATTCTGTCAATCGTTTAGAAATGTAATCCCTATCTTTTTCATCACTTCTTTTCCTGTCATTCCTTGAGGTGACTAATAACAAATTTAAAGATTCATCAATAGTAATGAAATTATAGTTTTTTTTGTTGAATTTTGATATTGTCAATCTTTCGTAGATTCTGTATCGTTGTGTTATTACGTCTTTACGGGCTATATCCTTATCATCCCACTGACCAAAAAAGCCAATAACCTTTTCAGGATTCTCTTCTAACAAGATCGTACAAACTTTTATACAAGTTGCAACTATCTTACTGAAATCTTTTTGAGAATTAGTTCTTATTTTAAAACGATCCTTATCCCTTTTTTTGCTTGCTGGATAAAATTTGATAAACTGGAACTCATCACCATATTCTTCAACAATAATATGGTACGGGATTTTATTATCACAAGTAAACTTATACAATCTTTCGCGGGTTAGGCTCCCAATGTTAGGTATGCCTTTTTTGTTACGATTGTTTAATGGTGTTGCCCAATATGCTGATTTAATATCAAACATAAAAAAAGACTATCCACCAAATAATGAATAGCCTCTATAATTTTAATGTGATTAACTAAAGTACGTATTCATACGCACTAATTCTTTTTTCCTCGATTTCAGCATTTGACATTAATCTTGGTTTAATATTAATTCTGACTTTTTTGTCTTCAGACAGTTTAACCGTTATTTCTTTACGGTCGTGATTTGTATGAACAGAATCTAATACTTTTAACCCTCCTTTTGAAAACCCCATGGTTAACTCCTTTCAATTGTTATCTACAAAGATACGTCTTTTTTATTTATCAAAAAAACTGCACAAAATTATTAACTAATTTTTACCCCATTACAGAATTTTAAAGTCTCGACCAAATATACCTGCAAATTGGTCTAACTAATCGCAAGTTGTGAATCTAAACTCAATTTTTATAGGTTATTACTGAACTACACTATTGTTTATACCTCTTGTTCCAGTTCATCACTTATCCGGCGAAATTCTACTTTTGTTATCGGGTCAATATTCAAAAATTGGATATTTTGATTGCCTGAAAACTCACCTTCTACCTTAACCGATTGGGATTTAGGCACTACAATAAGAGGTGCAATTGCAAGATCGGTTTTTTTAAACTAAATACCTCAATTTTGGTACAGTTTTGCGCTCCACTTTTAGGTTGATTTACAAATAATTGCTATCAGCATTCGATTAATAAGTGCTGTCATTCTTTTGTTAAGTAATATTTCTAACACTCAAGGTTCTGAACTATATTCATTAAAAAATAAATTATGAAAGATCCTAAAGAAGAAAAACAAGCAGACTTAGACAATCATGCAAATCAGTTAAACCCCAATAACGAAAATTATCAAGGTGGTGATGACCATGACTATGATAATGACAATCATTCCAATCAGCTAAATCCTAATCATGAAGAATATGATGGTGATTAAGTTGTAAGCTTCCCCAAAATCTTAGTCAATTGAAAAGATCTTTTCAATTTCCTCCAAATTTTCTTTTGAAAAGTTTGAACTAACGCCTTTAGGGGCCACTAAGGGTTGGTTTTATATTTTTTCTAAACTTACTATTTACAGGGTTTTCGGGTTTTTTATTGTGGTTTGAACTTTTGCCAAAAACGGTTTGAATCCGCTAAGATTCACACTCCAAACTGTTTTGTCCCTCAGTACTCTCACAATAACTCAAACTGAATGGCATTTGATCCTTCCTCGCGCTGTCTGAGACGAGCGAGGCCACGGCATATTATCTCTTAAAAATTCATCACCTTTCAATTTCTTCCATTATTTTTGACGCATGCACTGGTCAGAACTTATTTTTGGAGTTATTGCCTCTATTGGACTGTTCATTCATAGTCTTGAGCATTTTTCAGCAAAACTAAAAGATCGGGCAGGCAATCGCATCAAAGCCAGTGTTAACAAATTTTCATCCAACCGCATAAGTGGTTTAATTTTGGGAATTGCTGCTACAGCAATTATTCAATCCTCCTCTGCCGTAATATCTATTGTCGTTTCATTTGTAGACTCAGAAGTATTGAGTTTTGCGAATACACTACCCATCATATTGGGAGCCAATATTGGAACAACCCTTACCGCCTGGTTAGTTTCTATGGATATAGCGTATTTAGGAATCATATTGGTGAGTATTGGCTTTATACTTGGTTATTTCCCGGGTAAAATGAAGTTTTACTCTAAACCTATATTTTATTTGGGCTTGATCTTATTTAGTTTAAAACTAATAGGAGGTACTCTAGAACCTTTAAACACTAGTGAAACAACAAAAGAATTTTTGATGTATGCCTCCAACCCCTTTTTGGGAGTTTTACTGGGAATGATCATTTCCACAATTACACAATCCAGCTCAGTTACTGTAGGTTTAGCTATTATTTTAGCCGGTCAGGGCATTCTGGACTTAAATAGTGCTATTGGCATACTCGTTGGGGCTAATTTGGGCACCACTTCTACCGCTTTTATAGCAGCTATAAAGCTGAATCAAGTGGCACAAAAAACCGCTCTCTTGAATTTATTGGTCAATATATTTGGTGTTTTGATTTACTTACCCCTGCACAAAATATATTCTGAAATGATAGCCTCAATTGATGCGTCCATTGCTATACAAGTAGCCTATGCCCATTTGATTTTTAATGTTTCATTGGCTATTTTATTATTGCCTTTTTCAAAAAGCGTCACCAAGTTCGTGGACAGCCATTTCTGGAAGTCTTCTCATTCAAATTAACCAGAATAAATGTAAACCGCTAACTTCATTCCTGAAAAATTATCCCCCTCGGAAACAATTTCAGCGAGTTCAAATGGAACCCCAAAAAAACATTTGTTTTCCTTAAACCTTCAAGCGAAAATACAATGTCGAGACAATCACTCATGCTTCATTTATATTAATTTTGGTCTTTAATCTAAGTGCTTATTATATTCTTCCTCTGCTGCTTGTGATATTTGGAATTATTCTCGTCTATTGGTATGAAACACAATTACTCAACACTCACAGCGCTAAACAACAATATTCACAATCCTCCCTGGAACCACAATCACTTTCTTCGGCGCTTTACCTTCCAGCCACTTTTGAGATTCCTCTGCGGCCAGTACTTCTTTTTCAACTTCTTCTTTTGAGAAATCCGTTGGCAGTTCAATCTTGAAGCGCATTTTACCGTTAAATGATACGGGGTACGCAAATTCGGATTCTTTTAAATACGCTTCATTGTACTCGGGAAATTTGGCGGTTGTTACACTTTTTTGCTCACCTAATTTGGACCACAGTTCTTCAGCAATGTGTGGTGCATAAGGAGATATCAGCACGACCAATTCTTTCAAAATGCCCTTGTTGTTGCACTTTTGATCTGTGAGTTCATTGACGCAAATCATGAAGTTAGAAACCGCCGTGTTAAACGAAAATCGATTCAGGTCATCCGTGATTTTTTTAATGGTTTTGTGCAGTGTTTTTAAGGATTTTTTATCGGGCTCTCCTTCTGAAACTGAGAAGTTATTCTCTGCATCATGGAACAATCGCCAGAATTTGCGCAAGAAATTATGGACGCCGTTAATGCCTTGCGTATCCCAGGGCTTAGCCTGTTCTAGTGGCCCCAAAAACATCTCGTAACAACGGAGGGTGTCTGCGCCGTATTGTTCTATTAAACCTTCTTTGCCGGTGTCAGGATCTGTGTCAGGAGTGACAACGTTGTATTTTGATTTTGACATCTTCTCTACCTCACGTTCACATATTAGTTTACCCTCTTCATTTCGAATAATAATTGCCTTCTCAAATTCTGGATATCGGTTATCGATTTTTACTTTTTCTAGATCTATTGCATCATTTTCAATATTCCTGATGTCCATATGAAGCTTCTGAGTATTAACATCTAGAATTTGAACCTTATCCTGTTCGCCGAATCGTTCATAAAATGACCGAATTTCTTTAGAGATTGCATTCAATATTTTGTCGTGAACGTTGTTGCTATTTATTAGATCAGCCGAGATAAAAATTGGAGGTAATAAGCTATTTAGAAACTCATTCCTCTCGAAAGCGTTGTGATCATGCGACCTTCCTGAACCAAAAAAGCTGAAATCAATTTTAACAGTGCTATAATAAAACGCACTATTCCCCAAAATCATCCCTTGGTTGATCATTTTTATGAAGGGCTCATGGAAAGAAATATACCCCATGTCATACAGAAACTTCGTCCAGAAACGGGAGTAAAGTAAATGTCCTGTGGCGTGTTCTGATCCTCCTATATAGAGATCAACCTGATTCCAGTAATCGGCTTTTTCTTTAGACACAAAGGCTTTTTCATTGTGGGGATCCATGTAACGCAAAAAATACCAGGAAGACCCTGCCCAACCCGGCATGGTGTTGTACTCCATACGCTCGCCGTCAAATTCAACGTCCCAGGCGTCTTTTTTAGCTCTTGCCAAAGGTGGCTCCCCGTCTTCTGTAGGCAAATACTTGTCAACTTCAGGCAGGGTAACCGGCAATTGATCATCCTCTAAAAGGTACGGGGTTCCGTCTTTGTAATACACCGGAAAAGGTTCTCCCCAGTAACGTTGACGCGAAAAAACGGCGTCTCTTAAGCGGTAATTGGTCCGCCCTTTACCGATACCCTCTTTTTCAATGTGAAAAATGGCGGTTTTTATCGCTTTATTTACCGGCAGGTCGCTCAGAAAATCTGAATCTGTGATGACGGCATCCTTTTCCGTATATGCCCCCTCAGAGATGTCGACATCTTTAAAAATATTTTTAATCGGAATGTTAAAATGCTTCGCAAAATCCCAGTCACGTTGGTCACCGCAGGGAACGGCCATTACCGCTCCGGTTCCGTAGCCGGCTAACACGTAATCTGCAATCCAAATGGGTAGTTTTTCACCGGTAAAAGGATGAATGGCATAAGCTCCGGTAAACTGTCCCGTAATATTTTTGACGTCTGATTGACGGTCGCGTTCTGTTTTTAAACCGGCTTGCTTAACGTATTCATCAACTTCTTCTTTGTATTCTGCTGTCGTGATTTTATTTACAAGCTCGTGCTCAGGCGCCAACACCATAAAAGACACACCGAAGATAGTGTCTGGGCGGGTGGTGAAGACTTCTATTATTTCCTTTCCACCCACAAGTTTGAAATGACCCTCAGCCCCAACCGATTTTCCTATCCAATTCCTTTGCTGTTCTTTGATTGCGTCCGACCAATCAACAGTTTCCAAATCGTTTAATAAACGCTCTGCATAAGCTGTGATCCGCATTGACCACTGCCGCATAAGCTTTTGTTCAACGGGATGGCCTCCTCTTTCTGAAACACCGTCTTTGATCTCATCATTGGCCAAAACAGTTCCCAATGCCGGACACCAGTTCACCCATGAATCCGCTAAGTAGGTGAGGCGATATTTCATCAATATATTTTGCTGTGCTTTTTCCGATAGCTCGTTCCAGGCAGCAGCAGTAAAAGTGTCTTTTTGATCATTTGGAGCATCCACCGTTGCATTTCCTTCTTTTTCAAAGATTTTTACCAGAGATTCAATTGATTCTGCCTTATTGGTTTTATTGTTGTACCACGAATTGTAGAGCTGTTTGAAGATCCACTGCGTCCATTTGTAGTAACTTGGATCAGATGTTCGCACTTCTCTCTCCCAATCAAATGAAAAGCCAATCTTATCCAGTTGTTCACGGTAACGCTTAATGTTTTGCTCAGTTGTAATTGCGGGATGTTGCCCTGTTTGAATCGCATACTGCTCTGCGGGTAGGCCAAAAGAATCATACCCCATTGGGTGAAGCACATTGTATCCCTGCAATTTCTTATAACGTGCATAAATACAAGAGGCAATGTATCCAAGTGGGTGCCCAACATGCAATCCGGCTCCGGATGGATATGGAAACATAGTTAAACCGTAGTATTTCGGTAATGAAGGATCGTCTTTTGCGGCAAAGGTTTTGTTTTTTGCCCAGTACGCCTGCCACTTATCCTCAATGTCCCGAAAATTATACTCCATGATTCTTTACGATTTAATCTGTCCTTCTTTTGAAGGCGCAAATTTAGTAATTGTAAAGCAATATTTGGACGTAGATCTAGTTTTCAGGATATCCCTGTTCAATCCAGCAACGCATAGTTGTTAATTCATCCTGCGTCAGTGAATCGATTCCAAAATTATTCGGAATTTGTGGCATTGTCATTTCTACGAATATTTCGTTCTCCCAGGCACCGGAATTGATAGCGCCCTCTATGGCATCATATTTATCAATCCAAGCATCATGGCAGCCAGTTCCAGCTCCTAATTGTGTCTTACATGAATTCTCAATAATTGGGCGAATATCAGTAGAATAAGAAATCGCCTCATAACAACCGCCAACGGGCTGTGTTTTATCTTTCAGGCAAGAAAGCAATGTCCAACTCAAAAATGTCAGCAGAAGTAGTTTTTTCATCTCCCTAAATATATAAAAACCCGTACACATATTAAACATGTACGGGTTTAGTCGATCATGTTATCTCAAAATTACTTATTCGCCGCATATCGTTTTGCAACCTCGTCCCAATTGATCACATTAAAAAATGCATTAATGTAGTCCGGTCTTTTATTTTGATATTTCAGGTAATAGGCATGTTCCCACACATCAATCCCAAGAATTGGTGTTCCGCCACAACCTACACCTGGCATCAACGGATTATCTTGATTGGGAGAAGAACAAACATCTACTTTACCACCCTTGTGTACACAAAGCCATCCCCAGCCTGACCCAAATTGAGTAGCGGCTGCGCTTGAGAATTTTTCCTTAAAGGCATCAAATGACCCAAAAGCACTATTTATGGCATCTGCCAATTCTCCTGAAGGCTTTCCACCTCCATTGGGGGACATCACTTTCCAAAACAAGCTGTGGTTATAGTATCCACCGCCATTATTTCTTACAGCAGCATTGCCCCCCACGTTTTTCATGATCTCTTCGATTGATTTTCCATCAAGGTCTGTTCCTTCAATAGCAGCATTTAGCTTGTCAGTATAGCCTTGATGGTGCTTGCCATGGTGAATGGTCATAGTTTTTTCGTCAATATGAGGTTCTAATGCATCATGTGCATAAGGTAAATCTGGTAATTTAAAAGCCATCTTATTTTTTTATTTTATGGTTAGTAAAAATGTAATCTATCATTTCTCTCAAATTTAACAAGTTTATCCATAAGAAATTGAAATAGAACTGTCTTTTTTATTTTTAAGAACATTGATGTCCGGGGAAATAAAGTTAGACTTCCAATAAGTCAATACTGACAGTTGCCTCAGGAGTTTTGTTTTCAATGAGGGTCGTTTTCAGAATTGACAAATTTTGGAAGTAATGACTCCCCTTTCCGCCATTTCATTTCCCCTCCCTAAAGGGAGTGAAATGGCTTGACTTTAATATTATCAAGCGATCCGCCAGTTGGCAGAGGGGAAAAGGATCGTCAGGGATGGTTTTATTCTAGTGTGGTGATCACTAAAAAAGCCAACTAATTTTCACCGGACATCAATGTTTTAAGAAAGTAAAAGAATAATTTTAACTTTATGATGGTAAACTAATTAGTGAAAAATGAAGAAAAATAGAATAAATTTTTTTGTGCTTGTTCTTTTAGGAATGACTATTTCTTGCACAGCTGAACAAACGAGTGAAAGTAATGGAAGTGAAACAAAGTCTCAGGAAATAGATAAAAGCCCGAATAAAAACCAGAATAACTTAAACAGCTTGATCAATCAGACCTTTGATAAAGTAGAGCAAGAAGTAAACAAGCAAGTTTCTGACCCGAACTCTGAATTATTACAAGCGCTAGACACCATGAAAGAGGTCATGGACACTATTTATGATGTTTTGAATGAAAAAGTGATTGAAGAGGTCAAAAAAGAAGCAAAAAAATAAATCTGCTTTTTTTGAAATAGTGATCTAACCCCTTAACTAATTCAGCTTGTCAACTGTTGAAGGTGGATAATATCTGTAACCAGCTGTTCAAAGCTGCGCTATATTGCCATAACTTCACCGGGTATGCGCAAGGCACTTAAAATTCTACAAAAAATTCTCTTCTGGATTTGTTTTGTAGGTCTCTTCATTGTGACCGGCCTTACCGTGCTGTTAAAAGTGTACGAAGATGACATTAAACAGTATGCCATTGATGCTTTAAATCAACACTTACGATCAAAGGTGGTGGTTCAGAATATTGAACTGTCTCTTTTTTATGATTTTCCATCTGCCTCTATTGCTTTTGAAAAAGTGCTTGTTCCGGATGCTTACGAAAAACTGGAAAGTGCCGACACCCTTTTTTATGCAGATCAATTGTTTTTCAATTTTAATGTAATGGATGTTTTCAGTGGGGATTATAAGGTAAAACGAATGAGCGCCCACAGAGGAACACTACGACTTAAAACAACAGATGACGGGCAGGTAAACTATGATATTCTCAAGCCTTCAGAAAAAGAGAATAATGACAGTGTGAATTTTTCATTTTCTCTGGAGTTACTCACTCTTGACCAAATTGAGTTTAGCTATCAGAATTTCGCAGCAAAACAATTCTATGAGGTGGGTATTAATCAAGGTTTATTATCGGGAGATTTCTCAGATAATCAATATAATTTACTGGCAGAGGCAGATCTGGATATTCACCAACTCAAAAGCAATTCATTCACCCTGCTTAAAGAAAAAACAGCACAATTGGATTTGAATTTGGCAGTAAATACGGCAGCGCAATCATACACTTTTAGCAAGGGTGATTTGATGATTGAAAAAATGCCTTTTCATATTCAGGGGTTCATTGATTCTTCACTGATTGATTTATCAATATCCGGCAACGATATCGGACTTGCCGACATGGCAAACAGTATGGTAGATGAAAGTCTTGAAGATGTTAAAGCGTATGAAGGAGAGGGGACAATTGATTTTATTTCTACCATAAAAGGGGAAAGATCGGTGACTGAAATGCCATCTGTTGAGGCTGATTTTTCAATTGCTGAAGGATCGGTGACTGAACCCGAACAGCAACTTAAAATTTATGATGTGAGTTTCAAAGGTCACTATCAAAACAAGCAAGAAAACAGACAGGAAGAATTGGAGTTTAAAGCCGTTAAATTTAAAATGTTGGACAGCTATTTTAATGGGGAAGCCGTGGTGACTGATTTTGCGCAACCATTGATAGATACTAAAATGAAAGGAAATCTGGATCTGATGAAATTCCAACAATTTTTCAAGTTTAAGCAAATAGAAAAACTGGGAGGAAAGGTAAACTTTAATATTGCAGCGATCATGCAGTTTTTTGATCCTGAATATCGCACTGAAAAATTTCAAGTAACAAAATCAGATGGGAATTTATTATTATCAAATGTATCGTATCAGGGAACAGCGGACAAATTATTTTATCGGCAGATCAACGGAGAAATCATTTTAAATGGTGAAAATGCGGCAGCACACCAGTTATCGATAAAAACAACAAACTCAGATCTTCTTTTAAATGGAGCACTCAAAAATTTCATTCCGTACATAGAAGGATCAGGTGATTTGGGGATGGTTGCCAGTATAGAGTCAGATCAATTGGATTTGAATGAATTTCTCAGTAGTTCTGAAAAGTCAAAGGATGATCCGCTGAGTGTGTTTGAACTACCGGCTAATTTAAATCTCAATGTGGATGTAAATGTCAACCAATTAAGGTGGGAAACACATCATTTCCAGAAAATATCTGGTAAAATGCTCATGTCTGATCGGAAAGTGCAATTGAACAATTTAAAGTTGGCGGCCTATAACGGCGAAGTAAGTGGTCAGTTGAATTTTGACAATCAATTGAGCAAGGGAAATCTCATTTCAGGAAATATGCGATTTGATCGGATCAACATCAAAAAACTGTTTGCCGACTGGAATAATTTTCAGCAACAATCAATTATGGCAGAGCATCTATCCGGAACATTGAGTGGTGATATAGAAATGATGATCGCTTTTAATGCTTATTTCTCATTAATAGAAGATCAGTTGTTTGCTAAGTCGAACCTAATGATTGACAGTGGAGAATTAAATGAACTGAATGCCATGAAAGAGATCACCGCTTATATGCGTTCAAACAAGGCGTTGAAAATGCTAATGAATAAGCACATTGACCAGTTTGAAGAGAAATTATTGCACCTGAAATTTTCACATATTGACAATGAAATTACGATTAAGAATCGCCGGATCACCATTCCTAAAATGAAAATAAAAACCAATGCTGTGGATGTAGAAATGTTTGGATGGCACAGCTTTGATAATGAAATTGAGTACCATTTTAGTTTTAGATTTCGTGAGCTAAAGACCCCGGTTGAAGAAAATGAATTTGGAATTGTAGAAGATGACGGGCTTGGGCTGGTTATCTACCTGACCATGTTTGGGGATTTAAACAATCCGCAATTTGCATTGGATGAAGATGAAAGAAGGGTAAATAGAAAAGAAGAACTCGCAAAAGAAAAAGAAGATATGAAGTCGATTCTGAAATCTGAACTAGGCCTCTTTAAAAAAGATTCTACGATAAAAGAGATCGAAAGAGATAATCGAAATGAAGTTGAATTTATTATCTACGACAAAGAGGACGGAAGAGAAGAGGAAGAAGATGATAATTCCCCGGAAAAAGAAGAAAAGAAAAAATCCGAACAAAAAAATAAAGACCACAGCATAAAGTTGTTTCAGAAATGGAAAGAGGATGCAGATAAGAAAAAAGACAGTATACAGTATGAGCGAATTCAGTAGAATAATTCGTCTTTTATCCCGTTCTTAGCGATAGCTATATATCAGAATGAACCTTTATCACAAAAAACAACGTTGGAAAATTGCCTTACTGGGGGCTGCCATTTTGCTGGTAGCCGCATCTCTATGGTTCTCCTTTTCTATTGTAGATAAGGTGCAGGAGCGCGAAATTAATCGTATTGAACAATGGGCAGATGCAGTAAAACGTAAATCAGAATTGGTGAATCTCACCAATAATGCTTTTGATGAGTTGAGCAAGGCATTGAAAGATCTGAAAGAACGAGATCGGCAAAAAGTAGAAATGTGGTCGTTGGCTATGGAAGAGGTGAATAAACCCGCCGAAGATTATTCTTTTGTAGTAAAAATCCTTCAGCAAAATAACGCCATTCCTATTATCATAACAGATATGAACGAAAAAGTCGTTTCCAGTTACAATTTGGGGATGTTAGACTCACTCATTAACCGGCAGGTTAGAAAAAACTATGGGGATAGAGACAAATCGTTTCGTGATTCCCTGTTTCGCAAAACAAAGTCAGATAGTTTATATGAATACATCAGTTTTTGGAGAGAAGATCATCCGCCTTTAGAAATTGACCTTTACTATGGAGAAAAACAGAAAGTATTTTATTTTGATTCCATTTATTTCCGAACTCAAAAATTAAACGCGCTAGAATATACTCGGGATTCGTTGGTTGATGCCTTTAGTAGTGAGCTGGTGACCAATGAATATTTGGTGCCTGTACTGTTTATTGATAAAAGCAATCGGGAGGTAATTGCCACCAATCGATTGGATTATGACAGTACAAATGTGAGTGCATTGATCAATAAACTAAACCAATCGGGTGACTCTATTAGCGTTGAGCTGGGGAGTAAAAGACAAGGTGTTATTTATTACGAACATTCTGAAGAGATTACACAAATGAAATTTTTTCCCTTTGTGCAGTTTTTCATTATCGGACTTTTTGTGTTAATTGCCTATTTGGCTTTTTCCACCTTCAGAAAAGCTGAACAAGACCAGGTTTGGGCAGGTATGGCAAAGGAAACGGCACATCAATTAGGAACGCCCATTTCTTCTTTAATGGCATGGAACCAATTATTGGAGTCTAAAGGAGTAGATAAAAGTATTACTGAAGAAATCAATAAAGATATAGATCGGTTAAATACAGTAACCAACCGATTTTCAAAAATAGGATCCAAAGCAAATTTAAAAGAAGAAAATGCGGTTGCTGTTGTGAAAGGAGCAGTAGACTACTTGAGAAGTCGAATTTCTAACAAAATCGAATTAAAATTTACTGCAGAACAAGATCAAATAGAAATGTATATAAATGCTTCATTGATTGAGTGGGTGATTGAAAATATTACAAAAAATGCGGTAGATGCTATGGAGGGGAAAGGAGTAATTGAAGTGATTGTTCACCAACAAGAAGATGAAGTGATTATTGATATTAAAGATAATGGAAAGGGAATTCCGCCAAATAAAATCAAATCGGTATTCCGACCCGGTTACACGACCAAAAAAAGAGGTTGGGGGCTGGGGTTATCATTGGTAAAAAGAATCATTGAAGAATTTCATTCAGGAAAGGTGTTCATTTTGCATTCAGAAGTAAACAAAGGAACAACTTTTAGAATTCAGTTACCGGTTTAACCTTTTTCCTGACAAAGTTCAATTAAAACGCCGTTGGTTGATTTTGGGTGTAAAAAAGCAATGCGTTTGTTGTCTGCTCCTTCTTTTGGCGTCTCGTGTATCAGCTGAAAACCTGCCTTTGATAGTCGGTCAATTTCAAAATCTATATCCTGAACTTCAAATGCCAAATGGTGAACTCCCTCTCCTTTCTTTGCTATAAATTTAGCAATGGCTGAACTTTCAGAACTGGCCTCTAATAATTCTACTTTTGTATTACCCAACTGAAAAAAAGAAGTTGTAACCCCCTCTGAGGCCACCTCTTCAGTTTTATAATGAGGAGAATCAAAAAGGATTTCAAAAAGTTTGTTGGATGCCTCTAATTCTTTTACCGCAATGCCAATGTGTTCTAATTTCATAGGTGCTAAAATAAAAAAACCCACCCGCCTAAGGCAGATGGGCTTTCAGTACGTACTTTTTATTTAGGTCTTAATAAACTTTTCGTTTTTATTATCATAGTTTATATAATAAGCTCCCTTTTTAAGGTTCTCACAATTCACGGTAGACCCTACGCCTTTCTTTACAATATTACCATAGGCGTCGTAAATCTCATATTTTGTTTCAACCGGTGATCCATTGGCAGTAAACTTAATTTCTTTTTTAACCTTCTTCGGGTTCAATTCTGGTTCTTTAATATTTGGGTTTGAAAAAGTACATGCCTTTGAAGGCTTTTTCTTGCCGGTATGATCTGTTTGAACTACGCGTACTTTGTTCTCACCAGAGTGAGGGCTTACCTGAAACTCATAAGTGTTTTTTGTGGCAGTTCCTACTCCATCCACTTCACCAACTGCAACCCATTTATTCCATCTGTATTGTTCGATCACGAAAGGTAATTTTCCGGATTCATCTGTAGTTGTCCAACTTAGAGAACCATCAGGTGAACACGAAATGTCTTGAATGACATAAGTACTTTTCGGGAGTAATACCTCAGGATTTAAAATTTTTGGTTTACAGCCAATACCATGCTCAAGCACAATAAAAACAGGATCACCAATGTTTACATTGAACTCGGCAAAGTTGATTTCAAAAGCCGTAGATTGAATCCCATCTGAAATCGGATCTCCGTTTACGGTAGCTTTTGTTACACAAAATCCAAAACCATCTTCGTCTTCTGGATTTTGAACATATAAGTTTTTTCCCTGATAATGGCCTTCTATTGACAAGTCAGCATAGGACGCAAATGAACCGCCAAGAAAAAGAATCAGCAGTAAGATATTGTTTTTCAACATTATAGTTATATTAAAATGCTTTTACACTCGGTATAAGTAAGTGCAATATTAAAACTTCCCATAGAGATAAACAAGTTAAAACCTTATTTTTTTGTCTCCGCAAACTTTTAACTCTACCAATTACAAAGCAAAATCGATTTCAAATAAATAAATTTACTTTATATTTGGCTTTAGTTAATTAAAAGAAGTATAATATTTTCAACATCAAAGCATGAATAAATTAAATAAACTGCTTGGTTTAACCATCTCTCTAATTTTACTTGGCTGTAATGGCTCATCTAACGATTCTGACAATAAAGAAAATGAATCGATATATGGGGGTGTTTTTACTATGCCAACAGGAAGTTATTTCAAAGCAATCCGACCTACTGAAATGCAGAAACTGGAAACCGCTCAAGTATATGATCAAGTTCTTGAGGGGCTGGTGAAGTATAATCCTAAAACTTTAGAGATTGAACCGGCACTTGCTTCTGAATGGACAGTTTCTAAAGAAGGAACAATTTATACTTTCACGATTAGAGAAGATGTCTATTTTCATGATGATCCTTGCTTCCCTGATGGAAAAGGGCGAAAACTTAACTCAGAAGATGTTGTTTTTTCTTTTCAAAATATTTTTAAAAATGAGACCACAAATAGAGCCTACTATAATTTTAAAGGGTCGATTGTAGGTGGAGAAGAGTATTACAACGGAACAGCAGATCATATTTCGGGAATCAGTGCAAATGAAAATGAAGTATCCATTGAAATTACTGAGCCCAGTTCTGTTTTCCTTCAAAAACTCGCCACTGTTTTTGCGACAATTGTGCCAAAAGAATCGTTTGAAACAGATGAATTTCATCCCGTTGGAACAGGTCCTTTCATCTATGACAAGAAAGGGTCAAATTCTGAATTGGTGAAGTTGTATAGAAATTCAAATTATTACTTAAGTGATGATGAAGGAAATCAATTGCCTTATTTAGATTCAGTAGTTTTCAAATATTATGAGCATTCTGAGGATCAAATGGATTTGTTTTGGGATAAAGGACTTTCTTACATACCCAATGTTCCGATCACCAGTATTTCAGAAGTTCTTGAAGAGAGAATCGAAGATTTTGAAAGTAATCCGCCAAAATATATGCTGATTTCACAACCTCAGTTGTCTACCACTTATCTTGAACTCAACATGACCACACCGGTATTGAAAAATAAAAAAGTACGACAAGCGCTCAACATGGCTATTAACCGTAAAAAGTTGGTAGAAAAGATCATGAAAAATCAAGCCTATGAAATTGGGAAATTTGGTATCACACCTCCCTTGACAAAAATTCTCAAAGGATACGATTTTGAAACGATAGAAGATGCAGGGTATGTTTACAATCCGGAGCAAGCAAAGAAGTTATTGGCAGAGGCAGGCTATCCCGGAGGAAAAGGCTTTCCAAATCTCTCCATGCAGTTTAGACTGGGCAATGATCATTACCTAATTGCTTCGGAAATTCAAAGCCAGCTAAGAAGTGCCTTGAATATCAATGTTGATATTGAGGGGATTGAGTTTAATCAGTTGATTGAAAATCAAGCAATGGGTACTGCGGATATTTTCCGGGCTACCTGGTTTGGAGATTACCCGAATCCTGAAACATTTTTGGTAAATGCATATGGTAAAATTGTTCCTGATTCAAGAGATAAACCTTCTTATATGAATAGCTCACGCTATGTAAACCCCAAGTTTGATGAGGCGTTTGAAAGAGGAAGCTTAACCGCTGATAAAGACTCTTCTTATGCTGCATTTGCTGAAGCAGAAGCCATCATGATGGAAGACGCACCGTTCATTATACTTTGGTATGGTGAAGACCTGATGTTATTGCAATCCAATGTGCGTAATTTTGAAACAAACGGAATGCGTTATATGGATCTGACAACCGTTTATTTTAAAAACAGAACGGCCAAGGAAAATAAGCCACAGCAAGAAACAACCAAAGAAAGCTAGGTGTAGTCCTGTGGCCGGAATCTACCTCCACATACCTTATTGCAAGGTAAAGTGTCACTATTGTGATTTTCATTTTTCTACAAATACAAGTGGCGCAGAAGAAATGATTCATGCTATTTGTACGGAGTTGATAAACCGATCTTCGGAAGTGGGTACAGCTAAAATTGAAACCATTTATTTTGGGGGTGGAACACCCAGTCTTTTATCCAAAAAACAACTGGAACAAATCTTTGAGAGCATCTATAAACACTATGAAGTGACTCAAAATGCTGAGGTGACACTTGAGTGCAACCCGGATGATCTCAACCCGCAACTGCTTATAGACCTGAAACAAGCCGGGGTTAATCGGTTGAGCATTGGTATTCAGTCTTTTGATGGTGAAGTGCTTCAGCTCATGAATCGGGCGCATAATGCAGAAGAGGCATTGAACTGTATTGGGCTGGCTAAAAATGCCGGATTTGATAATCTTACCATAGACCTCATATATGGCATCCCCGGAAAAGGGATGGAATACTGGAAATCACAATTGAATAAGTATATCGAATTGGATATCCCCCATTTATCGGCCTATTGCCTTACCGTTGAGCCAAAAACGGTTTTCAGCAAATGGAAAAAAACCGGACAAATCAAATTACCGTCAGATGAGCAAGCGCATGAACAATTTAATTATATGACAACGCGCTTGAATGAAGTCGGATATGAGCAGTATGAAATTTCAAATTTTTCAAAAGAAGGCTTTATTTCAAAACATAATTCGGCTTACTGGCTGGGAAAAATGTATCTGGGGATAGGTCCTTCAGCACATTCTTACAATGGTCATCAAAGAAGATGGAATGTGGCGAATAATCCTCAATACATTAAAGGGGTAAATAAAGGGTCTGATTTTTTTGAAACAGAGGAACTCAGCACCACCGATCAGTTCAATGATTATATTCTGACCCGCTTAAGAACCCGTTGGGGAATAAATCTAGAGGATCTAAATGAATTGGGAAAAGAACTGAATCTAAGCGATTTTAACAAGGCGCTTGAAAAGCATCTCAAGCAGGGAAATTTGATCGAAAAAAATCAATTAATTCGCCTGTCTAAACAAGGAATGTTCATTGCCGATCATATATCTGCTGACCTATTTGTTTAAATAGGTTAATTTTGCCCCTAAATGGCTGAAGAATTAAATATACCACAGGGAAACCGAAAAGCGGTCTATGAATCCTTATTACCGCAAATAAAAGCATTGATTTCAGGAGAATCTGATTTTATTGCAAATTGCGCAAACATCACTGCTGCTCTTAAACAAGCTCTTGGTTTTTTTTGGGTGGGTTTTTATTTCATCAAAAACAATGAAGAAATGGTGCTGGGTCCCTTTCAGGGAGAGGTCGCCTGTAGTCGTATCAAGATAGGTACAGGCGTGTGCGGTAAAGCCTGGGAAATAAAAAAAACGATCATTGTAGAAGATGTAGATCAGTTTCCCGGACACATTGCTTGCAGCGCAGCCAGTAAATCGGAGATTGTTGTCCCTATCTTTAAAAATGAAATAGTGGTGGCAGTCTTGGATGTGGATAGCGATCAACTTTCAGATTTTGATGAAACGGACAAAATATACCTGGAACAGTTGGCGTTAATACTTTCTGAACTCATGAAAAGCTAAGGTGAGATATACAGGAATAATCATACTTTTTTTATTGGTGGGCTGTGCCCAAACCTCCCCGCTTACCGGAGGGGAAAAAGATGAATATGCGCCCGCTATTGATTCAGCTAAAACCTATCCTATCAATGGACAAATTAACTTTTCAGGGAGGGAGATCAACATAAAATTTAATGAATACATTCAGCTAAATAAACCTACTGAAAATATATTGATCATTCCCCGGCAAGAAACTCCCGCTATTATTACGTCCAAAAACAAAAAATTAAAAATTGAGTTTCAGGATGAATTGCTTCCTAATACTACTTACAACATCACCTTTAACAGGGCAATACAGGATATTACAGAAAGAAATGATTCGGTTTTTCAATACGTTTTTTCTACCGGAGATTATATTGATTCTTTAAGTATTAGTGGTCTTGTAAAAGAATCGTTTACTAACATCCCTTTAAAAGAGGTGGTGGTAGGATTATATCCCAAAAGTGTCGCCGCTAACTTTGACTCTATCCCTTATAAATTTGAGCCCACTTATCTTGGGATTACGGATAAGAGCGGTCGCTTTAAATTAAGTTATATAAAAGACGGGAGTTACTATTTATTTGCCATACAGGATAAGAACAAAAATTTGAAATACGAAAGAGGAGAGCAAATTGCTTTTTTAAAAGAACGTAGTTTTTTGTTGAATCAAAATATAGACACACTTAGTCTCCACGCATTTAAAGAAGAAACAGATGAGTGTTACGTGAAAAAGAAAAGCTTTACTTATCCGGGGAGATTAGAAATTGTGCTGTCAAATGATCCGGACACTATTCATGTCACCGCAAATAGCCCCTTGAAACAAGAGGATACCGGAAGTGCTGATTCACTGGTGTACTGGATGATGGAGAGCCCTTCTTCAGGCAGCCGTTTTTATTTGTATCTGAATGATAGCCTGGACACCTTAAAACCGGTTTATAAAGATATTCCTGAAAAACCTGATGAGGTTAAGCTAAAGTCAAAAAACAATCTCAATAAAGGAAAATTACTACCGGGAGAAAACTTAAAAATTACGTTTACAGAACCCATTGGCCGGGTAGAAGAAAACAATATTCAGTTTTTAGATGCCGATTCAAATGAAGTAAAAACACCCGATTATCAGCTTAATTTACGTACATTAGAGTTTATGACAGCGGGAACAAACGCACAATTTGTTTCAATCGATTCGGCAGCTGTTATTTCTGTGTTCAACAGGATGAATGAAAAAAACATTGAATTAATGTTTGAAAATGAATCGGACGATTTTTATGGAACGTTGATCGTAACGATTGATACCACCTTTGATGTTCCGGTTATTCTGCATGTACTGGATGATAAAAATGAAATAGTGAGGGAGTCAGTGTATGAACAAGGGCAATTGAGGTTTGAAAAAATGATACCGGGAAATTATCAGTTACGGCTAATTTTCGATACAGATAATAACGGAGAATGGACATCAGGATCCCTTTCTGAAATCCGTTTACCCGAGAAAGTGGTGTACAATACAGAAACGGTGCGCATCAAATCAAAATGGGACAAAGAAATTGATTGGATATTTACAGGAAACTAATGGGTTGGTTGAGAAACATACTAAAAGATAAATTTTATATCCTCAAAGTGCGGAACCGATTTTCTGCCAGTGTGCAAGTGGGGCAACGACAACTGTTTAATCAGTATCAGGTTTGGCGTAAATTAGGGCAATTACCCCCTATAAAGGATGCCGGGTACCGGGTGTTTTCACAATACGAAGAAGACGGTTTACTATTGTACATTTTTGCGATTATAGGCATGCGCCACAAAATCTTTGTTGAAATAGGGTCGGATGATGGCATTAATAGCAATTGTGCAAATCTCGCATTCAATTTTGGTTTTCATGGTTTGTTTATTGACGGTAATAAAAGCGCTATTAAAAGGGGTAGAAAGTTTTATTCCAAATACCCGCACTCCTGGATGTATCCACCCAAATTCACCTGTGCAATGGTTACCGCTGAAAACATCAATCAACTGGTTGAATCGGCCGGTCTTAAAGGTGAGATTGACCTGCTGTCAATTGATATAGATGGAAATGATTACTGGATATGGAAAGCTTTGGAGCAAGTTCGTCCAAATGTAGTGGTCATTGAAACCCATGTTGAATTTGGCAGCCATAACATTGTCGTACCTTATGACCCTAAATATGTTTTTCCGGGAAAACATCCGGTTTATCATGGCGCCTCACCCAAAGCTATGGTCAAATTGGGGAAAGAGAAAGGGTACCGCTTAGTAGGGGCAAATCAATTGGGGTTCAACTTTATTTTTGTAAAAAATGGCGTAGGTGAAGAAGACTTGCCTGAAGTTTCTGTTGAATCAGTGCTGGAACATCCATCTGTGAAAGAATCCTGGAAACGATTTGATCCGATAAAAGACTGGAAATTCATTAAGCCTTAACTTTGAATAAACTTGAAAAAAATCCCCCTTTGTTAATAAGATTTTTTCAAATCACCCCCCTCAATCCCTACCTTTGAACAAAAATTCATCTTCATGAATGTACTTGTCCTTGGATCAGGTGGTAGAGAGCACGCAATCAGCTGGAAAATAGCACAAAGCTCACAAATTGACAAACTTTTTATCGCTCCCGGAAATGCCGGAACCAATCAGGTGGGCGTCAATGTAGATATACAGGTAAACGATTTTGAACGCATCAAAGCTTTTTGTATCGAAAAAAAAATAGATTTTGTGGTGGTTGGACCTGAACAACCCTTGGTAGAAGGAATCCATGACTTTTTTCTGGCAGATGAAGAAATCAAACACATTGCTGTTATCGGCCCAAATAAGCAAGCCGCACAACTGGAGGGTTCAAAAGAATTCTCTAAGCAGTTCATGAAAAAGTACAATATTCCAACAGCAAAGTATCAGGCTTTTACAAAAGAGAATATTGAAGAAGGATATGCCTATCTGGATAAAATGAAACCTCCTTATGTGCTAAAAGCAGATGGTCTGGCTGCCGGAAAAGGAGTGTTGATACTAGATGACTTGGACACAGCAAAACAAGAGTTGAAAGAGATGTTGGAAGATGAAAAATTTGGAGCAGCTTCCAGCACCGTGGTAATTGAAGAATTTTTGGATGGCATTGAATTATCCGTTTTTGTGATTACTGACGGGCAATCCTACAAAATTCTACCTGAAGCAAAAGACTATAAACGAATAGGAGAAGGAGATACAGGACTCAACACTGGGGGGATGGGTGCCATTTCACCCGTTCCGTTTGCAGATATTGGATTTATGGATAAAGTAGAGAATCAGGTAATCATCCCTACCATCAAAGGCCTAAAAAATGAGGGAATCGATTACAGAGGCTTCATCTTTTTTGGATTGATCAATGTGAGAAAAGACCCTTATGTAATTGAGTACAACTGTCGTTTGGGGGATCCTGAAGCAGAAGTTGTGATTCCCAGGTTAAAATCTGACATTCTTGAACTTTTTGAAGGCGTAGCAACGCAAACACTCTCTGAAAGAGATGTTTTTTTTGATGAGCGGGTGGCTGTAGGCGTGATGATGGTCTCAGGAGGATATCCAGGAGAATATGAAAAAGAAAAAAATATTGAAGGGATAAGTGGCATTTTTGACTCCATGATCTTCCATTCCGGCACCAAACAAGACGGTCCAAC
The DNA here is from genome assembly GCA_040880585.1 of Crocinitomicaceae bacterium. Classification (GTDB taxonomy): domain Bacteria; phylum Bacteroidota; class Bacteroidia; order Flavobacteriales_D; family Crocinitomicaceae; genus Paracrocinitomix. The sequence goes on along the minus strand of JBBDID010000004.1, from coordinate 164,354 downwards.
TTATGTCACCTCAGGTGGACGGGTGTTGTGTGTAACTTCGTATGGGAAAAATCAGGAAAAAGCACTGGAAAGAACCTATGAAAACATCAAAAAAATAAGTTTTGACAAAGCTTATTTCAGAAAAGATATTGGTTTTGATCTGGAAGAGGTAAAAGCGTGATAATGATCAAAAAAAATATTATTAAACCAAGATTGTAATGTTTTTTGTGAAGTTGGTAAAGCTGAATTTAACAGCAGTGGATGGAATCAAAATTGAAAACGTTTACTATCTAAGTAAAAAACCATATCTTCGTTAAAGACTTTTTCTGACTATGGACGAGGTACCCCAGACCGTACTCATCATCATAATTACCCTATTTTGCTCCGCTTTCTTCTCAGGGATGGAGATTGCCTTTGTATCTGCAAATCGCTTAAAGATTGAACTAGACAAGCAACAAGGTCGATTTACCGGACGTATTCTCTCTTATTTTGTCAAGCATTCTCCTAACTTTATTTCTACCATGTTATTGGGAAACAATGCATCCCTTGTTATTTATGGTATTTTTATGGCCTTTGTTCTGGAGCCGGCTTTTTTACAAATTACAACAAGTAAAGTATTGATTTTATTATTGCAAACGATATGTTCTACACTTATCGTTTTAATCACAGCAGAATTTTTGCCTAAAGCATTGTTTAGAATCAACCCCAACAGAAGCCTGCGATATGGAACAGTTCCCCTGATGATTTGTTATGGAGTATTCTACATTCCCACCATCTTCACCATGTGGATTTCAAAATTCTTTTTGCGCTTGATGAAAGTGGATATCTCCGCATCCGAGCAAGCATTTACCAAAGTTGATCTTGATCATTATGTGCGTGATTTGAATGAACGAATGGAGGAACAGGCTGAGATGGAAAACGAGATCCAAATTTTACAAAATGCCCTGGAGTTTTCAAGTATCAAAGCCCGTGATTGCATGATCCCGCGTACCGAAATTATTGCCCTAAGTATAGAAGATGAAGTGCAGACACTTAAAGAAACATTCATCACTCATGGATTGTCAAAAGTGATTATTTATCGGGATAGTATCGACAATGCCATAGGATATGTACATGCACATGAACTATTATCAAAACCCGATTCTATTAAACAGGTGCTGCTCCCGGTTTTTATCGTTCCGGAAGCCATTTTGGTAAAAGACCTCCTGGAACAATTTACCAAGCAAAAAAGAAGTATTGCTGTGGTTGTTGATGAGTTTGGGGGGACATCCGGAATAATAACCGTTGAAGACATCATTGAAGAAATTTTTGGAGAAATTGAAGATGAACATGATGTGGAAGAAGATATTGAGCAAAAAATAGACGAAGACACCTATTTATTTTCGGGACGAATGGAGATCGACTACTTACAGGATGAATACGAAATACCTATTGAGGAATCTTCAGAGTATGAAACAATAGCAGGCTTTATCATTAACCGTTTGGAAGAAATTCCTAAGGCAAATACCATCATGGAAACAGAAGCTTTGGTGATTACCGTTGTAGAGGTTTCCGATTCTAAAATTGACCTGGTAAAGGTCAAAATCAAAGACTAAAATTTCACGAATAATAAAAATCAGCGAAATTTTTCGTTGAATTTAAAGCGCTGGGTTTGATTTGGACAGCTATTTTCGTATTTTTGTTATTCAATCAAAAGCAGAATAGATGTTCAAAGGAGGAAATGGAAAATCAGTAAACACTACAAGTTCACCAGATAAGTTGAACCGAATTGTTGAAGGTACAAACATCAAAGGAGATATAAATACCGACAGTAATTTCAGGCTGGATGGTAGTCTTGAGGGCACACTGAATACCGCAGGAAAGCTTGTTGTTGGAGTAAACGGAAAAGTGGAAGGGGAGATTATTTGTAATAATGCTGATATTGAAGGGGAGATTATCGGAAACATTAAAGTGGATGGCATCTTATTGCTGAAATCAACCGCAAGAATTACAGGAAATATTATTGCAGGTAAAATTGGTGTGGAAAATGGTGCAGAATTTAACGGCAAGTGTAATATGACAGGTACACCTGTAACGACAGATGTTGAAGACGCCTCCGAAACAAGCTTCCGGGAAAACGAATTAGTTGAATCCGGTGAATAAAAACGAATTACCTCCCGATCAAAAATCTGAAAATCCGGACAAAAAAAAGTCAAGTTCGAACACAAATCAAGAAGTTAATCCTTACCTGAAATTTTCAGGAATAGGAATACAGTTAATGGTAACAATAGGTGCAGGTGCTTGGGGAGGTCATGCCCTGGATGAAAAATTTCAAAATGAAAAACCTATTTGGACAATCATTCTCTCTTTGCTTGGTGTAGCCATTGGCCTTTATATTGTGATTCGTGCAGTAACTAAAATGACAAATGATGAGTAAAAATTATTCCTCCTCAACATTTATGATAAGTCGTTTTATAATAGCCGCTCTGATCATCTTTATAATTAACGCCGCAATCAACACCTTTCTTTTAGACGATTATAAGTTGACATATTGGTGGCTTAATTATGTGTTTCTGGTTCCGGTTACCGTTATTGGCTTGTACTTTGTTCCCTTAAAATATCGAAAAACGCATAGACCAACTTCTATTGGTAAAGGATTTGTTGTTTATACAGCAGTTAAAATGATATTATCCATTCTTTTTTTATTGCCATGGCTGTTAAATAAGGATCCTTCATCAAAGCCAATGGTAATCCAGTTTTTCTCCATTTTTTTTCCTTTCTTATTGGTCGAAACAATTCTATTAGTCAGGCTCTTAAATGTTGAGTTGGGCGAAAAAAATGAAAAGGGGAAAAATCAGCAATAAAAAATGTGCTTAAATAGAGTTTTCTATATAACTTTGTCCCAAATTTTTAAAGCACACCACTAAATAAAGTGGTTTTTGTATGAAAAAGTTAGTAGGATTTGTTCTCACATTTTTAGTTGTATTTCAGGCCTTTTCCATTGAGGATAAGCAAGGTGATAGTGAAAAATTTGAAGCGGCCAAGCATGCGGTTCATCATGCAAAAGATGCACATGAAATCCATTTTGCAGATGGTATCGTCATCCCTCTTCCAGTAATTTTATGGACAGATAATGGCTTGGTAACTTTTATGTCGTCTGAATTTCACCATTCTGATGACGGTTCAGTGGTGGTTTCTAAAAAAGGAATGAACTTCGCTAAGGTTCATGAAACCATTTATCAGCTGGAAGAAGGCGAAACTAAAGCAAAATTACACGACGGACATCTTGAAAATGGCCAAAAAGTGTGGCTAGATTTTTCACTCACAAAAAACGTTGTGAGCATTTTTTTTATTGCCCTTTTGTTAATCTGGGTGTTCTTTAAATCAGCAAAAAAATATAAAAAGGATGAGTCTTCAGTTCCTAGTGGAATTGCCAGTTGGACAGAACCGGTTGTTTTATTTGTCAGAGATGTGGCAAAAGAAAATATTGAGGGAGATAAATACAAGAAGTTTACCCCCTATCTGTTAACTGTATTCTTTTTTATTTTATTTGGAAACCTTTTGGGATTGATTCCATTTTTAGCTAATCCAAATGTAACAGGGAGTATTTCCATTACATTATTATTGGCAACTTTCACTTTCGTGATTCAAATGATCCATTCAAAAGGTCCTTATTGGAGACATATTTTAGCACCTCCGGGTGTACCTGTTTTATTGTACCCGATTTTGGTTCCGATTGAAATAGCAGGTATTTTTATTAAGCCGGCGGCACTGATGATTCGTTTGTTTGCGAACATTACGGCAGGCCATATTATAGTTGTGTCATTGATCTCTATCATATTTGTAAATGAAAGTTTAGCGTGGGCAGGATTAGCTGTTCCGTTTACACTTTTTATTTCAACTTTAGAGATCTTAGTGGCGTTTTTACAAGCCTATATCTTTATGATGCTATCAGCATTGTTTATTGGGATGGCTGTTGAAACATCACATCATTAAAATGTAAATTTTTAATTAATAAATAAAGTAAAATGGGAACAATTACAGGAATAGCAGCAATTGGAGCAGGATTGGCAGCTATCGGAGCCGGAATCGGTATCGGTAGAATTGGTGGATCTGCTTTGGAAGCTATGGCAAGACAACCTGAGCTTGCAGGGAAAATTCAAACCGTGATGCTTATTGCAGCGGCACTTGTTGAGGGAGCAGCCCTTTTCGGTATCGTTGTGGCAATGCTTCAAGGCTAGAAATTAAAAAAGAAGGATGGCAGGGATTGCCTGCTACCTTCTTTTGTTTATTAATTAAAATAAAAAATAAGAAATGGATTTAGTTACACCGGCAATCGGTCAGATATTTTGGGGAGGATTGGTCTTCATTATCTTGTTGATCTTATTAAAGAAATTTGCATGGAAACCCATCTTAAATGCAGTTGAAGAACGCGATAAAAACATTGCAGAGTCGATTCAGTTGGCCAATAAAACCAATGCTGAGATGAAGCAATTGCAAGCGCAAAATGAGAACTTGTTAAAAGAAGCGCGAATTGAACGTGATCAGATGGTCAAAGAAGCTTCAGCTATTGCAAAGCAAATTATAGCAGAAGCCAAAGAAACAGCTAAAGAAGAACACAGTAAAATTGTTACTGATGCACAACGGGTAATCAATAATGAAAAGGCTGCTGCGCTTTCTGAACTGAAGATGACCGTAGCGTCCTTGTCACTTGAAATTGCTGAGAAAGTAATTCGGGGAGAACTGCAATCGGATGATAAACAAAAAGCGTTGGCACAAAAGTTAGCGCAGGATATTCATGTGAATTAATACACGATAATGGCAGCAATTGGTAAGGTAGCAAAACGATATGCAAAGTCTCTTTTAGATCTGGCTCTGGAACAAAAGCTGGAAGAGAAGATTAATACAGATATGTTGATGCTTCAGAGTTTGTGCGATAGTAACAGAGACTTTACTGCCTTTTTAACATCACCGATTATTCAGAGCAGAAAAAAGTTAAAAGTGTTTGATGCGATCTTTCAAGGCAATATAGAAAAGATGAGCCTGGAATTCATGAAACTCTTAATTAAGAATAAGCGGGAAGGAATGCTAGAAGAGATTTCGTTGGGATATATTGAACAACTTAAGAAACAGAAAGGAATTTTGGATGTGTTTGTTGAGTCGGTTCAACCGCTAGAAGATAACACGATAAAACTCATTACAGAAAAGATCAAAAAACATTTTGAAGGAACCATTGAAATTTATGAATCTACAAATCCTGAACTATTAGGAGGCTTTGTAGTGATGGTAGAAGACAAACAAATTGATGCATCCATCAAAACGCAATTGGCTAATTTGAAAAATATTTTATTAAACTAAATAAAGTGAATGGATAATGAAATCGACTTTTTTGATTTTATATCCTACAATATACTGCTTCGCGCAGCTTAAAATTTAAATGAAATGGCAGATATTAAACCGGCAGAAGTTTCTGCAATATTGAGAGAGCAACTTTCAGGAATCAAATCTGAAGCTGAATTAGAAGAAGTGGGTACGATCCTCCAGGTGGGAGATGGTATTGCACGTATTTATGGATTATCCAGTGTTCAATACGGTGAAATGATTGAATTTGAAAACGGACTGAGAGGGATCGTTTTGAACCTTGAAGAAGATAACGTAGGGGCTGTATTGTTGGGTAAATCTGATAAAATTAAAGAAGGAGATACTGTAAGAAGATTGAAACTGATTGCTTCTTTGAAAGTAGGTGAAGGGATCGTTGGTCGTGTGGTTGATACCATGGGGATTCCAATTGATGGGAAAGGTGAAGTTCAGGGAGAGACAATCGATATGCCGCTAGAGAGAAAAGCACCGGGTGTGATCTTTCGTCAGCCGGTAAATGAACCCCTGCAAACCGGAATTAAGTCGATTGATTCTATGATTCCGATTGGAAGAGGACAACGAGAGTTAATCATTGGTGACCGTCAAACGGGAAAAACTACAGTAGCGATTGATACCATTATCAACCAAAAAGAATTTTACGATAAAGGAGAGCCGGTTTTTTGTATTTATGTAGCAATCGGTCAAAAAGCTTCAACAGTTGCCGGATTGGTAGCTAAATTAGAAGCTGCAGGCGCTATGGCATATACTGTTATTGTGGCTTCAAATGCTTCTGACGCTGCTCCTATGCAGTTTTATGCACCTTTTGCCGGAGCAGCAATTGGAGAGTATTTTCGTGACACAGGACGTCCGGCACTGATTGTATTTGATGATTTGTCAAAACAAGCGGTGGCTTACCGTGAGGTGTCATTATTGTTAAGAAGACCTCCGGGACGTGAGGCTTACCCCGGTGATGTATTCTACTTACACTCCAGATTATTAGAGCGGGCTGCAAAAGTAATTGCAGATGACAAAATTGCTTCTGAAATGAACGATTTACCTGATTCATTAAAAGGAAAAGTTAAAGGCGGAGGTTCATTAACAGCTCTTCCTATCATTGAAACACAAGCGGGTGACGTTTCGGCTTATATCCCAACTAACGTAATTTCTATTACCGACGGGCAGATATTCCTTGAATCCAACTTGTTTAACGCTGGTGTACGTCCTGCAATTAACGTGGGTATTTCCGTATCGCGTGTAGGAGGTGCTGCTCAGATTAAATCCATGAAAAAAGTTTCCGGAACCTTGAAGCTAGATCAGGCACAATATCGTGAATTGGAAGCTTTTGCCAAGTTTGGTTCTGATTTGGATGCCGCCACAAAAGGGGTGTTAGATAAAGGAGCTAGGAACGTGGAAATCCTTAAACAAAGAGAAGGAGATCCATACAGAGTAGAAAATCAGATCGCTATTATTTATGCCGGAACAAAAGGATTATTGACAAGCGTTCCGATCAATAAAATAAAAGAGTTTGAAAAAGAATACATTGATTTTCTAAACGCCAAACACAAAGAGGTGATGAATCAGTTGGCTAATGGAAAATACACAGACGAGATAACGGATGTACTAGACAAAGTAGCAACTGAGTTGGCTGAGAAATATTAACAGATAGAAGAAGAGTAAAGAAACGGAGGAAGTAGCTTTTTAGTGATATACTCCTGACCTTTCATCCAGAGAGCTATGGCAAATTTAAAAGAAATACGTAACAGAATCAGTTCGGTGGATTCAACCATGCAGATTACTTCTGCTATGAAAATGGTTTCTGCTGCCAAATTGAAAAGAGCACAGGATGCAGTAACCTGGATGAGGCCTTATGCAAACAAATTGCATGAAATCCTTGCCGGTTTATCCGCTTCTTTGGACTTGTCTGAAAACAAATTCGCCTCAGACAGAGAAGTAAAAAACGTCTTGTTGGTATGTGTAACATCAAACAGAGGACTTTGTGGTGCTTTCAACAACAATGTGATCAAAAAAACATTGAAAATAGCAAAAGAAGATTATCCTGATAAAAATGTTTCTATCCTCTCTATTGGAAAAAAAGCAACAGATGCATTTAAGCGTTCTCAGTATAATATTAAAGGCAGTTATTTACCAAAAAATACGGATCAACTTTGGAATGATCTGACTTTTGAAAATGTAGCTCCGGTGGCTGAAAAAATCATGAAAGCCTTCACGGATGGCTATATTGACAAAGTTGTGTTGGTGTATAACCACTTTAAAAATGTCGCTACACAGATTCCTACCGTTGAGCAATTCTTACCGGTTCAGGAGCCTGAGTTAGATGAGAATAAAAAAATATCACTGGATTATATTTTTGAGCCCTCAAAAGAAGAGATCGTTACAGAATTGATCCCAAAATCGCTAAAAATCCAACTTTATTCTGCCTTACTAGATTCAATTGCGGGAGAACATGGTGCCCGGATGACCGCTATGCACAAAGCAACAGATAATGCTTCAGAATTGAACAAAGCATTAAAACTGGAGTACAACAAAGCACGGCAAGCTGCGATTACCAATGAAATTCTTGAAATTGTTGGTGGAGCAGAAGCCCTCAACGGCTAATAGAATAAGCGTTAAAAATTAAGATAAAATTAGTGCAGAAATTAGGAGTGCATTGATTTTTTACTGAATCTAAAAAATTTCAGTTATTTAGTTTCACTGCTGTAGACTTTTGTCCCATCCTTTAAATACAGGTTCATATCCTTGATTGATGATTGCTTTTGCAAACTGAGAGGTTGTTCTTTTATCATGGATTTCAAATTGCTCTAAATTAACTTTCGGATTTGAATATCCACCCGGATCTGTTTTTGAATCGGCACTGATGGAGGTGATGCCTAACTTAATCACATGGTTTCTAAATTGCTCAGATTCCCGTGTAGACATAGATAGTTCCACCTCCTGGTTAAAGATTCGGTAAGCACAGATCAGTTGCACGAGTTGTTTATCTGTCATAACAGACTTCAGCTCTACCCCTCCGGCACAAGGACGTAATCTTGGAAAAGAAACGGAATAGTTGGTTTTCCAGTACTTTTTTTCCAAAAAATCTAAATGAGCAGCTGCAAAAAAGGAATCGGTTCTCCAATCTTCTAAACCAATGAGCACTCCCACTCCCATTTTGTGGATTCCTGCACTTCCAAGACGGTCATGGGTATCTAATCGATAATTAAAATTGGACTTTTTTCCTTTAGGATGGTGTTTTTTGTAATTGTTTTCATTGTAGGTCTCCTGATAAACAAGTACGGTATTTACTCCAAGTTGAATTAAGGTTTGATAATCTTCCTGATCAAGGGGCTGTACCTCCATTGCGATATGCGAAAAATGAGATTTAATTAAAGGGATCATGCGTTTAAAATAATCCATCCCTACTGTTTTATTTGCTTCTCCGGTAACGATTAGCACATGGTCGTATCCGTAGGATTTTAATACTTTTATCTCGTCCAGAATCTCCTGCTCATTCAAAGTTTTTCGTTCTATTTTCACATCCAGACTAAAGCCACAATAAGTACATATATTTTGACATTCATTGGAAAGATAAAGTGGCGCATACATTTGGATGGTTTTCCCAAATCGCTGTAAGGTCAATTGATGGCTCTTTTGTGCCATTTGCTCTAAATAGGGTTCTGCCGCCGGTGAAATGAGTGCTTTGAAATCTTCCAAATTGACTTCTCTTTTGCACAAAGCATGTTCTACATCTGCCGCTGTTTTGCGATAAATATCTTCTTGGATCTGCTCCCACTTATATTCTTTAATCTTCTCCGTAAACCTCATGCTCCCTTAATCTTCATTTAAAAATGACGTCAACGGACTGCTTGCTTCAGCTTTTGCAGATTCTTGCCCCAATTTGGCTTCATAGGCCATTCTACCTGCTTCAACAGCCATTTTAAATGCTTTTGCCATAGCTACCGGGTTTTCTGAAACGGCAATTGCTGTGTTCACTAAAACGGCATCTGCCCCTAACTCCATGGCATAAGCTGCATGTGAAGGAGCTCCTATTCCGGCATCAACAACAACCGGAACGTTGGATTGCTCTACAATAATTTTTAAAAAATCGTCTGTACGCAATCCCTTATTACTTCCAATGGGTGAACCCAACGGCATAACGGCGTGCGTCCCCACTTCTTCTAATCGCTTGCACAAAACCGGGTCTGCATGAATGTAAGGCAAGACTATGAATCCTTCTTTCACTAACTCTTCAGCTGCTTTCAATGTTTCTATTGGATCAGGCATCAGATACTTTGGATCCGGATGAATTTCTAACTTAATCCAGTTTGTTTCTAAGGCTTCTCTTGCCAGTTGTGCTGCAAAAACGGCTTCTTTTGCATTTCTGACACCTGAGGTATTTGGCAGCCAATTGAATTGTTGGTGATTAAGATGACTTAAGATATCATCCTCTTTATCGTCCACGTTCACGCGCTTCAACGCCATAGTCACCAGTTCTGATCCTGAAGCTAACAAGGCTTCTTCCATCTCTTTTGAAGATTTGAACTTTCCTGTTCCGGTGAACAATCGCGAATTAAATTCTTTATCTGCTATTTTTAGTTTCATTTTTTACTTTTTTTGTTATCACCTTTTTCCAACCTGACCAGGAACTCGAAATACCTTCGGCTCCAGTCTCGGCTACGCTCGACTTCCGGCTCGACTTCCGAATCGGCTATAATCTCGGCTGCAATCTCGGCTACGCTGCGCCACCGCTAAAGCTTTAGCGCACGCGGTCGACTTCCGAATCGGCTACGCTCGATTTCCGACTCTAACAGCCCTCAACCTACGCCTGCTCTATCTGCATTTCAGTTTCACTTTGGTTAGTAGCCAACTTTTTTAAAATATCTCGAGCCATATCTTTCTTACTATCCGCATTGTAAATCAGTCCTGAAACTGCAATTCCGTGCAGGCAGGTATTGTTCATTAGCTTTTCAATATCTTCTAATTGGATTCCGCCAATGGCTAAAACCGGAAGGGTTATACTGTTCAATTGCGACCCATATTTTTCTTCACAGGGGACAATTTTTTGGTATCCTTCCAGACCTAATACAGCACTCAATTTCTTTTTTGTTTTAGTAAATCGATAGGGTCCTAAACCTATGTAATCTGCTCCTTTCAGTTGTAAATTCAAACAATCTGCCAGGTCATTGGCCGTACCGCCAATAATTTTATCATCTCCCAGTATTTCACGAGCTTTATCAACCGGCATATCCTCTTTTCCAAGATGCACACCATCTGCATTAACAGCTTTAGCGACATCAACCTTATCATTAATAATCAAGGTACTATTCCGACAAATTTCCCTCGCTTTTTTTGCGATCTCTAAAAAGGGAATATCAGCATTTTTGATGCGCAACTGAATCCAATCAATTCCAGCATCCACCACATCTTGCACTTCCTGAAGAATTTCTTCTTCAGTTTGGCCGTTGGTGATATAGTGCAATTGGGCTATTTTTTTCATGCGTTGTGGTGATGTCCTAATAATCCGGAATTTGAAACTAAATAGCGTTCAACATATCGTTTCGCTCTCAAAATAGATTTGTGCAAGGTGTATCCTTTGGCTAAATTGGCGGCAATTGCAGAAGAAAATACACATCCACTCCCATGTTTAGGGGTGTAATTCCCCGGTTTTGGATTATATGCTCTAATGGATGCAGCATCAAAAAGGAGATCTTTTCCTTTTTGTTTTTCACGGTGTCCACCCTTCAGCAATACCTTTACCTCCTCTGCCAGTTTTTTGGCGGCTTTAATTTCATCCTGCTCATGGAGTAACTCTTTTACCTCATCTGTATTTGGCGTAATTAAATAAAGGTGCTTAAATAATTCGCTGAGCGAGGCTACATCTTGTTCAAAATCAAAGCCCGAACTTGACTTTAAAACGGGATCCCAAATCAGCTTTGCTTTTTTTAATCCGGGATGTTTAATTATATCGCTCAGTTGCTTGGCGCCTTGAACCAATCCAATTTTGACATATTCAAACTCATAGCGGTTTGTCAATGCGGTCAATTGCTCCATGATTAGTTGTTCATTCACCCAATTCACCGAATGAAAAGTATCTTCTGTTTGGATAGTGTTGGCAGTTTGAACTGCCATCCCCATACATTTGTTCTGCTCAAAAGTTTTCAAATCGGCCAATATTCCCGCACCGGCTGAAGGATCAAACCCCGCTATGGTCAATATATAAGGTCGTTTATTGCTCATTGCTCCCAGGGGGCTGATTTTAAATGTTTGTTCCAGACGTTTCCCAGCATGGCGTATCCTGCAAATCCAAGTTGTTTCACTGTTTCAATTTTCTCATCATCTACCCCTCCAAGTGCAACAATTGGATAAGGTGTTTTTTTAATTTCTGTTTTTAATCGATCTTTATGCTCAAAACCGGAGGCATACCCTTCTTTTGAAATACTATCAAAAATGGGGCTCATGAGCACATAATTCGGATCAAAATCCAACGCATTAATTTCTTCAAATTTATGGGCTGAATAACTCATCACTCCCGGAGATTTTCCATTTACAGTAAGGTGTTTATTATTTACTGAAAATTGTTGTTTGTTTCTTGAGTTTATATTCATCCCTCCTAAACCTAGCTCTGACACCAAATGATAGTGATCATGGAGGATGATTTTTTGATGTACCTTTTTTGGCAAGATCTCAATAAAATTGATCAATTCTTCCATTGAAAAGTCAGGTTTTCTCAGGTGTAGATAGTCCCAATCATCTATAAAATTACTTATCAAGTTCACTTCATAGGGTACTTCTGTGGGATATGTGAACAGCGCTCGGATCATATTTTTTCACAAAGACGATTTAGGATTCTGTAGATGTCGTTTTTTCGGGTTCAAGATATACTTCACTTCCTTTATTTTTAAAGGTTTCTGCCATTTCACCCATTCCTTTTTCAATGGCTTCCTGATCTTCTAACCCATGTTCTTTTGCATAGTCACGAACATCCTGTGTAATTTTCATAGAGCAGAAATGCGGACCACACATAGAACAGAAGTGAGCTACTTTTGCATTATCACTAGGAAGGGTTTCATCATGAAACGATTTGGCCCGTTCGGGATCCAATGAAAGGTTAAATTGATCTTCCCATCTGAATTCAAAGCGTGCTTTACTCATGGCGTCATCCCTGTGCTGCGATCCCGGGTGACCTTTGGCTAAGTCAGCTGCGTGTGCTGCCAACTTATAGGTAATCACACCTTCTTTTACATCATCCCGATTTGGCAATCCCAAATGTTCTTTTGGCGTCACATAACATAACATGGCGGTTCCATACCAACCAATCTGTGCAGCGCCAATTGCCGAAGTAATGTGATCATATCCCGGAGCGATATCTGTTGTCAATGGTCCCAATGTATAAAAGGGAGCTTCAAAACATTCTTCCAATTGCTTGTCCATATTTTCTTTGATCATGTGCATGGGGACATGTCCCGGCCCTTCGATCATTACCTGAACATCATGCTTCCAGGCAATTTTTGTCAGTTCACCCAGGGTTTCCAGTTCTGCAAATTGCGCACGGTCATTGGCATCTGCAATTGATCCCGGACGCAATCCATCTCCCAAAGAAAATGCTACATCATACTGCTTCATGATCTCACAGATGTCTTCAAAATGAGTGTACAAGAAACTTTCTTTATGATGCGCCAAACACCATTTTGCCATAATGGATCCGCCTCTGGAAACGATCCCCGTTAGACGGTTAGCGGTCATAGGCACATATCTCAATAAAACACCGGCATGTATGGTGAAGTAATCCACCCCTTGCTCTGCTTGTTCGATTAAGGTATCTCTGAAAAGTTCCCAGGTAAGGTCTTCTGCTTTTCCATTTACTTTCTCAAGCGCCTGATAAATAGGAACAGTTCCTACCGGAACCGGAGAATTACGAATGATCCATTCTCTGGTTTCGTGAATATTTTTTCCTGTTGAAAGATCCATAATGGTATCAGCTCCCCAACGAATTCCCCACACCATTTTCTCCACTTCTTCTTCAATAGATGAGGAAATGGCCGAATTACCAATGTTGGCATTGATTTTCACCAAAAAATTTCTCCCAATGATCATGGGTTCACTTTCTGGATGGTTGATATTGTTGGGGATAATTGCTCTTCCTGCGGCTACTTCATCTCGTACAAATTCTGGCGTGATTTTTTTGGGAATATTTGCTCCAAATGAATTTCCGGGATGTTGCGTCGCAATTGCACTCACTTCTTCCATTTTTTGATTTTCTCGGATGGCAATATATTCCATTTCAGGAGTAATGATGCCTTTTTTGGCGTAATGCATTTGTGAAACGTTCTTTCCTTCTTTTGCTCTGAGGGGTTTCTTTAAATACTCAAAACGCAAATAATCCAGGTCTGAATTGTATAACTGTTTCTTTCCGTAATCAGAAGATATTTCATTTAATTCTTCTACATCAGCCCTTTCTTTGATCCATTTTTCACGAATTGCCGGAATTCCTTTTTTAATGTCAATTTCCACAGAAGGATCTGTAAAGGGACCGGAAGTATCGTAAACCACCACCGGTTCATTGGTTGGTTTTTTGAACGTTCCATCCGTAAATATGGCTTGTGAATCTGTGAGTTTTATTTCTCGCATGGCCACCTTTACATCCGGATGTATTTTTCCTTTTACATAGATTTTTTCAGATGCCGGGAATGGCTCTCTGGTAATTTTTGATTTTTCATTCGGGATTTTAATTTGTTTTTTCATAATTGGTTAGATTAAAGAGTAAAGATGAAAGACCGCTCGCCTTGGGGCTCGCTGAAAGATTCAAGAGCCAAGAGCCAAGAGCCAAGATTCAAGAGCCAAGAGCCAAGATCAAAGATCGCTCGCCTTGCGGCTCGCTGAAAGATGAAAGAGCCGAGAGCCAAGATTCAAGATAAAAGAGACAAGAGCCAAGAGCCAAGAGCCAAGAGCCAAGAGCCAAGATTCAAGATTTACTTTTCACTTTGTTCTATATTCATTGCGTTTTCGTTTTTTAGATTCAAGAATAAAGATGAAAGATTGCTCGCCTTGCAGCTCGCTGAAAGAGAAAAGAGCCAAGATTTACTCTTGCTATAGTTTCACTTTCTTTCTCTTTCTTTATTCATTCATATTTATCCGCCGGCGGTGGCTTTGATGACTGTAATTTGGTCTCCTTCATTCAATTTTTGTGAGTTCCAATTGGCACGGGGAACCACAGCATTGTTCACAGCCACAGCAATTCCCTGCTGCTTGTTTAGTGATTGTTGCTCAAGCAAATTGACCAGGCTTGTGTTATCCTTAATTTCTACAGTATTTTCACCAAAGATGACCTTCATAGCGGCGATTTATTTAAAATTTTGGTGCTTTGAAGATCGGGGAGGATAAACTCCTTCGAAGATCACTTTTCCTTATCGCCGGCATTACCCGGTTCAAGTTCAAAGGGTATTTCTCAGTTTTAATGTATTGACTTCGGCTACGCTCAGTCAACATTAAAACACCCCCAAAGCATTTGTAAAGTTAAGAATAATTTATTGACATCTCTACTGGATCAAAATGCTTTTCTAGTTGCACCTTAAAAAAACAAGTTTTTTGTTGTATGATTTCCAGCTGGGGTGTGTCTCGAATAAGTTTCACAACGCTTCGCTGTTCAACTAAATCGGGACAGGCTGTCCTCCTATAACCACTCGGCTGTCACTTCGACTTCCACTTCGACTTCCACTTCGGCTCCGCTCAGTGGGCGGCTCAGTGGGCGGCTCGTGGTAAACTGCTTAAATTGGTGTTCGAGTTTATACTCTCACCCCAATTACGCAGACATCATCAATTTGCTCTAAGGATCCTTTCCAATCCATAAACTCTCGCTTCAGTAAGATTTTTTGTTGTTGCATTTCCTCTTTATGAATTTCAATCAACTTATCTTTAAATGACTTGTATTTGTATTTTTTTCCTTTTTCACCACCGAATTGATCTGGAAAGCCATCTGAATATAAATAGATATTATAGTCTTTTTTCAACTGAACTGAATGGTTGGTAAAGGGCTGTTGAAACTCACTATAACCAATGGGTTGTTTATCGGGTTTTAACTCTATAAATTTTTCTTGATCATCAATGATATAAAGTCCATTGTTAGCCCCTGACCATTGAATTGATAAAGAGTCAATATGGAGACGTAGAAGAGATATATCCATACCATCTTTGTTATCATTCACGTCCCCTTTTTGGCTCAATTCAGTTATAAATCTATTTCTTAATTGATTTAAGATCTCTGCAGGTTCTAAAATCTGGTCTTTTGCATTTATTTCATTTAAAAAACTTGTGCCCAACATGGTTAGAAAGGCTCCCGGCACACCATGTCCTGTACAATCAGCTACAGCAAGATATAAATAACCTTCTTTTTCCAACGACCAATAAAAATCACCTGAGACAATATCTTTAGGTTTAAAATAGACAAAATGTTTCGGAAGATGCTCGCTCTCATGTTCTTCACTTTTCAATAGCGCCTGCTGGATCAATTGAGCATAATTAATACTATCCATTACTTCACGATTCCTTTCTTCAAGTTGTTCATGTGCGGCTTCAAGCGTTATTTTTTGGTCTGCAATTAACTTTTTCTGCTTTCGCTCAATCCAAAACCTTCTTATTATAATTAAAAGCATGAGTGCAAGAATTGAGAGCCCCATGTATAAATAGTTCAATTGCTTCTTATCTTTTTTAATAAGTTCTTTTTGGGCATTAAGTTGAATTTTTCTTACTTCGTCTTTTTTGGCAAACTCAATACTGTCTTTTAGTTCCTTTTGGTGATATTCAAACTGCATGGTTTTTTTCAGAATTTCCTCTTTCTTATCGATATTCACCAGAGAATCTTTTATTTCCATGTGTATCTTTAAATAATGATACGCTGCACCCATGTCATTTTTCTTTAGCGCAATTTCAGAAAGGTTATGCGTAAGTGTTTTTGTACTAAAAACATCTTTAATTTCAACAGAGAAATCATACGCTTTTTTAGCGTAATGCCAAGCCTCATTGTATTTCTGATTATTAAATAAGAATTCAGCATAATTTTTATACGCAAAAATTAAACTTTTTTGAATACCGAGTTCTTCTGCTAATTTTATGGCTTTGGCGTAGTAAAAGGATGCGGTCTTATCGTCTCCTAATTCATGGTGGATTTTAGCGTAATTACCCAAAGAGGTTACCAATCCGTTCATGTCATTATTTGCACTGTCTAATTGGCAAGATTCAAGAAAGTATGGAATGGCTTTGTCGTATTCTCCCAGTTCTGCATAAATCCCCCCTAAATTATTGACAATTGCTGATCCTATGAATTTGTTGTTTAGGGTATCAACAAATTTATAGGCCCGTTCATAAAGATCAAGCGCCTCATTATACATTTTTTGAGATTTATAAATTAATCCTATATTATTCATGCTCATTGCTTTACCACTTAAATCGCCAATTGCTTCTCTCAAACTAAGTGCCCTGTAATGGTAATCAAGTGCCTGATCTTGTTGGCCCATATAATGATATGCAACTGCAATATTATTTAAAGACATTGCGATATCTGCTGTGTCTTTAAGTACTTTCTTGAATTCGTACGATCGCCGATACTCTTCAATGGCTTGCGGATAATTATCTGATAAGTAATAAGCGGTGCCCTTGTTGTTATATAATTCCGCATAAAGTGCACACAAGCTATCCGCACTCAGTTTTTCTGCATCTGAATTCAACTCAACTAAGTACTTATCTAAAAGCTTTTGTGCTGAATCGGGATTCTGGAACTGTAGATCCCAGGTGACTTCAAACTTTTTTTTATACGACTGGTAGATTGTTTGCCCAAAAGAATTATCGGTCAAATAAATAAAAGTCAGCAAAGCCAACGATATCTGTATATTCCTAAAATTCATTGGGCTGAATATAGCAATGAATATCAAATGCCCAATCTGTTATTTAGTTAATTCCGACCAAATGCAACAGATAGCAGATAACTAAACCACTCTGCTCTGGAAGTACAGAGGTTTTAATAGCGAAATGAAATTTCTTTTAAAATACTCCAACAAGTCAATTTGCAATGGGCAATAGGCAAAAACTTGAGAAAAAGTTTGCCTATTGCTTGTTGCCAAATTGCCCATTTGGAGGAAAGTTTATAGAAACTAAAGTAACTGCAATAAGTTGCAGGGTTTTAACCTTTAACTTGATAATAAAGTAACAGATTGATTCATAAGGGTGCATCTTTTTACGATTATTCCGAGTCTAAAATCTCTTCTTGCAGCTCCTCTTTATCCTTATTTTCTATAAAGGATAATACCAGAGCGACCAATTGAATGCCTATGTCTAAATATAACAACCAGGAATAATACGGAATATTATAAGTGCGCATGATCAGTGACAAAGCCAACACCCCCATCCCCAGAAAAAAGAATTTACGTGCCATGGAGTTTTCAATGATAGGATCTTTCACTTTTGGCCTCAATGACCCATATAAAAATTTCAATATTACTGCACCTCCAATAAGTAGCAGAAAATGAATCACCTTTACTTTCATTAAAAAGTGAACGAGATTGAGCATATTCAACATGAATCCAACTCCTCCGGCGATCATTAGCGTATTTAGAATGTGGTATGGTAACTTGCTATTCAATTTTATTTGTCATGGTGCGCTGCGTGGAAATTTTTCAAAACAGATGTGATTCTGGCATATTCTTTTTTGACCTGTGAAACACCAATTGCCCCACCCCAATATCCTTTTTCATCTTTGCTGAACACCAAATACGTTGCCCCTTCTTTATCTTGCACTTTGACTCCCCAGGTAAACCGTTTCACAAAGGCTCCGAACAAAATTCGCATGGTTTTACTTCCCTTACCGTAGGTTCCATTTTTTACTGTACCTGCTTCTAATTTATACCCATCTTTTAATAGGAATGCCTGTAGTTTCTCAGCCAGTTGATCTTCACTGGTGTTTTTAAAGGCATAAATAGCTTTATCTTTTGTGATGTTAACTGTTTCTTTAGCTGGAGCAATCACTCCCTCATCTAATATTTCTTCGCTCATGATTTAAACAATAATTAATTAATAAGGTTATTAAATTACTGAATTAATCCCAAATACGCGCTTCTTTGAGGTTTATTTTCTCTCCAAAAAAAAGTTTTGAGGTGTTTTCAAAGGATTTGGTATAATCAGACACATAAAACTCATTACTACCTTTGTGTTGGTCGGCGGACAAGTCGATTTTTTTGAGCAATTTCTTGATGTATTCAGCAACAACAGAGGCAGAATCGATCACTTCTATTTTATTTTGAAAATAATTTTCAATTTCATTTTTGATGAGCGGATAGTGGGTACATCCCAGAATCAAGGCTTTAATATCCTGAAAGTTTTTTACTGAAAGGTAGGAGTTGATAATCGTTTGAGAAATATTGTTATTGAAAAAGCCCTCTTCTAACATGGGGGCTAATAATGGCGTTGCCTGTTGGTGCACTTTTAGATTTGGGTTTTTCTTTACAATTTTTCGCGCATACACTCTTGATTTAATTGTTCCTTTTGTAGCAATGACACCAATTTTTCCCGTTTCATATTTCTCGGTGCAATATTTAACTGTAGGTTGGATTACATTGACAATGGGAACATTCGGATAAACCTTTTTCACTTCTGAATACGCTTGAGATGAGGCCGTATTACATGCGATTACAATTGCCTTACATCCCTTTGATAATAAAAACCCGGTGATCCGCTTAGAATAAGTCTGTATAGATTCTTTGGATTTATCTCCATAAGGTAAGTGGGCAGTATCGCCAAAATAAATGATGTGTTCATTGGGCAAGGCTTCGCTT
Organism: Crocinitomicaceae bacterium; assembly: GCA_040880585.1. Taxonomy (GTDB): domain Bacteria; phylum Bacteroidota; class Bacteroidia; order Flavobacteriales_D; family Crocinitomicaceae; genus Paracrocinitomix. The sequence continues at coordinate 145,221 of JBBDID010000004.1, read as the reverse complement.
ATCGCTTTTGCCACTGTTAATCCACCTATTCCTGAATCAAATATACCAATGGGGTTATTATTCATACACCAAATGTACAATTAAAAGCAAAAAAAGCCGCTCCAAAAAACGAAGCGGCTTGTAGTGTTTTTATTATTTGTTCGAACTTATTCTAAAATCGGAGCTTCTTTATCCATTCGCAAAAGAACGGTTCTTACTTCATCCGTAATGTCATTTCCTTTTGGACTGGCATACAGCACTTGAGAATCGCCATCAAAAACATACGTATATCCGTATTTATCTGCTACTTCCTTTACCGCTTTTCGGTATACATCCATCAGCTGTTGTAAAAGTTGATTGACCCGTTGCAGTTTGCCTTGAGCGTATTGTTCCAACTCATATAATTTTTGTTGCTTTTCTTCCACTTCACTTTGCAAAAGATACATATCAAACTCCGTCAATGTATCAGCTCCGGCCTGAGCATCTCTCTGAATTCTTTGAATATCACTCTGTAATTTCTTAGATTGTTTTTCGGCTTCTACATAAATTTGCTCTTGTGACTCAATAATGTTTTTATACGACTGGATACTATCCAGCACTTTCTCACTATACACATGTGCAAATTTAGCGGTTTGCGCAATAGATGTAAAACTTCCTATTGCCACCAATGCTATCATTGTAAATAATACCTTTCTCATTTTTCTTTTTTTACTTAATCTTTGTTATTCTATTAGTTATTATCAATTTTAATGCCCATTTCTCTAAGTACCTGGTCACTAATGTCATACTTGGGATCTGCATACAATAAATTAGACTGATTTGCTTTATCAAAGACAAAGGCAAAGTTTCTTTGCGAAGCTATGGACTGTATAGCATTGAAAATTTGATCCTGAATCGGTCTGATTAATTCTTCTCTTTTCATAAATAAATCTCCTCCCACTCCAAATCTTTGTTTTTGCAGTTCTTTTGCTTCGGCTTCTAATTTACTAATTTCTTTAAGGCGGGTTTTTTTAATTTCTTCAGGCAATAAGATTTTCTCCTCTTCGTATTCCTGTCTTTTTTGATCTACCAGTGAAAACAGGCTTTCCACTTCTTTCAGCCATTCTTCTGATAATCGATTCAACTCTTCTTGCGCTTTATTATATTCGGGTACTTTATCTAAAATGTACTGTGTATCTACATAGGCATAGCGTTGAGCAGAGGCGAAATTACCCAGGCTTAACATCAAGATCAATACACCTATTATTTTTTTCATCTTAATTAAACAGATTGCTTTTCAATCACTAACAGTCTTTTGATTTAAGGCTGCAAATTTAACCATTAATCCATCAATTACAAATCTCCAATATTCATTCCAATTATCGGGAAGAAGCCAAAGGAATAGCCTTTTGGACTTGCTCCCGGGTCATCTGAAGTTCCGATTCCTGCCGAACCGGGATCCAGAGGATCAAAGCCCCATGCAAAATCAACTCCCAACATGCCAAACATGGGTAAAAACACCCTAACTCCCGCACCGGCAGAACGTTTCACATTAAATGGGTCAAACTCTTTAAAACCGTTGTATGTATTACCCGCTTCTGCAAATATAAGTCCGTAAATGGTGGCACTTGGGTTTAAAGAAAGCGGATACCTCAACTCTAAAGAATACTTAGCAATAAGCGTACCACCTGTGGTTGGTGAAACAGTACTGTTTCCATTATATCCCCGCAAAGAGATAATTTCTCTTCCATCAAACTGCCAGGTGCCATTTAATCCTGATCCACCAAGATAAAAGCGTTCAAAAGGCGAAACTCCTTTGGCCGTATTGTAAGCCCCTAAGAAACCATACCCCAATTTTGGATACAACACCAATTTTTTATTTTTTGACAAGGGCACAAACCATTCTGCCGTAAATTTGATTTTATAGTACTCTGCATATTTAAATCGCTGTTGCTCTGAGAGCGTTTGGTATTCATTATCCGAATAACCATCAAAGAATGAATACGGTAAAGTCGCTTTTGTGGTCAAGGTGAATTTTGAACCGGATCTAGGATAAATGGGTGCGTCAATAGAGTTTCTGGTCAAAACTGTTTTTAATGAGATATTGTTTGAATAGCCATTAGAAAAGACAAAGAAATTAGAATTTCTCAGGTCATAATACTGATAATTTATTTCACCGTAGATCTGGAAATAATCATCCGGCCATTTTAACCGAGATCCCAAACCACTACCCACTGAAGTAATGGAAGTACGTTGAAAACCCGGATCCTCTTTTTGTGCGCCATTAGTAATCAAAGAGTGGGACATAAACATGGTGAGAGAGGTCGGTTTTTTACCCCCTAACCAGGGCTCTGTAAAGGAAAGGTTGTAGGATTGGTAACCACGGCCATAACTTTGCCCCCTGATACTCAATCGCTGTCCATCTCCCGCCGGAAGGGGTTGCCAGGCTCCTTTTTTGAAGAAGTTTTTTGTAGAAAAATTATTAAATGAAAGACCTAACGTTCCAATCAATCTACCGGCACCATATCCTCCTGAAAGTTCTATCTGATCAGAAGATTTTTCAACCACATAATACTCAATATCCACTGTTCCATCCGCTGGATTCGGTATAGGGTTCACGTTAAATTGTTCCGGGTCAAAGTAACCTAAGTTGGCCAATTCCCTTTGTGTTCTGATAATATCATTCCGGTTAAAAAGATCTCCCGGTTTTGTACGAATTTCCCTTAGGATCACATTGTCATTGGTTTTGGTATTCCCATAAATGTAAATATTTTTAACCCGGGCTTGTTTTCCCTCATTGATACGGATTTCATAATTAATGTGATTGTTTTCATCAATATTTAATTCTACCGCCTGTACGTTAAAAAAGAGATAACCCCTATCCATATACAAAGAAGTGATATCACGTCCATCCTGACTCATATATAATCGCTGCTCTAGTAGTGTTTTATCATACAAATCTCCCTTTTTTATCCCCAACAAGGTGTCTAACTGTCCGCTTCGGAATTTTGTGTTACCGACAAATTCAAAATCTCCGAAATAATACTCTTCCCCTTTGTTGATCCAAATTTCAATACCCAGGTGTTTTTCATCCATTTCGTACACTGAATCCTTTTCAATTTCAGCATCCCGCAATCCAATGGCATTGTATTTATCTATTATGGCACGTTTATCCCGCTCGTAGGCCGTTTTGTTAAATTTGGATCGGGAAAATATTCTCAAAATGCCTTTCTTTTTAGTATCTTTCATAGAGCTACGCAGCCCTCTGTCTGAAACCACCCATCTCTGTTTAAGGTTTTGAAAAAAAGATTTCTCGGCATCTTTTTCTATTTCATTCCCATAAAACAAAATGTGGTTGATTTTCACTTTTTCTCCCTTTTCTATATTGATGATAAATTTTCTGGAGTTAAAAGCAGTTGTATCTACCACTTCTTCAATATTCACCTCAACATTTAAAAATCCTTTGTCCTGATAAAATGCTTTTATCTGATTGCTACTATTTCTTTTCAAGGATTCATTGATGGTACGGCCGGCATAGAGATCCAACTGCTCTCTGAGGTCTTCCACATGTCTTCTGGGAATATTATCGCTAAAAGAATACTGTGTAAGCTTGGGCAGGTCTTGTAATTTGATGTACAAGAATATTTCATCCGTTACCGGATCAATTTTTGAATACCCCACTTCTACCTCAGAAAAAAGATCTTGTTCCCACAATTTTTTAATGGCTTGTGAGATGTCATCTCCCGGAACAGTAATTTCTTTACCGGGGGTAAGGCCTGAAATCAAAACAATGGCATCATGATTTAAATGATCCACTCCTTGCACTACTGTCCGTGCAATGGTATGTTTAGACGGACTCAGGTAAGTGGGTTTTTGAGCCAAAGCCTGATGCATCAATAAGATGCTCAAAGAGAGAAAAAAGAACTTTATTAATTTCATTCAGGTACGTTTAATTGTTCACTAACCAGCCCAAATCTTCTTTCTCTGTTTTGGTAATCATATATGGCTTGGAAAAAATTTTCTTTCTTAAAATCCGGCCAAAAAATAGGTGTAAAATGCAATTCACTGTAAGCCAACTGCCACAATAAAAAGTTGCTAATCCGCAGTTCACCACTTGTCCTGATCATTAATTCAGGATCCGGTATTCCGGCAGTATAAAGGTGATCGCTGACCAACTGATCGGTGATCTCTGAGAGATCAATTTCTCCTTCTTTATGTTTTTGTGCGATTTTTTTGATCGCAGATTTTAATTCATATTTTGAGCTATAATTGAGTGCGAGTATTAAGCACGTTCCTTTGTTTTCAGCTGTTTGCACAATAGCATTATTGAGTTCTATTTTACATTTTTCAGGCAATTCGTCTATATTCCCGATAGCTGATAAACGCACATTATTCTCATTCAATGACTCAATTTCATTCGCAATGGTAGTTACCAGTAAATCCATCAAACCGTCCACTTCTTCTTTTGGGCGATTCCAGTTTTCTGTAGAAAAAGCATATAGGGTAAGATACTTCACCTTGACTTCAGAGGCTGCTTTCAACGCTTCTCTAACTGCTTCAACGCCTGTTGCATGACCAAAAAGCCGCATTTGTCCTTTACTCTTTGCCCAACGACCATTACCGTCCATAATGATTGCAACATGCTCAGGAATATTAGCGATATCTAGCTTTTCTTTTATACTCATACCCTTCTCGCAATTGGCGATTCGTTTTTTGCGAATCCACAAATTTGCAGGAATTTTTTGGTTTTACAATGACAACTTAACGTCAATCCCTTTATTGTATTGTTTCTTTAACAAGCTTTAACACGATTTTTAGTAAAAAAACACCTGCTAAAAAAAGCAAAAAAGCCCAAACCATTCCTTTCGGAATATGAATGGACCTTTGAAAATTTAAGGCAAATGGCTATTCGGCCAATACCATTATCTTGTTATCCTTTACTTCCATCACTCCACCTTTGATTTCGAAAGTAAAAACTTTATCATTCTTGTGTTCCTTGTTATATTTACCTGAAAACACCTCTTTTTTATTCTCTTCAACCAACTGTTCTATCTTTATTTCTCCTTTGGCCAGTCCGGAGATCATTGGTGCATGATTTGACAGCACACCAAACGACCCGTCCAATCCCGGCAGTACAACCTGTTCTACATTGCCTTTGAAAAGCATTTGATCCGGAGTTATAACTTCAAGTAACATCTTGATTAATTTTAGTTTTCAGCAATCATTTTTTCACCTGCCTCAATCACTTCTTCAATAGCCCCTTTCAGGTTGAAAGCTGCTTCAGGGTATTTATCCACTTCGCCATCTAGGATCATATTGAATCCTTTGATGGTATCATTGATATCAACCAAAACACCTGCCAGACCCGTAAATTGCTCTGCAACGTGGAAAGGCTGAGATAAGAAACGTTGTACCCGTCTTGCTCGGTGAACGATCAACTTATCTTCTTCAGACAATTCATCCATTCCTAAAATGGCAATAATATCCTGTAGTTCTTTATAGCGTTGAAGGGTTTCTTTTACTCTTTGCGTGCATCTGTAATGGTCTTCACCAACAACCTCAGGAGTTAAAATTCTTGAGGTAGAATCCAATGGATCCACAGCAGGATAAATTCCTAAAGAAGCAATTTTTCTTGACAATACCGTAGTGGCATCCAGGTGGGCAAAAGTTGTTGCCGGAGCTGGGTCAGTCAAATCATCTGCAGGAACATAAACTGCCTGTACAGATGTAATGGATCCGTTTTTAGTGGAGCTAATTCGCTCTTGCATGGCTCCCATCTCTGTGGCCAATGTCGGTTGGTAACCTACCGCTGAAGGCATCCGTCCTAAAAGTGCGGACACCTCTGAACCTGCTTGTGTAAATCGGAAGATGTTATCCACAAAAAACAGAATGTCATTTCCCTTTCCTTCTCCATCCCCATCTCTATAATATTCAGCCAGGGTCAAGCCCGATAATGCGACTCTTGCTCTTGCTCCCGGAGGCTCATTCATTTGTCCGAAAACGAAAGTAGCTTTTGAATCTTTTAATTTTTCCTGATCGATTTTTGAAAGATCCCATCCACCTTTCTCCATGTCTTTCATGAATTCATCACCGTAAGTAATAATTCCGGATTCCAACATTTCTCTCAACAAATCGTTTCCTTCTCTGGTGCGTTCACCTACTCCGGCAAATACTGAAATTCCTGCGTACGCTTTTGCAATATTATTAATCAGTTCTTGAATCAATACGGTTTTTCCTACACCCGCACCTCCAAAAAGACCAATTTTTCCTCCTTTTGCATAGGGTTCAATCAAATCAATCACCTTAATTCCCGTGAATAAAATTTCTGTAGAAGTAGTCAGGTCTTCAAACTTCGGTGCATCTCTGTGAATCGACATTCCGTCTGATTTGTCAAGGTTAGGCAAACCATCAATTGCATCACCAATCACATTAAAAAGTCGCCCTTTGATTCCTTCTCCTTTTGGCATTTTAATCGGTGCACCGGTTGAAATCACTTCCATTCCTCTGGTGAAACCATCCGAAGTGTCCATTGCGATACTTCTAATTTGATCATCTCCAATGTGCTGTTGTACCTCTAGCACCACTTTTGATCCATCTTCTTTTGTCACTACCAACGCATCCAGGATATTCGGAAGTTCCGTTCCCTTGTTGAAAGTGACGTCAATTACAGGTCCAATTACCTGCGAAATATTACCTTTGATGTTTGACATTCTCTCAAGAATTTTTTAATGTATTTGTTCTATTTTCTGACTTACCCATTTTAGTAAGCGAGTGCAAATTTAATGTATTTTCTAATTCTATCAGGGAATAGTTGAAAGTTTTTTCTATAACTTTGAAGTGTATACATTCTCCCGCTTTTAATGGGGATAAAAAGCAAAATTTGAAGGTTTATTATTCTGTAGATGAAGTACCCAAGATCAAAAATACCGTTTTAACACTCGGCACATTTGATGGGGTACACCGTGGACACCGAAAGATAATTAATTTTTTACGCAAGAGCGCTGAACGTATTGGTGGTGAAACTGTCCTGTTCACTTTCCATCCACATCCCCGCATGATTTTATATCCGGATGACCATAACCTTGAATTGATTCAGGACATTGATAAGCGCATTGAACAATTAGAAGAAGCCGGAATCGACCACTTGATCTTGCATCCATTCACTATGGATTTTTCTCGCCAAAGCGCTACTGAGTTTGTTCGCAATATTTTGGTAAATAAGTTAAATGTTAAGTTACTTACGATTGGATACAACCATCATTTTGGTCGAAATCGGGAAGGAAACATTGAATTGCTGAAAGAACTTTCTAACACCTACAGTTTTGAAGTACAAGAAATTGATGCTCTAAGGGAAGGGGATTTATCCATCAGTTCAACCAAGATAAGAAATGCGATCAAAACGGGAGACATTCAAAAAGCGAATGAATTTTTGGGAACTACCTTTAGTTTTAAAGGATCTGTAATTGACGGGGATAAAATTGGTACGCAATTGGGCTATCCGACAGCCAATATTGGAAAGATGGAAGCCACGCAAATCATTCCGGGAAATGGTGTATATGTAGTGAAAGTTAAAATAGGTGATCGCTATTTTGGCGGGATGATGAATATTGGTGTTCGTCCTACAGTGACAGAAAACAATGAAAAACGGATTGAGGTACATCTGTTTGATTTTGACGGTGATCTTTACGGCACGAAACTTGAAGTTTTTGTTTTGGATAAGATCCGGGATGAAAAAACCTTTGCTTCTATTGAACAATTAAAAAATCAACTCCATGCAGATGAAGAAGTTTGTAAACGTTTGTTGGATCAGCTTTCTATTGTTAGCTAAACCGGCGTTTTCACAAAAAGACCACCTTTTTAAAAGTATAGAGAAAGCTTGTTCCGTGCCCGTTGATTCAGTATATCGACTGGACTTAAGTAGAAACAGGTTTACTGAAATCCCAAAAAAAATTCTACAGTTTCAACAACTTCGGGAACTGAATTTATCAAAAAATAAATTGCGTAATCTACCGGATAATTTTATATTTCCTCACTTACGTGTGCTTGACTTATCCAAAAATAAGTTGGAGGTGTTTCCGGCGGTATTGTGCAAAAACATATCCATCCGTCATTTGTTTCTCGGAAAAAACAACATTCCTGAAATTCCGGAGTGTATTGGAAGTTTACAAGATTTGATTGTGTTGGACATTTGGTTCAATCCCATTGATGATTTACCTACTAGCCTGACAAAGCTGCGCAACTTGCGCTCATTGGATTTAAGCGGTTTAAACTTTTCCAAAAGTTTTCAAAAAAAATGGACCGAATTGCTGCCCTGGGTAAAGATTGAATTTGATGCTGCCTGTGATTGCGCTGATTAATCTCTGATTTCATCAATCCATGCTACGGCTGCACTCATAGAATCAAACTCTTTTGTCGGACACAAGGTCTTTTTTGCTGTGGCAAAAAGTTTATCAAAGAATGAACTCTTTTTATTTGTTACAATCGCAATTCCTTTGGTATAAGGGATCATTTTTCCTTTTTTTACAAAATAGGCTTCTGCGCTTTTTTCAAAAGAAACATCTGTTGCGGTAAAATCGGCAATTATAAACACATCATTCCCCTGAGACATGGTTAAATGTGCTCCATCAATTTCTTTTGCATCTGCTTCAGAAATTTTGAACCCTGATTTATACTGGGTCAGTAAAACGTCTTCTCCTATTTTTTGAAGTGAGGCTTTTTTCAGTTCTAATCGATCATTCATCTTTGATTATTTATTCGCTCAATTTAATGCTTTCTGCTGAGATTAAAAGAACTGTTTGCCTTATTTTATTCACAACTGAAACTAATTTCTCAAGGAATCAAACCAAGCTTGAGCCGCTTCTCTGCTGCTAAATTCTTTTTTAGGGAATATCAACCGGTTAGGGCGTTTAAACAGTTTGAAAAGGATTGATTTTTTAGGTTCTTTCACCACGGCAACAGCTTTTATATACGGCACCATTTTCCCTTTGATTTCGAAATAATCCTCTGCCGAGGGATGCATTCTCGCTCCGCCTGCAGTCATATCGACCATTACAAACATGTCTCCACCTTGAGAGATACTCAGGTGTGCGCCATCAATTTCTGCTGCGTCGCGTTCTAAAATTTTAGTGTTGGGTTTAAAGAAGGTAAGTAGAACATCCTGATCTACTTTTTCGACCGAAGCCTTTGGTAACTGTACTAAATCATTCATTTTTTGAGGTTTAAGGATCTCCAAATATATAAAAATGATGTTATGTACAAACATTTATCTCAAAATTTTTAACAACTCTCTCTTAATTAATTAAAAAATTTAGTTTCCGGAATGAATTGAAACCTCGGATATTCTATGTGTTTTGCCAGATATTCTTGCTCGTATTGTCCTTTTGTAGGAATCAAAATTGCTTTTTTTTGAAGTTTTATCAATTCCATAATGGTGGTGTATCCGGCACGTGAAATGATAATTTCAGATGTATTGATAAGTTTACCCAATTGTGCAGTTGACGGATGAATGACTTTTAAGACTTCTGTCTCTTTCATATCTTCTGGCAGCACAAAAAGACAACTTCCCTGATTAGCAAATTTTTGCATGGATTTTCGGGCAAAATGACTTCTTTCAGGTTCAGGGCCGGATATGATAATCAAGTATTTTCGTTCAGAGGGACCATCAACTTCTTCAAACCTGGACAGCCAACCAATAAAGTGTTTGGGGATTTTCAATGGCGCATCATTCAAGCCTCTGGCTAATTGTTTATGCGCTTCATCCGGAATCCAGCAGGCATCAAATTTATTGATGTATTTTCTCAGTTTTTTTCCGACAAATTCTTTGGCTGTTGGCAAGGGAGGAGACAACTGATGCGTCATAAAGATGTTTTTCACGCCATTTGAGCGAAAACCATAGCGATTATCCGAGATCAGCACATCAATATTGTGTTTTTTTGCCAAATTTTCAGCTATTTTCTGCTCTGCCTGAATGACTCGCCGAATTTTTGGCCATTGCTGAAAAAGCTGTAGATAAGTAGACTTTGATCCATCCAGGCGAATGTTGTAACCGTCAATTTTTTCAAGGGTGAGATTTGGAAAATCTTTTGCGATCAATTGGTTCTGAATTTCAGTTCCGGCAAAAATTACCTGATTATTTTGCTGAATCAGTTGGCGGATGATGGGGATACATCTGGTCGTGTGACCCATTCCCCAGTCCAGGGGAGAAATGAGCACAGTTTTTCCGGATATATCATCAGGTTTCATTGGGGGATTAAGGTACGAAAAAAGACTGTCTCCTTTACATGCTTAGGGAATCGAGCTTTTAACTTGCAATGCGAATTCTCTGTACTTCTTTAGCTTTGGAGTTCGTATTTTAGTATAAATTATGCTAATGTAGCGTCACGAGATGCAATCTCGCGACATAATTTTTGGGGAATCTCTTTTGGTAATAGTTAGCGGTTTGAAAGTTAATGAGGCGGATTCGTTGAACAAAGAAGACGAGCGCGAGCTGGGGAGAGCTACTGTTTACCACCTAATTGAAAATTGAGACACAGAAGAACCGGAGGCAATATTGTTTTCGGTTTTTTTATTCATAAAAATTTGACTATATTTGTATATATTTATTGACTAATTTTGTCAACTATGAATTTTGGAGCAATTATATCAAACACAAGAAATAAATTCGGCCTTACGCTACAAGAGGTTTCGGATAAGCTGTCTGTTGATAAGGGGTTGCTCAGCAAAATTGAAAGGGGACAGCGACGTGCCAGTAAAAAACTGTTGTATCGGTTTATTGATTTTTATAATTTGCCGGAAGATCAGGCGCTTATTAGTTGGTTAAGTGATAAAATTCTTTACGAACTGAAAGATCACCCCTTTGCTTTGGACGCCATGAAGTTGGCAGAGTCTTCAGTGAAATATAGTGTGCGCGATTTTGAGTTTGACGGAGATGCTGAACTTCATGAGTTACTTTGTAAGGCAGATGAACTGAAGGACAAGTGGTGCAGCAAAAGGCCTTTAGATCAAACACAGCTTTCAAAAATGAAAGAGCATTTTGATTTAAATTACACCTATGAAAGCAATAAGATTGAAGGTAATACGCTTACGCTTCAGGAGACTTTTTTGGTTGTAAAAGAAGGATTAACTGTGAGTGGTAAATCAATGAATGAGCACCTTGAAGCGGTTAATCATGCTGAGGCGATTGATTTTATTGTGGATGTGGTAAAGCGAAAAGAACTTGTAACTGAACGCCTGCTTCAAGAAATTCACTATCTGATTCTGAAAGGGATTAATCGTGAAAATGCGGGCAGGTATAGAAATGTGCCGGTTGCGATAAGTGGCAGTGAACACAAGCCGCCACAACCGTATTTAGTTGAAAAACAGATGGAGGATGTGTTTGAATTTTATCGGGATAACCATCTTAAAATCCATCCGATAGTTCTCGCGGCTGAAATGCATGAGCGAATCGTTTCTGTTCATCCGTTTATTGATGGCAATGGACGTACATCTCGTTTAATGATGAATTTAATATTGTTGATGAATGGATATACGATTGCCATTATTAAAGGAGAGGATTCTTCAAGATTTCAGTATTACAACAGTCTTGAAGAAGTTCATGTCAATAATAATCGCTTGCCGTTTTATAAATTGGTGGCAAATCGTTGTGTTGATTCCTTAAATGATCACATTGCTTTAGCAGGATAGAACAAAGCCCTGATTTTTGAGTCAGGGCTTTTAACCTGCAATGCAGATTCTCTGTACTTCTTTAGCTTTGGAGTTCGTGTTTTAGTATAAATTATGCTAATGCCGCATCACGAAATGCAATCTCGCGACATATTTTTGGGCTTTTAAAAGTTCTAATTCGCAAAATTTTACTCTTCGGGCTCCTTTTTGAGAGAAGCACTCAAATACTCTCTATTCATTCTGGCGATATTATCAAGTGAAATTCCTTTTGGACATTCTACTTCACAAGCCCCTGTATTAGAACAAGCGCCAAATCCTTCTTCCTCCATTTGCTCTACCATATTTAACACCCGGTCTTTGGCTTCTATTTTTCCTTGATTATAATAAAAAAAGTAAACTGAATGGATAATATTATTGCTTTTAGAAGAAAAAAGCTTACTAACTATATTGGCATGTTGTTGAATTCTCCGGTTTGGATTTTAAGTCATAATGAGATAACGATTACTTACTAATTCTTTTATTTCAATATCTTAGATGTATAATAAATCAATCATACTTATTAATTTCTCCTATTATGAACCCTGGTAAAAGTTTATTTTCATCTGTAATAGGGCATTATTATATAAATCAGTTTTTGACAAATGTATTTACATATACTCTTTACTTCTTTTTGAGTTCTGCTGTCTATGGTCAGATCTCTGTAGATAGTCTTTCATACGAAATCAATCATACCCATCATGATACGAGCAGAGTATTATTATTGATTGAGCTTGCAAAAGCAGCTGAATTTAAAGGCGAAGTATCTAAATCAGAACAGTTATTGAATAAAGCGATCAAACTTGCAGAAGATGTTGAATTCAGTAAGGGAGTTGCTGCTGCAATTTTCTACCGTGGTTGGTTCGCGCAGAAAAAAGGAGATTACGATACTGCTCAAAAAGATTACATTCAGGCACTTGAAATTCAGGAGAAAATAAATGATGAAGAAGGTAAGGGTCGAACCCTGACAACTATGGGGATTCTTGCTATTCGTCATGGAGAAGCCGAAAGAGCCCTTGAGTATTATGATCAGGCTCTTGAAATAAAAAGAAACCATCACGACACAACTGGTATAATGGCTGTGATGAATAATATTGCTGTTGTTCATTTACAAATAGGTGAAGAGGAAAAAGCCATTCGCGAACTGGAAGAAGTTTACCGCATTAGCAAAATACTGGGTGATTCTTCCACTATTTCTACCGTTATGGAAAACCTTGCTGTGCTTTATTTTGACAGTAACCAGGAGCAAAAGGCTTTTGACTTTGCGAATGAATCCTATAACATTTCAAAATCACAGAAAGATTATATTGGTATGTCTATGACATCTTCTTTGTTGTGTGAATTTTATATGGAAAAAGGGCAGTTTGACAAAGCACTGACCCTAGCCGATTCTGCTATTTACCATGCCAAAATGGCCAGTGCCAATGATCTGCTTTTGTATAACTACGAATTGTATTCAAAGATTTATGCGGAAAAAGGTGACTATAAAAAGGCATACCACTACTCTGAGGATTATAAGGAATTGAGAGATAGCATTTTTAGTTTGGAAAAAGCTGCTCAAATCAGTGAATTATCTGAAAAGTATGAGTCCGAAAAAAAAGCACAGCAAATTAGTTTTTTAGAACAGGAATCACACCGGAAAGATCAGCTCAGTGCAGCACGGCAGGAAAAGCAGCAAATTACCATTTGGTTTGTAAGCACAGGCTTGGGCTTGCTCTCTGTTTTTGTTTTCTTTTTATATAATCGCTTCAAATTGACGAGAAAACAAAACGACTTGATTGCTGAACAGAAAAAGGTAGTGGAAGAAAAACATAAAGAGATCACCGACAGCATCCAATATGCCAAACGGATACAAAGTGCCATACTACCGCCTTTAAAACTGGTAAAACAATACCTCCCTGAAAGTTTCATCCTCTATAAACCCAAAGACGTAGTAGCAGGCGATTTTTACTGGATGGAGTACAAAAATGGCAAAATTCTTTTTGCAGCAGCAGATTGCACCGGACATGGCGTGCCTGGAGCTATGGTGAGTGTGGTATGCGTGAATGGCCTAAACCGGGCAGTTCGTGAATTTGAATTGACCGATCCGGGTCAAATATTGGACAAAACGCGTGAAATTGTCATCTCAGAGTTTGAAAAGTCTGAAGAAGAGGTGAAAGACGGGATGGATATAGCGCTTTGCAGTTTGAGATTTGAATCAAACTCAAACTCCGTCAGGGTTCAAAACCCTGACGGAGTTACCATGAATGGCAACGCAAAGCTGCAATACGCCGGGGCGCATAATCCGCTATGGGTGATCAGAAACGGAGAAATCCTGGAGACCAAAGCCAACAAACAACCGATTGGTAAGTTTGATAATCGAGAACCATACACCACCTACACATTTGAATTGCAAAAAGGAGATATCATTTACATTTTTACAGATGGTTTTCAGGATCAGTTTGGCGGTGAAAAAGGGAAAAAATACAAAGCCAAAAACTTTAAAAAACTATTATTGTCAGTCAAAGACAAGCCAATGGCTCAGCAAAAAAAACTCATTGATGAGGCTTTTGAAAATTGGAAAGGAAATTTAGAGCAATTGGATGACGTCTGCGTTGTAGGAGTCCGCATTTAGTGTCAAGTTGTGATCCTGCCTGCCTGAATAGGCTTTCACGCATGATGTAGTTCTTATGTATAGGGTTAAGGCACACTATTTGCATGTGTTTATGAAATTCAAAACTACATCCAATGCTCAAAAATATTCTTTTGCTTTCTTCGCTTTTTTTAATCTTTTCATTTGTTTCAGCTTCAAATGGTGAAAAATGCCCGAAATGTCTCATGCCGCTGCAAAAAACGTATCAAACCAAAGCAGAATGGGGGAAAATATTGTACGAACACAAATGCCTGAATGATCATGTCTTCTGGTATCCAAACAGTCAAAAATTGAAAAAGAACCATGAGCAAAATCAATCAAATGATAAATGTGATTGCCCGGTCTGTGGGTTTCACGGTTTTATAACCGGCAATCCAAAAGTCAAAAAATGTATGAATAATCATGAGTTTGCATGTGACTAACCCCAAAATCATCTCGAAATTTTGCCTAAGAAGTGAATCAATCAATTTTCAAACCTTTTTAAATTATGCTAATGTAGTGTCACGAAATGCAATCTCGCGACATATTTTTGGGCTTTTAAAAGTTCTAATTCGCAAAATTTTACTCTTCAGGCTCTTTTTTGATAGAAGCACTCAAATACTCTCTATTCATTCTGGCGATATTATCAAGTGATATCCCTTTTGGACACTCTACTTCACAAGCCCCTGTATTAGAACAAGCGCCAAATCCTTCTTTATCCATTTGCTCTACCATATTTAACACCCGGTCTTTGGCTTCTATTTTTCCTTGTGGTAAAAGTGCAAATTGAGAGACTTTTGCAGACACAAACAGAGCCGCAGAAGCATTTTTACAGGATGCTACACAAGCTCCACAACCGATACAGGCAGCTGCATCAAATGCTTTGTCCGCATCATGTTTTGGGATAGGAATCGCATTGGCATCCTGCGAATTTCCTGAAGTGTTTACAGAAATAAATCCGCCGGCCTGTTGGATTCTTTCAAAAGAAGATCGGTCAATCACCAAATCCTTCACTACGGGAAAAGCTTTTGCCCGGAAAGGTTCAATCACAATGGTATCACCATCTTTGAATTTGCGCATGTGCAACTGGCAAGTAGTAATCATTCTATCCGGTCCGTGTGCCTCTCCATTGATCTGAAGTGAACAGGTGCCGCATATCCCTTCTCTACAATCGTGATCAAAAGCTACGGGATCTTTTCCTTCAAGAATCAGTTGCTCATTTAATACATCCAGCATCTCCAAAAAGGACATGTGTTCAGAAATATCCGAAATATTATAGGTTTCCATTTTCCCGGCAGAATCTGCATCATTCTGTCTCCAGACTTTCAACGTTAGGTTCATTCCTTTTCCTGACATAATTTCGTTGTTTTATCGTAGTAAAAAGCTCAAAATAAAGATGCCTGCATCTTAGTTCTTATCGCTACTTATAACTTCTTTGTTTTAATTCAATGTTCTCAAACTTTAAGTCTTCTTTGTGCAGTTTTGATTCAGCAGGCGCTCCTGTCCATTCCCATGCGGCAACATATTTAAAATTCTCATCATCTCTTTTCGCCTCCCCTTCTTGCTCGCCGGATTGTTCAACAGATTCCTCTCTGAAATGTCCTCCACAAGATTCGTTTCTGTGTAAAGCATCCAACGCAAACAACTCGCCCAATTCCAGAAAATCCACAACCCGGCTTGCTTTGACCAATTCAGGGTTAAATTCACCGGCAGTTCCCGGAATTTTGACATCTTTCCAAAACTCTTCCCGAATTTGCTTGATTTCTTCCAAGGCTTCTTTTAAACCTTTCGCGTTACGTGACATCCCTACTTTATCCCACATGACCTTTCCAAGTCTTTTGTGGAATGAATCCACTGACTGGGTGCCTTTGATGTTGATTAATATTTCCAGTTTTTCTTTGACATCCCTCTCTGCTGCTTCAAACTCTGGTGAATCGGTAGGGATTTCACCGGTTCGGATTTCATTGGCCAGGTAATCACCAATGGTGTATGGAAGCACAAAGTAGCCATCTGCCAATCCCTGCATTAAAGCAGATGCTCCCAATCGGTTTGCTCCGTGATCAGAAAAGTTGGCTTCACCGGCTGCATAACATCCCGGAATAGTGGTCATCAGGTTGTAATCGACCCACAATCCTCCCATTGTGTAATGCACCGCAGGATAAATCATCATGGGCGTTTTATACGGGTCATTATCAACGATTTTCTCATACATTTGAAACAAGTTCCCGTACTTTGATCGAACTACCTCTTCACCCAATTCTGTAATTCGTTCTGCCGAAGCATTTTTCTCTCCCTTAACTGTGGCCGCTTCTTTTCCGTACCGCTCAATCGCCTCAGAAAAATCCAAAAACACCGCTTCTCCCGTTTGATTGACACCATAGCCGGCATCACATCTTTCTTTCGCCGCTCTTGAAGCCACATCTCTAGGCACCAGATTACCAAAAGCCGGATATCTTCTTTCCAGGTAATAATCCCTTTCTTCTTCTGAAAGATCTGTAGGTTTTTTAGAACCATTTCTGATCGCTTCTACGTCTTCTTTATTTTTTGGCACCCAAATTCTACCATCATTTCTCAATGATTCTGACATCAAAGTCAGTTTAGACTGATAATCACCTGACCTGGGGATACAGGTAGGATGGATTTGTGTATAACATGGGTTTGCAAAAAATGCGCCTTTTTTATGAGCTCTCCAGGCCGCTGTCACATTAGATCCCATGGCATTGGTCGATAAAAAGAATACATTTCCGTATCCACCGGTTGCTAAAACAACTGCATGAGCCGAATGTCTTTCAATATCACCATTGATCAAATTTCTGGCAATAATTCCTCTTGCTTTTCCATCCACCAATACCAAATCCAACATTTCATGGCGGTTGTACATCTTTATTTTTCCTTTACCGATTTGTCGGTTCATGGCAGAATAACAACCCAGTAACAACTGTTGCCCGGTTTGACCTTTGGCATAAAAAGTTCTGGATACCAACACCCCTCCAAATGAGCGGTTATCTAACAATCCACCATACTCTCTGGCAAAAGGAACGCCTTGAGCCACACATTGGTCAATAATATTTGCTGAAACTTCTGCCAGACGGTATACGTTTGCTTCTCTTGCCCGATAATCCCCTCCTTTTACAGTATCGTAAAACAACCTGTAGGTAGAATCTCCGTCATTTTGGTAATTTTTTGCAGCATTAATTCCTCCCTGAGCGGCAATGGAATGTGCTCTTCTGGGGGAATCCTGAAAACAAAATGCTTTTACTCTATACCCTAACTCAGCTAAAGAAGCCGCTGCTGCTCCTCCTGCCAAACCGGTTCCCACAACGATAATATCTATTGATCGCTTGTTCGCCGGATTCACCACATTAATGTCATTTTTGTAGTTGGTCCATTTGTCCTTAATCGGACCTTCAGGTATCTTAGAATCTAAAACTGCCATCTTTCAATAATATTAAAGTTGAATAACGTAATGATACACTGCAATAACTGCAAATCCCAGTGGCACTAAAACTGCATAGGCAATCCCCAGTTTTTTTATTATCGGTGTATATTTTGGATGTCGCCATCCCATTGACTGAAATGACGATTGAAATCCATGTAATAAATGAAGCATTAAAAATATAAATGCCAAAACGTATAAGCCGGTTCTTACAGGGTCAAGAAATTTGTGCTGCAATTCTTCAAAATATCTGAATTCCCCGTTCGCAGTTAAGCCACTCATGTCGCCTTCTATATATTTTGTGGTGATCTCCGGCACCCAGAAATCATAGAAATGCAATCCTAAAAACAACAACACCATGATTCCGGAATAAATCATATTTCTCGACATCCAGGTAGAGTTTGCAGCAGCGTTGTTTTTGACATATTTAATATTTCTTGCCTGGCTGTTTTTGTACTCCAAAATCATTCCCATAATCAAGTGAAAAACAACTCCAAAAATCAATATGGGTTGAAAAACAAGCTGTACCAATCCATTTGTTCCCATAAAATGAGAGGTGGCATTAAATGATTCTTTAGAGACCACCGAAAGTGAGTTAATCGTAAGGTGCTGTAAAAGAAAGATGATGAGGAACAGGCCGGAAAGGGCCATTGCTATTTTCCTTGCAATTGATGTTTTCATATCGGCTGCTTGTATCTAAGTTGTGTTATCAAAACAAAATTAAGCGTGATTTTGTTTTATCGTGCAAAATTATCCCTGCTTTAGCTGTAAGAAAGCCTGTTTAGAATCGTTCTAAATAGTTATATTTGCATAATTCCTTGGCATCATTGAGATTGCAACAATTTTCTCGTAGTGGCAAGGAAAAAATAAGGAAAGATGTTCGGTGCAGTACCACAAAAAGGGTATTTTTGCAGTCCGATTCAATTTTTAACAAACCGCCATGGAGTTTCCTGGCTAAAATATTGAAAATGATAAAAGTTACTGATACAGCAAAAGAGACCGCCATTAGAATGATGGCTGAAGAGAAGAAAAACAATCATTTTATACGGGTTGGTGTTGAAGGCGGAGGTTGTTCAGGCTTAATGTATCAACTGAAGTTTGATGACCAGATGAATGATGACGATAAAGAGTTTGAAGACAACGGTGTAAAAGTGGTTGTGGATAAAAAAAGTGTCCTCTACTTAATGGGTACTATACTGGATTACAGTGGAGGATTGAATGGTAAGGGGTTTATTTTTACCAACCCAAATGCTTCCCGCACCTGTGGATGTGGAGAAAGCTTTTCATTATAAGTTAAAGACAACTGTACTTCAAAACACCGTACAGATTTACCAGTAAAAATTAGAAGATAGAACAAGTAGATGGCAGGATATACAGAAGATGAACTAAAAGAGGAGCTCAAGCAGAAAGAATATGAGTTTGGCTTTACATCAAACATTGAGTCTGATAAGATTCCAAATGGATTGAGTGAAGATGTTATTCGTATCATTTCAGCAAAAAAAGAAGAGCCGGAGTGGCTGTTAGCTTACCGTTTAAATGCCTACAAAATTTGGCAGGAAATGACAGAACCCGATTGGGCACATGTCAGTTATAAAAAGCCCGATTTCCAAAATATTTCTTATTTCTCAGCTCCCAAAAAGCAATATGAATCCTGGGATGATGTAGATCCTGAGATGAAAGAGACCATGAATAAACTGGGGATCTCTCTGGATGAACAAAAAAAGTTAACCGGTGTTGCCGTGGATTTTGTGATGGATTCCGTTTCGGTAGCTACTTCTTTTAAAGAGAAACTGGGAGAGTTGGGCGTAATTTTTTGCTCCTTCAGTGAAGCGGTAAAAAACCATCCCGATTTAGTCAAAAAATACCTGGGAACAGTAGTGCCAAGTTCAGACAACTTTTACGCAGCCCTAAATTCTGCAGTGTTTTCAGATGGCTCATTTTGCTACATTCCCAAAGGGGTGAGATGCCCTATGGAATTATCCACTTACTTTAGGATTAATGAATCGGGAACCGGACAATTTGAGCGGACGTTGGTAGTAGCTGATGAAGGCAGTTATTGTTCCTATTTAGAAGGATGTACTGCTCCGCAAAGAGATGAAAATCAATTGCACGCAGCAGTGGTTGAATTGATTGCGCTGGATGATGCAGAAATTAAATATTCTACCGTTCAAAACTGGTATCCGGGAGATAAAGACGGAAAAGGCGGTGTATTTAACTTTGTCACCAAACGAGGCATCTGCCACACCAACGCTAAAATTTCCTGGACACAAGTTGAAACGGGATCGGCGATTACATGGAAATATCCCTCTTGTATTTTGAAAGGAGATAATTCAATCGGTGAGTTTTATTCCGTTGCGGTCACCAATAATTTACAGCAGGCCGATACCGGAACCAAAATGATCCACCTGGGAAAAAACACAAAAAGCACGGTCATTTCAAAAGGAATTTCTGCCGGAAAGTCGAGTAATTCATACAGAGGCTTGATCCAAATCCATCCAAAAGCGGATCATGCGAGAAACTTCACGCAGTGTGACAGTTTATTAATGACAGATGAATGCGGTGCGCATACTTTTCCGTACATAGAGTGTAAAAATAATACCGCAAAATTAGAGCATGAGGCTACCACCTCAAAAATCGGTGAAGATCAAATTTTTTATTGCCAGCAAAGGGGATTATCTGAAGAAAAAGCCATTGGCTTAATCGTAAACGGATATTGTAAAGAAGTGTTGAATAAATTACCAATGGAGTTTGCCGTAGAGGCGCAAAAATTACTGGCGATTTCTTTGGAGAATAGTGTGGGGTAGTTTTTAAAGTTGTGAGGTTTGAGTTGTGAGGTTTGAGTTGCGACTACGCTGCAGCTTCGTCGGATGAAATGAGATTTGAGATTTGATAAAAAAAGGAGAAAGAAATGAGTAAAACATTATTAGATATAAAAGATCTTCACGTAGAGATCGAAGAAGAAGGAAAAGCAATTTTAAAGGGATTGAATCTGGAGGTAAAAGCCGGAGAGGTTCATGCTATTATGGGGCCAAACGGTGCCGGTAAATCTACATTAGCTTCCGTTGTTGCCGGGAAAGGTGGTTACGAGATCACGAAAGGGTCAATTGACTTTGACGGAAAAGACCTTTTAGAATTGGATCCGGATGAGCGGGCAAAAGAAGGTTTATTTCTTGCTTTTCAATACCCTGTAGAAATCCCCGGAGTATCAAACATTAACTTTTTGAGAACCGCCTTGAATGAGATTAAGGAATACCGGGGAGAAGAGCAAATTTCTGCCAAAGACTTTATGGCTTTAGTACGCGAGAAATCAAAAATCGTTAAACTGGATGCCAAACTAGCCTCACGTGCAGTCAATGAAGGATTTTCAGGCGGTGAAAAAAAACGTAATGAAATATTTCAAATGGCTATGTTGGCACCCAAGCTGGCCATTCTGGACGAAACCGATTCAGGATTGGATATTGATGCCTTGAGAATTGTAGCGGATGGCGTCAACCAATTGAAGAACAAAGACAATGCAATCGTCATTATTACACATTACCAACGCCTACTGGACTATATCATTCCTGATTATGTACACGTCCTTGCGGATGGTAAGATTGTGAAAACAGGTGATAAATCACTGGCACTGGAACTGGAAGAAAAAGGATACGATTGGTTGAATGAAGAAAAGGTAGGGTAAATATGAGCACGGTTTCAATTTCAGAAAAAGTAGATTCTTTTATCCGACATTTAGATGTTTCAGATATTCCGTTTCAGCAAAGCGCACGTGAGCGTTTGAATCGATTGGATTTTCCAAGTAGTCGGGATGAATACTGGAAATATACACGACTGAACAAGATCAGCAAACAAACGTTCCAAATCTACAACGATCCGGATCGTATAAATTTAACACAACACATCATCTCCAATGATTATTTGGTAGTGGTAAACGGCTACATTCGTGAGGATCTGAGCCAATATTCTAAACTGGATTTTGAGATCGATTTTTTTAGTGCCGACCGCATGTCTAAAAATGAAAAATTTGATCATTTCGTCAACAATAATGACATCTTTAACACTCTTAATTCTGCTTATTTTGAAAAAGCAATATCGGTAATGATCGGAGAGAACAAAGTCAACAAAGGTCCTTTGCAGATCATCTTTGTAACAAAAGGGGAAAACATAATCGCCAACAACCGTTTATTTATAGATGCCGGAAAGTCATCTCAATCTGAAGTCATCCTGACTTTTGTGAGTAAAGATGCCTTGAATTGTTTTACCAACCAGGTGACGGAAGCTTATTTGGGTGAAAATTCCCGATTGACCGTTCATAAAGTGCAGGCTGAGTCAAACAGTAACTTTCATGTTTCTACAGAACAAATCCACCAGCAAAAAAACTCTTATTGCAAAATCAATACCGTGACTTTAAGTGGATTGTTAGTGAGAAATAACATCAACATACAGGTAGCCGGTCAAAATTGTGAAACCCACATGAACGGCGCTGTTATTGGAAAAGACACACAGCATGTCGATAATCACACTTTTGTTGATCACCAGGTGTCCAATTGTTTTAGCAATGAGAATTACAAATATGTTTTGGACGATCGATCTACCGGCGTGTTTAACGGGCGTGTTGTTGTTCAAAAAGATGCACAGGTGATCAATGCTTACCAAAATAACGGAAACATTCTTTTATCGGGCCAAGCAAGTATCAATTCCAAACCCGAACTGGAAATCTATGCAGATGATGTGAAATGTTCGCATGGTTCTACTACCGGGCAACTGGATGAAGAAGCTATTTTTTATCTGCAAACCAGAGGAATTTCTGCTGAAAATGCTAAAAAAATGTTGGTTTCTGCCTTTGTAGACGAAGTAGTGGGTGCTATTGAAAACCCCCATGTGCTGGAATACATCAAAGCAACTTCTCAGGATATTCATGGCTGGAGTATTTAATTGTTTTTTTTAGTACTTTACGTCCGCGATTAGAATACTCCCTTACCTATGGATATCAAGAAAGTTTTTGAGAACAACGAAGCCTGGATTAAGTCAAAACTACAGCTAGATGAAGATTATTTTTCTAACCTAGCCACCAGTCAAAATCCGGATCTACTCTATATTGGATGTTCTGATAGCCGTGTGACAGCAGAAGAATTAATGGGTTTATCTCCCGGCGAAGCTTTTATCCACAGAAATGTCGCCAATATGGTGGTCAATACAGATTTGAATGTACAATCGGTTATTGAATATGCCGTAAAGCACCTGGAAGTAAACCATATTGTTATTTGCGGGCATTATGGTTGCGGCGGGGTATATGCTGCCATGCAATCTGCTGATTTGGGCTTATTGAATCCCTGGTTGCGAAATATTCGTGATGTATACCGCACCCATCATGAGACGCTTGAATCAATAGATGATACAGAAGCTCGCTATAGGCGCCTGATCGAATTAAATGTGCAGGAACAATGCATTAATGTACTAAAAACTGCGGTTGTTCAAAAAGCCGTTAGAAAAAGAAAAATCACAGTTCACGGCTGGGTTTTTGATATGGAAAGCGGCAAGTTAATCGACCTGAAAATAGATTTTAAGACCATTTTATCTCAAATCACAAAAATCTATCGTTTGATCAAAGATTAAAATGACCCTGTATCATTCGCTTTGTGATTCATCCCTCAACGGAGATTCCCTTTCCCTCCTTCATCTGCAGCTTTCACCCAAATATGAATCCAAATAGATCTTCCCAATCGCATAAAAACCGGCCAAAAGAGAAAAAACGCAATTCCCATACCCACAAACCACATCCATGCATTTCCACCCAATTCAAATAAAGCCAATAACAAAAAAGGAATTTCTACCAGCACAACCAGTGGATAACTCGTCCACAAGGCGCCGATCCAAAAACCGGGTTCAATTTTAAAGGTAAGTCCACAGTTAGAGCAGGTTTCAGGCATGTTCAACATCTCTTTATAAACAAACCAACCGGAACGGTTAAACAACTTACCTTTTCTGCAACGCGGACATTTCAAGGTTAAAACTGATTGGATCAAAGGTGTTTTCATACCGGTTCAATGAGGGTTCGCTGACCGTATTCAATCAATTTTCCGCTACCTGTTTTCATACACAATGTATCTACACCACATTTCTCTGAAACGGCTAAATTTTTCACGATTTCCACCACATCTTTTACATCCAGCTTAGGTGAGTAGGTATTGGCTATAATAAAACCATCCTCCTGACGCAAATCCAGTGCAATTTTCAGCAGCTCCGGAAAACGGTTTTCAATTTTCCAGCGCTCTTTACCTGCGCCAATTCCAAAGGCCGGCGGATCCATAATAATTCCCTTGTAGCGATTGCCCCGCTTGACTTCACGTTGTGCAAACTTCAACGCATCTTCCAATACCCAGTGAATATCTGACAAGCCGGAAGCTTCCATGTTCTCTTTCCCCCAGTTGATAACCTGCCTGACCGAGTCACAGTGAAACACATCCCCTCCTACAGATCTGGCTACTAAAGAGGCCGCACCGGTATAACCAAAGAGGTTGAGGAAACGGTCATTTTTACCGATCTTTTTTGCAATGTATTCCCAGTTGATCTGCTGTTCAGGAAAAAACCCCAGGTGCTTATACTTGGTCAATTGTAACTTCATCCTGATGTCCCGATAATTGATGAACCATTCAGTAGGGGCATCCGGTTTTAAGCGTTTCCACTGCCCTTTTTGATGATCTTCTTCTTCTTCAAATTCAAAATGCGCCTTTTTCTGCCAAAAAGTGAATGGTTTCACCGATCTGAAATAAGCATTTCTCTCGGGCCTGATGGTGATGACCTCTCCCCAACGCTCCAACTTTTTACTCCCACCTGCATCTAATAATTCATAATCGCTCCAGGGTTCAGAATATATTCTAGCCATACGACAAAAGTACAGCTTTCTTTCAGAGAAAAAGATCGGTGGACTGAAAACAATAAGCGATCCATTAATGTAATGCCAATAAAAAGGAGGTCAACTTCTTGGGTGATTCTTTTTCCCACTTGAAAAAAATCTGCTTTATCAATAGAAAGATCAATTGATTTTTATACTATCTTTGGACGCAAATGTTGAACAATCGTTTACATATTATTCACTTTAGCTGGCATTGCATTCCCATGCCGGGCATGATGCACGTCTGTTCCATTCAGGAAAAATAGACTTGCACATAGGGAGTTCCCGATCTCCGAATCAAATCGAAACCTCATTTTTACTTTTTTAATTTTTGCAGTGCTATGGAATTAATAGCAAGAAAGCCGTCGGTTCAAAAGACGGAAGAAGACAAACGTTTAGCCTATCTGGAAGCAAGGGCGAATGAAATGGAAGAGAGTATTCGTTATGCGGGGAGCTTGCAGCAATCCATCCTCCCTAATGAAGAAACTTTCAGCCGTGCATTTCAGGATGCATTTGTTTTGTTTCAACCCAAGGATATTGTGAGTGGAGATTTTTACTGGTTCTCACAATACGGTGATGATATCTATTTTGCCGTGGGCGATTGTACGGGTCACGGTGTGCCGGGAGCTATGGTCAACATTGCGGGAAACACTTTACTCAAACAAATCATTAAACGAAAAGGTGTTTCAGATCCTGCCGAAATTATCCGTTTATTGGATGAAGAATTGGTATCGCTTTTCAACGATAACCTAACAGAAGGGCAAACCTATGATGGAATGGATATCGTTTTCTGTGCATTTAACCTCAAAGAGATGAAGGGCTCATTTTGTGGCGCCGGCCGTCCTCTTGTCAGGGTACGAAATGGAGAAATTCAGGAGTTTAAAAAAGGGGTAGATGCAGTAGGATACGCTTTTACCAAGGAAAAACAGTTTGAAACGGTTTCATTTGACCTGCAAAGCGGAGATTTGTTCTATTTGTTTTCAGATGGATATACAGATCAATTTGGAGGAGAAAAAATAAAAAAATTCAACCGAAAGCGATTCAGAAAACTACTCACCTCTTTAGAAGAAATGTCGCTCTCCGCACAAAAAAAAGAACTGAAACTCACCCTGCAAAACTGGATGGGTAATCAGGAGCAAATTGATGACGTCTGCGTAATTGGAGTGAGAGTATAATCACGACAACAACTATCGGGACGAATCCCGCTACCACACGAAACATCTCACATCTTAGAGGCGGCAGCTTATATTGTCACTTACTCCAAGCTAAAAACAGAAGCCGAAAAAAACCACATGCCATTCGCTATGAAGCGTATAAAGAAGTGGATGGCATCCCCCTATTGCATGTCTCTAGACGTTTTGGGGCCATCTGAAGATGAAGTGGATTTGGCTTCACCAGAACATTTTATTGAAATTTAATCTTCTCAATGTCTCCTTTCAGGTATTTTTTTACCTTTACAAAAAAATATTTCTACAGATGAAAAAGATCTTTTTTGGTTCGATTACCTTGTTTATTTTCTCACTTTTCCTTTCTTGCGGTGGCGGTACAGAAGAATTATCACTTGAAGATGACTTTAATGTGGTTAAAGTCGCCAGTATGTATGAGTTAAGTGTTCCAAACTACATGGAACAGGCTGTAGATTTGAATGAAGAAGCTTCACTGCAGTATCAAAACCTGACAAAAGAAACTTATGTGATTGTTATTGATGAACCTAAAGGGGAGTTTGAAGAAATTTTTAGATCGTTGGGAGAGTGGAATGAAGAGCTTTCATTAATTGAAAATTACCGGGATTTGCAAGTTGGATATTTTACCGAATCGACAGATATGCAAAATAAATCAGAGCCTACCTCTTTAAAAATTGATGGATTACCTACTGAGATGGTTGCCCTTGAAGGACGTCCTGATGGTATGCAATACGACATTTATTATCAATTGGGATTTATTGAAGGGAAAGAAAATATCTACATGATCACGGCCTGGACATTATTAGACAGAAAAGAGAAATACAAGAAAACATTTGAAATGATCGTTAAATCATTCAAATTGTTGTAATTCCTCTTGTTATTGTAATTTTCTTACTGATTTTTAGCTTTGCTAAACAGCTTGCTGTTTGCCAAGTTTGCGCCTGAGAAACTCATACACGAAAAACCAGATGTAAGTTAGCAGATGTTGTGTCCGTTGTTCAAATTTTGTAGAAGAACCATTCTCTCTTCTCAATGCAGCACAAACTTTTAGAGAATCCGCATAAGGTCTGTTGTGGTGTCCTATAATTTTATATTTTTGTTCCCCCATATATTATGGAAGAACCCCATAAAAAGATAGCAGTAATTGGTGGAGGAAGTTGGGCAACAGCATTGGTCAAAATTCTCACAGAGCAGACACCTGTGGTGAACTGGTGGATGCGTAATGAAGCTTCTGCGGCTCATTTATTAAAATATCGACACAATCCCAAATACTTACAATCGGTTCAGTTTGACCTGGAACGGATCAATGTGAGCACGGATTTAAAAGAAATAATTGAGCCTGCTGACATTTTGATCATTGCTACGCCTTCAGCCTATTTATATAACTTATTCAATGATTTTCCAAAGGATCTATTGAAAGATAAAGTTGTCTTTTCTGCGGTAAAAGGAATCATTCCGGAGGTCAATGAAATTCCGGGTCAATATTACCATAAATACTTAGAAGTTCCCTATGAGAATATCGGCATTATCTGTGGGCCTTGCCATGCTGAAGAGGTTGCTTTAGAGCGTTTATCTTACCTAACTGTTGCATCTCAAGATGAAGACCTGGCCGAATACATGGGAGAACGATTAAATAACCGATATATTAAAACCACCATTTCTGATGATATTTTTGGGACTGAATTTTCAGCAGTACTGAAAAATGTGTACGCCATTGCCAGTGGTATTTGTTCCGGATTGGGATACGGAGATAATTTTCAATCGGTATTAATTTCAAATGCCATTCAGGAGATTGAAAATTTCATTGACGAAGTAAACCCTATTCACCGGGATGTTAAGTCATCTGCTTATTTGGGAGACTTATTGGTGACTGCCTATTCTAAGTTTTCCAGAAACCGAACATTTGGTTATATGATCGGTAAAGGATATTCTGTAAAAATTGCGCAATTAGAGATGGATATGATAGCTGAGGGCTACTATGCCACTCGTTGTATAGTGGAAATCAACAAAGAATACGAAGTAGAAATGCCGATTGTTGAAGCGGTAAATAACATCATCTACGAGCGGATATCGCCCTTTATAGAAATGCGTATTTTAAGTGAGAAATTAAGTTAGGAGAGGTGTAGCAAACCACCCAAGCGTATGATATCTATAAAGACTTCTGTTTAATTGGATGCCTTATTACCTTTTGCCAATACTTGGTTAGCATCTTCAATAAACTTTACTTCTTCTTTTCCTTTTACAGCTCCTCTGGGATAACCTAAGCGACCTAAAGCATTGAGATTAAACTGCCCGGTTTCCTCATTTTTTTCAGTATAAAAAACCCAAATGGTAGGATATCCGGTGACTTTAAGTGCTTGTTGTAACTCATTGTTTTGTTTTGCCAAATCAGCAGGTAATTTTTTCTTTCTGGGAAAGTCCAATTCTAACAAAATCACCTCTTTTTTTGCCCATTCGATAAAATCATCTTTTGCAAATACCTCTCGTTGTAATTTGTGGCACCATCCACACCAATCACTTCCGGTAAAAAATCCGAAGATGGGTTTCCCTGTTTTTTCAGATAACTCATGAACTTTATTGAGGTCAGTATGCCACTCTAATGCTGTTTCTTTTTCATCTTGCACTTTATTCACTTCAAAAGTGAAAGAAGTAATCGCAAAAGCCATTACTGCAAACCATGCTATAATTCCTGTTTTCTTCTTCATGTCTGTAAAGTTACAAAATGCATGCCTAAATTAAAAACATTCCTTTTTTTTCTTGAACCGATTTTACCATTCTAATGTTCCGAAGGAGTCATCAAACCGGCTTTGATTGACACATTCAAACTGTTTTCTTTTGGCGGTAGTGGACAAAACCATCCTGTAGTATAGGCACAATAGGGATTGTAGGCGCGATTAAAATCAATTATTATGGTATCGCCTTTCGGTATTAAAATATCTAAATATCTGCCGCCACCATAAGTTTTTTTTCCACTGGTTTCATCTGTAAAGGGGATGAACAATTGCTTTTGATCATCCGTGGCATTCAACGAATTTAGCGATTGGTAGGCAACCAATTTACAGGCAACTCCCTGTATTGAAAAGCGAATGTTGGCGTAGCGCAAATAGACTTTTTCTGTTCCGGCTGAAGTCGGCATGACTATGGTGTCGGGATGTGGAATGCGTTCAAAATTCGCCACGATCCGATAAGCAGAATCAATCTGAAAATATCGGTGTCCCTTAAACTTTCGCCGCTCCTTTTCAGAAAGTGGTGAGGTATCTTTATTCTGATAATGCTCATCTAACTCTTGCTGAAATTTTTTGATGGTAGCAAAATAGGAATCCTGCCCATATCCCCAGAGAAAGAAACAGCAATTAAAGAGAAAAAGAAAAAATAACCGCATCTATTTATTTTAAAACAAAGCTATCTTTCCCAATGACTACCCCTTCACAATAAATTTGAGCGGTATAATTTCCTTTAGGAGCATCCGATTGTAATTCGTAGAAAACACATACGTCTGTCGCCTGATTCTGATAATTAATGGTTTTCTTATCTGAATACAAGAGAGATTGCCCGTCTTCCGTTTTAAAAGTATTGCTTTGACTGGAGTATAGTACGGTTCCTGTTGGCGCTACTATCCGCAAATACACCGTTTTATTTCCGGCAGATGCAATGGCATTATCACCAACGGTGAAACATGACCTGATATGCGTACTTCTTCCTGCACGATCCGTTTCTTTGTACGATCCGCTATTTTTTTCCTTTATTCCGGTTGTAGAAAAACCAAAAGCAACCAATTTGGATCCTTTACTGACTTTATCATTCAACTTATCCCTTTCTTCCTCTACATTGGTCAAGGTGTTTTGTGTACTTTCCAAGTCATTCAAGGTCGCATCCAGGCTCTCGGTAAGAATCCCGTTGGCTACATTTAATGAATCAATGGTTCGGATATAATCCTTCATAATGTTTCGCAGTACGTCGGTTTCTTTCTGTAGTTTATAGACTTTGCTTGCATAATAAGATTTATCTCCTTTCGCATCTTCCAATTCAGTCATCAAAGTTTGAATTTTATCTTTTTGAGCTTGAATGCTGTCTTCCATCCCCTGATTATTCACTTCCATTTGATCGTACATGGTCAACATATTTTCAAGGTTTTTCTTGACGTCTTCCCCAAGATCTAATCCTTGTTCATACATCATTTCATTGAGGGTTTCAAGTTCCAGGTTCAATTCCTCTCTTTCATTCTGACAGGTATTGATCAATTCGTTTTTCTCAGATAATTTCCACCCTAAAAACCCTCCTGCCAGCAATAGCATTAGTATAATGACAATATAAACACCATCTCTTTTTTTCTTTTCTTTCACCGGTGGGGGTGGTGGCGGTGTATTTTTTGCTGCCGAAGCATCAATATAGGTTCCTCCTCCTTCTTCTTCTTCACTCATATCAAAAGGGTTTTAATTGTTAATTAGTTTGTCTCTAAGGCTCTGCATAAACTCTGAAGCATAAACGAAATTAGCCACCTCTTTATTATCGGTAGTTATAATTTCTTCCCGGGTACCTTCCCACCATTTTTTTCCTTGATTGATAAAAATGATGTAATCCCCAATCTCCATTACTGAGTTCATATCATGTGTAATGACAACGGTTGTCATATTGTACTCATACGTAATTTCCCGGATTAAGTTGTCGATTACAATAGCAGTTTGCGGATCCAGACCTGAGTTGGGTTCATCACAAAACAGGTATTTCGGATTCATAGCAATGGCGCGCGCAATGGCAATTCGTTTTTGCATCCCTCCTGAACATTCTGCAGGATATAATCCGTTTTTATCAATGATATTTACCCGTTTCAAGCAAAAGTTTACCCGTTCTATCATTTCTTCTTCACTCATATCCGAAAACATTTTCAGCGGAAACTTTACGTTCTCTTCAACTGTCATGGAGTCAAAGAGAGCAGAAGCCTGAAAAAGCATTCCAATTTCCTTTCTCACTTCAATTCTTTCTTTTCGATTCATCTTTGTGAAGTTCCGTCCATTAAACAAAACGGTTCCGGTATCTACTTCATGTAATCCTACAATGCATTTGGTCAATACAGATTTTCCCGATCCGGATCCTCCAATGATCAGGCTGACTTCCCCTTCTTTAAAGTTGGCGTTTATATCAAATAATACGTCTATGTCACCAAAGGACTTTGATATGTTTTCAATCTTGATCATCTACACCAATATGAGTTGAGTAAGCACATAATTTGCCAATAAAATAGCTACTGAAGCCGCTACTACTGCAGCTGTACTTGAACGTCCTACTTCAAGTGATCCGCCTTTGGTATAATAACCATAATAACAAGCAATGGATGTAATGAGAAATCCAAAAACCACCGTTTTAACAAGGGCGTAATACACATACCATTGATCCTCATACCAAAAAGCTCTGATTCCAATCAGATAAGTTTCTGTTGAATACAAACCGGATTGCACACCTGCTACCCATCCTCCGACCATACACAGCACCATAGATATAATCACAATGAAGGGAAAAAACAAAGTGGCCGAGAAAATTTTAGGCGCCATTAAATATCCAATAGAATTCACCCCCATAATTTCCAGGGCATCAATTTGCTCTGTTACACGCATAGTCCCTATCTCTGAAGCAATATTAGAACCCACTTTTCCGGCTAAAATCAGTGAAATAATAGTAGGGGAAAACTCCAAAATAGTTGAAGATCTTGTAATGTATCCTATGGTATATTCAGGCAATAAAGGAGAGCCCATATTGGCAGCCGTCTGTAATGAGATGACACCCCCCATAAAGATGGATAAAAAGGCAACAAGCGGAATTGAGCTGATAACAATAGCATTGACCTCTCCGAAAAATAATCCCCGGAACACTTTTAATTTTTCAGGTCGTACAAAAACAGACTTGATCATTATGCAGTAACGCCCTATGTGCTCAAATAAATTCATTCAATCTGCTAAAATAACTAATTATTTCAAGGCAAAGAGAGGAAAATAAGATGCATTCATAATATTTTGAAAAGGGAGGACTTCTATGTATTTTAGCACAGTTCAACACAAAGGGGGTAATAAAAATGGAAGTACAGCTGAATAAAATGAAAACATCACTGGAAGAAGTGGTTGATTATCAATTGAACTCCGGAGAGGTTTCCATTGATATGAACGCATTGGTGGGACATCACATTCACATGCGATACCAGGGGAAACAGCAATGTGCTGCCTGTGGTGGATTTAAAAAATTATTTGCCCAGGGATTTTGCTACAATTGCTTCACCAAGGCTCCTGAAGCCAGTCCGTGTATCATTCGCCCCGAAGTATGTGAAGGACATTTGGGAAAAGGTCGTGATGTAAAGTGGGAAGAAGAAAATCATGTTCAGCCTCATTTTGTATACCTGGCGGTAGCTTCCTCTTTAAAAATTGGCGTGACGCGGGCAACACAAATCCCAACTCGCTGGATTGATCAGGGCGCCAGCTATGCGATCAAAGTAGCCGAAACTCCTTATCGAAAGATAGCAGGTGATATTGAAGTTGCCTTAAAAGGAACCTTTACGGATAAAACCAATTGGCGGTCCATGCTCAAAAATGAAATCGCAGCCATTGAACTGGAAGATGAAAAATGGCAAATTGAAGAGTTGCTCCCAATGGATTTGGCCGAATACATGACTGAAGATGATGAAATCATTCATATTGAATATCCCGTCTTAACTTTTCCGGATAAAGTGAAAAGTCTTAACTTCGACAAACAAGAAGTGGTTGAGGGAAAGTTATTAGGGATTAAAGGTCAATACCTCTTGCTTGACAATGACCGGGTGATTAATTTACGCAAACACAAAGGTTATTATGTGGATTTTGAATACTAAAAAATATATTTGCTTCATGTCTTTTTTGGTTTGTTTTCAGGGATGGTCTCAAACCGCCTGGACTTGGACACCATTAGCTGACATGCCGTTTGAAACAAGTAACAATGCTGTAACGCATGGCAAAATGGGCGGTAATAATTATATTTATTCTTTCGGTGGGATTGATACTGCTAAAACCTCATCAGGTATTCACAAAAGAGCTTTTCGCTATGATGTTATGAATGATCTGTGGGATGAAATTGATACCCTACCGGTGACATTGCCATTGATTGCTTCCTCTGCAAATACAGTAAAGAATAAAATCTATATCATTGGCGGATATCATGTTTACCCTAACGGCAGTGAGGTTTCTTCAGATGAAGTGATTATCTACGATCCGGAAACCAATACTTATATGCCTAATGGAGCCCCTATTCCTGTTGCAATTGATGATCAATCGCAATGCGTTTACAAGGATTCTTTGATCTACGTCATTACAGGTTGGAGTAACACCACAAATGTCCCTGATGTGCAAATTTACGATCCGGCAAATAACAATTGGATTAGCGGCACCCCATTACCAAACAATAATATTTACAAGGTTTTTGGAAGTTCAGCGCAGATCATTGGTGACACTATTTTCTATTACGGAGGCGCAAGTACAGCTTGGAATTTTCCCGCACAAAAAATATTGCGAAAAGGGATTATCGATCCGCAAGATCCTTCACAAATTGTTTGGTCACAAGAAGAAGATGCACCAAATAGTAATTACCGTTCGGCCTGTGTGAAGCATGGTAATAATGTATTTTGGATTGGGGGATCAGCCACTTCATATAATTACAATGGTATCGCCTACAATGGTTCGGGAGGTGTTGAACCACTCACTAATATTGCACGATATGATTCCGAAACACGAACTTGGTATGAAGGAAGCGGAACTCCATACGGTGTTATGGATTTAAGAGGAAATGGAGAAGTATCTTCTACCTCATGGATTATTTGTGGAGGGATGGAAAGCGGCCAAGACGTTACAAATCACACCTATTTGTTGGAATATGATCCTGTAACGGGATCTATTCATGAGGATAAAAAACCAGCTTATCAACTAATCGACCACCAACTATATTTTGAAGACGCGGTGGATAATGTCTTACTTTTTTCATTAGACGGCAAGCTTGTTCAACAAGTGAAAAATGAGAAAATAAATTCAAAATTAAGGGGTGTCTATATTTTAGAGTTTAGAATTGCGAATGAGTTATTTCGTGATAAAATTTATTTGAGGTAGTTGTGGTTTTAAATACCTTTTACAGATGTTGTTCTTATGTTTTTTTAACCGCAAAGCACACAAAGTATCCGCAAAGAGCGCAGAGAAATTAAAAGATATGAGAAAAACACAATATTAAAAATGTAACATTTGGAGTTGTAGAGAAAAATCTCTGCGAACTCTGCGTCTGCTCTGTGAAGCTGATGCAATCAGCCTTTGTGGTTTTTTTAGACCAGAATTAACCACATGAGAAATAAACGTAAATTGTCGAAGAATCTCTGTGGTTTCAAACACCTTTTACAGATGTTGTTCTTATGTTTTTTAACCGCAAAAGCACAGAGAAATAAACATAAATTGCCGCAGGTACTTACAGATCTACCTTACTAATGCCAGATTTGATGTTCTTTTTTTTACCGTTAAGTGGCACAATAATCAAGCTTTGCGATCTCTGTGAAAAACTCTGCGAACTCTGTGGTTTCAAACACCTTTTACAGATGTTGTTCTTGTATCTTTTTAACCGCAGAGAGAAACACAATATTAAAAATGTAACATTTGGAGTTGTAGAGAAAAATCTCTGCGAACTCTGCGTCTGCTCTGCGAAGCTGATGCAATCAGCCTTTGCGGTTTTTTTAGGCCAGAATTAACCGCATAAGAACGCTAAGACGCCGCAGTGAGCGTCAGCCGAACTGAGACACAAAGTATCCACAGAGCACAGAGAAATAAATGTAAAATGATGCGAATTAAAGCTCTTTTTTAAATAGTTTTTGATGCACTTCCCAATAATCGATATAATACAGGATTTTTAGTGAAATACTATTTGTTGCGGGAAAGTCGAACATCCCCCCCACATTCTCAAAATAATTCAACGCTACTTCATCTGAAAGAGAAAAAATCGAATTTTTCCATACCAAACTCAATTCACTACCCGGAGCAAAGACCCATCTGTACGCCATATCAATCGTAAAAGCATTATAACTGTTGTTGTGTATCGATTGGTTATCTTCTCCCAAACCGGTATAATTTGTAGGCATTAACTTTCCGTTGTTACTCAGTACAAAAAACTCATTGTATTCTACTTTTGACCAGTAATGTCGCATCCTGAAAGTAATTCCCATCTTATTATTAAAAATGTAGGATAAGTTGGCGGTGTTTGTAATTGTCAAGCGGTTTCTTTTTGCAAAAATCGGATCTTCTCCTTCAAAAGGAACCAGAAAATTGTTAGTGAGTGCCACCCCTTCTTCATTGATTGCGAGATTTTGATTATAGGTATAGACCAAAAACCATTTGTCATTGAATCTTATTCTCGGGCTTACATTCAAGTCAAAACCAAATCTTCTGTCTTCAAAATACTGATACCAGGTACCCCGCATATCTAAGGAAAATGGTTTGCTATAATCCGAAGAGATAAAAAAGTTGGGGGCAATCAGGGCATCACTTTCATAAAACCTTCCTGTAACCCTTGGTTCAAAATAATCATGTTTTCTCAGTGGTTCAGTATAAATTCCGACACCGGCTGTCATAAAATTTTTAAATGTTCCACCCACACTGACATTAGTACTTACCTCAGAAAATGCATCCGGCACCCTCAGGCGTTTGTGTACCACATTAAATTCTGACCAGGCCCTGTACAATCGCCAAAACGGCTTGTACCAATTGTATTTAACCGTTCCTGTAAAAGATCTTAAATTATTCACCGTCTGAAATCCCAAATCATTAATATCAAATGATCTGCTGGATTCAAAAAATTCAGTTTTCCATTGAAAATTTCCGGCTGATTTTCCAAAACCAAACCATGCACGGTGTCCCAAGTCTACTGTATCGGTATAATTTTGTGAAACGGTATAATCCCCATACATGTTTAGTTTCTGCCCTTTGGTAAAAAGATTGGCAAAAATTCCGGTCACATTTGCATCATACACGCTTCCTGATCTCCATACATTTGTGTTGGTAACGGTCACCGAAGAGTTATTTTTCAAGTTCTGGTCAAAAACCATCACATTGTAATTTGACAAGGGTGCAGTTTTCACTTTCCGCTGCTGACCACTTACTGTATCTACCAAAGTGGCAAAAGTAGGAGCAGTAATCGCATTAAATATACCAATTCCCAGACCCTTTTTTGTACGTCCTGAAAATTTGGTAGCATTGTACAATTGGGTGGTTGAGGGATTTTCTTCTACCATCTCTGTGCTGTCTAAATCTGTATATGCATTAGCATAATTCAACGGTCGTCCGCCTACCCGCCTTGAATAAAACAAGTCTGCCTTATTGAAAAGTTCTGTCCCTTCTGTAAAAAATTGACGCCTTTCATTGAAGCGCACTTCAAAAGGAGATAGATTTAACACTTGATTATCGAACTGTACCTGTCCAAAATCCGGTATAAGCGTCATGTCTATTGTAAAAGCTTCATTTATTCCATATTTCACATCCATCCCTCCATTGGCAGTATAACCTGTTGTTCCGTTGTAATTTTCAATATAACCCGAGACATAGGGCGTGAGTGCCAGCCGCAAGGGGGCATCAATATTTTCCAAACCTTTCAACTCACCCAATTGAGAGATCAGGTTGATTCCGGTTGGATCATAAAAGTTCCAATATGATTCTTCCCTGTGTCTACGAATGTTTCTGGCAAAATTGATCCCCCATTTTTTATTGTTGCCTTCAGAAAACCTAAGTGCCGAGAAAGGAATTTTCATCTCTGCAACCCACCTATCTTCATGCACCTGTACAGCACTTTTCCACACGGCATTCCAATTAACATCAGTTCCCGATACCTGATGAAGTTCATCTATTTGCACCCCAGCTGTAGTGACTATAAACGCAAACCCAATGGTTCCGGAGTTATAAGGATCAAAAATTACCCCAAACCAATCTGCATTCCCCAGGTCGTCTCTTTGTGATAAAGTCAAGGACATACTGTCTCGCTGGTCATAAAGTGTGGCACCAATATAAATGGCGTTGTCATCATAGGCGATCCTAATTTCTGAGCGACGCAAAGACGGTGCTCCGGCTACCGGAGAATGCTGTATAAAATCCGTCATGATTTCAGAGTTAGACCAAATGCTCTCTGTCAGTAAACCATCAATTTCAACCCTATCAGTTATACGGGTAATGGGTGCTTGTTTTCGTTCAGCAGCAAAACTGAAAACAAGCCAAAAGCACGTTATGAAGAGGATGATCTTTTTCAAAACTTATACAAACTTCAATAGAAAGTGTCTACTCATCAACGTATTTTATTTAAAAGGGTTTATTTTGGGGATAAAAAAACGCCCACAACAAAGTTATGAGCGTGAATTTTTTTCCCTTATTCAATAATTTACATTTTACTCAAATCAGGCATTTCTCTACTAAAAGCAGGAATTCCGGTAACGTCCATTCCGGTAATCAATAAATGAATATCGTGCGTACCTTCATAGGTGACTACAGATTCCAGGTTTGCCATGTGACGCATGATAGAGTATTCATTTGTTATTCCCATCCCCCCTAAAATCTGTCTGGCTTCCCGGGAGATTTTTAAGGCAAACTCTACATTATTTCGTTTTGCCATTGATATTTGAGGAGAAGTAGCTCTTCCTTCTTCACGCAGCTGCCCCAATCGCAAGGTTAAAAATTGTGCCTTTGTGATCTCTGTGATCATTTCGGCTAATTTTTTTTGTGTCAATTGGAATGCGCCGATCGGAACATCAAATTGAATTCTTTCTTTTGAATACCTGAGTGCCTGATCATAGCAATCCATAGCTGCTCCCAAAGCGCCCCATGCAATACCGTATCGTGCAGAATCAAGACAACTCAAAGGTGCGCCAAGCCCGGATCTTCCCGGTAATATATTTGATTTGGGAACTTTTACCTGATCGAAAATCAATTCTCCCGTAATGGAAGCACGCAAAGAATGTTTCCCTTTCATTTCTGGAGCTGTGAAGCCCTCCATTCCTTTTTCTACCAGCACACCGTATATCCTACCTGACTCATCTTTTGCCCAAACTACTGCCACATCAGAAAGGGGTGCATTGGATATCCACATCTTTGCGCCATTCAGAATAATGTGATCTCCTGCATCTTTAAAATTAGTGATCATTCCTGCTGGATTTGAACCATAATCCGGTTCTGTCAATCCAAAACAGCCTAAAAATTCTCCTGTCGCTAATTTTGGCAACCATTTTTTCTTTTGTTCTTCTGATCCATATTTCCATATAGGGTACATAACCAATGAACTTTGAACAGAGGATGTAGATCGCAAACCTGAATCACAACGTTCCAGTTCCTGCATGATCAATCCATACGAAATCTGATCCAACCCCGGGCCTCCATATTCTTCAGGAATGTATGGTCCAAAAGCGCCAATTTCACCCAACCCTTTCACTAAATGTTTTGGAAAATCCGCCCGTTCGTAATAATCTTCAATAATCGGGGATACATTTTGTTTCACCCAATCTCTTGTGGATTGCCGAACCATCTTGTGTTCTTCGGTCAGCAGCTCATCCATATTGTAATAATCCGGATGTGTGTATAGGTCAGTAGCCATATTTATGTTTTCATTTTTAGTGGGACAAATGTATGAATTTTAACATCAAAAAACAGAACTGTTATAGTATAAGGTAAACATTTTATGGCTGTCTTTCTTGAAAATTCAGCTAATTTTGGAGCGTGATCGACGGGATAGAAATATTACATCAAACAAATGAAGTAGGTCAGGGAGTCCCCATTCTCAGAGATCGGGAACTTGTCTTTTGGATATTGATGATCTGCAATCTTTTATTTATTGCCATTGCACGAACAGTTCGCCCCCATTACCTCTCTGCCTTATTTTTTACAGCGATTATCAACCGGCAATTGATCCAAAAATCGCAAGAAGAACTAAAGTTACTGAGTTTTTCCTCTGCTATTTTAAGTTGCACCTATTTTATTAATCTGGGAGTGCTTATAAGCTATGGAATCAATGGTGATTACGGTTTTTTTACCTTGAAAATTATCGGGCTCATTGCCGCCATAGTTTGTGCAAAATGGATGATGATGTGGTTCCTCTCTTTTGTCACGGAAAATAAAGCCGGAATTTTGCAACATGGTCTCAACCATTTGGTGTTTTTTCAAGTTGGCGGTATTATTTTGACTCCCATTATCATTTTATCCCATTTTCTTTCCTATCAATGGCAGTCCCCTATCCTTCTTGCTACACTTATATTTGTTGGGTTTCTAATTGTTTTACGCGAATTTCAATCGATTGCCAGAGCAATTAAAGCAAGAATTTCTCTTTTGTATATAATTTTGTATCTTTGCACGCTCGAATTGCTGCCATTAGTCTTAGTATTTTATGCTTTTGTCAACAATATGATCGGATTAAACTAAAAAGTAGAAGGATTTTTATGAGTGTTAAAACAATTTTAGTTTCACAACCGAAGCCCGAAAGTGAGAAGTCACCTTATTTTGATCTGGCAGATAAATATAAATTGAAAATTGATTTCAGGCCTTTCATTAACATTGAAGGAATTACTTCACGTGAGTTCCGGGATCAAAAAATAGAATTGTCAAAACACACAGCAGTGATTTTCACCAGTAAAACTGCAGTGGATCATTTTTTCAGAATTTCTGAAGAAACTCGTTTTAAAGTGCCGGATGCCTTGAAGTATTTTTGCATGTCTGAAGCAGTTGCTTACTATTTGCAAAAATATGTGGTCTATCGTAAAAGAAAAATATTTTTTGGGAAGCAAAACATCAGTGACCTGATGGATGTGCTTAAAAAACACAAAGATGAAAAGTTTCTTTTGCCTTGCTCTGATATCCTTCGCCAACGTATTCCGGATACCCTTGAAGAAAACAGTATCACTTTTACAAAATTGATGCTGTATCGAACTGTAGCCTCAGACCTTTCTGATTTGGAAGATGTAAAATATGATCTTTTGGTCTTTTTTAGCCCTTCAGGAATCGAGTCATTACTCAAAAATTTCCCGGAATTCAAGCAGGATAAAACGAAAATTGCAGCTTTTGGTCCTACCACAGCAAATGCCGTTAAAAAATACAATTTACGATTAGATATTCATGCGCCCCAACCGCAGGCTCCCAGTATGTCTATGGCGATTGAACAGTTTATCAAACACAATAAGAAAAAATCGTAATTCAATTTTCAGATTTAATTTCTTTTTGTTGAACCACCCGGTTTCTGCAAATATAAATGTGCTCTCTTTTACCGTTAAATGGCACAATAATCAAGCTTTGCGGTCTCTGTGAAAAACTCTGCGATATCTGTGGTTTCAAACACCTTTTACAGATGTTGTTCTTGTATCTTTTTAACCGCAGAGAGAAACACAATATTAAAAATGTAACATTTGGAGTTGTAGAGAAAAATCTCTGCGAACTCTGCGTCTGCTCTGCGAAGCTGATGCAATCAGCCTTTGCGGTTTTTTTTTAGGCCAGAATTAACCGCATGAGAACGCTATGGCGCCTTGCTTCGCCGTAGCGGCTACGCGAAGGCACAGGTGGAGCAGCGTCAGTCGAACTGAGGCACAAAGTATGCATAAAGAGCACAGAGAAATAAACATAAATTGCCGCAGGTACTTACGGATCTACCTTACTAATGTCAAATTTGATGTTCTTTTTGTTGAACCACCCGGTTTCTGCAAATAATAACTAACTGTGTTCTCTTTTCTTTGAATCAAGGGGACTTAGTAAGTTTTTTGCGTTTAGTAAGATGTGTTTCGTTGAACTCCTTTAGAAATTCTTAAATTTACACCACCAGTCAACTTAAGATGAAATTACTGAAGAAAAAAGAAAACAAGCCTGATCAGTCTGACAAAACAAATCAACTCAGTAAACGGGCTCGCCGAATTGTACTGACCGTTGTGTGGCTCGGTGCTTTTTCTCCCATTTTTGGAGTTTTACTCGGATTATCAGTTGCCAATGATAGCATTCCTTCTCACGAAGAATTAGCAAATCCACCTGATAAACAAGCCTCTATTATATACACCTCTGACGGAGTTGAAATGGGGCGTTTTTGGAGTGTCAACCGAAAAAGTGTCGACTATAAAAAAATATCCCCCTATGTCATTAGTGCCTTAATTGCCACTGAAGACGAAAGGTACTATGAACATGCCGGGGTAGATTTCAGAGGAATTGCAAGAGCCGTTAAGGGCGCAGTTACAGGAACTGACGGAGGAGGAGCCAGTACCATCTCTCAGCAGTTGGCTAAATTATTATATACCGTCACCGATACCTTGAACGGCGGTGTTTCTAAAAACAAAAAAGAACGCCTCATTCAAAAATTTGGTGAAAATATTCTTGCTGTTCGCCTTGAAAGAGCCTATACCAAAAGAGAGATCATCACCATGTACCTCAATAATTTTGATTTTCTTTTTAATGCAGTGGGCATTTCGTCAGCAGCTCAGGTTTATTTCAACACTACGGCTGACAGCCTTAAAATGGAAGAGGCAGCCATGCTGGTTGGCATGTGCAAAAATCCGGGATTATATAACCCTTTAAAATTTCAACTATCTACCCGCTATGATGACAGCCCTGAGGGCAAAGCTTTGTATGAGCGTGACAGCGCAAATGCATATAACCGAAGAAATACTGTGCTCCACCAATGGTGGAGGAACAGTGAGTCAGGAAATGAGGCTTTATCCGTTACCATCAGTCGGCAACAATACGATTCACTAAAAGCTCTTCCCATTGTTGTGGATTATCAAAAGGTGGATCACAAGGAAGGATTAGCTCCCTACTTTAGAGAAATATTGAGAAAGGAGCTCACCCAACGTTTTAATGAAAAAGACAAAGAGGGAAACCTTTTGATCGCAAAAGCAGACGGTACACCATACAATATTTACAAAGACGGCTTACGCATTTACACTACCCTTGATTCAAGAATGCAGCAACATGCAGAATGGGCGGTTCACGAACACATGTCAACGACGCTTCAGGAAAAGTTTGATGAAAACAACTACCGCAACAAACGTCCTCCTTTTGGCAATGAAGTAAGTGAAGAACGGATTGAACAGATCATGAATAGTGCGATTAAGAACTCTGACAGATACCGTACCATGAAAGCAAACGGTGCCAGTGAAAAGGAAATTGAAAAAGCCTTTCATAAACCAACAGATATGAAAGTGTTTTCTTATTGGGGCGAACTGGATACCGTTATGACACCTTATGATTCCATCAAATATTATAAAGGGCAGTTGCAAGCCGGCCTAATGTCTATGGATCCTAATACGGGATTTGTAAAAGCCTGGGTGGGAGGTCCTGATTTTGCCCATTTTGCATTTGACCATGTCAAACAATCCAAACGACAGGTAGGATCTACGATAAAACCCTTTGTGTATGCCGCAGCGATTGATATGGGATTAATCGATCCCTGTACTCCTTTTGCAGACGTGCCTTATTGTATTGATGTTCCCGTAAGCCCCACCAAAAAGAAATCCTGGTGTCCACAAACCGGCACCAAAAACACCGGTGAACCCATTCCTGCTAAATGTGGTTTAGCCGGATCTCTCAACAACATTACTGTTGCCGTTATGAGAAAAATGGGCCCAATAGCCGGTCCCCAAACCATGAATTTATTGCTTAGAAATGTTGGGATTTACTTAAACCCTGAAGAGGTAGTAGTCGCCATGTGCTTAGGGCCTATGGATGTTTCACTTTACGATATGGTGGGCGCACAAAGCACCTTTGCCAATAAAGGCGTTTTTATAAAGCCGGTATACATCATGCGGGTAGAAGATAGAAATGGCAATGTGTTGATTGATTTAGAATACGAAATGCATGAAGCCATGCCTGAAGATTTAGCTTATACCATGATCAGTATGATGAAGGGGGCAGTATACGGCGCGACCAATATTCATCAAGATGGAAAATATTACGCCACCAGCTCCAGTTTAAGAGGAGGCCAACCCTGGGGAGGATTAAAATATCCGATCGCCGGGAAAACCGGAACTACCAATGGAGCTGCGGATGGCTGGTTTATGGGACTAACACCTGATCTGGTAACCGGGGTTTGGGTAGGTGCCAATGACCGGGATATTCATTTCAGAAGTTATCCATGGGGACAGGGAGCACGAATGGCGCTGCCGGTATGGGGATATTACATGCAAAAAGTTTGGGATGATCCTAAATTGGACATTTCAACAGATGATTTTGAAGCACCCACTCAATACGATAATAACTTGTTTAATTGTACCCAATCAGGTGACGGGCCGGAATTTATGTAATTTAGATCTTTGAAGAACAAAAAACCAAACCATTCAGATGAACAAAGTAGTAGATAACGTTGAAAAGGCTTGTGAAGGAATTGAAAGCGGAATGACATTAATGCTCGGAGGGTTCGGCCTTTGCGGAATCCCTGAAAACAGCATTGCAGAGTTAGTACGATTAGGCGTTAAAGACCTGACCTGTATTTCTAATAACGCCGGTGTTGATGATTTTGGTTTGGGATTGTTGCTACAGAAAAAGCAAATTAAGAAAATGGTCTCTTCTTATGTAGGAGAAAATGATGAATTTGAACGTCAAATGCTCAGTGGTGAACTGGATGTTGATTTGATTCCACAGGGATCTCTGGCAGAGAGATGTCGTGCGGGTGGCGCAGGTATTCCGGCTTTTTACACTCCTGCCGGATACGGAACCGAAGTAGCAGAAGGAAAAGAAGTAAAAGTCTTTGAAGGGAAGCCACACATTTTAGAAGCCGCCTTAACGGCCGATTTTGCTATTGTAAAAGCCTGGAAAGGAGACACCGAAGGAAATCTGATCTATAAGGCAAC
This sequence comes from Crocinitomicaceae bacterium, assembly GCA_040880585.1. GTDB lineage: Bacteria > Bacteroidota > Bacteroidia > Flavobacteriales_D > Crocinitomicaceae > Paracrocinitomix. The sequence goes on along the minus strand of JBBDID010000004.1, from coordinate 101,610 downwards.
TGCACGAAATTTTAATCCCCTTATGGCAATGGCCGGAAAAATCACAATCGCAGAGGTTGAAGAATTAGTTCCCGCCGGTGAATTAGATCCCAATTTTATTCATACCCCCGGAATTTTTGTGCAACGCATCTTTCAAGGTAAGGAATTTGAAAAACGCATTGAGCAACGGACTGTTAGGCCTCGTAAATAAAAACTATTTACAAAACTAAGTTTCCAATGACGACCGTCCTCTTCAAAAAACGTGAATGGTCATTTTACACGCTGCTCGGTTTATTGGGCATCCTCCTGATTTTATCTCTCAATTATGGCGCTCCAAATCCCTTATCATGGGACACTATTGGTTATCACGCTTATTTTGTTGAGTGGATCACGGATGGAGACCTGGCCATTCAAAATTTATCCCATTATGAACAAATTGTAGCTGAATATGATAATACAAATACCCTTTATCAATTCGTGCAACTTGAAGAGGGCTTCATTACAAAATACAGTATCGGTTGGTCACTACTCAACGCACCATTTCTTTATATCGGTCATTTAGCTGCCGGTGTATTCAATTATCCGCAAGATGGATTCTCACTACCCTATCAAATTGCCTGTCACAGCGCAAGTCTTTTTTACACTTTCCTGGGATTGTTCTTCTGCCGCAAATTGTTTCGTTTGTTTTTTTCTGACCAACTCACTGCTGTTCTGCTTCTGATATTGGTTTTGGGAACGAATTACCTACACATGAATTATGCGTGTATAGGTCTAGTACACGTTTACTTATTTACGCTCTACGCTTTATTGTTATACCATACCCACTTATTTTATCAAAATCAACACATTAAAAGGGCTTTGTTCATTGGTGTCATCCTTGGTTTAATGGTACTCATCCGACCGACAGAAATTGTTGCAGGAATTATTCCTTTGCTCTACGGACTCACCTCAGCGAAGCAAATTAAATCCCGCTTAAAAGACCTGTTTTTCACCAAATATTACTACACAGCTGTCTTAACTTTTACTATTTGTTGTAGTCTACAGTTGTTTTACTGGAAATATACCACAGGTTATTGGGTCTACTATTCTTATCAAAACCCGGGAGAGGGACTGGATTTGCACCAACCACACCTACTTGAAGTCTTATTTAGTTTCAGAAGAGGATGGTTTATTTACACTCCTATCATGCTTTTAATTATTCCTGCGCTTGTAACAACTTATCGACATTATAAAAAATGGTTTTCGAGCCTTTTGATTTTTACATTCGTAAACTTATACCTGATCAGCTCATGGACGACATGGTGGTATGCCGGCAGTTTTTCATCAAGAGCACTTGAGCACAGTTACCCGATTTACATTCTACTAATAGGGTTTTTATTGAGTAGATGGTCAGGTGTACGAAAAAAAATCGCCTTATTCATCATTGGGATTTTTGTATGCTTAAACCTCTTTCAAACCTGGCAGGTTCAGCATGGTGTCTTACATTTATTCAGGATGAGTAAACCCTATTATTTTTCAATTTTAGGCCAAACCTCCCCACCTTCACCAGAACAGGAAAAGTTACTTTTTATTGATAGAAATCTCACTCAATTTGAAAATAAAGAGGATTACCAACTGATCAAAAAAATCCCTTATCGGGAAAAATCGGATACTATTACCCAAATTTCACCTTACAGCAAAGCACTACAGTTTTCATACCGGGATATGACAGATAAAGATCACCTGTGGGTAGTGGGAAAAGCTCATTTATCATTCTTAGAATCGGACAGTCTTAAACAGGATCAAAATATAGCCATTCATCTCTGCGCAAATGCCTTCCATAATGGCCGGGTTTACGCCTGGAGAAATGTCACATTGACAGAAAACAATCAACAGCAGAGTGAATTACAGATAGATTATTTAACCCCCCATGTTCGGAGCACTTCTGACACGATTTCAGTAGGCCTGTGGTTACAAGAGGGACCGAGCGTAGTTGTGGAGAATTTATATTTAGAGGTCTACCAACACAAATAACTCTTCTGAAACCCTTATATTCGCAGCATATAAAAGACTCAGTTATGGCTTTAGACAAAAACGGTATCGCACAACGAATTGCGCAAGAGCTGGAGGACGGTTGGTATGTCAATCTTGGAATTGGAATTCCTACATTGGTTGCGAACTACATCCCGGAAGGAATTGAGATTGAATTTCAATCAGAAAACGGAATTTTGGGCATGGGTCCTTTTCCTTTTGAAGGAGAAGAAGATGCGGATTTAATCAATGCGGGCAAACAAACCGTTACCTTACAAAAAGGTGCTGTTCTTTTTGATTCAGCCACTTCTTTTGCTATGATCAGAGGAAAACATGTGCAACTTACCGTGCTTGGCGCCATGGAGGTCGCACAAAATGGAGATATCGCCAATTGGAAAATTCCCGGAAAAATGGTAAAAGGGATGGGAGGTGCAATGGATTTAGTTGCATCTGCTCAAAATATCATTGTTGCCATGATGCACACCAATAAAAAAGGGGAATCAAAACTTTTAAAAAAATGCAGCCTGCCGTTAACAGGAGTAGGTTGTGTTACAAAAGTGGTAACCAATCTGGCTATGCTGGAAATCAAGGATAATAAATTTTATTTGATTGAGCGCGCTCCCGGTGTGTCTGTTGAAGAAATCAAATCCGCTACTGAAGGAGAACTCGTAGTCCCCGAACATGTGCCCGAAATGAAACTATAAGCTTTGGAAAATAAAAAAATTGCAATTATCGGAGCCGGGCCTGCCGGTATCACAGCCGCTTACGAACTTACCAAAAAAGGAAAAGAAGTAGAATTGTTTGAAGCCAGCCCTCATGTAGGGGGATTGTCAAAAACCATTGACCTCTGGAACCAAAAAGTGGATTTAGGGCCTCACCGTTTTTTCAGTAATGATACAAAAGTCAACCAAGTATGGCTGGAAGTGGTGAAAAACGACTATAAAATGGTCGATCGGCTAACGCGGATCTATTATAAAAATAAGTTTTATTATTACCCCTTAAAACCCTTTGATGCACTCAAAAAACTGGGGGTTGGAACCGCTTTTTTGTGTGTGATGAGTTATTTTAAAGAGCGTATTTTCCCCGTCAAAAAAGACGGTTCTTTTGAAACCTGGGTGATTGGCCGATTCGGCTATAAACTCTACACTATCTTTTTCAAAACCTATAGTGAAAAGCTGTGGGGAATCAGTTGTAAAGAACTGGATGAAGATTTTGCCGCGCAGCGTATCAAAAAACTCTCTTTATTTAAAGCCGTTTGGAATGCCCTGTTCAAAGGCAAAAAGAACAAACACAAAACATTAGTTGACCAGTTTGCTTACCCTTTAGAAGGAACCGGAATGGTTTATGAGCGTATGCAAGCATTTATTGAAGCTAATGGCGGTAAAGTCCATTTGAATACACCGGTTGAAAAAGTGCATGCTAAAAATAAAAAAGCTGTTGCTTTATCGCTGAAAAATGGTGAAATTATCGAGTACGATCACATCATTTCTTCTATGCCAATTACACATTTGGTTAATAATATGGATGAAGTCCCTGAAGAAGTGATTGAAGCGAATAATCAACTGAAATTTAGGAATACCTTATTGGTGTATTTGAAGATAGAGGGACAGCATGTTTTTCCGGATAACTGGTTGTACGTGCATGCAGATGATCTGAAAATGGGACGAATCACTAACTTCTGCAACTGGGTTCCGGAAATAAATCAGGGTGAAAAATCAACCATTGTTGCTTTAGAGTACTGGGCCTATGATGAGGATGAAATATGGCAATCGACTAAAGAAGATTTAATCCGCTTAGCAAAAGAAGAGTTAACAAAAACAGGGCTTGTAAACGGATTAGAGATTTCAGATGGGCATGTTATTAAAATCCCAAAATGTTATCCCGTTTATGGAAGAGGGTATAAAACACCTTTAAAAATTGTAGAAGGTTATCTCAGTTCAGTTGAAAATTTATCGGTAATTGGCCGGTATGGAGCCTTTAAGTACAACAACCAGGATCACTCTATATTAATGGGAGTTATGGCAGCTGAGAACATTGCAGATGGTGCCAGTAACAACTTATGGGAAATCAACACCGATTATGAAGATTATCAGGAAAAATCTACCATTACCGAATCGGGCTTAAGCCATGAATAAGCATGCAACTAAGCCGGAAATATAAATTTCAACTCATAGAAGTCGGTATTCTCTTCGCCGTTTTCATACTTAGTTTACAGCTTCGAAAAGAAAATGTATCAGCTCCTTTATCTCCCGAGCATGAATGGATTACTGCTCACACTTTAATTACCCTTGAAATATGGGAAGAAAACGGTGGACCGGCGGCTTATAACTTTAATCCGATTTACGCTTATCCGGGAAAAGGAAACAGAGGAATCGCTATGCTGGGTGGCGTTTCAGATCAGGAAGGATATCATTATTATGTGTCCTATCCCCCTTTCAGCTTTATTTTTGCCTACTACAGCTCTCAATTGTTTGGAGGGACAGATGTCTATCATCTTCGGGCTATCAATCTGATCATTCATTTTATTACCGCTTTTTTAATTTATCTGCTGATCCGTGGCTTTTACCGAAATGATTTTGACCGACTTGCTTTGGCTCCGCTCCTGGTCGCTTGCATGTATTTGCTGAGCACCGGCACTTTATGGGCACATTCTGTTCTCTATTTTGCAGATATACTGGTACAACCCCTCATTTTACTCATTTTCCTACTTTTTTCAAGAATAATTCAACAAAAAGTAAAAAACCAATCGTGGATGCTTTTTTATCTGGGAATTACCATCTTTTTTGCGGTATATACAGAATGGATTGCGTTGTTTATGGCATTTTTCGGCGGATTATTCTTTTTTATATGCTACCTGAAGTCTCGATCAAAGCTTTACCTGAAATCTTTTGTAACCATTGCCCTGTCTGCATCTTTATCTCTTGGCCTTACGGTATTCCAGTACAGTACCATTTCAGGTTTTGATCAGTTCAAACAGGTTTCATCTAATAAATATGAAGAAAGAAGTGGTCATGCAACAGCAGAAAAAACAGCCGCCGCTTTCAACCTTGAAAATCCGGAAGCTTTTAAACTGCTAAGAGCAAATGTTGATCGCAATTTTCTCATGGCAGAAAATTTATTGGGGATCAGTTTCTTTCTTTTACTACCCTTTCTTTTCTGGAGAAAAAGTAGAAATCGCATCCCTCCCCTGTCGGCAACACTTTTCATTTTATCCCTTCTTTTGATCAGCATACTTATTCACTACTTACTTTTCTACAATTTCAATGCGCTGCACAACTTCTCCAATTTGAAAACCGGTCTTTTTATGATGCTGACAGTTGGGGTCATTATCTGCATCATAGAACAATCCGTAAATTGGAAAATTCAGGGTGTTTTTTCCTTGATCGTTCTGTTCTTTTTTATCAGTCGTGCTTCAAGAGATATTGATCGGTACTATGGTATCTATGAAAAACAATTTTACAATGCAGACAGGGTTCGATCCGCAAAACTCGTTCACCAATATGCAGATAAGGATCTTTATATTTTTAACAATATACATCCCTCTCCTGCCTATACCTATACGGCAAAGCACTTGACTTTTCCCCTGGCTGAAAAATCACATTTGCTCCAAAGTATGCATAACTTCAATATTGACAAAGCCCAGTACTATCATCACCAGGGATCAGTCCCCCTTTATTTTATTTATGTTGAAAAACTGAATGACACACTTGTTGTAAGGGATTCTCTTGCCTTCTAAAAAATGTACTGCGGTATAGTTTTTGCGCTCAAACTTTTAAGTGTGTGCTACAATGCTTAATTTTGTGATTCACTTTTGATACTATGAAACACTTATACATCCTATTTGCTTTTTTCCTGTCTTTTCAATCGTACTCACAAGAGATTGAAGTCATCACGCAGGAAAAGACGGAGGGAATCATCACCCTCTTGTCTTATAGTCCTGATGGTAGTTTACTGGCATCCGGTTCTGCTAAAGAAAACTCAGTAAAAATATGGGACATTGCCTCAGGGAAAATTATAGGAAAATTAGAAGGTCATGTGGACGCTACCTCTTCTTTGATGTTTAATCATGACGGCACCCAACTCATCTCTTCTGCAAAAGATGAATATCTCATTGTTTGGGATATTGTGAATTGGCAGATGATTGATTCGGTTAAAATAGAGAGCCCCGTCACCTGGATGGTTAGGGACGTGAACGATCCGGATATTTTCTACACTGCTTCAGAATCCGGTAAAGTGTTCAAACGAAAATATTCCAACTTCCAAACAGAAGAAGAATTGTTCAGTGAAAATTCCCCGATTAAAAAATTGGACGCCAGTAAAAATCACTTGGTCAGCGGAACATCTAACGGAAAAATAAGTCTTTACGATTTAACAAAAAAAGAAGTAACCAACTCTAAAAAAGTACATTTTTCAGAAATCGTAGGCTTGAAATTTTTTGATGATGGAAAAAGATTAATTACGACCGGTGGAGGAGGTGTGGTGCATTTGTGGAACATTAATAACCTCAACGACAGCAAACACATTAAAGCTTCCAGCACCCTGATCACTGCTTTTGACGCAAACGTAGAGCAAAACCGCTTTGTAACCGCCTCCAGCAATAGAAAAATACGCGTCTGGAATTTTGAGGGAGAAGAAATTTATGAATTTAAAGATCACTTAGAAGATGAATCCAACTCAGGAACGATACGCGCCCTGCAAATTAGCCCTGATGGATCAACTGTTGCCTCTTCAGGCTTTGCTAAAAATAAAAATTTCAGATTGAAAGAAAACGATAATGTAATTCGGATTTGGGATGTGAAAAGAGGTACCCTCTACAAAATTCTAGAAGGACATGTCAACCCCATTTATACCTTTGATTTTCATCCCGTCAAAAAAGAGCTCGTTACCCTGGGGAAAGATCGTACCGTTACATTTTGGAATTTTAATCTTGCAGAAAAATATGGTTCCTTTCAATTGGTAGAAGAAAAACGGGAGATTCCTCCAAAAATGAAGTTTTGGTCCAAAGACAACGTTAAAAAAAATAGCAATCGCTTTTTTGATAAGATTACAAGTGGAGACTTTAGTGGTTTGGGACAAAATACCGTCAACGATAAAATAGAAAGAGGAAAGGATGTAAGTACGGGGATTGTCAAACGTACCTTTTCTGAGCGAGAAATTGTTAAATACTCTTCAAACGGTAAATATCTCATCACCAAATTACCTAAAGATGAAATTCGCTATTACGATTTGTCGGAAACCATTCCTGAATATATAGGTCCGCTTTGGTCATATCAAACCAATATTAACCAACTGCTTTGCTCTCCGGACGAAAAGTACCTGGCTGTGTTAGGATCGGGCGATTCTGCCGTATCGATTATTGATCTTGAGAAAGGTGAATTTATGCGTAAACTTATTACCCCCGCTCCAGAGGGTCGATTAAAATACATTTACGAGGCCAACTCTCTGGCTTTTTCTCCTGATGGCAAACTATTGGCGATTTGTTTCAATACCTCCAAAACCTTTGTTTTTGATACCAGAACCTGGTCATTGGTATTTGAAAATATCTTACCGGGAAATTTGGGATATGCCAAGGGTGCTTTCGTTAATTTTAGTGAAGACGGAGAATACATGGCCGTTAGTTCCTCCTTTGGTGTCAAAAAATACGACACTAAAAATTTCAATGTTTTTGCCTCTGAGAAATTAAAAATTCAGGGACACTCTGCTCCTTTAGATAAGCCTTCTAATTATGCCATTACACAACAAGATCATCACTACTACATAGAAAATATTTTCTCGGGAGAATATAACAAAGTACTGAGGGCTGAACCCAAAGACATCACCCACATTTCAGTAAGTCCGTACGGTAAATTTGGTATCACCACTAAAAGCGGGCAGTTTCTACTAATTGAACCCGAAACAGGAGAGCAGGAAATTTTGATGGTTGCAGATGGAGATAATTACATCTTTAAAACCTCCGAAAATTATTATAAAGTTTCAAAAGAGGGATTTGATCTGGTTACTTTTAGAATTGGTAATCGCGCCTATCCTTTTGAACAATTTGATGCTGTTTTTAATCGTCCCGATTTGGTGCTGAAAAAATTGGGTTGTGATGATCAGGAGCTGATGGATTTATACAAATTGGCGTACGAAAAACGAATTAAAAAGCTGGGATTAAAACCTACTGTATCTGTTACCTTAGATGATATTCCCCATTTATCAGTTAGCAATACGGTTGATATTCCTGCCATTACAGAAGAACAAGATATCCAATTGCAGCTGAAGATGACTGATAAAAACGGATTGAGCAGTTACAATGTGTATATCAATAATGTCCCGGTTTATGGTAAAAATGGAAAATCAATTGGTGACAAAAAAACTGCAGCCTTCAAAGAAACGGTCTCATTGGTTCACGGCATCAATAAAGTACAGGTATCCTGTAGAAATAAAAATGGCTATGAAAGCCTGATGCAGACCTTTTTTGTAGAAAAAATGGGAGAAGCACCTGAACGTAATCTTTATCTGGTCACTATTGGCACTTCTAACTACAAAGATGAGCGCTACAATTTGAATTATGCGGTTAAAGATGCTAAAGATTTGGTTACACTACTTTCTAATAACACGAAAGAATTATATAAAGAAGTGAAGGCAAAAACCTTGTACAATGAAGAGGTGACAGCTGAAAACATCAAAGCTATGGGAGAGTTCCTCAAGCAATCAAAACCAGATGATATTGTACTTGTTTTTGTCGCCGGGCATGGTGTTCTCGATAAAAATTTCGATTACTTTTTCGGTACCTATGATATGGATTTTAGTAATCCTTCAGGCAAAGGTCTTGCGTATGCTCAACTGGAAGGAATTTTAGATGGGATTAAAGCCAATAAAAAGATCCTAATCATGGATACCTGTCATTCTGGTGAAGTAGATAAGGATGATGTGTATTTTTCAGTGGCTGAAGATAAAGAACCGGAGAATGAAGAAGATATTGCCTTCCGGAACGTTGGGCCGGCAGTGGAAGAAAATTCAAATGCCACACCATCAAGACTGGCGGGTATCTTATTTAATGATTTGAGAAGAGGTACCGGCTCAACTGTTATTTCATCAGCAGGAGGCGCAGAATTTGCCATGGAAAGTGATGAATGGAAAAACGGATTGTTTACTTACTGTTTACTCAATGGTTTAAAAAACGGAACCGCAGATTTAGACGAAGATGGAAAGATCATGTTGCTGGAATTACAGCAATATGTCGTTGAAAAAGTCACGCTACTCTCTCATGGTAAGCAAATTCCTAATACCCGTATCAAAAATCTGGAGCTGGACTTTCAGTTGTGGTAAAATCCAATTTATCTATTTAAAGTTAGTTTATCCCCTTCTAACCCGTTTAGATCAGTAAGTGATCGATTTTTTTATCTAACTTTTTAGTTTAATTACGATCTTATTGGAAAGAAATGTAATTTATGGGTGAACCCAAACTTATAGAATTTGAATTTCATGAAGATATTCTTGTCGGAAGATACCTTTCAGACAGCCCCATAACAGGTGAGATTGCGCGTACAATCGTACAACAGCGAAAAACCTTTACAAATGGAAAAGCATGCAAGATGGTAATTGTTTTTCCAAAACTTTCCAGTATTGATAAGAACGGGCGTGAATACCTTTCATCAGCAGAGGCAAAAGAAGATATTTTGGCAGGGGCTATGGTAACGCCATCTTTGCTGAGCCGTGTGATCATCAATTTTTTCCTGAAGTTTAACGAATCCAAAAAAGACAACTTTCCAACTAAAGTGTTTAATACGGAAGAAGAAGCTGTTTATTGGTTAAAATCATTAAATTAGTTTTTATTTGACTATGCCATAGTTTCGTTAATTTTTTCATCTGTTGTTTTATCTTTAGGCAGTGAGCAATTCTAAAAATATCGCATCTAAACTTTCAGAGCATCTTTTTTGGGATGTTAATAAAGCTACTTTTAATGCGCAAGAACATCTCAGATGGCTTATCGAAAGGATTGTAAAATATGGCACACTGGATGACTGGAGTGTTTTAAAATCTCATTATCCACTCAAAGAACTTCAGCAAGAAGCTAAGAAGATCAGGTCACTAAACCCGGTCGATCTTAACTTTTTAAGTTTCGCTCTTAAACTTCCGAAATCAGATTTTAGATGTTATACAGAAACGTGGTAACCCCTTCAACTTTCAATATTTTTCAAAACATTTTGGAAAAAGAATGTTTTCAAAATTTTTTTCTTGCTGGAGGCACTTCCCTGGCTTTGCAAATTGGTCACCGGTTATCGATTGATTTAGATTTCTTTTCAACACAAGGTTATGATGTGGAAAAAGTAAAAGAGACTTTAATTCAGGAATTTGATGCGAAAATTCTGGGGCTCTCAAATAATTCTCTAACTGGTTTAATAAAAGGTGTCAAAGTCGAATTTATTTCACATCAGTACCCTTTACTTCAAAAGTTGGTTCTTATTGACAATTGTCGATTAGCCAGTATTCCGGATATTGCCGCTATGAAAATCAATGCAGTTAGAAACAGAGGAAGCAAAAAAGACTTCGTTGATCTTTACTTTTTACTTAAAAGATATCAGATTCAGGAATTACTTGAATTTACGAACAAAAAATACCCCAATCACGAGAACCTGATGACCTTAAAAAGTCTCTTGTATTTTGATCAGGCAGATTCCGAACCAGATCCAACCTTTACAAACGAACCTCTGAACTGGCAAGAAATCAAATCTTTTTTTCAGCACAAAATAACTCCTCTTGTGTAAACAGGCTTTAAGCCGGAACCTCTGCTATCAGTAGCTTACGCATACTCACTTTTTTGTCAATAATTTCATGTAGATCTGAGATGGCGACTCTCTCCTGCTCCATTGAATCCCTGTCTCGTATCGTTACTGTATCATCTTCTAATGTTTGGTGATCCACCGTTACGGCAAAAGGTGTGCCGATAGCATCCTGCCTTCTGTAACGCTTACCAATCGAATCTTTTTCATCATACTGACAATTAAAATCGATTTTCAACTCATCAATAATCGCCATGGCTTTTTCAGGCAAACCATCCTTTTTAGTAAGCGGCATTACCGCAACTTTATAAGGAGCCAGCGCCGGCGGAATCGATAAAACAATTCTTGTGGTTCCATCTTCCAATGCTTCATCTTTATAAGATGCGGATAATATCGCCAAAAACATGCGATCTAAACCAATAGAAGTCTCCACAACATAAGGAATATACGATTCATTGATTTCGGGGTCAAAATAACGCAACTTCTTACCCGAGTGTTCCTCATGCGCCTTCAGGTCAAAATCAGTTCGTGAATGAATTCCTTCAAGCTCCTTAAACCCCATTGGAAAATCAAACTCAATATCTGCTGCTGCATTGGCGTAATGTGCTAATTTAATGTGATCGTGATAACGGAAATAAGCCTCATCAAAACCAAGAGCCTTGTGCCATTTCATCCTGAATGTTTTCCAGTAATCATACCATTTCATCTCCTCTCCCGGACGAACAAAAAACTGCATTTCCATTTGCTCAAATTCACGCATTCTGAAGATGAACTGACGCGCAACAATCTCATTTCTGAAGGCTTTCCCAATTTGTGCAATCCCAAACGGAACTTTCATTCGCCCGGATTTTTGCACATTTAAAAAGTTCACAAAAATCCCCTGGGCGGTCTCAGGTCGCAAGTATATCTTTGCAGATTCGCCAGAAACAGAGCCAAGCTCAGTAGAAAACATTAAATTAAATTGCTTGACATCCGTCCAGTTTTTTGAACCCGAAACGGGGCAGGCAATGCCCAGATCTTCAATCAATTTTTTCAGATCATCTAACTTTTCGTTTTCAAGCGCATCCCGCATCTGATCTTCAATCTTTTTGATCTCTTCTTCCCGTCGTAATACGTTGGGATTGGTTTTTCTGAATGTGGCCTCATCAAATTCTTCTCCAAAACGTTTTGAGCCTTTGGCTACTTCTTTATCGATCTTTCCCCGGATCTTTTCAATGTGCTCTTCAATCAAAACATCCGCCCGGTATCTCTTTTTTGAATCTTTATTATCAATCAGGGGATCATTAAAAGCATCAATGTGCCCCGAAGCTTTCCAGGTAGTGGGTTCCATAAAAATAGCAGCATCTAAACCAACAATGTTTTCATGCATGTGAACCATGGCCTTCCACCAGTAACTTTTAATGTTATTTTTTAGTTCCGCACCCAACTGACCGTAATCATAGGTGGCACTTAAGCCATCATAAATCTCTGATGAAGGAAAAACAAAACCGTACTCCTTAGCGTGTCCAATGATGTCTTTCAATTTATCTTCCTGTGCTGCCATTAATTGTGAATTTTGAGACAAAAATAAGCAGATTGAACTGAATCAATGCCAATAAAAGCCTAAATGTTTCAACAAGGTAAAGCGCAGTAAAAAAGGAAATGGCACTCTTACTGGATATCCCCTCCAAAAATGGTAAATCACTCTCTTTATTGTTGGTTTTTTAACCCTATAAGTAATTTTGTACAATTATTTATATCTTTGACACGGTTATACTAAATATGAGAAACATCTCAACACATAGCACATATTATTACTGGCCTCTTCCTAAAGGGACGATCTGGTAATTATTGTTGTATTTAAATATTAATTATGAAACCGTTCCGATTACCGGAGCGGTTTTTTATTACAATCAAATTGCTGCGGTTGCCGGAACACAAAAACAAAAATGATGGAAGCTGTTTTGAAACAAGAAATGGACAAATACACTTCAGAAGATATTGAGGTGTGGAAATTGTTGTTCGATCGACAAATTGAAAATCTGAAAACAAAAGGCAGTCAGCATTATATTGATGCTATAACTGATATGAAAGATGCCCTGAAACCTTCTGTTGTTCCTGATTTTAAGAAACTGAACGGCTATTTTCAGGACACTACCGGATGGCGCATCAAAGTGGTTCCCGGTTTGATACCCGTTGAAGATTTTTTTCACTTACTGGCCGATAAAAAATTTTGTTCCTCTACCTGGTTGAGAAGCAAAAAGAATCTGGATTACCTGGAAGAGCCCGATATGTTTCACGATATTTTTGGTCATATTCCACTGTTGAGTAATGAAGTTTTTTCGGCATTTGCACATGAGTTTGGAAAGTTGGGATTAAAATACATCCAACATGAAAAAGCCCTGATACAGTTGCAGCGTTTATACTGGTTTACCATAGAATTTGGCGTAATCCGGGAAGGTGAAATTAAAGCGTATGGCGCCGGGATCATGTCTTCTTATGGAGAAACAAATCGCATTGCCAAGCGTGAGTGCACCTTTTTTGATTTTGACATTGAAGCGATTCTTCACAAAGATTTTAGAACAGACGTGATGCAGGAAGAATACTTTGTGATAGAGAACTTAGAACAGTTGTATAACTGTTTGCCGGAGGCAGAACGTATTATTTGTCAGCAGATTTGATGTCGTGGCGACTCAGTTTTTCTTGTAGCATTTCAATTAATTGATTCAGGTCTTCTGCGTCCGCTAATTGATGCGCTGAAAGTAATGTTGTGGGATCACTTTCATCCTCGCTTATTAAAACAGCAGGCAATTCAATGTTTTTGTTGGGATATTTCTCAAGGAACTCATCTTTGTGGTAAAATTCTTTATCCATTGGGAGACTTTCCAAAAACTCCTTCCATTTTGATTTCATTTTGACGCTTCCATAGGTGAGTTGGCAAAGAGAGCATTGATAGGTTTGGGGTTTAATTATTTTGTGAAGCGTATCCATGGCGCCGTTTAAAAATCCCGAATTTGCATTGTAAACAAAAATAAGTTGCATATCTATCAAGTCGTTTCACGATCAATTAACTTTCAATCCAATTTCCCTACAAAAACATTTAATTTGTTATATTTAAAAGAAAAAAAACGATTATGAAAAAAATGACATTATTATTGGCACTATTCACTCTGATTTTAGTAGGGTGTGGATCTGAACCAAGTATCGAAGGAAAATGGAAAATTGAAAGTGTGAGCAGTGAAGAACTCACAGATGCTGAAAAAACACTTACAGTAGATTTTCAAGCTGATGGTAAACTGGTTTCCGAAAGAGATGGAGAAACCAGAGAAGAAGAATGGGAACTCAGTGAAGATGGTAAAACACTTACGATTAAGAGTGGAGATCGTGAAATTGAAAATAAAGTAATTGAACTTACTGAAGACAAACTAGTGTTAAAAGAGAGAGATGATAAGGTCACCTTCTCGCGGCTAAAGTAAAAATTGGACAATAAAATGCAAAGGCTGTCTGAGAAGGCGGCCTTTTTTTGTTTTAAAGATCCCTGCGTTTTAATGATAAGTACCCGACAAAAACGAAGGTTGAAATGTAAATAATCGCTAATAGTGACCGAAGTGACTGCGATAAAATAAAGGGTTCCTTAAAATTAGGATCTGCTTTTTTTCCCATCTCCAAAATTTCCTGGAAAAAAGGAAAAGGGGTCAGGTCTGAAATGGTGATGGTAGGAACAAATTGAAGTGCAGTAGGCGGAATTCCAATTCCCAACAAACCGTCTAGCATGATAATCACAACAAACAAAATAATAGACAAGGCTGGCTTTTTAACCAATACCGCAAAGAAAAAAGCAAATGAAAAGTAGCCGATCGTCTGTACAAAGTAAATGGCTATATACTCAATCCCACTGAAGATCTCTGACGGGCTGGAAAAAATCAAGCCCATGATTGTTCCGATTAAAAAAGTATACAACGTCACTGCCAGTGCCATCACGATAAGCATATAGAACTTCCCCATAATCACCTGACTTCTGCTCAGGCCATCAATGATGTTTTGCCGTTGGGTTTTAAAATCTATATCGTTACAAACCATTACAACCACCAAAACACCCAACAATACATTCCACCAGCTTGCTGTCCAGGTGATGTAATTCCAGACCGTCGGAAAGCCAAATATCTCGGATTTGGAAGGTAAAAACGGAAATGGAATCTCACTGATCCCCCAAAAAGTAAGTGGAACCAATGCTGCATAAATAATCAAAATCACCCAAAAAGTGCGGTAATTTTTGACCTTCATGTATTCTATGTTCAGCAGTTTCTTCATTATTTCGTAATCTCAAGGAATTGTGCTTCCAGTGTCTTTTTGGTTACTCTTAACTCAGAAAGGACAAGTCCTTTATCAAAAAAGAAACAGTTAACATCTTCAGGACTGAGATCATCTGTTACCTCAATCGTACACCAACCGTCATTATTTTCCAGTAAACGCGCTCCCTCTAACTGATCCAGAACACTTATCATTTTGCTCGAATCGGCAGCAGCAATCACCATCTGCTTGGCTCCTTCTACAATACTTTCTATTCCGGATTGCCGAATCACATCCCCATTTTTGAGAATCACCACATCCGTACATACTTTTTCTATTTCGTCCAGCTGATGCGAAGCTATTAAAATGGTTTTACCACTTTTTGAAATATCGTTTATTAGGTTTCTGATTTCGGCAATTCCTTGCGGATCTAAACCATTTGTGGGTTCATCCAAAACCAGCACCTCCGGATCGCTCAACAAAGCTGAAGCAATTGCCAAACGCTGTTTCATGCCCAATGAATAGGTTTTAAAATCTGAATCTTTCCTTGTATACAACTTCACCTTTTTCAAGACCTCATCAATCCGACTTTCAGGATCATCCATCTCTTTAATCGCTGCAACAATTCTCAAGTTTTCGGTGGCGGATAAATAGGGGAAAAAATTTGGCGTTTCTAAGAGTGCACCAATTCTTTTGCGATTTTCATCTTTTTCTCCGTTTCCAAACCAGGAAAAAGAGCCTGAAGTAGCATTTAAAACCCCTAAAAGAATACCCAGTGTCGTTGTTTTTCCTGATCCATTAGGTCCCAAAATACCAAAAACCATTCCCCGCTGAACAGAAAAACTCACTTCATGGATAGCACGTATATCCTTGTACCACTTCGTTAGGTTTTTTATTTCAAGTATGGTTTCACTCATCCTGCCTGTAAAGTAAAATAGGGTTGTTTTATTGCCTCATTTTTCTTTCAAAATTCTTCGCAATATAGAAATTCGCCCTGAAAATAGATGGTCATTTCAATAAATTTTATTACCCTGTATAAAAAACAATGATGAATTGGAAAGAAGAGCATGGCTATTTAACGAAGACGTATGAATTGAACGGTTTCAAAGAAATCACCGAAGCCCTTACTAAAATAGCAGATAAGGCAGATGAAATGCAACACCATCCTGATGTAGAAATTTTTGAATACAAGAAGGTGAAATTTAAATTAATGACCCACGATCAGGGAAAAATCACAGAAAAAGACCATCAAATGGCCCAGAAAATCGATCACATTTTGAAGTAGAGATTTCAAGGTTTCATTGTGTACAGATTTTGTGAAAAGAGGTAATTACATTCACTTTTCAATCGTATTTTTGGTCGTATTGAGCCAATGTCAGATTCAAGACGGAATTTCATAAAAAAATCAGCACTGCTTACTGTAGGAACTGCAGTATCTGTAAAGTCTATTGCGCAAATTCTTGATTCAGATGTTCCTTTTTTACAAGGTAAAAAGCATGCGGAGATTCTTTACGACTATGTGATAGAGAATGGAGAGGTATATCATGAACAGCAGTTACAATCCTTATTTATTGGGATTACTTCAGCGGGAAAACTAAAAATAAGTGATACCGCTTTAAAGGGAAAACAAAGCATAGATGCCAAGGGAAAAATTGTGTCTCCCGGATTTATTGACATATTGGCTGACAACTCATCCCATCCCGAAGCAACCTACAATGTATTTGAATCTTATAAAGTGACAGATGGCGTAACAACGGCACTTCAACTTCATGGCGGGCATCACAAGGCAGCCACTTATTACCGCGCCTTTTCAAAAGTTGATCATTATGTCAATTACGGAGTTTCTACCAAGGTGATGAACATTCGACGCATCAACAAATCCATACAGGCACGCTTAAAGACGATTGAGAAAAATTTAGCCTATGGTGCACTAGCCATCTCGCACAGTATTGAGTACCAGCCTACCCCCTATTCGGAGTTGCTAGAGTATGGAAAACTGGCATATACCTACCAACGTCCCTTGTTTTTGCATTTGCGTTATTCATCAGCAAAAAGGGAATTAAGAGGAGTATTGGAAGCCATAAAAATTGCACGGGATACGGGTGCTGCGGTTCACATTGATCACCTCAACTCAACCGGCGGCACTTTTCAAATGGAAAAAGCCCTCAATTTGATTCGATTAGCCAGAGCAGAAGGGTTAAAAATCACCACCTGTGTATATCCGTACTCGTACTGGGCAACTTATTTACACTCAAAACGCTTTGGAGATGGTTGGATGGAGCGTTACCAACTTGACTATTCAGACCTGACCGTTGTTGGAACCGGTGAAAAGTTGACCGAAGCACGGTTTAATGAACTGCGACAGCGCGCCGGGGTGTTGGTGGCTGTACCGGAAGGAACCATGCCTTTGTCAAAAACCGTTGATTTAGCAGTAAAAGAAGATTTTTGTTTAATCGGATCTGACGGGGGGATAGAGCGGGCAAGCAAAGCCAATAACCATCCGCGGGGTGCAGGTTGTTTTGCAACAGCCGTCCGTCATTTACAAGATATAGGTATGCCACTGGAGCAGGTTTTGTACAAATTAACAGAGCTTCCGACAAAACTTTTACGCCCGGCATTAATGAAGCGCGGTAAATTACAAGACGGATATTGGGCTGATATTGTGATTTTTGATAAAGACAAGATTAACGGAGCTGCAACCATGGCTAACCCCAACCAGTTTTCAAACGGCATTTCGCATGTATTTGTCAATGGTGAAATTGCCTGCCAGGATAAAAAGTTAAAATACAAGCAAGGTCGCCCCATTCAAATTCAGGCGGCTAAAGTGATGTAGGGTTTCTGTCCCTGAACGGAAAGTTGTTAAGTTCGGGGATAATAAAAAAAGGGGCTGTCTCAAAGTGGATGAAAACGGTCTATTTCGAAACAGCCCTTTAAAAAATCAATCAGAAATTATTTTTTAAAGGTAATTCTTCGGTTAATATCAAGCCCTTCATTTGTTCTGATGTTCACAATGTAAACTCCTGTGGCCAGATCACTTGCGTCTAATTCAAAAATTTGTTGTCCATTATTTGTTTGTGTAAACAACCGTTGTCCTATCGTGTTATATATACTGACATCAACAGTAATCGGTCGATCAAATTGGATACTCACCAATCCATGTGAAGGGTTAGGATAAATATTGATATTGACCAGTTTGTTCTCTCCAACACCCAACTCTGAATCTACCGTTTCAGTGATCTGAAAAGTACATCCGTTAGCGTCTGTAATGGTACAGGTATATGTCCCGGCCGAATCAATATTCATTAAATCTTCTGTGGTTTCTCCGGTATTCCAACTGTATGTATAATTGGGTGTTCCTCCACTACCCGTTAAATCAATTGACCCGTCATTACCTGTAAGTATATTACTAACAATGGCTGTTGCAGACAAAGCTGCAGGCTCCGTTACTGTAAAGTTAAAAGTTGAACTACAACTATTAAAGTCAGTAATTTCTACCGAATAGTTGCCCGCTGTCAAGCCATTAATGTCGCTGCTTGTAGCTCCTCCCGGTGTCCAGATGTAAGTATAAGGGGACGTTCCTCCTGTTACATTACCCAATGTTATAGACCCATCACTTCCACCATTACAGTTTAGGTGCGTTATGGTTTCTGAAACGGTATAATTACAAACATTTGGATCGATAATGTCCAGGCAATAATCTTCCACTTCTCCATAGGTAAAATTACCACAAACATTAGGTAACGTATTTTGACCTGGTCCCAAATAAGCCATTTGCACTCTCATTCTAGTACCTCCTACAGTAGC
Source organism: Crocinitomicaceae bacterium (assembly GCA_040880585.1). Classification (GTDB taxonomy): domain Bacteria; phylum Bacteroidota; class Bacteroidia; order Flavobacteriales_D; family Crocinitomicaceae; genus Paracrocinitomix. The sequence goes on along the minus strand of JBBDID010000004.1, from coordinate 82,783 downwards.
TGAAATCGGAATTGTTATTGAACCGTTCACCACATTCTGATTTGCAACTCCCTGATCAAATAATAGTTCTCCCGCATCAAATGTTCCGTCTTGATCAATATCCACCCATATTCGTGTATATTCATCATATTGAGTTCCTCCCCAGTCAGGAGTTAATGTGAAATTATAGGTTTGGCCCAAGTTCAGCGAAATATTGCTTGAAGCGGTAAAGTCACCATATCCGTTATCATTACCGGATGCGTTGGTATAACTATCTATTTCAAAAGATGCAATCCATTCGTCTCCACCGTCCGTTGCAGCAGAAGCACAGTACCCACCTTCAATACAAAACCCACAACCTGTTGTGGTAAAAGTAGTAATTGAAGAAGCTGAACTGCTGTCTGTTCCACAAACTGATTCAGTATAGTATTCATAGTCCGTACAACTCAAGAGGTTAGTTAAATTGACAGGTGATGAGGCATTACTAATTATCGTCCATGAAGGGGCGCCTACCTCACGCCAATATACAACAGACTCATCTGCCGAAGCATAAGGAGTGAAGTTTATATCAGCAGTCGTATCTGTAATACTTCCGACACTTATAGAAGATGGAGATAAGCAAAGTGATCCCGTGCAGGCGACGTTCATTAATTCATCCAGTGTATTTCTTGAATTTAGTCGTCCACCGGTAACAAATTTAGTAGCCAACTGTGTTTTCGGATCTGTACCGTCTAACAATGCTTGTAAAACAAGGTCAGCTCCTTGTTTGGGGTCGTATGTAACTACTGTCATAAAATCGGCACAGGGAATAGAATAGGCTAAGCCGATTACACCTGCTGTTAACGGACAAGAAAATGAAGTTCCGGTCACTACATTAGTCGTATTTGTATTTGCTGTTGTTAACACATTGATGCCGGGCGCACCAAACTCAATTGTCTGGTCTCCATATCCTCCTGCTGTATTATCATTATGATCTGTTCTTCCAACTCCAATCATATACGGGCTTGCGCATCCGGTGGGCATGTCCCCGCCTGTGTCTACATCAAAATTATCATTGGTAGTAGCGCCAACATTGAGAATACCATGGTAACCCAGAGTATCATAAAAAGCACACCACAATGGATAATTTGCCGGATCTGCCCCATCAATCCCCCAGGATGAGCTCGTAGCAACAACAAAAGCGCCGTTTGTACCCCCTGATTGGTTCCAAAGCTTTCTCATATCCAAAGGATACGTATAAGCTTCTATAACTTCTGCCTGCGAGCTTATATTGTAATCTCCTACTACCATCAATTTTACGTCCCAATTGGCTCCTGCAACTAAGCTGCTGTTATTTCCTTTGGCTCCTATCATTCCTAAACAATTTGTCCCATGTCCACCCGTACCGTAATCATCATTGTTGCTCACAGGGTTCCAGCCGTGATAATCATCTACATAACCATTGCCGTCGTCGTCAACGCCGTTGCCATCAATTTCATTAGCATTGAACCAGCGATTTGGATCCAGATCAATATGATCTAAATTTCCAGACTCAATAATACATACAACTATATCGTCATTGGTTGCTGTTGTTCCACCGGTTGTAATATCCCAAGCCAAATCTGAGTCAATATCTGCGTCTACTGTTCCACCGGTTTGTCCGGTATTATTATGATGCCATTGATCTGTAAAATCAACATCATTGGGGATAGTAGAACGCATCTCAATTTTATAATTATAATCGGCTACTGAAACTTCTTTTTGTTCATATAACCAATTTTGTATTTGATAGTGAGCCACCTGATTAGGATTGAAGTGAATCATCCATATCCGCATAGGTGGAGAGATATATTCTCCCAGTTTCATTTCGTAAGATTCAGGTGCACGACCTATCAGATCCCGGACATTTGCATCTGCCCTGACTTGTACCAGCATTTCTCCTTCAATGTAGGGTTTGTTATCAAAATGTGTCTTTTGTCCGTAGCTAAAGTTGGTTATTGAAAGACAAAGAAGCGTAATGATTACATAAAAAAATTTCATGATCATTGAGGTTTATTTTTCTGAGAACTGCAATTTATTAATTTGTGTGCGATAATTATAGAAAAAATGGATGAACGGTATTCTTTCTGTATGTCTTGGGTTCCAAGAATAATTTTTATTTCTGTCAGAATAAGTTGGGAAAAGAAAAAGGGTAGTTAAGAATGTTATAATCTAACCATTTTACTACCAAAACAAAGTAGAGGGAAAGCTTTAACGTACAGAAAACACCCTTGCAAAGCTTACCGCTTTATAAATTTTTCGTGTTTGTTATCGTAGTTAACGTGGTAGATGCCATCTTTCAGGTTAGAGCAGTTTATGACCGAGTTCATGCCTTTTTTTACGATATTACCATAAGCGTCAAAAACTTCATATTTAGAAGCTATCGGTTTTCCGTCTGCGACAAACTCAATTACTTCACCCTCTTTTACTTGAATTTTAGGTTCAGGAACTGTAGTACAAATAAAAGTGACAGATTCGGAAACTCGTTTTTTTCCTGTATTGTCAATTTGTGTGACCCGCACCATATTTTCACCCGAATGTGGGGAGATATTAAACATATACTCGTTGGGCTTTTCGTTTCCGATTCCATTGGTTTCCCCTACAACTACCCACTTATTCCACTTATATTGTTCAATTTTATAATCTAAAGCACCTGATTCATTGGTGGTTTCCCAACTCAACGTTCCATCCGGACTGCATGAAATATCTTCTAAAACAAATGTGCTTTTTGGCAAAAGCACCTCCGGATTTAGTAATTTTGGTTTGCAACCTTCTTCATGCTCCACTACAATAATCACCTTTTCACCCAACTGAATATTAAATTCGCTCATGTCAATTTGAAAAGCGCTTGCTTGTGGGCTGTCCGTAGATGGTTCACCATTTACGGTCACTTTATTGACACAAAATCCAAAACCATCTTCACTTTCGGGACTTTGAACGTATAGGTTTTTCCCCTGATAGTGACCTTCTATTGAAAGGTGAGATAAAGCCGGAAAGGAAAAGCTTATTGTTCCCGTGATAAATAACACAAATCCAAAGTAGTTAGTTGCTTTCATGTTTTATAGAATCATATAAAACGCAAAGTTAAGCCAAATTGATCAGGATGTCAATAAAAAAACGATCGCTGCATAAAGTTTATCTACAAATTAACAGCTTTAGTCGAAGAAAATAGGAAAAAGTGAAGGTTTTGAGCCCCGCAACCATCAATTTTTAAATCTTGATTTTCAGCAAGGACACAAAAAAATAGTATTTTTAGCCCTCTCGAAATGAAAGAAACATCCTTCATAAAGCAAAATAAAAAAAAGTGGGCTCGTTTTGAAAAGCTTTCCGGTCAAAAAAACAATGATCCGGACGAGGTAGCGGAACTTTTTACAGAAATCACAGAGGACCTGTCTTATGCCAGAACATTTTATCCCAGAAGATCGGTTAAAGTTTATTTGAATCAACTGGCACAAGGAGTTTTTACTAGTTTATATAAACAAAGAAAACAACCTCTTGGAAATATATGGAAATTCTGGCAGGAAACAGTGCCATTGGAAATGTACCGGGCGAGGTATAATTTGTTAGCTTCTTTTTTATTTTTTGTTTTAGCCGCTGTTATTGGCGCAGTTTCTCAACAGTATGACCATGATTTTGTGCGTTTGATTTTAGGGGATGGGTATGTTAGTAGTACTGAACAACGGATTGCTAACGGAAACCCCATGGGAATCTACGGGGAATCGAGTGAAACCAGTATGTTTTTCAGAATTACCTTGAATAATATTAAGGTTTCTTTTTATGCTTTCTCATTGGGTATTTTTGGTACAATTGGCACTTATATTTTGCTGTTGTATAATGGAATTATGCTCGGGAGCTTTCAGTGGTGGTTCAAAGCGAAAGGTTTATTACTTACTTCTTTTCTTGCGATATGGATTCACGGAGCCTTTGAAATATCTGCTATCATAATCGCCGGTGCTGCCGGAATAACACTGGGCAACGGCTTGTTGTTTCCTCGTTCATACAGTAGAATGCAATCTCTGATTTTTTCTGCAAAACGCGGTTTGACAATTTTGTTGTCATTGATTCCGTTTTTTATTATCGCCGGTGCACTTGAAAGCTTTATTACCCGGCATTACCTTAGTATGCCTGATCTTGTAAAATGGGGTATTATTCTTTTCTCATTTGGTATTATTCTCTTGTATTATGTGATATATCCCATATTGGTTGCCAAAAAATATCCCGAAAAAATTGCTGTGAAAGAAATACCACGCCCTATTCCTGATAGGACAATTGAATGGAATAAAATAAGAAAAGTGAGTGAGGTGTTTACGGATACGTTTTATTTGTTTGTAAAACGCTTTCAACATATTTTTTCCCTGTTCTTTGCGATTATTTTTCCATTGTCTCTTGTTTTGCTGTGCATTATTTATTCAATGGAATACGCACGTTTTGATTATTACCTCTCCATGTTTGATACCGTCAGGGCTTTATTTGGCGGAGGAAGTTACTTTAGTTGGTATAAACTGGGAGGTTGGTCACTTATATTAGCCCTGCTATTTTGTGGGGTTTACTATATCGCCCAATCCTCAGATGAGGAAGAGAATATCTTTCAAGGATATGCTAAGTTTCTCAGAAGGCATTTTATTTGGATGCTTTGCTTTTCAGTGATGATATATTCCATCCTCGCATTCTCTCCCACTGTTCTTTTGTTCCTGCTCATATTTGTCTCCCCTTTTATCGGAATGATTCCGGCGATAATTGTTCATGAAAAGAAAGATTTTTTTACGGCAAGCATACACTCTTTTTCATTAGGCCGTGGAGCCTATGGAGATTCTTTGGGGTCTTTTGCCATTTTTGTATTGATCTTTTTCATTTTCAAATTTGCACTGGAAAATCCGATTCCGGGCTTTGCTGATTTTGACATTATTTCTCTGCTCAATGATATTATTAAGAACATCACCATCACAGTTGTTGACCGATATGCTGTAGTCATTTCGTTTATAAATGCCCTTATTTATGTGATTTTTATGTTTGTCATGTTTGGCGTATATGCCCTCTCATTTGCTTTTTCTTATCACTCTTCCAATGAAATTAAAACCGCAAAGGGCTTGTATAATCGATTGGAAAAATTTGGTAAACGCAACAAACGGTTTGAAACCGATCTGGATTATGATTAAAAGGGGACTTACCATATTGATGGTGTGTTTTGCTTTACCGGTTTTCTCACAGGGTGAAGATCACCAACTGTATGATCATGAACTGGATGAAAATAAGTGGAAGGAGATCAGAGAAGGGATTCGGTATGAGGGACACGAAAGAGAAAATAGTGCCGGGAGGCAGTGGACGTATGAATCAAACGAAGCGTATGAAAAGGCAAAGAAAAATAAAGGAGGTGGAGGAGGAAACGGAACGGGAGGAACGGGTTCAGGTGCTTCAGAACCGAGGTCAACCTCCAGCCCGAGAAGTAGTAGAATAAGGCCTCCCTCCATGTCTTCACCTGGCCTGGGAGGATTAGGAATAATTGGATATATTCTGCTCTTTGTTTTTATCGCAGCTTTGGTAGTGTTGCTCTTTTATCTTTTTATCAATGCCCCTAAAAAAGGAAAAAAAGTAGAGGGAGTAGAAATTGATATGGAAGATGTGAACCCTACTGAGATTCCGCTTACCGAATTAGAACGGATGCTTCAGGAAGCAATAAGCAGGGGCGATTATCGAGGGGCGATACGCATTTACTTTATTTTTATTATCCGGGATTTAGCGGAGAAAAAATGGATACGCTGGGAAAAAGAAAAAACAAATTTCCAGTATTTACGAGAGATGAGTGGCAAAGCAGAGTTTGATGATTTCAATCGATCAGTCAGTTATTTTGAAGTGATTTGGTATGGAAAGCGTGAGCTGGATCAGCAGAAATTCAATCAAGTAAAACCGAGCTTCACAAACTTATTGAATAAACTTGGAGTAAAGTAATTTGAGTAAGGCAGCTAAAATATCGATAATAGCGGGGGTCATTATCCTCTTTGTTGTACTGCTTTACTTTTTTGGCGGAAAAAGACAAGAGGAGGATACTTTTATTTCAGACAATTGGTCTGAAACGTATGATCCCTCAGACAAAGGTCCATACGGAACTTATGTGATGAAAGAGTTGTTGGATACGGCCGGCTTATTTGGCAACTTCATCCAATTGAGGGTAGATCTTAAAGAATCATTGGAAGATGACCCTAACATCAACGACATTTATTTTTTTGTTGGAGGAACCAACCATTTACCGGATTCTTCAGCAGAGTATCTGATGGAGTTTGTGGAAGCAGGAAACACGGCTTTTATCTCCACACGTAATCTACCGAAACACATAAAAAATGAATTGTTTTATGAAGAATATGACATTTACGAGATCGTTCGGGATTCTTCCCAGTTTTTTAAATTCACTCATCCGGATTTGAAATCGGGACGTTATGAGTTTAACTATATCTACAATAATCACCTTGAGGAGCGTAGCTGGCAATTTTTTCAAGAAGCAAATTTTAACCGCACGTATTACGAAGAACCAATTTTCTTAGGAAGTAACACCAAAGATCAATGGAATTATGTGAAAATCAAGCACGGAAAAGGATTTATTTATCTTCATTCCAACCCTTATTGTTTTACGAATGTAGCCATGTTAAGGCGGAACGGTTTTATTTATGCTGAACGGGTGCTGGAACACTTGCCTCCCGGAAGAGTGCAGTGGGATCGTTATAATTTGAACTACCATTACTCAAGTAGTCAGGGCGATCAAGAAGGCGGTGGCGAAGAAAGACGCAGTATGCTTGAGTTTATCATGGCCAATCCACCACTGATCTGGGCTTTTTTCATCTTGCTTTCCGGAGCGATACTCTATGCCTTATTCAAAGGCAAACGCCGACAAAAAATAATTCCTGCCGCTGAACTTAAAGAGAATACCTCACTGGAGTACGTGAACACACTTTCTTCTTTGTACATGCAGCAAGGATCACACAGCAAGTTAATCCAACTCAAGAAAAAAACATTTTTCAATTTTATCGCTGAACGGTATTATATTCAAACCAAAAAGGCCGATAATAAGTACATTGAGAAAGTAGCTGTCAAGGCACAAATTGACAAAGAAAAAATTCAAGACATTTTTGAAAATTTTGACCGATTGGAAGGTGCGGTTGAAGTATCTGATGATCAATTGATCCACCTTCACCAAAAAATAGAATACTTTTATAAAAATTGTAGCTAATGGAAGAACAAAACAAAACCAACCCTGAAGAGGAAAAAAATGAAAATCCGCAGGAAGAAAATGCAGCCGCTGAAGAACAGTCGTCACAAACTGCTTCACCGGCTTATACACAAGAAGCCACTCAGATGTTTTCTTCAGGACTCAACTTGGGATTTATCAATGAAAAAGTAGTAAAAACAAGAGAAGAAATTGCGAAATATGTAATTGGGCAACACGATATGGTGGATTTGCTTCTCATCAGCATTTTTTCAAGCGGACATGTTCTTTTAGAAGGCGTTCCGGGTGTGGCAAAAACTTTAACTGCCAAAGTGCTTTCTAAAACATTATCGGTGGATTTTTCAAGAATCCAATTTACTCCGGATCTGATGCCTTCAGATGTAATTGGTACTTCTGTGTATAACTTGAAAGATTCAGAATTTTCCTTTAAAAAAGGACCGGTTTTTTCCAATATTGTGCTGATTGATGAAATTAATCGTGCGCCGGCAAAAACACAGGCCGCTTTATTTGAGGTAATGGAAGAACACCAGATTTCATACGACAGTGAAGTGTATCAAATGAAGTTTCCGTTTTTGGTATTGGCTACGCAAAATCCGGTAGAGCAAGAAGGAACTTATAATCTCCCTGAAGCACAATTAGATCGTTTTTTGTTCAAAATCAAAATGAATTATCCTTCTTTAGCGGAAGAACAAGCGATTTTAGATCGATACAAAAACCACATTAAACAACCTGATTTGAATGAAATAAACGGCATCTTTACTCCGGATGATCTTCGGGAAATTCAAAAGATCATTGCAGAAGTGAGGATAGAAAATCAGTTGTTGAAATACATTGCTGAGATTACGGATAAAACCAGAAATCATGCAAAATTGTATCTGGGAGGATCTCCGCGTGCTTCACTTTCTATGTTAAAATCTTCAAAGGCTTTTGCCGCTATCCGGGGACGCGACTTTGTGATTCCGGATGACGTGCAGTTTGTAGCACCCCATGTACTCAATCACCGGCTAATTATGACACCTGAAGCAGAAATGGAAGGGATTACAATAGAAGAGATCATTCAGGAGATTGTTTCAGAAGTAGAAGTTCCGAGATAAGCTGATGCGCATACTTAAATCCATAATTAATCTATTTTTCAGATGCCTTTATCTGTCGTATGAATTTTTCATTGGTCTTCTACTGATCGCTGTTATTTTTGTCTTTGGATTTGCTTATCCGGCTATGTTTTTGGTGGGGCAAGCTGCTCTGGGTTTGTTCCTTGCCTTGTGTCTGTTGGAATTCATCATCCTGAACAGTAAAAAGCAAGCGATTATTGGGACAAGATCTGTGATGAATCCTTTGTCGGTAGGGGATGATAACCGGGTAGCTATTGTAGTGAAAAATCGCTACAATTTTCCGGTTAGAGCTGTTGTCTATGACAATCCGCCTAAACAGTTACAATTGCGGGATAAATTTTTTAAAAAGAGCTTAGGTGCAGGAGAAAAGAAAACGTTTAATTATTTGATTCACCCTAGTGAGCGGGGAGAGTTTAAGTTTTTTGACATTTACATTTATTGTTCCACTCTGACGCATCTCATTCAGCGAAAAGTAATTGTAAAAAGTGAAGCGGTTGTGCCGGCTTATCCCTCCATCATTCAAATGAAAAGATACGAACTGAAAGTATTTGCTCAAACGGCAGCCAGCGGGATAAAAAAGATCAGAAGATTGGGTCACAATAACGAATTTGAACAAATTAAAAACTATGTGCAGGGGGATGATATCCGCACGGTGAACTGGAAAGCGACCTCCAGAAAAAATGAGTTGATGGTCAACCAGTATCAGGATGAAAGGGAACAACAAGTTTATGCCATTATAGACAAGAGCAGAAGTATGCGAATGCCATTCAACGAATTGACTTTGTTAGATTATGCCATCAACTCAACGCTGGCTTTCTCAAATGTGTGTATTCGAAAAGGAGATAAAGCCGGATTGATGACGTTTTCTGATAAATTGGGAGCCAAATTGTCAGCAGCGCGTTCAAAAAATCAGCTGAGTAAGATTATGGAAATTCTCTATCGTCAACAAACCCGATTTTTAGAAGCAAATTTTGAGATGTTGTATCACGGTATACGCAATCACATTAAGGGACGGTCTTTGATCATGTTGTATACCAATATTGAGTCGGATTATGCCTTAAAAAGAATACTTCCTTTATTACGACGAATCAACCAACTGCACGTTTTAGTGGTTATATTTTTTGAGAATACAGAAGTTGAAAAGGCATCTAAAATGGAGCCCAGGCATGTTCAGGATATCTATCTGAAAACATTTGCTGAAAAATATACCATGGATAAAAAGAAAATTGCACTGGAGTTGCGAAAAAGCGGAATACAGTCAGTGCTTACTACCCCTGAGAACTTAACGATTGACTCTATCAATAAATACCTGGAACTAAAAGCGAGAGGAGTAATTTAGTGTGGTGATTGCGAAAATCGCAAAAACCAATCCGAACTTGCATTTTTCAATTACTTAAAGCAGCGTTACTGACGTAGCTTTGTGGTGTACATTAATACACAGAAGCTATGAAAACGGCCATTTATTTATTTTTAGGGATTACGTTATTGGGATTCACATCTTGTAAAACAGGTTTTGAGAACTTTAATCGACAAAAATTTACCGCTTTGAAAAAAGTAAAGCCGGTGAAAGAAAGTAATGAAGAGTTTGCGACAAAGAACCTTACTGCGACATTTTATGATTTGCCGGATGTTCACACCGAAATTGATACGATACCCATAAAAAATGCCAAACACTATACTACACTTGATCAAACTGAGATTGAACTGATCCAACAAGCAATTTCGTCCGGACGTTCAATTATAGTAAAAAAAGGAGGAAAGTATTTTGAAATTAAAAATCCGGTATATGATAGTTTTTATGAGGCGGTGATTGGAAAAGCAGTGCCGATTGCGTCTACTGATTTACCCCGCGAATACTTACAAATTGAGACCGAAGAGATGGAAATAGGATCAGGTGATTCGTACCTCTATTTAAAGAACGTAAAATCGGTTAAAATGATGAAACTTCGGGAAGAACCATTAATAGAGGAGCAAGAAAAAACAGAAAAAAAGGAGCATGTAGTTCAACAAGAAGATACCGAAAGTGTTGCCCGCCTAAAGACAGAACAAAGTAAACTGGCAAAGTCTGCCCGAAAAGCTCATTTGACAGCATTGGTATCGATTGGGGTAATGTTAATAGCGATTTTTCTTTTGATTGTTACCACTTTTCCTATTTTTTGGGTTGTGTGCGCAATTGGTTTTTTGCTGGGCTTTATTGCAAGAATAATTGGGCTGGTAAAAATTAGAAAATATCGCAAATTCAGTGAAAAACATAAGTTAGAGCAAGAAAAAGACCTAAATATGAGAAGAACATTAATGATACTGGGAATTATCCTTCAGTTGGTTCCGGTAGTATTGATCGGTGTGTTGATGCTGATAATTATGTCTACTTTCTAAATTGCTAATCCTCGCTGAGTAAGCGGTTAATCCTTTTTATCCACCCCAATCACCTTATCCATGATTTGCAAAATGTACTTTGCTCCATTTTCAGTTGAAGACGGAACGGGGGTAAAGGCAGAGATGAGTACTTTACCATTTTTGTAGTTCATACCGGCTTGAACGGTGGTAAGTTCATTTTGAATAGAAGTGAAGAGTTTTTGATCCCTGCTTCTTAAGTCAGTTTTAAGTAAAGCAGTAACCAATCGATCAAAGTTTAGAAACATAGCGCCTGAATTGGAACGCATTAATTTTTTCTTGTCAGAAGAAACAGCATCCTGAACTTTTCCGGAAAAATAAGCTTCCATTCTGTCAGCAGAAGTGGTAGAAATAAGTAAATTGTTGCTGTAGGTGAAGTAAATTTTAAAGGGGAATTCTTTTCTGCGATCAGTTAATAAATACCCGTTTTTAACTATTTGCAACCATTCTTTTTTTACCCCGAGATCAAAAGTACGCTTCACAAAATCCTGGTCTTTACATCCCACAAAAACAGAAAAATCAGGCAATACTTCTGTGCGGGTTTTGAGTACGCGTTCAGAATTATAGTTTTCATCATAATCATATCCGTAATATTCTATTTCTTTTTCAGTGAGGTCATTCAATACAAACACCACATCACCTGTAACTACTTCTGCTATGCGATCTTCATCAATAATCAGGGTAAAAAGATCAGCCAACCAGCCGTATTCTTCTTGATACGTGCTGTCATAATCAGAAAATACCTGCTGAACGATTTGGGGATATTCTATCAAAAAATCTTTTGTGCTGGCGGATAAACTGATATACCCTATATCGTTTTCGCGAATTAGGCGGCTGCATTGCTTGTCTAGTTTTTTGCTGAAAATTCGCTCATAAGCTTCTCCAAGTACAGTTGGATAATCAATACTACTTTCTAAACGGATGCGCTCTTTCTCCAGATAAAGGTGGGAACTGATCGAACCATTAAATACCTGCCCAAAACCAAAAAAGTATCCAAAAAGAAAACCTGGATAATTATATCTTCTGTAAGTCTGTCTTCCGAAATGATCAGGTGAGTTTTCATACCAAAGACTGATATCGGCATTTGCATCAAAATTGGAAGTAAAATAACGTTTACTCTCTTTCAGTTCATCCGAGAAAAAAATCTGTGCCCTTTGCCACAAAGCTTCATTTACGATAGCTTCTCTTTTTTCTTGCTCTTCTCTTCTTTTTCGTTCTTTTTCTTCTTCTCTTTTTCTGTACTCTTCTTCTTCTCTCTTTCTGCGTTCTTCTTTTCTTTTTCGCTCGGCTTCATCTGTGTTTTTGTTTTCATAATCGTCTTCTACAATTTCTACAGATATAGTTGTTTCTTCCTTTTGCTCATAGTAATAGGATTCTTCATTTGATTCGTAACCCGGGTAGGAATATTCTGAACCGATATAATCCCCCGTAATAAAGAAAGCGTAATCATTGTTCCAATATAGTTTACTGTATGAAGAGTACGAAATGGATTTTATATTCCTTTTTTCTTCATATTCCCCCAACCCACTCTCTTTTTTCATCAAACTTTCAAATGATTGCAGGTCTTTAATGTGATAGGTAAAGTAGTGCATTTTGACATCATCTTGAAACTCGTTGACAAGGTACAGGTGACGAGAAAAATCTACTCCAAAATCACTGAATTTCTTTACATCTTTTATTTCTCCGCGAATAATGTTGTGAATGACCTCTTCAAATAGAAGGGAGTTTTCCAACTCTTCAAGCGAAACACTTTCGATTATTTTTCCTCCATTAAAAGTGATGAGCAGGGTGGCTTCAGAAGAAATTTTTTGGGAAAGATCCTGACCAAAAGTCAGTGTTTGGATCAAAAAGAGCGGAAGAAATAATAAATGTTTCATTTGAATTTAATTTTTTGGTGGAGGGCATTTTCACGCGTCATCACGCTAAACATGTCCAATTTATAAAAGGCTGTTTTTCGGTTTAGGGCAATTTTCACCTTATGGTTAGAAGAGGTGTCAATCAATTCATCAAAACGATATAAGCAGGTATACTTTGCGCCTACAAATATAGCGCGTTGGCTATCTGTCATCTTTTGATATGCCTTTTTAAATGTATCATCTCCTTTTCTTTCAAAATAATGAGGGGATTGAGAAAATGCAAAATAGTGCTTTTTTTCTGTTTGAGTAGCTTTCAAAGATACTTGAATACTATCTACAGCTGTATTTAAATTCATAATGTCCTTGAAAGAGCAAGTGTACGTAAAGATATAATGATCAAAATCACTGCTGTAATGAACATCCGACAATCCGGAAATTTTTTTGGAAAAACCGCAAACTTTTTCAAACTCCTGCTGTATTTTTTGTTGGGTAGGCACTTTATACCCTTCCACCTCATCCAACAAGAAAAGCGATTTAATTTTAGACGCACTTTGGCTGAAGTTAATGGTGTATTTAAAGTTTCCACTGCCGTCTGTATGCACCTTGATTTCTTCAATAATTTCAAAGCAACCACTTAAAACTAAAGGAAGCAGTAAAATCAGAAGAGGCTTCAACCGGCACATATAAGTAATTGTTTTGCAGCAGTATTTTTAGAATTACTGAGGATATTTGTCTTTATAAAAATCCATATACTCTGCCAAATTCATGGATTCAAAAAATTTCGTGAAATTAGCTGAATTGATAATAAAATGATCATACTCTTCTGCCATTTTTCCTAGCGTGGGACGAGCAGAAACAGAAGTAAAGGCGGTTACATAATTGGCGGCTTTTTCTTGATTGGAAAATTTTTGAACGACAACCAATTGATTTTCAGTCCCCATCTGTGCAACTGTTATTTTCAGGCGGGCACTTTTGAAAAAGTCAGTATTAAAATTAGATAGTTTGACTTGCGTAGCATTTATTTTTCCGGCAGAAGTAGGAAAAACTAAAATGAAATAATGCTCCATCTCTTTGTCATAAATAAAAGGAGAAGGGTCTTCTTTTGTTGTAGTGTTCGGATTAACGATATTCAAACCGCGGGAAAGCTTATCCAGATATGTTTTTGCTTCTTTTCCTTCATCTGATTGGGGAGCCAGAGAATACAGTTCTTGAAGCGGTTCTTTAACGGCATTGACATTTCCACTTTGCAGTTTAGCAACACTAAAAGCTTTTAACAAATAATACTTATACAGGTACTCATTGGTTGTGTCATTAGCAATAACCAGGTTACATTGAGTTAATACTGTTGAGTAGCGGTGATAACGATAATCTTCTAGTGTTTTACCATATTCACGAAGTTCTTCTTGTTCTGTCTCTTGTTTTTTCTTGAGATAATCCGGATCTTGAATGATTTCTGCAATTTCACTGTCGGGATAATCGGTGAGTATTTTTTCTTTATATCGATTTGCCAGAGATGCATCTTTATTTTTATAAAGCAAATACAATTGGTAATAAGCCGGCAATACTTTTGGGTGTTGAACGTCACGGTCAATAATTTTACTGAAATAGTTAATGGCTTCATCATTTTCTTTCAACTGTTCTTTATAAATAATACCCAACATGTACAGTGAGTTCATAAGCCTATTTATGGAAGAATCCATAGCAGATTTTGTGAGGGGTAAATTTGCCCTCAATACGTCTACCGTGAGTGAGTCCACTACTACGACAGTTGAATCACCCAAATTGCCATCCTCTGGCTGATCTGTGTTATAGCTGTTTTTGGTGCTTCTGCGCCAGTCATCTTCTAATACCCTTTGACCCCAAAGTGATCTAAAATCATTAAACCCGCTTGAAGAGACCTTTTGATTATAGAAATACCATTTTGAACCACTTCCTGTATTGGCTCCCGAAATTTGAATCCGATTTTGCTGAGCAATGAGTCTTCGCTCTTCTTCTGCTTTTCTTTTGGCCTCAGCCTCTTTAATATCTTTTAGGGTTTTTCTCAGAAATTTTTCTCGCTCCTTTTCCGGCATTTTTGCCACACGCTGTACACTGTCTTCATGCACATACGTTTCATAGTGCAAAACCAGATCGGATAATCCTTCTGCTTTACTCTCAATTTTATCGTAAGTCGGGTAATCTTCAGGTAAAACCTGAATAGTACTGTCATAATATTTTTGAGCTTTCAGATAATCCCTGTCGTTAAAATAAATATCCCCTAAACGCATGTAACTGATCCCTTTTTGCCGGTCGTTTTTGATTGAATAAAAAGCAGATTGTGTATAGTAAACAATCGCTTGCTCCTTATTTCCGTCCTTCATTTCCAGTTCTGCCAACGCATAGTAGATCTGATCCAGGTATTCCAGATTCTTTTCGTCTTTCAAAAGTTTTGCCAATTCATTTCTGATCTCCTGTCCACCACTGGGTAATGACAGGGCTTTATTAATCTGAGCCTGAAAACGCATTTCATAAGGAGCATTGGATTTAACGACTTTATCAAAATAAAAAGCCGCCTGCTCACCGCTGCCGATTTTTTGTAAAATTTGGGCTAAAACAAACATATACCTCGCTCGTTTTTTACGGTCTTTGGTAAGTTGAATACCTTTTTCCAGATGAGGAACCGCTTTTTTGTAGAGCTTTTGTGCAATGTAAAATTCAGCCATAGCAATCTCATAATCATCTTCGAGATCTTCCGGAAAAGGAGCCGGTTTTTTAACCCCTTTTTTCTTGTCCAGTTCTTTTTGACGTTTTCTTAGTTTCTTCTCGTACTTGGTGAGTTTTTCACGTTTTTCTTTTTCGGCTGATTGTGATCCTTGCATATCCGTTTCTACCTGTGATAATACCCGTTTAGCTTCGGGGTACTTTTTCAGGACAATGTACGTTTTTGCCAACCAAATCCGTGCTTCGTGAACACGTTCCTGATCCTTGTACAGTTGCGTTTCCTGAATAAATTTAAACACCTCTTCTGCTTTGAGGTAATTCCGTGTTGTGTAGTGAATTTTTCCAATGAGAAACCAGTTGTCATCAATCCAACGGCAGTGCTCAACACTCTTGTTTTTGCTGTTTTGGGTGTTGGGCATACTGTGTCGAAGGATCACTTTTTCACATTTCTCTTGTGCCGTTTCGTATTTTTCTTTGATGGTTGGGACATCTTCTTTTGAAGGATAAAGCTCCAGGGGCAATATCTCGTTATAATCTTCAGCCACCCCTTCTCTGTAATTCGTTAATGATTCATCCATCAATATCCGGGCATTAAAATATCCGTTATAACGGGCAGTCATATTGTGATAACCCACATTTATCAAGGCATCTTTTTCTGTTGAACAGTTAGTGACCAACAAAATAACACCCATGAGTAAAAAGGGAGGAATATGTACGAAAAAACGTTTGTGCATAATAGCAGCTGTCAGCTTAGTATAACTGAGAAAGGACAAAAATATTTTAATTTATCCAATAAGTAGTTGGTTTATCGCTTCAATTGTAGCTTGGGGTTTCTCAAAACAACTCATGTGTCCACAATCCGGGATCGATCTGAAGGGTATAGGTGAGCCGGCATGACTCAATTCAGAAATCAATAAATTACTACTGACCACAGTATCTGATTCTCCCTGAATGATGGAAATATGCTCATGTCTCATAAGTTCATAATTGGCAGATCGATCACGCATTCCTTTGGTTGCCGCAATAATTTCAGTGGAAGGAATTTGTTTTGCCCCTTCAATCAAACGTTCTATATCCGCTTTACAGGCTTCCCGGTTTTGTTCGGCAAATAATCCGGGAATGGCTTGCTCAACAAAACGGGATTTATTTTTCTCCACCACTTTTATCAGCCGGTCACGATCTTTCTTTTTTTCAGGGGGATCTTCCCAAAAATTGGAATTTAAAAGTATAAGGTGATGTTTTTGCAGTTTCAGTAGTTCTAATCCTACATATCCACCCATAGAGTGACCGATCACGGTAGCGGAATCAATGTTCAAGTCGGTCAACAAAGCGGCTACCGATTGCGCCATAGCAGATAGATGACAGATTTCTTTTTCATACCGACTTTTACCATGACAAGGCAAGTCTATGAGCAGGCAACGGTAATTCTCCTGATAAGCCGGAGTAATAGAAGACCACATAGTGTGATCCTCTAAAAAACCATGTAAAAAAACCAGTGTAGGCCCCGTTCCTTTAATGTCGTAATGAAGGGTGATACCTTCGAAGGAAAAAGTTTTCACTAGCTGTTCATTATTTCTTCGATCTCTTCCACTTCTAATGGAATATTTCCCATCAAATTTTTAGGCGCACCGGATTTTTGAACAACAAGGTCATCTTCCAAACGCACGCCAATTCCTTCATCCGGTAAATAAATTCCGGGTTCACAAGTAAACACCATGTTTTCTTTCAAAGGCTCAGACCAAAGTCCAACATCATGCGTGTCTAATCCAATAAAGTGCGAGGTGCCATGCATAAAGTACTTTTTATAGGCCGGCCATTCGGGATCCTGATTTTTGACGTCTGTTTTGTCAAGAAGCCCCAGATCTAATAATTCTTTGGTCATTAATTCACCTACTTCTTTATGATATTCACCCAAATAAGTTCCCGGAACCAACAATTTTTCCGAAGCTTTTTTGACACGCAAAACGGCATTATAAATTTCTTTTTGGCGATCTGAAAACCGTCCGCTTACCGGCACACAACGGGTCATGTCTGAGGCATAATTGGCATATTCCGCCCCAAAATCCATTAAAATTAACTCGCCATCACTACAAGCTCCTTTATTTTCAATATAGTGAAGTACACAAGCGTTTTTTCCGGAAGCGATAATGGGCGTGTAGGCAAAACCCCTGGATCGATTACTCAAAAATTCGTGCATAACCTCAGCTTCAATCTCAAACTCCATCACTCCCGGTTTAACAAAATTCAGTACCCGTCTAAAGGCTTTTTCTGTCAGATTACATGCTGTTTGCATTAACTGTAGTTCTTCCGGTTCTTTAACCGATCTGATGCGGTGCATGATGGAGCCGCTTTTACGGCTTTCGTGAGCAGGGTAGGCCGCTTTCATTTTTTTGATAAACCGATCTTCACGTGTTTCCACTTCGGTATTAGCCCGCGTATGCTCATTGGTGCTGTAATACACCTTGTCAGCTTGTGCCATCACGGTTTTAATCACGCTTTCCATTTGATCTAACCAGTACACATTTTTAATGCCTGAAGTTTCAAAAGCGGTTTCTTTGGTCAATTTTTCACCCTCCCAAACAGCAATGTGCTCATTGGTTTCTTTGAGAAACAACATCTCTTTGTGTTTATCCTCAAATGCATCCGGGAAAATAGCCAGTACGCTTTCTTCCTGATCCACCCCTGACAAATAAAAAATGTCTCTTGCCTGCGCAAACGGTATCGTACTATCTGCACTTACAGGGTAAATATCATTAGAATTAAAAAAAGCTATGGAATTCGGCTCCATTTGCTTTACAAATTTCTTTCTGTTTTTAATGAATAGGTTTTTGTCGATTTTCTCGTATCTCATAATGCTTTTTGACAATTTATGTCTCGGTTCTACTTAATTTTTTCAGAGAGACAGAAAGGTAAAATTATTACTTTTATATGACTTTGAAAGCCACAAGACAGATTAATGTAAATGAAATTCAGTTGATCCATTTGATTTTCAATATTTGTACTTATCTTTGCAGCCCCAATAATTAACTCTGAGGGCTATGTCAGCAGGCATTAAAATATTTTCAGGAAGAGTAACGCAGGATTTGGCAAAAAAAATTGCGTTGGATTATGGCGTTGAGTTGGGAGAAGTGATTATTTCTGAGTTCAGTGATGGTGAAATTCAGGCTTCTTTTGAAGAAACAGTAAGAGGACAGGATGTTTTTCTGATTCAATCGACCATCCCTCCAACAGATAATCTTTTTGAATTAATGCTCATGATTGATGCTGCAAAGCGAGCCTCTGCCAAATCAATTATTGCTGTCATTCCTTATTTTGGATACGCCCGTCAGGATAGAAAAGACAAGCCACGGGTAGCCATAGGATCAAAAATGGTGGCCATGATGCTTGAAACAGCGGGAGCAAATCGTATTATGACCATGGATTTGCATGCGGATCAAATTCAGGGATTCTTTGAAATTCCTGTCGATCATTTATACGCCTCTACCATCTTTTTGCCTTATATCAAACAGCTAGATCAGGGAAGTCTGATTATGGCAGCACCGGATGCAGGGGGAGCAAAACGCGCCAATTCATATTCAAAAAAATTAGATATCGGTTTGGCCATGTGTCATAAACAAAGAAAAGTAGCCAATGAAGTGGCAGAAATGACAGTAATTGGTGATGTGAAGGGGAAAGATGTGATTTTGGTAGACGATATGGTAGATACTGCCGGCACCCTAACCAAAGCAGCAGATCTTTTTATTGAGCATGGAGCAAAATCGGTGCGTGCCTTTTGTACACATGCTGTATTGAGTGGCCCTGCTTACGAAAGAATTGAAAAATCAAAATTAACTGAGTTGGTCGTGACGGATTCTATCCCTCTCAAACAACAAAGTGATAAAATAAAAGTATTGTCAGTGGCAAATTTATATGCTGCTGTTATTAGAAGCTTAATTAAACAAGAGTCAATTAGCACTCATTTTTAGTAACCTGTTGCGGCCCTGTCAATAGTGACAAAAGGATAACCGGAACTTAATAAATAACAAATGAAAGAAGTATCATTGAGCGGTGCGATTAGAAAGCACGTAGGGAAAACAGATGCGACTGCTTTAAGAAATGCCGAGCTTGTGCCGTGCGTAATTTATGGTGGAAAGGATCAAGTGCACTTTAGTGTAAAACACACAGATCTTGAAAAATTGGTGTATACTCCCAATGTCTATATCATAAATATAGATGTTGAAGGAAACAAAAGACAAACCATTATTCAGGATGTTCAACACCACCCGGTTACGGACAAGATGCAACATGCAGACTTTATCGAGTTATCAGCTGATAAAAAGGTAAAAATAAAACTGCCTATCCGATATGAAGGTAGATCCCCGGGTGTAGTCAACGGAGGTAGATTTATGCAGGTTTTTAAAACCTTAAAAGTTTACGCGGTTCCGGGCGAATTACCTGATGCGATTACTGTAGACATCTCTAAATTAAAAATCGGAATGTCTATTAGAGTGAGTGACTTGAAAACAGAGGGACTTGATATCCTTCACCCTGACAATGCTGTTTTGTGCGCGGTTAAAACTGCAAGAAACATCATTGAAGACGAGGAAGAAGAGGAGCTTGAAGAAGGAGAAGAAGGTGCTGAAGGAGAAGAAGGTGCTAAAGGAGAAGAAGGCGCTGAAGGAGGAGAAGGAGAAAAAGCTTCGGCTGAAGAAGCGACAGAATAAGCAGCTATACATAATCTATAAATTGAAGAAAGGTTATTACATTCGTGATAACCTTTCTTTTTTTGCCTATGAAATATTTGATTGTCGGATTGGGAAACCCCGGAGAAAAATATGAAAAAACCCGTCATAATGTAGGGTTTAAGGTGGTGGAATACTTTCTGAAAGATTTGGAAGACCCCTGGAAAACCGAAAAATTGGGGGAATTGGCAAAAGTAAAATTTAAGGGTCGTGTTTTGACTTTTTTAAAACCCTCTACCTTTATGAATTTGAGTGGAAAAGCATTAAATTATTGGATGCAAAAAGAAAAAATTCCTCTTGAAAATGTATTGATCATTACTGACGATATCGCATTACCATTTGGAAAATTGAGAATGAAAGGAAAGGGGAGTGATGGGGGGCATAATGGACTAAAGGATATTATTGCGATCTTAAACACTCAAAATTTTGCTCGTTTGAGATTTGGTGTGGGGAGCGGTTTTTCACAAGGCCGTCAAGTGGATTATGTATTGGGAGAGTGGGGCCCCGAAGAGAAAGAAAAATTAGAGGAGCGATTTTCGATCTGCAATGAATTTATCAAGGGATTTTGCACCATGGGACTGGAGAAAACCATGAGTAATTGGAACAATAAATGACAAATCACCAAGCATTGATTCTTGACATTTATCCGGATGCAGAAGAAATTACCACTTTATCCGGGGGAGATATAAATGCTGTGTATACCTTCCGCCAAAAAGGAGAAAAAAACGTCATCAAAATCAATAAGAAGGAAGATTTTCCTGAGATGTTTCGCAAAGAGTCAAACGGTTTACAAGCTCTCGCTAAGTCGATAGCAATACCAAAAGGATTGGAAGACGGAGTGCAGGGTGAATGGCAATATCTCACTATGAAATTCGTTGAATCCAGGGAAAAGACAAGTGCATTTTGGTCAGCTTTCGGCGAAAAACTGGCAAATTTACACCAATGTTCTGCTGAGTATTTTGGGTGGAAAGAAAACAATTATATTGGCAGCTTGGTTCAGAGTAATCAAAGCAAGAGCCGTTGGGTTGATTTTTTAATCGAAGAACGATTACAGCCCATGATTGAAATGGCAGTAAATGCCGGAGATGTGAATTATGTAGAGTCTAGGATTATGGAGCCTTTTTATAAACGCTTGAATGAACTTTTCCCCGCCGAAAAACCTGCATTGTTACACGGAGATCTTTGGGGTGGCAATTATCTTTGTGATAAAAATGAACATCCTGTCTTGATCGATCCGGCGGTTTATTATGGACACCGGGAGATGGACATTGCTATGATGCATCTGTTTGGTGGATTTGATCCCGCATTATTTGAAGCTTATAATGCGCACTTTCCTATGGAAAAAGGGTGGAAAAAAAGAATTCCTTACGGACAGGTTTATCCTTTGCTGGTGCATGTCAACTTGTTTGGGAGAAGTTATTGGGAAAGAGTACACAATATTTTAGCGAAAATTGCGTAATTTTTAGGAAAAGAATCACGAATAGTTATGAAAAATACACTTTTAATATGCGCAGTTTTATTAATCAGCCTTTCTTTCGCACAAGAAATAGAAATAAACGATAAGTATCCGTGCATAAACAGTTTGGAAGTACCTGAAGAGTTAGTAATTAACGAAGATGGTACAGATGATGGGCTGAAAATTTATCTGAACTGTCAGGTAGAGGCTTTTGAATTCACGATTTTTAATCGTTGGGGGGAAGCGATATTTGTTGCCCATGATCAGTCTTTTAGTTGGGATGTAAAAATGGACAACGGAGAATTATATCCGGCTGCACTTTACTTCTGGACGATTAAATTTAAGGCGGACGGTGAGAATGTCGAGAAATCGGGAAAATTTAATTTGATTTATTAGTGTCTTAAATCTGTCTACGGATTTTTTTAATGAATCGAATAAACTCTACGAGATTGTCAGTGTGATTAATTTCACAAAAGAAACTGATAGTCACAATGCGAAAGGTGGCTTACAATCTCCTGATATCCGCCCCTAAATTATTCAAACGCACATCAATATCCTGATATCCCCTATCAATTTGCTCAATATTGTGAATGGTAGATTTTCCCTCGGCTGATAAGGCTGCGATCAAAAGAGAAACACCCGCCCTGATATCCGGAGAAGTCATGGTTGTTCCCCTTAATCTTTGTTCATGATTCATTCCGATAACGGCTGCCCGGTGCGGATCACACAGAATAATTTGTGCACCCATGTCAATCAGTTTATCGACAAAGAACAAGCGGGATTCAAACATTTTTTGATGAACCAATACAGATCCGTTGGCTTGTGTGGCAGTAACTAAAACAATACTTAACAAATCAGGTGTAAATCCCGGCCATGGAGCATCAGCTACCGTTAATATCGAGCCGTCAATAAAGGTTTCAATCTTATAAGAGTCTTGCTTGGGAATGTAAATATCATCTCCCTTTAACTCCATTTGTATACCCAGCTTTTTAAAGACGCTAGGAATAATTCCCAGATCCGGATAACTGACATCTTTAATTGTAATCTCAGACTTTGTCATGGCCGCTAATCCAATAAAACTGCCAATTTCAATCATGTCAGGAAGAACGCGGTGAAAACATCCCCCCATTTCTTTTACGCCTTTTATTTTGAGTAGGTTTGAGCCAATTCCTGAAATTTTGGCGCCCATATTATTGAGCATTTTACACAATTGCTGCAAATAGGGTTCGCAAGCGGCGTTGTAGATAACCGTTTCTCCTTTGGCCATAACTGCAGTCATAACGACATTTGCTGTTCCTGTCACGGACGCCTCATCCAGGTGGATATATGTACCGGCTAATTTTTTTGCCTCAGCAGAATAAAAGCGATTTTTTGGATCAAAGTCAAATTTAGCCCCCAATTTAGCAAAGCCTTCAAAATGAGTATCCAATCTTCTCCTTCCAATTTTATCACCCCCGGGTTTTGGCATATATGCTTTTCCAAATCGCGATAAAAGTGGACCAATGATCATGATAGAACCACGAAGAGAAGAAGCTCTTTCAGCAAACTCATCTGTTTGCATATACTTTAGGTTGATGTCCTTTGCCCTGAAGCTGTACGTGCCACGCTCTATCTTCTCAACCTTCACACCCATAGCCTGCAACAAATTGATCAATTTGTTGACATCAATGATATCCGGAATGTTTGAAATTGTAACTTTTTCTGGAGTGAGTAATACTGCGCAAAGCACCTGTAATGCTTCGTTTTTGGCTCCTTGTGGTACTAATTCTCCTTTGAGGGAATTACCTCCGTGAATTTCAAAAGCTGCCATTGGTTTTAATATCTTTTTCGGTTTTTACTTCTGTTTTTTACTTTGTTACTACGGCTTTTCCCTTTAGTTCCTTTGGCTTTTGGAGTAGTAGTTGATTTGAGAATTTCGTTAGTATTGGGTAAAAAAGAAGTATCTGATAGTTGAATTCTCCCGTCAGAAAGTTTTGCTAAATGCTCTAATATGGTTTCATCTTCAACAAAGGTAGAGTTAAAGGTTAGATGAAATCGCTTCATTAAACTACCAATGTGTTTTTCCAGTGCTTCCCGCTCTTCTCCTTTTTCCATTTCACAGGCAATATCGATCATTTTCTCTACGTTTTTTCCGTAGTGTCCAATCTTAATAGGGCTTTGAGGATAGGGAACAGATTCCGGCTTTGCAGCCAATTTCTCCCGTTCAGGTTTTTCGTAAGGAAAATCAACATCCAATTGAAAATCAGACATAATGAGCAAGTGTGTCCACAGTTTCGGTTTGTATTCTTCTACATCCCTTAAATGTGGATTCAGTTCGCCCATTACCTTAATAATCGCATTGGCAACTTTATTTCTTTCTTCTTTGTCTCCCAGGGAGACAGCATAATCGACCATTTTTTGGACATTCCTTCCGTACTCAGGAATTTGCATTTTTGGTCGTTCGGTGTTGTACACCAAGTCTGATTTATTCTGCATATTGCTTCAAAAATAATGTTTTTAAAGGAGATTTGTGCTAAGAGTTTATTATTTGATTTGTTTCAGGGCTTCACTTACTTTAGAAACGGGCATTTGACAGGCTTTATTCACACACACAAAAATAGTAGTTTCTTCCAGATTTTTCCCTTCTAACAAAGGTAAACTACCCGATTCTCCTCCCATAAAAATAGCATTAGGTACGTAATGCTTTGCGAACTTCTTTTGTTTTTCTTTCCAATCATCACCTGTAATAGCAATTTCGTAGTATGGAGCCACCAGATGTAAGGTTAAAATACCCCAATTTGAATAAGCAGAGCCATAGGTGGGCATCTGATCATAAACATTAGCAAGCATTTGTTTGGATTTACTCTTGTAAACAGGATCATCATAAAGTGTTCCCAATTTCCACAGATTATTGGCCATAACTGAATTACTCGCCGGAATGACATTGTCTGAAATTTCCATTTTTCGGGCGACAAGTTGTGATTCCTGATCGGATGTAAAATAGAACATTCCACTAGAGGGATCTTCAAAATGATCGATCACATAAGTGGTTAACAGTTTGGCTTTTTCTAAAAACTGCTCATCAAAACTTAGTTCGTAAAGCTTTATGTACATCTGTATAGCAAAGGCATAATCTTCTAAAAAGCCATCTATTTTTCCTTCTCCTGCTTTATATGTGTGATAGAGTTTGCCGTCTTTATTCAATTGGTTTTCTTCTAACCAACTCACATTTTTTTGAATGGCTTTCAGAAAAGGTTTTTCTCTGAAGACAGAATAGGCATCAATGTATCCAATTGTCATCATGCAGTTCCATGAGGTCAGGGATTTATCATCCAGTCCCGGGCGTATACGCTCAGCACGTTTTATTAATAATTTTTGATTGATTTTTTGAATCTTCGTTTGCAGCTCTTCTGTGCTCATGTCAAATTCATCAGCAATGACATGATCCGGCTCATGCCTTAAAAGGATATACTTTCCCTCCCATTGTCCTCTTCGATTGACGTTATAATAAGATTTAACCAGGTCATAATCCTCACCCAAAATGGATTTTAACTCCTCTTTCTCCCAAACATAATATTTTCCTTCCTCCCCTTCTGAGTCAGCATCAAGTGCTGAATAGAAAGCACCTTCTTGGTGGGTCATTTCCCGTTCCACCCACTCCAGGGTTTGGTAAACGATATGTTTGTATAGCGGATCTTTTGTGCGTTGGTATGCTTTTGAATAGAGACTGACCAGTTGAGCATTGTCATAAAGCATTTTTTCAAAATGTGGGGCTTTCCATTCGGCATCTGTTGAATATCGTGAAAATCCCCCGCCAATTTGATCATAAATCCCCCCAAAAGCCATTTTATGCAAGGTCAATTCAAGGTGCTCCATCACTGTGTCATCTTGATATTGGTGCGCATATTGCATCAGAAAATCGTAGTTGTTGGGAAGTGGAAATTTGGGCGCCCGGTCAGGTCCTCCCCGATCATTGTCAAACCGAAGTTTCCACGCATCAACCATCTCATGTAAACGTGCATCAGAAAAATCCTGAGCAGTTTCTTTTACAGTAATCAGTTCATGGTTTTGAATTCCCTTGGTAAGTTGATCGGCATATTCCAGTACCTTTTCACGGTCATTTTCATAAGTATTATGCAGTTTTTGAAGTATATCTACCCATTGGTTTTTTGGGAAATAAGTTCCTCCATAGATGGGTTTTCCATTGGGGAGAGTAAAGCAGTTGAGTGGCCACCCACCTTGCCCGATCATCAGTTGAACAGCTGTCATATAAACCTGATCCACATCCGGTCGCTCTTCCCGATCAACTTTTATGCAGATGTAGTGTTCATTCATGATTTTAGCAACAGCTTCGTTTTCAAAACTCTCATGCTCCATCACATGACACCAGTGGCAAGAGGAATAGCCAATAGATACAAGCACCAACTTGTCTTCTTTTTTTGCTTTTTCAAAAGCAGCTTCTCCCCAGGGCATCCAGTTTACAGGATTATGTGCGTGTTGTAACAAATACGGGCTGCTCTCTTCTATCAGTGCGTTGGTGTGTTTGTGTTCTTCTTTCACGGTTTCATTCTTTTTTTGACTGTTGGCGCAGGAATAAAAAAAGATCATCAATAAGCAGCTTATCAAATGAAACTTTGCATTTATATGAATTTTTAACCCTTTACCGTAGTATGACATATTCTAACTATTAAATATAACTATCTTTCCAAACTGAATGGAAGTGATTTCATTCTCATTTTGTAAAAACAGTAATTTGATGAATAAGATATTCTTTTTTTTGACTTTAACAGCATTGTGCAATGCTTTTGGGCAAAATTACTTCCAACAAGAAGTAAATTACACCATTGATGTAAAATTGAATGACACTGATAATACCTTGTCGGCCTATGAAGAGTTTGAATACATCAACAATTCAAACACGGCCATGGATAAAATCTACATTCACCTTTGGCCAAATGCCTATAAAAACACAAACACCGCATTAGCCAGACAATTGTATGACATGAATGATATGTCCCTGCAATATGCAACAGAAGAAGAAAGAGGTTGGATTGACTCCCTCCACTTTAAAATTGACGGAATGGACGCAAAATGGGAATACCATCCTGAGCATATCGATATTGCCATTCTTCATTTGAATAGCGTTTTAAAACCCGGAGAAAAAATAAAGGTGTCTACTCCTTTTAAGGTTAAAATTCCTTCCGGAAGTATTTCACGGCTGGGACATATCGGTGAGTCTTATCAAATTACCCAATGGTATCCCAAACCTGCTGTTTTTGATCAGGACGGCTGGCATGAAATGCCCTACCTGACACAGGGTGAGTTTTATTCTGAATATGGGTCTTTTGATGTATCCATTACCCTACCTGAAAATTATGTAGTGGGATCAACCGGTGATTTACAAACAGCAAGTGAGGTCGTATTTTTGGAAGAAAAAGTAGAGGCGACCAAAAAGCACTATGAAAATAATAAATTTGGAGATGATGAATTTCCTGCCTCATCTGAAACCTATAAAACCATCCGCTATACGCAATCAAATGTTCATGATTTTGCATGGTTCGCCGATAAGCGATTTGAGGTGTTAAAAGGAGAAGTGGAGTTACCGCATTCAGGTAGAAAAGTAACGACCTGGGCTATGTTTGTGCCCAATCATCACGAAGTATGGGAACGTTCTTCGGAATACCTGCACGACGGAATTTATTATTACTCAAAATGGAACGGCGATTACCCTTATGATCAGGTTACGGCTGTGGACGGAACAATTTCAGCAGGTGGCGGAATGGAATATCCAAATGTAACAGTGATCGGGAATACGGGTTCACACCTAGAATTGGAAATTGTCATTGTTCACGAAGTGGGACACAACTGGTTTTACGGACAACTGGGTTCTAATGAACGAAAACATCCCTGGATGGATGAAGGCTTAAACACGCTCAATGAAATCCGATATATCCAGACAAAATATCCAAAAAATGAGCGATTATCTGACATGATGATGGGGATAGCAGAACGAATCAACCTTGAGCACTTATCCCATTTGGATCTAAATTATATTTCTTATAATATGTCTGCTGAATACGGAATGGATCAACCCATTGAATTAAGTGCAGATGAATATACCGCCATCAATTACGGAACGATTGTTTATTCTAAAACCGGTTTGGTTTTTACGTACCTGAAAGATTATCTGGGAGAAGAAGAATTTGACAAAGCCATGCAAGCGTACTATCAAAAGTGGGAATTCAAGCATCCACAAGCTGAAGACCTTGAAAAAGCCATAGAGAAGTCTAGTGGGAAAAAATTAGATTGGTTTTTTGATGATATCATTCAAACAACAAAACAAATTGATTATAAAATTGCCGGAGTTGAAAAGGATGAAAAGGGATTTACTGTTAAGGTTAAAAATGTCGGGCAAGTTGACTGTCCGGTGAGGGTGGATGCTTTTCGATACGGCAAACCGGCAGAGACCAAATGGGTAGAGATCGGTGAAAAATCTGTGTATTTTGAAGGTGCCACTTTAGATGAATTCATTATCGATTCAGAAGAGTTCATGCCGGATATGAATCGAAATAATAATCGCTGGAAGGATAAAGGCTTATTTAAAAGAGTAGAGCCACTGAAATTAGAGTTCTTGTTTGGAGATAATGAACCAGAGCACTGGAATAACTGGTATACGCCAATTTTGGGAGGAAATGCCTATGATAAGTTCATGATAGGAATGTTATTGCACAATCAAACCCTCCAAAAAAACAAATTTGAATATACGCTGGCACCTATGTTTTCATTTGGACGTAAAAATATTTCCGGATTTGTAGATTTGAATTACGCCTGGGTACCCGAAAAGAATTTTCGATCCATTACTGTGGGTGCTATGGCAAAAACATTTGGTAATGGAAGGTCGGTTCCTGTAGACTCAACAGCAGACCCCGTGGGCACCTATTATGCTATTCAACCCTATGTGAAATTTAATATTGGGAAACGATCCGCCAAAAAGTATTATACACAAGATGCAAAATTACAGACTGCTTACGTGGCAGAACTTGGAAATTTTTACAAAAATCAAACTTTCGGGGGCTATGCAACCTATAATTTCACCTACAAAAAACGAATCCACACCTTTACCGCATCCCCACGATTTGATTATTACAATTACCTTCAAACGGTTGGAATCACAGAAACAACAGGAGATCTTTTGAATGCCTCCCTGACCTTAAAATACAAGATCGCATATTGGCCAAAAAAAGGAAAACATGTTGAATTACGTGCTTATTTTGGGCAAAATTTGTTTTATAATGGAACGGTTAATTCCCGATACGGCATGTCACTGAGCGGTCAATCCGGCACCCAGGATGTATTATATGAGCATTGGATGTTGGGAAGAAATGAAACCACTGGTTTTTATGATAATCAACGCATTGAAAATCAAGGAGGATTCAAGTCTGTTTCGGATTCATTGACCTCAACCGCTATGATTTTTGGCAGCAATTTTATTTTTGAAATTCCCTACGTGCCTTTTGTGATTTACGCAGATTATGGGCTGCTCGATCAAAATGGGAGTATCGAAATGGCGTATGATTTTGGTGCGGGAATACGCTTTGGTGAAGCATTTGGGATATACTTCCCGATAGTTGAATCTCAAAATATGTACCATCCGGCTATGAAATAC
Source organism: Crocinitomicaceae bacterium (assembly GCA_040880585.1). Taxonomy (GTDB): domain Bacteria; phylum Bacteroidota; class Bacteroidia; order Flavobacteriales_D; family Crocinitomicaceae; genus Paracrocinitomix. The sequence continues at coordinate 53,686 of JBBDID010000004.1, read as the reverse complement.
TGGAACCGTATTCGGTTTACCATGAATTTAAACGGGTTAAGACCGGGAGAGTTGATACAAAAAAACTTGTGATTATCACCGAAATAGACTTTCCTAACCCGGATTAACGCATTTTCTTATTGGCTACTTTTTTCCCTTTGTTCATTTGCGCCATGCGGATTTGATTTCGGGAAGTTGCTTTTCCCATCTGCTTTTTTAAATTCTTAATGTATTCTGTCATGACACCTTTGGTATCCAACTTTTTGGCTTCAGCCAGTAAGGTCTCTGCCTCTCTTCTTCTTCCGGTTTGCATACAAACAGCCGCCAAATTAATTCTTGCCATGGCTTTGTCATGATCCCTTTTTAAACCAATACCCATTGCTTTCCTTAAAAAAGATTCAGTTTGTGACATTTTGATGTCTTGCTGGCTGGCTAATGCCATAATATAATAGTAGTAAGCCCTTTGTCCCTTCAGTAAAAATTGGGGTTGCTTAATACGTGCCAAATATTTCTGTGCTTTTTCAATATTTTGTTGCCGTAGTTGCAAGGTCGCCATCAATAAATTTTGATTTCTAAAAATGAAAAGGGTAAAGAAGGCAGTAACAAAAATGAACAATATCCCCCATCCCCAGGAGCCTTCAGCAAATAAATAAACGGTAAAGGCTGCTGAACCCAAAGACAACAATAATTTAATGATTAATCCAAACATAATTTTCTATTTATTGATTGTTGCAATACATTTCAACTCAATGGCAATCGGTGTGGGAAGGCTACTGATCTCTACCGTGGTTCTACACGGTTGATTATCCTTGAAATAGTCTGCATAAACTTTATTATAGGTGTGAAAATCCCTTTTCATATTCACCAAAAAAACGGTTACATCTACTAATTGATCCCATGAAGAACCCGAAGCTTCCAGTACCGCACGAACATTATCAAATACTGATTTGCATTGTGCTTCAAAATCAAAGGATTTAAAGTTTCCGTTGTGATCTAATTCCAATCCCGGAACTGCTGAATCGTTCTTGTCAGAACCGGCAACCCTTGGCCCAACACCCGATAAAAAAAGTAAATTCCCAACCTTTCTGGCATGAGGGTACAAACCAACCGGTTTGGGTGCTTTATCAGAATTGATCTTCTCAGACATAAGCTTTTTTGTGCAAATATATCAATTGCATTTAGAACTATGGGTTCCTGCTGCCGAAGGAATTCTATATTTGTTCTATGAAAAAGCAACATTTGATCATTGCAGGATTGGCATTTTTGATGTGTCTGGTCGCAGCTTATTTTGGGGTGAGTATACAAAATGCCAACAACAACTTCCTGTTGACTGACCTCAATGAGATTGATAAAATCTATTATGCGGATATAAATGAAGTTCCCAAACTGTCTTTTTTAGCGGCCGGGATAACAGCACCTTTAATTTTAGCCATCCTCATTTTAGAGGGGATGATCATAAAAAAGACGCAAAACAGAAAAGTTAAAAATATGGCAATCGGATTGATGGTGGCTACTTTTATTATTCTTTTGACGGATGTATATACACTGATTAGTCCTCAGAAAATGGATTTCAGTCAATGGGGATACGTTTGGATCTGTCTGGGTCTTTTTTTAATAGCAGGAAATATCCTCTCTATTTTTATAACAAGATTTTCAAAGGATCAACAATAAGCTTTAACAAAAAATTAACTTTTTAATGATCATAAACCACTGATAGACAGTATAATATGTTTTTGGCACAACAATTGTTTTTTCAAGTACAGTTGTTTAACTAAAAATATATAATTATGATCGCAAAAAAGAGCAAAAAAGCAAACCTGGAACGAAAGAGGTTTGCATTTTTTCAAATCGGATTATTGGTTTCCGGTTCCTTATGCCTGGCGGCATTTGAATATTCATCTGCAGTTCCCGAAGATTCAATACCAATATATGACAAGGGGCTGAACAGTGGCATCTCTGTTGAAATTCCAATTGATTACACCTTACAAGAACAGCCCCAAAGAGCGGCAGTTGTTAACCTGGACAATATTGAAAATATCGAGGTGGTGAAAAAGTTGGAGAGAGAGGGAGATCCTATTATCACAGACAAGGATGATGTTATTACGATAGACGGAGATGTGTATGGTGATTTGCTTTCAGATGATGATGATTTACGTCGAGAGTCTTATGCGATTCTCCCGGGAAGTGAAATAGAACCGGAGTTTCCCGGTGGTGAAAAAGCCATGTATGAATGGATCGGTAAACAGATGGTATATCCTGAATTACCCAGAGAAATAGGTATACAAGGGATAGTCTATGTTCAGTTTGTGGTAAATAAAGATGGATCTATTAGCCATGTGGTCGCTAAACAATCACCTCATGAAGATCTTTCTAAAGAAGCAAAACGAGTGGTAAGCTTAATGCCAAAATGGAATCCCGGTGAACAAGCGGGTAAAAAAGTACGGGTAAGATACACCCTCCCCATACACTTTCAGCAATATTAAATAGTGCTTTCAATCAAAATCCTGTTCATTCGTTACAATCGTTTGAACAGGATTTTATTTTTCGGCAGATGAAAGTTCTTTTTCCTGATGTTTTCGGTATTGGCGCTCTAACCAATGGATAGCATTTTCTTCATCCTTCACGGTCATCACGGTAATGTTATCTTTCCAACGAGAAATTCTGACATAGGTATGAACACCTATTTTCTGAGCAAAGTTTTTAACCAATAAAACCTCTGCAATCCTCAGTTTTCGAATAATGGGGCTATCGGTTACGTATTTTCTTGCTTCTGAACTCATAGTAAGGTTGTCCTGCGATAAATCAATCAGCGAGCAATAAGATTCTTCACCAAAAAGTTTTTTTCGGATTTTTGTAACTTCCTTCATATCTGAAAGGGTTACTTCCGTGTCTTTTTTGTATTTAATTTTGAGAATAATGCCCAGACGTTGAACAGTCCCTGCTGAAAAGGAGTGTGCTATCATAAAATTTTATTGCATTCTATATTTATCAGATTGATTTTTACCTTGCCCATTGTCATATACTTTTGGACAACCTTTCTTGCGAAATAACCAACCAAATTTTACAGTGAATATAGTAGGTTGATAACGACTGTTGAACCATTTATGTCCCGGATTAAAGCCACTCCATTCAAAAGCTGTTAAAATGGGAGTTTGAATAGTAGGGATGATAAAGAAACCATCCCTTAATTTAATTCCCCAACCAATTGAATAATTTAATTGTGCGACTAATTTTCCTTGATTGTTGTAGCCCGCAGGAGGTGTATAATCCGGATCTTCTTTTCCTCCGTAAATCCGATAGTCCACATTTAAGCCAATTGATTGATCGATAAAGTTGTACATGGAAAGCTGCCAACAATTATGCACAGCTACCCTGGCAAACGCACTCCCAAAATTAAACTGTCCCCGCGCTTTATTGTTAAATTGATCACTGTATTTTTCCTGCCCACCAAAATGTTTTACTCCTAAACCAAAATCTACATAGTGTATGGTTTTTCTAATGCGTTTCATCAAAACGGCCAGACCTCCTTCTACGTAATATCCCGGCAAACCGCTGGGAGTAAGGTTGTAGGCATCACTTTCATCCTTAGCCGAATTACCTACCATATAAGTAAGCCCCGGATTAATATACCAACCCAAAGGTCGATAACTACTTTGACTATGGCTGTATATCGCATCCCGTCGATTTTTACCCCAGGGGGAATCACTTTTTCTTTTTTTATCGCGTTTTTCAATTCCACTGCCGATTTGGGCTTGTGAAACCGAAAAAGAAAGGGAGAAAATACTGATCAAAAAGATCGATAAATAATTCATGTTTTTATTTACTATAATGGTTTGTTGTTTCACAAGTTACGAAATTTTAAGTAGTAATGAGCCGTAACAGCTCGTCTTCAATTTCTTGAGAATCCCAAACGGATTCAATATCAGGACGGTTCATGATTTTTTTCATAATGGCCTCCTGTTCCATCCCTTTTTTCCAGGCTTCTGAGTAAGGGATAGAAGAAAAAGATACCTGACTGTAAAGTGGCATCCATTTATCAGGATGTTTAGTGCTGAATCGATTTTCAATCTTTTTTTGCAGTAAAAAAGTGGGATCTGCTACATAATCTCTCATTACGTGATAGTTGTGGATGGATAAATCCTGTACGGCATCACCATCCGGCTTACGTATTTTTTGATACTCATCAAATACCACCGACCAGTTTTCTTTGTGTTTTTTCATCAACTCCGACATCACCGTACAATCTTCAAATCCGGCATTCATTCCTTGCCCGTAAAAAGGCACTGTTGCATGTGCAGCATCTCCCATTAATGCAACCTTCCCTTTGGTCCAGGGATAACACCTGATAATTGCCAGTGAAGAAAGAGGATGTCCGTGCCAGCTATCCAGCAATTGGGGGAACATTTGATAAAAATCAGGAAAGGTTTCTTTGAAAAACCGATCGACAGCTTCATCTGTATTGAGTTGGGAAAATGAATTTTCTCCTTCAAAAGGCATAAAAAGGGTACAGGTGAAAGAGCCATCTTCATTGGGCAGAGCAATCAACATAAACCGACCTCTGGGCCAGATGTGAAGGGCATTTTTATCCAACTTATACGATCCGTCATCATTTGCCGGGAGCAGTAGTTCACGATATCCGTCGTCAATATAATCCTGCATATAATCAAAGCGATCCAGTTTTTGTAAACCGTTATACCGTACGGCAGAAAAAGCGCCATCCGCAGCAAAAACAACATCCGCCTGGCCTTTTTCAATTTCACCGGTCTCTGTGTTTTCCACATAAACGATCCCTTCATCCAATTCCACATCAATACATTTACGGCTGTAAAGAATTTTGGCTTTTCCCTCTTTCTCAGCAATGTCCATCATCCTTGCATTCAATTCGCCCCTTGAGACAGAATAAATAGCTTGACCTTCCTTTCCATAAGGCTGAAAGGTTTGATTACCCTCCTGATCATGCATCATTCTGCCGTGCATAGGAATGGTAATGGGTTCAATGCTTTTGTCAACCCCCGCTTCTTTCAGGGCTTTCCAACCTCGTGTAGAAAGTGCAAGGTTGATGGATTTACCGGCAGAAATTTCCGCTTTACGAATATCGGGTCTGCGTTCGTAGATGGTAACTTTATAACCCGCCTTTGCCAAATACACCGCCCACAACGAACCCACAAGACCGGCACCGACTATAATTGCATTTTTTTCCATTTTTTACCTGTTTTTCCAGCTGTCAAATCGTGAATCTGAAAACATATTTCTTTTTCTGCTTTTATTTTTTTTGCCAAATACCCCGGCAATTCTCCACAAAACAATTCCGACAAAAAGTATGAGAAAAACTTGAGCCATTAAGTTCACCATGGGTCTCATTTCTGAGGCTTGACCTCCCAGATATTCGGTAATAAGTTCGGAATGATAAGTTGGTTCCATAAAAAGAGTCGTAAACTTAATTTTTATCGAGAAATGGCATTTTCCAGACACTGTCCAAATCGGTACACATCTTCAAATGAGTTATAAAGCGGTACGGGAGCAATTCTGATGACATTGGGTTCACGCCAATCTGCAATAACCCCTTGCTCACTGAGTGCATCAAACATAGCTTTTCCCTTTCCATGTACTAAAATTGAAAGTTGTGCACCCCTTTGATCTTTTTCTTTTGGGGTAATAATTTCAAACGCACACAAATGACTTTTTCTGGCGGTGATGTCCAAAATAACCTCTTCCAGATAAGCAGTCAACGCTATACTTTTTTCACGCAGTTTTTCCATGCCCACCGCATCAAAAATAGTTAATGAAGCCAGGTGTGCTGCCATTCCGAGTATGGGGGCGTTACTGAGTTGCCACCCCGCAGCACCTTTCATGGGCACAAAACCGGCTTGCATTTCAAATCGAGTCTCTTTATCGTAGCCCCACCAACCGGCAAATCTTGGTAATTCAGGTTTATCTTCGTGTCGTTGGTGAATAAATAAGCCTGAAACTCCCCCAGGGCTTGAATTGAGGTATTTATAAGAACACCAGACAGCAAAATCAACCCCCCAATCGTGTAATTTCAGCGGAACATTTCCTGCGGCATGCGCCAGGTCAAAGCCAACAATTGCACCCACATCATGTCCTGCTTTTGTTATGTCCTCCATCTTAAATAATTGACCCGTATAATAATTGACTCCACCAATCATGATTAGTGCCAATTCATCTCCTGTTTCCTGAATAGTACGGATAATATCTTCATGTCTGATGAGGTGCTCCCCTTCTCTCGGGCCCACTTCTACAATGGCTTCTGAAGGGTCAAAACCATGAAATTTTACTTGAGATTCCAGCACGTACTGATCTGATGGAAAGGCTTTTTGTTCACAAATTATCTTGAAACGATTTTTTGTGGGACGGTAAAAGCTGACCATTAAGAGGTGCAAGTTTGTCGTTAAACTGTGCGTAACAACCACTTCAGAATCTAAAGCACCAACAATTTTTGCCGCTTTTGGGGTCAACAATTCATGATAAGAAAACCAGGGGTTTTTGGCGTCAAAATGTCCGTCTACTCCAAAAGTTGCCCAGTCATCCAGTTCTTGTTGAACGTATTCCCGAACAGTTTTGGGTTGCAAGCCCAGAGAGTTACCGGTAAAGTAAACACTGTCCTTACCCTTGTGCTGAGGAATGAAAAACTGATCTCTTAAGGCAGATAAAGGGTCTTGTTGATCCAGTATTTTGGCATATTCAACAGCATTTTTATTGACAGTCATGGACATTTTTTGACAATTATTAGGGGTTCATTGAATTGATGCCCGTCAAAAAACAAAACCTCAGTAGATTCTGCTAAATTTGTGCATCAACAGATTTCAAAGATAAGAACTATCAAACAAAAGGGATGATATCAAGAGAAAAATCTAAAGAACTATTCGATAAAGCGAAAACCTTATTTCCCGGAGGAGTGAATTCTCCGGTACGCGCATTTAAATCCGTTGACGGGATTCCGCTTTTCATAAAAAAAGGGAACGATTGTAGGATATGGGATGAGGACGACAATGAATTTATTGATTTTTGTTGTAGTTGGGGACCACTTATATTAGGGCATAATCATCCTTCGGTCAGAAAGAAAATTGAAGAAACCTTACAGAATGGTACTTCTTTTGGTGCTCCCACTGCTTTAGAAAATGAATTGGGACAACTGATTATTGAAAACAATCCCTATGTGGATAAAATTCGTTTTGTCAGTAGCGGAACCGAAGCGGTGATGTCAGGTATTCGTTTGGCAAGAGGCTATACCGGAAAAAATAAGATCATTAAGTTTGAAGGCTGTTACCATGGGCATACCGATTCTTTACTTGTGAATGCAGGATCCGGCCTTGTGACACTGGGAACCTCCTCCTCTGCCGGTGTGCCGGAGGCTTTTTCAAAAGAAACAATTGTCCTTCCATTGAATGATGAAGAAGCAGTAAAAGGAGCAATTGATCAATACGGAGATGATATTGCCTGTATTATTATAGAACCTATTCCGGCTAATAATGGATTGTTGCTGCAAAAGAAATCATATCTTCAGTTTCTCAGAAAAATCTGTACAGAAAATAACATACTGCTTTTCTTTGATGAGGTGATTTCAGGTTTTCGGGTGGCCTTTGCAGGAGCAGCAGATTATTATGGTATTCGGCCTGATATTGTCTCTTACGGTAAAATAATCGGTGGTGGTTTACCGGTAGGAGCCTATGGCGCCAACAACGATATTATGGCTCATATCAGTCCACTTGGAAACGTGTATCAGGCGGGAACCTTATCCGGGAATCCGGTGGCTATGGCAGCCGGAATTGCACAACTAACTGAGTGTTTACGACCTGGTTTTTATGAAGATCAAGCCGATAGAACGAAAATGTTCGTTGAAAAAATTAATAAACACGCCCGCAATAAGAAATATACCTTTGAAGTGTTTTCAATTGGATCGATTTTTTGGTTTGCTTTTTCAGATGCAGAACACATCCGTTCAGCTACAGAAATACGGGCTGAGTCTACTGAGAGTTTTAGAACATTGTACACCGCTTTACTTTCCCGCGGTTTGTATTTTGGTCCTTCGGCCTATGAAGTGGGATTTGTATCCAAAGCTCATACAACATCTGTTTTGGAAAAAGCGGCAGAAAGCTTCTGTCAATCTCTGGATGAGTTATTTACCGCTTAAATAAATATTTTACAACCTACTTTTTTACTACTTTTATCGTATACTTATACGTCAGGATGAAAGGCTTGCTCTTATTTTCGGTTGTGTTTATTTGCGGTTGCTTGTGGTCTCAAGACATAAGACTGACTGTACAAACCGGACATGCGGCTACGATAAACAAAGTAGAATTTAGCCCAAATGATCAATTAATTGCCACTGCCGGTGCCGATCATAAAATCGTATTGTGGGATGTATTGACCGGCAAACAATTTGGAGTTCTTCTCGGTCATGAAAAGGCAGTTACTGAAGTAAAATTTTTAGCGGATGGCAATCAAATTGTCAGCAGTTCCCTCGATTCTACCCTCAAAATTTGGGACATTTCTTCTCAAAAACGCATTACAACGTATCGTTTTTCTTATCCATTAGGCGGATTTCAATTGCGTCCCGAACATAATCAGCTTGCTGTAATCGGAGAACGGGTCGAGATCATAGATCTATCTACCGGAAATAGAAAACCCTTTGAATTTAAAGCACAGCACCTGTTTACGGCGGTAGATTTTACTCAAGATGGAGATTTGCTGGCTTTTGGTGGAGAAAAAGAACAATTTTCTTATCTGATCGATTTAAAAGAAAACACCTTGTTTAGAAAATCAGTCACCTCTGCAAAAGATATCCGATTTTACAAAAACAACACGGTAATGTACACCACAGCTGAAGGTCGCTTAATTGAAAGTTGCTTGAAGCACGATAAACGAAAGAGCGCATCTACCGATTGGATGCTCAATACCATTAACGCAATTGAAGTAAATAATGAAACGATTTTTGCAGCCAATAGTATTGGTGAAATCAATTTATACCGACGGAATAAAAGGTGGAAAACAGGAGGGATGTTCAAGATGAAGCGGTCCAAAATCAAAGACATTGACCTTTCCCATGATGGTCGATACCTTGCAGTAGTAGGGGATAACCGAACTGTTATTGTTTGGGACATTAAAGCAAAAGAAGTGGTGAAATCCATGAAGGGAAGTGTACAACAAATCAACGATATCGATTTTAGCCGGGATGGCGCATTTTTAACCGTGGCCTATAATAATGGGGCGCTAAGAAGAACCAACCTCATTTCAAATCAATCGGTCACAAATAGTTTAAGATCGTCCTCAAATATACTGACAACTTTTAGTGGGTACACACTGGAAAAAATTGAACGAGAAAATGCAGATACTATTGTCTTTAAAGGGTTTTATAGAATTAACTCTTTAGTTTATGAAGGATCTTTTGACCAAATAAAACCGATTGAAGTAAAGTGGTCCCTTTCTGACAATATGCTCATCATGAAGAAAGTAAAAAATACTTCAGCGCATATCGATCAATACATTTCTGACCTTAAAAATGAAATCATTCACTCTGAACGGTATTTTTTGAATCCGGATCTTTTACAGACTGAAAATGATAGCATTCATATCCGTGCTGAGGTAAAGGGGTCAACCCTTCGTATTGTGAATACACGTTCTTCTGACCTTATGCACGAAATAGAAACCGGCCATGCTGATGTGGTTACTTCTGTAGCCATTAACCCGGTATATCACTTTGTGGCGACCGCAGGCTGGGATGGAATGATCCGCTTTTGGGATATAGAATCAGGAGATTTATTAACCATATATGGCGCTTTTGGTAACGGGCAGTTTGTTTACTTAGATAGTGAGGGTTATTACTTTGCTTCCAAAGATGCTTTAGATGGAATAGGATTTAAAGTGGGTGGACGCTTGTATTCTTTTGAACAGTTTGATTTGAAGTATAACCGACCGGATATTGTTGCGAAATCCCTTCCTTATTTTAATGAGGCATATATTTCAGCATATTATGATGCCTATAAAAAGCGCTTGTCTAAACTCAATTTGGAGGAGGATCAACTGGGAATGATTGAACAACTTCCACAGCTTCATTTTAAAAAGCGATTGATAGAGCAAAAAAACATGGACCTGTTAGAATTAGAAATTACAGCGACAGATGAAGAGCATGAACTATCCACCTTGCACTTACGAGTAAACGGAGTTCCTGAATTTAGTCGTTTTGGAAAAAAAATTGATGGAAAAAAACACAAGGAAGTGGTTCAGGTACGGCTGAATCCGGGAAATAACCAAATCCAACTTTACGCAACGAACGAGAAAGGTATTTCTTCTTATAAAGAGTCATTTGAAATTGAATCGCATCAGAAAAGATCAAAATCAGAAGTGTTTTTGGTAGCCATAGGCGTATCAGATTACGAACAAGAACAATATAATCTAAGATATGCCCGGAAGGACGCAGAAGATTTCGCTCAATTTTTCAAATTCGACAAGGGGTTATTCAATCGTGTGAATATAAAACTCCTCACGGATGATGAAGTCAAAAGGGATAATGTAGCAGCAATTAAAGAATTTGCCGCTCAGGCTAAAGAAAATGATGTTTTTATTCTTTTTGCTGCCGGTCACGGAGTGTTGAATGCCAATTTGGATTACTATTTTGCGGCGCATGACATGGATTTTTTAAATCCGGAGGAAAAAGGAATTCCCTACGAATTATTTGAAGAAATTCTAGACGAATCAAAGAGTCGGAAAAAAGTCATGTTTTTAGACGCTTGCCATTCTGGTGAAATTGATAAAGAAGAGGTAATTGAACAGGTAGTTACCGACGAAGATGGAGAAGAATTAATTTTTAGAAGTGGAGATCGCAGCGTGGTGAACAAATACGACATCAATAGCTTTGATCTTTCCAGATCACTGTTTGTGGATATGCGATTAAACAATGGCTCCACAGTTGTTTCAAGTGCCGGTGGAGCTGAATTTGCCATTGAAGGGGATAAATGGAACAATGGTGTTTTTACTTACTGCCTGTTGAATGGTTTACGAGATAAAAAAGCAGACTTAAATGGAGATAAAGTAATTATGCTTTCTGAAATTCAAAAATATGTACAAAATCAAGTCATTAAAAGAACCAATGGTCGTCAAACCCCAACTTCAAGAGTTGAAAATTTAAAAAATGATTTCAGAATTCTATAATAAGCTTTTCCTGATCTTTTTTCTTGTTTCGGGCTTATACCAAATATCCCGGGCTCAAAATCGTATTGATTTTGGAGTGGAGGTACAATCAAATACCAATAAAGTAAAAAAGTGGGAATCGACGTCTTTTTATGATCCCTCAAACATTAGTTTATCAGTAGAAGACGTTTCGGGGGATACGTTGGATATTTATTTCAATGAATTTTCCTGGGAAAACAATTTTGAAATCCCCTTGTATTTTCGACTGAACCGCAAACGACATTTTGTAGATGTTAAACTTTCAAGTAGTTTCAACACCCTGAAAATGGAAGGAATTGCTAATTATAATCAGGGGTTTTATACCACACATTATGGCACCTATCAGGATTTTGAAGCACAGGCTATATCGGATGGATTTACCAATGTTGACACTTCAGACTACAGGAATTATATTGCGGCCGCCCGTGAAGATTATGAGTCGGGGATAACATATACTGAACAGTTTCAACTGTTGTCACTCAGTATGAATTACGGTTATCGATTTTTACCACATAAAAGTGTGAAACCATTTATTTCAACTGGTTTTACTGTTAAAGGGAAGTTTCGTAAAATGAACTATGAATACCTTGATTTTTCAAACGAATATATTCAAGACCTCAGCTCAGTGAATGGAGCGGTGAATAAGTTTGCAGAAACCTCATTGTATTTTAATTTCATAGGGGGTATTGAGATGTATCGCTTTCGTTTATCTGCTTACTTTCAAACAGGATTGGCTTTTACTTTTCCCGGATATCAATATGCTCCAAATATTGTATATAGAACCAGTTATACACCGTTTGATGAGCTTTATTCTTATGGGTTTAATCTGGGGGTCGATTTGTTTTCATTTGATTTTGGAAGAAAAATAAAGAAAGATAATGTCTCCAAAGATGATCTTGAAATTTCTAACATCAAGCGGCAGACAAACAAATGGGACATTGGTTTCAGATTCAGTCGAAGGGGGTTTAATGAACTTTCCACATTTTATGCTGATTCCTCAGCACGCCTTTCTGTTTTAAAAACCGATTCTGTATTGATCAGTGAAAATGGCACCATCAAACAGGCTATAAACATAGAATTGGCAACATTTGGAGATATAAAAAGAATCGGTTGGTCACCTCAATTTGAGGTGTTTGGCTCCTATAACTTTAGAAAACGTTGGACAACAGAAATGGCCTTGGGATTTTCTACGTTAAACTTTGATGTGCATACGACAGAATTGCGCGCAACCGTTGCTGAAGACAGTTCGGGAGAAAGTTATTATGTGAATACGGCATCATCCCCAAAATTGAGATCAGGAGTGTATAGAAAAGCCTTCAATTTGTTCCACCTGAAACCGTCTATTTCTTTTAAACCTATTGTCCGGGACATCTTTGATTTAAGACTGACTTTTGGTTTAGGGATAACGGTAATGAGCCATAAATTTATTGGAGGAAATGGCTTCCCTCCCGGTGTCAATGAATTGGATGTGTACGCAGACGTAGAGGAGTCATATTATTTCCCGATTGATCAAGATATTGCAGTATACAGAGGAGAAATGGCAGTAGATTTGAACGAATCCCCGGATGAAGTAACGGCTAAATTTGATGCAGAAACGGATTTTTCAAATTGGGAAAGTCCCTATCCTTTCCGTTTGGCTTACCCCATTTTAAAATTGGGAATCGAAGCCAATATTGACCGGTTTTCTTTAGGCCTTTTTATAGAAGGCAACACGCATTATATGGATGGATTTATGCTTAGGAAGTATTCCACCATATTTTTCTCAATTGGCTATAAAGTGTTCAGAAGATAGTAAAGCACTGGGACAATAATCAATGCCCCATCAATAAAAAACGAAAAAAATAGTTCACCCCTGTTCGGTTTACTCAAGCCGATCAGAACAACTGAAAGTAACATCCCTATCATAAGTCCGTAATCCGGTTCAAAATTTCCTGCCCAAATAAAGTAACTGAAAACAATCAATGAACAGGCAATGATTTTAGCAAAAGGAACTCCAAAAAGTTGGGGAATAGTTTTTTTTTCTGCTTCATCCACCTTAATGTCTCTAATGTCAAAAGGAATAGTAATCCCAATGATATAAGAAAAAAAACCGGCTGTGATTGAAAAAGAAGAGAGATTGAAATTTCCCGATTCAATTGCCGGTAAAACGGAACAAGAAACTGCCCAAACAGCAGCAATTAAGAGAATTTTTATTCCCGAAAGATCACGAAGGTTTGTCCGCCTTTTATTCCATCTAAACTTAAAAGCATACAAAAAAGACAATAAGCCAAGCAAAGGTAAAACCAGCATACTTTTCCAGCTTAAAAAAGGAAGAAAAATCAAAGTGCCTATTGCGCCAACAAATAGAAATAGCTTGACTAGTTGCGGATGTTGTTTCATCCATTCTACGCGGGGACCATGAATGGGTTCTTTTTGATACAGTTTAATATAGCGTTGAAAGGTATAGGTAAGAAGCGTTGAAAAAAACAAAAAGAAAAGAAGATATAGATGAATCGGAAGGTTTTCCAACTGATAATACAACCAGGCCATACAAGCTGCACCTGTACTGATCCAAAGATTGGAGTAAACGAAAAAAGGGATGGCTTTTTTTAGCATCAATGGACACTATAATAAATGATCATTCCAGAAGCCACACCTGCCAAACCACCCACCAATGCTCCCAGCATTCTTTTTTGTTTTGCAATTCTGTGATATCCCCGGTAATAATTGGCGTTGTTGAAATATTCTTTGTGGATCATATTCTTTTTCTTTACCTTAAATGTAGGAAGTGCCCAGGTAACAGAAAGAACGACAGGCACGAAAAAAGGAAAGATGGTAGGGCTCTTTGTATTAAAAAACCCAGCTTCCGGAGCAACAATAAGGCTGGTGTCAGCAGCTTGTTTTTTGGTGACATAAGTATCCCACACAGAAGCCCCTAAACCCAATACAAATCCTGACCAAAATGGGAAATGAGGCTGAAACATTTTGCGGGCATCATAACTCCCCATTGTTACATCTTTTGTTTCGGCAACGGATAGGTAATTTCCTTGAAAATCATCCTGATAGTAAAGTATATGGTTCGTCCCTCCCCTTGTGTAAGAAAAAATTCGGTACGTTTCAATGAACTCTGTTTTCTCTACCCCCTTTTTATCTACGGTTTTGTATTTGACAACAGAGTCGTAGTCAACTTCATCCATCCCCAGTATTTCACCATGGTATACTTTTCCGTTGAGGAGTAAAATAGAATCTTGTTCTGTTTGCGAAAAAACCAAACTACCTTGAATCAAGAAAAAAGAAATCAATAGTGCTTTCATAGTACAAATGTATGCTGTTCTCATCATACGGCAAGTTTTTTTTGAACCCTTTAAGTTATAAAACTATCGATTTCAAATGATATGGAACTCAAAAATAAACAGGGATTAAAAAAGATTCTATTTACTATAAAACCGTATTGAAACCTTTGTGTTTATATTTGTATTATTCTATAATTCAAACAGGGCTAGAAATGATATTTGAAGACAGACATATAGGTTCCAACACTAAGGCCAGAGCAGCAATGTTGAAGACCATTGGAGTAAACAATATTGATGAACTGATCAATAAAACCATCCCGGCAAAAATCAGACTGAAAGAAGGGCTTAATTTACCTGAAGCTTTAAGTGAACACGAGTACCTGGCACACATCAAATCAATTGCCGGAAAGAATAAAAACGTCAAAAATTTTATTGGACAGGGGTATTATGGCACAATCATCCCATCTGTTAATCTTCGAAATATTTTTGAAAACCCGGGTTGGTATACTGCTTACACCCCTTATCAGGCAGAAATTTCTCAAGGTCGATTAGAGGCTTTGTTAAATTTTCAAACCATGATTATGGATTTGACCAAGATGGAATTAGCCAATGCCTCTTTGCTAGACGAAGGGACTGCTGCTGCTGAAGCCATGATCATGTTTTATAATTCCCGTTCACGGGCACAAAAGAAAAATGAAGTCAACAAATTTTTTCTTTCATCCACTTGTTTTGATCAAACCATAGACGTTATTCTTGGTCGTGCAAAAAGCATGGGAATTGAAGTCGTTATTGATCAAACGGAAAACTTTACACCTTCAGCTGAATTTTTTGGCGCCATTGTACAGTATCCTGATAAATACGGGAAAGTGGAGAATTTGGAAGGTTTTGTAAATGCATGCCATGACAAAGAAATAAAGGTAGGTGTAGCCGCTGACATCATGAGTTTGGTTCTATTGAAAGCCCCCGGAGATTGGAAAGTGGATGCTGTTTTTGGTAATACACAACGTTTCGGTGTGCCTATAGGGTTAGGAGGTCCACATGCGGCTTATTTTGCTACAAAAGAAGAATATAAAAGAGATTTGCCGGGAAGAATTATTGGGGTTTCAAAAGATGTAGATGGTCATGTTGCACTTAGAATGGCACTTCAAACACGTGAACAACACATCAAAAGAGACAAAGCCACTTCAAACATATGTACTGCTCAGGCATTGTTGGCAGTTATGGCTGGGATGTATGTGGTTTATCACGGGCCACAAGCCTTGAAAGAAATAGCACTTGACATTCACCGAAAAGCAATATTTGTTGCGCAAAAATTAAAGTCTTTTGGCATCACGTCCAGAAATGGTAGTTTCTTCGACACATTACATTTTGATCTTCCAAAAGGAGCTTCTGTTAATGATCTTAAAGCACAGTTAGAAAAACAAGGAGTAAATGCCAACTTTTTTGAAGATAGCTTTACACTCTCACTGGACGAAACACATACTACTGAAGATATAACTGTACTTCTCAATGCCTTTGCTTATTACGCAGATGAAAAAACAGTAGACGTTCCTAAGCGTTTTTGGGTCAGAGAAGAAAGTCCACTTCAAAGAGAGGCACTTCGTACCGATCAGATTTTAGCCCTGGATGTATTTAATAGTCATCATTCTGAAACCAAGATGATGCGTTATCAAAAAAGTCTTGAAAACAAAGATCTTTCTTTGGTTCACTCTATGATCTCATTGGGGTCTTGTACCATGAAACTGAATGCCGCAACGCAACTGATGCCTTTATCCTGGCCTGAATTTGCCAATATTCATCCTTTTGCGCCCAAAGAACAATGGAAGGGATACCAACAGGTTTTTGATGAATTGGAGAAAGATTTATGCGAGATCACCGGCTTTGACGGGATGTCTCTACAGCCAAATTCAGGCGCTCAGGGAGAGTACGCAGGATTGATGGTGATCAAAGCCTATCATGAATCCAGAGGAGATCATAATCGGGATGTTTGCTTAATTCCCAGTTCTGCTCACGGAACCAATCCGGCCTCTGCAGTAATGGCAGGAATGAAGGTAATCGTTACCTCATGTGATGACAATGGAAATATTGATATAGAGGACCTGCGAAAAAAAGCAGAAGAACACAAAGATAATTTAGCGGCGCTAATGGTTACTTACCCCTCAACACACGGTGTTTTTGAAAAAGGTATCCGTGAAATCACCGCTTTGATTCACGAAAATGGTGGACAGGTTTATATGGATGGTGCAAATATGAATGCACAAGTTGGGCTTACCAACCCGGGAAATATCGGAGCGGATGTCTGTCACCTTAATTTACATAAAACATTTGCAATTCCACATGGTGGTGGCGGACCGGGTATGGGGCCAATTGGAGTAGCAAAGCACCTGATTCCTTTTTTACCGGGAAGCACAAAGATTGAAGACGTAGGAGGTGAAAAAGGTATACATGCGATCTCAGCTGCCCCGTACGGCAGTGGATTGATTTTATTGATCTCTTATGCCTACATTAAAATGTTGGGAGCAAAAGGCTTACAATCATCTACCGAAAATGCGATTCTCAACGCCAACTATTTGCGCTGCAAATTGGAAAAAGATTACCCAATTCTTTATACGGGCGAAAATAATACGGTTGCTCACGAGATGATCATAGATTGTAGAGAATTTAAACGTACCGCAGGCGTAGAAGTAGCAGATATCGCTAAACGTCTGATCGATTACGGTTTTCACGCACCTACCGTTTCGTTCCCTGTTGCCGGAACATTGATGATAGAACCAACAGAAAGTGAAGATAAGTCAGAATTGGATCGATTTGTGGAAGCCATGATCAGTATCCGAAAGGAAATTCAGACCATTGCTGATCTGGGATCAGATCAGGAGAACAATCTCTTGAAAAATGCCCCACATACAGCCAGTCTGCTAATCGCTGATCAATGGGGCTTTTCTTACAGCAGAGAGCAGGCAGCCTATCCTTTACCTTATCTCAAACAAAATAAATACTGGGTGCCGGTAAGAAGAGTAGACAATGCCTATGGAGATCGAAATTTGATTTGTAGTTGTGCACCCATTGAAGCCTATGTAGAAGAAGAAAGCCTATAGACCAATATGTTTTGAAGTCAAAAGCGGGCAATTATTTATGATAGAATCGTTTAATTTTTTACCTTTGCATACATAAAATATGAAATTATGAAAAAAATCTACACTTTACTTGGCATCTTGTTATTGAGCGGTTTGTCTTTTGGACAAAGTCCATATCAAATAGCTCAGTATGACTTCGCTCAAAATCAAAAGTATGCACCTAATGGTATAACCTATATTCGTAAGCCACATACCCAAAGTGCTGATAGAGCTAATTTTTATACTGAAAACTTTGACTCAGGTTTTGGAATATGGACACCAGCAATTCAACAAGGTCCAGCTGATTTTAAACTAACTCAATACGGACATAAGAATAGTGCTTCAAATACCTTTCAAATTCCATCTTTAGCTAGTTCAACACCTACACAATGGGTAATAATTGATTCTGATTCAGCGAACACATCATATACGAATGCGGAAGCTGCGACCTTAACTTCAGGTTTAATTGATTTATCTTCATCAAGTGGTCAAAATATTGCCTTTGAATTTGAACAATTTTTTGCTGAATGGCAACCGGTTGAAACGTCTGATCATACCTATCTGGGAGTTTCAACTGATGGTACAAACTGGACTGAGATTGAAATTAATGAAGGAGTAGGTAGAAATGCTCGGTCAAATCCGGAAATTATTTCATGGGATATTACGGATATTGTTTCAGGTTCTTTAAGCACCGTTTATTTGCGTTTTCGTTGGGAAGGGGCATGGAATTACGGTTGGCAAATTGATAATGTTCAAATCAACGATATTCCGGATAATGACCTTACTATAACAGAAACCTGGAGAACGTATTCTTCTAATGCAGGGCTACAATACTCTAAAATACCACAAGCACATACTGAGGAACTGATTATAGGAGCGATTATAAAAAATATTGGTCACAATACTCAAACCGGTGCCACTTTTAATTATGAAATTTTTGATCCATCAATGACCTCTGTTGCTTCAGGCACTGCGAATACTACTATTATTTTAGATAATATGCAGCAGGATACTATATTTGAAGCAACGGGTTATACTCCTTCTTCATTAGGTACTTATACCATTCGGTGGAACACAACTTCAAATGAAGGAGATGATAATGTTTCAAATGATACAATTTGGGATGATCACCTAGAAATTACAGAGTATACTTATGCAACAGATTACAATGAAGGTTCGGCTGAAGGGATTACAAATTGGCCTTTACTTACGGGGGAAGCATTTTTTGGCAACTTGTATGAGTTCCAGACTCAAGATATCATGGCAGCATTGGATGTTAAAATAGCAAATAATTCTTCTAATGTTGGAGAGATTATAATTATAAGCATTTATCGTTTTGCTGATGGCGGCACACAATGGGATACTTATTATGATGATTATGATGCGCATACCTTAACTGCGTCGGATATTGGAAATATAATTACAATACCATTTGCGTCAGGACTTGATGTATTTCCCTTAGACCTTTATTTGATTACTGTTGGGCAATATGCTACAACTAGTGAGCCTTTGTTTGAAAAACAAGGTGATATTGGATGGAATTATATTCAAGGAAGGGATGAAAACGGTGATAATCGTGGATTTTTCGATCGACTTGCGCCTATTGTGAGACCTAGAATTATTGATGAAGTTGGGGTTGAAGAGGAAAGTGAAAACAATTTTTTCACGATATATCCTAACCCAGCACAAGACAATTTAAATGTTTATATGTCTTTTGAAAAATCAAAAAAAACGAAAATTAATGTTGTTGATATTTCAGGAAAAATCATCAGAACGGTAAACCTTGGAAACGTAAACGGAAGCAAAAACTTTTCTATTTCATTGGAAGGAATGTCAACGGGAGTTTACTTTATTGAATTGGTGAATGAATCAGGAAAAGAAGTAAAAAAGTTCGTTAAGAAATAAGCGTACTTAATAGATTATAACACCCGGCTCATCCTTTTGGATAGCCGGGTTTTTTTATTGTTCCGGTTCCGGTTCTGAAACACGTAAATTAATAGAGTCAAGTACTGTTTCGTAAATACGATACATCTCATCTACATCAAAAGAATAATAAGTATAGTTAGATTCAAATACTTCTTGGGTGATGCCATGTTTTTCAAAAATAAAGTAACTGGCAGAGTCTAATGCTACTTTATAGGCATTGGGTCGTTGGAATTTTCGGTGATAATGTGATTCCAGCACCTGTAAATCGATAATTACAGGAATCAGCTCTTCTTCTTCCAATAAGTGTTTGGGTTTGGGTGGGGCTATTTCTTTTACTTTATTTTCAGAGCAGGAGAAGAGCAGAAGGGTTGATATGAGGATAAATACTTTTTTGATAGGAGAGGTTTTATCCGTGAAACGTTAGTTTGCAGCCTAAATGACCTTCTATAATGGCTCCGTCTTTGAAAACCAGGTTTCCATTCACAAAAGTCATGTCTATGCTATGATCAAAAGTGGTTCCTTCAAAAGGAGACCAGCCACATTTATAAAGGAGATGATCTTTTTTTACCGTATGTTTTTTTTCAGGATCGATCACCACTAAATCGGCAAAGTAGCCCTCTCGGATGTATCCTCTGGCGTCAATTCCAAAACATTCGGCAGGTGCATGAGACATTTTTTCTACAGCTCGTTCTATCGGGGTCTTGCCATCCTTTGCTTTTTGTAAGATCGCCTGAACAGCATGTTGTACAAGAGGACCGCCTGAAGGGGCATTGAAATATGAATTGTTTTTTTCTTCAAGCGTATGCGGGGCATGATCCGTTGCCAAGACATCAATTTTATTTTCGTTCAAACCTTTCCATAAAGCGTCTCTATCTTCTTTTGTCTTTACAGCAGGATTCCATTTAATCAACGCACCCTTAGCAGCATAATCTTCATCTGAAAACCACAAGTGATGTACACAAGCCTCAGCAGTAATACGTTTTTCCCGGAGTGGAATGCTTGCATCAAATAATTCAAGTTCTTTTGCCGTGGAAATATGCAGGACGTGAAGTCGGGTGTTAAACTTTTTAGCTAATCGTACCGCCAAGGAAGAAGAAAGATAACAGGCAGCTTCGCTTCTGATCTCAGGATGGTATTTCACAGGAACATCTTCACCATACTGCTGCCTGAATGTTTCTATATTTTGTCGGATGGTGGCTTCGTCCTCACAATGAGTAGCAATCAACAATTCACACTTTGAAAAAATACCTGTGAGCGTTTGTTCATTATCGACCAACATGTTTCCGGTTGATGAGCCCATAAAAACCTTGACGCCACAAACAGTAGTACGATCTGTCTTTAAGACTTCCTCTATATTATCATTGGTGGCTCCCATGTAAAAGGAGTAGTTGGCAATAGCGCTTTTTTCTGCAATATCGAATTTATCCTGAAGCAACTCTTGTGTGACAGCATTGGGTTGTGTATTGGGCATTTCCATGAAAGAGGTGATTCCGCCGGCAACAGCTGCTCTGGATTCTGTATAAATATTGGCTTTGTGTGTCAGACCCGGCTCCCGAAAGTGCACCTGATCATCAATCATGCCCGGAATTAGCCATTTACCTTTCAAATCAATAACGTTTGCCTGATCATCTGTAATATCTTTGGCAATTTTATCAATACGGTCTCCCTTGATTAACACATCTGACTCTGCTCTGATACCTTCATTGATCAGGGTAGCGTTTTTTAAAAGAATCCGATTCATAAGTGAAATATGTTATGATGCAAGGCAAAGGTACTAAGAACATCACAAAAGAGAGGGAAGAAAAATCACAGATCTAATCTACGCATTTTCCACACCCCGAAAATGGCTTCTTTAAAGATCCCTGAGCTCATTTTTGACTGTCCGTGTTCCCGATCCACAAATGTAATAGGTACTTCTACCACTTTAAAGCCATGTTTTATGGCTGCATATTTCATACAGATCTGAAAAGCATACCCCTTGAAAGTTACGGCATCAAAGTTAATTTTTTCCAGCACTGAGTGATGATAGCACTTGAATCCCGCTGTAGTATCGCGGATGTTGATCCACAAGATCATACGCACATACCAGGAAGCAAAATAAGACAACAGTAAACGAAATCGATCCCAGTTAGTAATTTTACCCCCTTTGACGTAGCGTGAACCAATTGCCAGATCAGCTCCTTCTTTGCAAGCATTCAGTAACCGAATCAAATCATCCGGATTATGAGAAAAATCACAATCCATCTCAAACAAATACTCATAACCCCGCTCAAGTCCCCAGCGAAAACCGTGCAAATAGGCTGTGCCTAACCCTTGCTTTCCGGATCGCTCTTCAAGGAATAATTGATCGCTAAATTCAAGTTGAAGTTGTTTTACTATTTCTCCTGTCCCGTCCGGTGAACCGTCATCTACAATTAACAAATGAAATTTTTCGGTTAAAGAAAACACCTTGCGCACCATCTTCTCAATGTTCTCTTTCTCGTTATAGGTTGGTATGATGACAAGGTTACTCATTAAGTTGAAGATCGCTAAGATAATTTTTTTTAACCAATTGAATTGAGCTCTTCATCTTTTGAAGTGGTTTTTTAACGAAATTTAGCTGTACATTTTTCGTTAGTTGATGTAAACGGCGGCCTAAAAGGGGTTATTTTTACGAAAAATAGTTAAACTGAAGTACTTTCTTATCATAGCGTTATTGATTATCTGCTCATCAAAGGGAACACGAGCGCAGTTAAACGTAGAACTTCTCGATCACTGGACAGACACAACAATTGCTCTAGCTGTTGAAGACGCAAGGTATTCAGATTTATGGGGCTTTACGATTAAGGGACAAAGGTACTGTGCGGTGGGTTCCTCTGAAGGAATAGAGATACTGGAAGTGAACAAAAACAGCTTGCGAAGAGTGGATCGAAAACCCGGTGCATTCCAAGGGTATACTGTGGTTCACCGCGATATGAAAACATACAAAAATTACCTTTACGCAGTAGGGGATGAAGGCACAGCAAGCTTGCAGATATTTGATTTGAGTTTTTTACCGGATTCAATGTCTAAAGTATATGACAGTAATGCCTTTTTTACAGTTTGCCACAATATTTTTATTGATACGATCACTGCAAAGTTGTACGCTTGCGGCCCCAACAACACCGGAATGAAAGTGTTGGATATTTCGGATCCCGTAAACCCGGTTCTTTTGCATGATTTTAATGCCGTAAATTATGTGCATGATTGTTATGTGCGCGAAGATACAGCCTACTTGAACTGTGGATTTGATGGCTTACACATCTATGATTTTTCTTCCAGCACTCCTGTTCAGTTAGGGGTATTGGATTTTTATGCAAATCAGGGGTATAATCATTCAGGATGGCTTTCTCCGGATAGTAAAAAATATGCTTTTGTGGATGAAACCCAAGGCACTAAAATCAAGTTATGTGAAATCGATCAATTGGCCCAAATAGAAGTAAGCGCTACTTTTGGAACACGCGATTTCAGTACATATACTCCCCACAATATAGTGTTGTTAAATAAACTGGCTGTGGTTGCTTATTACAATGAAGGCTTGCGAATATTTGATATTTCCCGTCAACCCATTTCCGAAATCGGACATTATGATACTTTTTTAGAAGAAACAGCCTATAAAATGAACGGTGCCTGGGGTGTTTATGTGTTTGAAGCCAACAATCAAATTCTCATCAGCGATCGTCAAAATGGGATCTATTTGTTTTCTTTCCCCCTGGATATTATGGAAGCAGATTCAGAGGGGACTTTTGTAACCAACACGCCTTTTTTGGATGAAAATAGCCGAATCATTACCAAAGATTACTTTAAAGAACCGGGCTTAACCTTTAGTATTGTCGATCTGAACGGAAAAATCCTTTACCGAAAAGCATCACTCATGAATTGGATCCATGTTCCGTTATCCCTGCCAGCCGGAATGTATGCTTACGCCATTTACAATTCAGATCAGGAACTCATCAGTTCAGGGAAATTCGTAAAAGCGAATTAATGCGGTTCTAATCAAAAAATAGCTGTTCATAACTATTACGAGCTCCACAATTATCAGGGCGATTTCTTCTCAATTTTGTAGCAGAAGAGAACCAAATGCACAAACTTGTTTACATACTATCCATTTCCTTTTTCATAATGTCCTGTGTGCCGATTAAAAAGTACCAGGATCTGGAAGCAAAGTATAATCGGTGTAAAGAAGATGAAACCGTTTTCAAAACCAAAGCCATTGATGCAGAAAATAAATTGGAAGAGGTAGAAGCAGAGTTGGGTGTGATGAAGGAAAATGTAAAGGCGCTTAAAAAGGACAGTTCGGAATTGGGTGCAAAATATCGCGAAATCGCCTTGGAATATGACCGGCTGAATGAAACAAATGCGAATCTGGAAAAAAAATACACCAAAATGCTCACCTCCGGATCTGCAGAAACCTCAAAGTTGATCAATGATTTGGAAAATACCCGCATTGAATTGCAGAAAAAAGAAGATCGCCTGAATCGATTAGAAAAAGAATTGAATGCCCGGGAGGCAGCTTTGATCCAAAAAGAGAAACGGATCAATGAATTAGAGGCAATAATTGATCAACAAAAACAAGCCGTAGAAGATTTGAGAGCAAAAATAGCTGAAGCACTCAGAGGATTCAAGGATAAAGGGATTTCAGTTGAAGAAAGAGACGGAAAAATTTACGTTTCAATGGAAGCAAAACTCTTATTCGCCTCCGGGAAAACGGACGTAAATGAAGAGGGAAAACCGGTATTAATTGATTTGGCTCAGGTATTACAGTCTCAAAAAGATATTGAGATCATTGTAGAAGGGCACACAGACACGGACCCTATGAATAGCAGTGTTTCTCCAAAAGATAACTGGGAGCTGAGTGTGTTACGAGCTACATCAGTTGTGAAAATCATGTTAAAAAACAGCGAAATGGACCCCAAACAGGTAATGGCAGCAGGTCGATCTGAATTCCACCCCATAGATCCAAATGATAAAGCAAAAAACAGAAGAATTGAAATTATTATTTCACCTGACTTGAGTGAACTCTTTGACCTGATCTCAAAAGAGTAAAGATGCTACCCGTCTACATTAAGCAGACAACAACAAACCAAAAATCAGACCCCTCCTTGCTAACAGCAGGAGGGGTTTTTTGATTGAGCTTTTAAAAAAAAACAACTTACTTTTTCTCAACAATCACCGGCCTGTCAGCACCAAAATCCTCACCATTGTAAACAACTGATGTAAGAATGAAAGAGGTAAAACATTCATCTTCTTTTACACTATACACAACAGAGAGGGTGTCAGAATCAGCATCTGATAATTTGAGGTAATAATCTTCCCCGTTTTTCAGTTCCATAGGGTGTATCCGCAACATATATTGGGGACCTGTTGGCTCAGGAGAAACAAAGGCTTCATAATTATCCCCCGTAAGCTTATAGGACGAATCGGTATATGTTGTTCCGATTAAGTTGTTACCGGTGGTATCCTGTATCTGCAATAAAAAATAGTCAGGCGGTGGCAGTGCAGTTGTGCAATCAGGCTTTGAACAAGAGCATATCGAAAACAAAGACAGTCCAAAAAAGAAAAGGATTAAGTTTTTTGACATAATTTTTTACTCTTCTGATGAGAATCAGTATAAAAAGGTTGCATGAGCCCGATCCGAAGGATTTATAAACTAAACTGCTCCGCAGTAGCTTAACCTACACTTCGTTTCGGTCAATAAATGTGCTGCTGCGGCAAGTTTAATTTATTCACTCACTTCACCGTTCATTGTCCAGCTGTTAAACAGTGAACTTCTTCCAAAATACCGTGATCATCTAAATAATTTGAAATTAAGGTACTCCATCAATCCGAAACATAGTTCTTTACATTGCTAGTGCTGTAAATGAGATGTTGTCGCCGGAATTTAGCCCCAATGCGACTATGCCTGAGTTCTTCCCACAAAATTTTCTCTTCCGGGGGTCTCATATAAAGAAGGTAAATAAATGGTAGAAATAATTTGAGGAAAGTTCAAATTTAAAAGAAGGCTTTATTTATTAGTTAATACTAACCCTTTGTGAAGTCAATTGTAGTTAAAGAAGGGAGTCTAAATGAAAAGCACATTTCACCTTTTTTACTAGTGACAGCAAAATCACCTTTTGATATTACATCCATACCAATTATAATTTCAAAGTTGTTACTAATGCTTTGACATTCGGTCAACTCCACTTCAAGATAGTAACGATCAGTAATTTGTAAAAATGCTAAGTACACATTTTCGTATGTTCTTCCTTTTGCATGTTCTACCATGACTTTATCAATAGGATTAAGATCAAAATTTTCAGCAAGAGATTTTGTTATTAAACAGTGACTGGCGCCTGTATCCCAAAGACCTGAAGTCCAGTGAGGCTTAGGTTTTCTAGTAATGTGATCTTCATCATAAGGATGAGAGATGCCAACACTTGTTACAAGAAAATTTTGTTCTTTTTTTATTCTTTTTACAAATGCATCAGGAATTTGATTCATTTTTAATCGTTACTAAAAACTACATTTGAATGGTAGACTCTATTTGACTCATCATCCTGATCTTCACACATTTTAATCAAAAAAGAACCGATTTCCACATTGTGTTGTTCAGGCACTTTTAAATAGGCGTCCTTTTTTGATTTGAAAGCGCCCAATATTTTGTTTTCATAAATAGCAATTACCTTACCTCTATATTTATCCAATAATTCTTCTTTATGATCTAAATAATATTGAAAAGATTTTTCGAATGATTCAGAATTGGTCATGATCGATTGTGCTGGTTTTTAAGCAAAATAAAGAAATAAATAAAACAGTCAGCAAAAATCTTTTCAAATGAATATTTTGTGTTGAAGTCAGGTTTCGTCCAAATGTCCTGTTATAGCTGTGTTGTCTGCAAATACAAGCTGTTAGACATTAACTTTTCTATGTTAATAAGTAACGATTAAATACTATTACAGAAAAAGTAAAAAGTAAAAAACTTGCAATGGTTGCTGTATCAATCAAATTAATCAAACAAGCATTTACAATCGCACAAGCTGGTGGACGAAATGGGGTGTTTTTAATCTCTGGTAGTTTGTTACACTGAATTATGATAGCGAATTTGTTACTCAGCCGCGCTTCCCCCAGCCCCTAAAGGGGAGCTCCCACGCTACACGAGTTCCGTTTTGGTTTTGTTTCGTAGTGCATCTATAGAGCCGGATATTCAAATAATATTTCATCAGCATTGTACATCATGCGCTGGCCTCCCCTTTAGGGGGCGGGGGAAGTGCTGGATAAAATTACTTTGATTTTTTTATTCTCTGCTAGCTCATACTATGATTTTGAATTTAGTGATTTTAATGGGCTCAAGACCCTTTTGCGTTGTTTTTTTGAGCTGAAGAAAAACGCAACACAATCAAGACGGCTCCGCTACCGAATATTTCTGAGCCAATTGAGTGCGCACTTGCAGTAGTAATAAATTGCCTATATTTACTCAAACTGTTAAGAACAAAGAAAAAAAGTGAAACTTTACATAAAACATATGGTTAGCAACCGCTGCAAATCGGCGGTAAAAGAAGTGCTAAATAAACTCGGCTTACACTTTATCATTGTCGACTTAGGAGAGGTTGATGTGATGGAAAACATTTCTGCTGAGCAGCGGGAACAACTAAAAACCGGTCTACTTGCCTCTGGACTTGAATTGATGGAGGACAAGAAGGCTATTTTGATTGAAAGAATAAAAAATGTAATCATTGAAATGGTTCACCATTCAGAAGAATTGCCTAAAGTAAATTACTCCGATTACATTAGTGAAAAGTTGAATCATGATTACACTTATTTGTCTAACATCTTTTCAGCAGTAAAAGGTATAACCATACAGCAATTCATCATTACTCATAAAATTGAAAGGGTAAAAGAGCTTCTGTTGTATGAAGAGCTTAGCCTTACTGAGATTTCTTATAAAATGCATTACAGCAGTGTAGCCCACTTATCTAATCAGTTTAAAAAAGTTACCGGTCTATCGACTTCTCAGTTTAAAGAATTGAAGGGGATGAGGCGTACTCCCATTGAGGATGTTGGCAGTAAAGATTCACCAAACTCATTAAATGGAAAAGCAAAAACACATGAGTCTCATTATACAAGGAGTTTGATTGAAGCAAGTTTAGATCCTCTAATGATTATTAATACAGCAGGTAAAATTACTGACATCAATCAGGCGACTGTGAATATTACAGGAATCACAAGAGAAGAAATTAGTGGAACAGATTTTTTTGATTATTTCACAGAGCCTCAAAAAGTCCGTAAAATTTATCAGGAAATATTTACTAAAGAAAGTGTAGCCGATTCGCCACTAACCCTTCACCATAAGGAAGGTGAACAGACAGACGTATTACTCAACGGCTCGGTGTATAAAGACCATAACGGAAATACAGTGGGAGCAGTGATGGTTGCAAGAGATGTAACAGACCAAAAAAGCGTAGCAAAAGAGTTGACAGAGGCTAAAGTATTTGCTGAATTGGCAACAGATACAGCTGAGAAATCTCAAAGTAAAGCCGAAAGTGCTACCAAAATAGCAGAAGATGCAGTAAAAACCAAACAGCAGTTTTTATCCAATATGAGTCATGAGATCCGCACACCTATGAATGCGATCATTGGATTTACAAAAGTGTTGTTAAAAACTAAGGTGTCTGCAAAACAAAAAGAATACCTGCAAGCTATAAAATTGAGTGGAGATGCATTAATTGTGCTTATTAATGATATTCTTGATCTGGCTAAAGTTGATGCAGGAAAAACGACATTTGAGCAAAAGCCCTTTAAAATGTCCGCTTCTATTTCAGCCATGCTTCAGTTATTTGAGCCCAAAATTCGAGAAAAGAATTTAGAGTTGATCAAAGAATATGATAATAATATTCCCGAAGTGTTGGTGGGTGATGCTGTACGTTTGCGTCAGATTATCTTAAACCTTATGAGCAATGCAGAAAAGTTTACTTCAAAAGGAAGCATAACTGTACGTGTTCATTTAATTAAAGAAGATGACGATAATGTAACTATTGAATTTTCGATTATAGATACCGGTATCGGAATAGCTCAAAATAATATTGGCAGAGTTTTTGAAAGTTTTCAGCAGGCAACCAACAATACGTCCAAATTATATGGAGGAACTGGGTTGGGCTTAGCAATTGTTAAACAATTGGTTGAGGCGCAAGGCGGAACCATCAATATTAAAAGTAAAATTGATGAAGGCTCTGCTTTTATTTTTACATTAGACTTTAAAAAGACACAAAAAAAGGCAGAAACGTTAATCGAAATGCCCGAAACAGATCTTGCCAGTAAAAACATAAAAATACTAGTAGTAGAGGACATCCCCCTTAATCAATTGCTCTTAAAAACGTTGCTTGATGACTTTGGTTTTGAAAGCGATATAGCTGCGAATGGGAAAATAGCGATAGAAAAACTTCAAAATGAATCTTATGACATTATATTAATGGATTTGCAAATGCCTGAAATGAATGGATTTGAAGCAACAAAACACATCCGAAAAAAAATGAATTCTGACATTCCCATCATGGCTTTAACTGCTCACGTAACAGCTGTTGATCTGGAAAAATGTATAGAAGTGGGGATGAATGATTACATTACAAAGCCGATTGATGAAAAATTATTGTACAGTAAGATCGTTGGCTTTGTGAAAAAAGACACAGCTGCTAACGAAAACATAACAGATATATCCACTGAAAATGAACAGTTAAAGTGCATTGACTTAAGTTATTTGAATCAGCGCACAAAATCCAATCCAAAGTTGATGCTAGAGATGATTTCACTCTACCTGAAACAAACACCTGCATTGATTAATACAATGAAACAAAGCCTTCAAAATAAAGATTGGGATGCGGTCGGCGAAGCTGCTCATAAAATGATTCCCTCATTTTCGATAATGGGAATGAGTAAAGATTTTGAAAAAATGGCTCGAAAAATAAAAGAACATACATCCAATCCCAAACAGTTAGACAAAATTCCTAACCTGGTTTTACAGCTTGAAAATATTTGTATACAGGCATGTGAAGAATTAAAAGCGGAATATAACATCATCAAAAAACAAAAAAACAATGATAAACTCAAATAATATAACCCTTTTTCTGGTAGATGATGATGCGGTTTATCTAAAGTCATTAGAAATAGAATTTCTTGAACTCGGTGGTTTTACCGTTCAAACATTTGCAACCGGAGAACTTTGTCTACAAAGCTTGCAGGATAAACCTGATATTGTTATTCTGGATTACCATCTTAACGGGATAAATAAAGATGCCATGAACGGTCTGCAAACACTTGATAAGATAAAAGAGGTTGACCCTAATATTCTTGTCATCATTTTATCATCTCAGGATAAAATTGATGTGGCAGTAAAATGTATGCACCATAAAGCCTCTGATTATGTAGTAAAAAGCGAAACCGCCTTTACCCGCTTAAACCATATTATTCCATTAATTCTGCATTATAAAAAAGTAGAAAAGGAATTGCAGTGGTATATGGCAAGGGTTAACCTCTAGTTAGTGTTTGTCTATAATGTCCGATCTCTACGTTGTTGCTCCAATTTTAAATCCTCGAATACGCAGGTATACTGTGGTTTAAAATTATCACACGCCTTGATCTCGAACATTCTAGCTCAAACACCCGACTAAATAGACAGACACTGATTAGTTGCGTAAGGCTTTTTATCATCTTTATGTCCACTCCTTTACAATGTGCGAATCATACAACTTTTTGCTAAAATTATGTAAAATACGGCGCAAATGAATTACTGACCTTTGTTGTGTTGTGAAGATATTTCACAATTTAAACTTAAACAAAGGAAAATGAAAACTATAAATTTATTAGTAATTCTTTCTATCATCTCAGTTGCTTCAATTGTGGGTTGTAAAAAGGACAACTTTAGTGAAAAGTCCGGCATATGCCCGCTTGTATTATCAACCAAGCCTGCAGACGGTGAAGTCAATGTCTTTCTCAATCAAGATATAACGATTGTCTTCAATGATAAAATGGATCCTGCTACAATTACGGATGAATCGATTCTTATTAGTGATGGCTCACCAGTATCTGGAACTATCGCCTATAACGATTCTACAGTGACTTTTACCCCTTCTTCCGCACTAGAGATTAATACTACCTATATAGGGACAGTAAAAACCTCAGTAAAAAATCTAACCGGAAATGCACTTCAGGAAGATTACATCTGGACTTTCAGCACAGGGAGCTCTATTATGCCGGTTGTAATAGCAACTAGTCCGGTAAATAATAAAACAAATGTGCCTATGGACAAAACGGTTACGGCAAAATTTAACATCCCTATGGATCCGTTGACCATTAACACAAGTACTTTTACTTTAACAGAAGGAGGCAATTTAGTGGCGGGTACAATTTATTATAGCGGTACTACAGCATTTTTTGATCCTAACGTTGACCTGTTGCCAAGTACAATGTATACGGCTACCATTACAACAGGTGCCACTAGCACAACAACTTTTCCATTGGAAAACGATTATGTATGGACTTTTACAACCTATTCATCTATTCTCCCGCCGCCTATTGATCTTGGAACAGTAGAAGACTTCGGAATTATCTCAGGAGTTGGTGTGAGTAATGATGCAGGCGCTAGTGAAATACACGACATGAACGTTGGTATTTATCCCGGACCTCGTTCATCTATTACAGGCTTCTTTGATGTAGATGGTGGCCCCGGTTTGATTTTCAATGGTGATTTTTTCGGTGCTGATGATCCGGCTCCAGTACCGGCTATGTTATTGCAAGCCAAAGACGATTTGACAGATGCATATCTCGCAGCTGAAGGCATGACTTCACCGGCACCGGTTACAGTAGCAGGAGATATAGGAGGGCAAACACTTGCTCCGGGCATTTATAAATCAACATCAACGCTTTTGGTTCAAAATGGAAACCTTACTCTTGATGCACAAGGTGATCCAAATGCTTTCTGGGTATTCCAAATTGCATCTGATTTTACTACCGTGGGTGGTTCTCCATATCCTTCCCCTGCAGGTGGAAATATTATCCTAACAGGAGGTGCGCAAGCGAAAAATGTTTTTTGGCAGGTTGGTAGTTCAGCCACCATAGGTGATTACACTTCTTTCAGTGGCAACATTTTGGCTTTAACTTCTGTAACCATGAACGCCTATTCACAAGCAGTAGGTAGAATGCTTTGCAGCAATGGGTCTGTAACCTTAACCAGTACTAATTTTATTTTCAAACCATAATTAACCAATAATATGAAATCAATACAATTAAACAAGAAGCCGGGTCAATCCTGGCATCCATATAAACTGAGTGTAAAGAATATCCTGTTAGCCTTACTAATTATTACAGGTTTTCAAACACCCTTAAAAGCACAAACTCAAGAACAGTATACAAAACCTTCTTGGTGGTTTGGAGCAGCAGGAGCTGCAAACTTCAACTTTCATAGAGGGAGTACACAAGAGTTAAATGAAGATTTCACCTCTCCGGCAGCATTTCATAATGGGTTTGGAATAGGTCTTTTTCTTGGGCCTACAATCGAATATTATCGTCCAAATTCTGTTTTGGGATTTATCTTTCAAATGGGTTATGACAGCCGAAAAGGTAAATTTGCGGAAACATTGACCCCGTGTAATTGCCCCGCAGATTTATCAACTAAACTTAGCTATCTTACAATTGAGCCTAGTTTGCGTATAGCTCCATTCAAGTCGGATTTCTACTTATATGGAGGCCCTCGATTTGCTTATAATTTGAACAGATCGTTCATTTACCAGCTAAAGCCAAACCCTGATTATCCTGATCAGATTCAAGGAGACCCGGTAACGGGTGATTTTAGCCATGTAGAACAACTACTTGTTTCAATGCAAATAGGTGTTGGATATGATATTTACTTATCCGGACAAGACAAGAAAACACAGTTTGTTCTTTCTCCCTTTGTATCATTTCAGCCTTATTTTGGGCAATCACCTCGCTCAATAGAGACATGGAATATTACTACAGTTAGGGCAGGTGCTACCCTTAAATTTGGAAGAGGAAAAAGCACTTCTGCTAAAGAAATAAATGATAATAGTATCGTTGATAAAGAAAAGGAAAAGCCCGCTAAAGAAATTAAATCAAAAAATGATGTTAATTTTACTGTGGTTGCTCCAAAGAACATTCCTTCAGAACGAACTGTAAGAGAAACTTTCCCTGTTCTTAACTACGTATTTTTTGATCTTGGTTCAACAGAGATACCTTCCAGGTATGTATTGTTGGAAAAAGAGCAGGTAAAAGATTTTAAAGAAGAGCAGGTAGAATTGTTCACCCCTAAAAATCTATCAGGCCGTTCAGAAAGACAAATGGTTGTTTACTATAATATTTTAAATATTATTGGTGATCGTATGGTGAAAAATCCATCAACAACTATCAAATTGGTAGGGTCATCTGAGGGTAGTCCTGAAGATGCCCGCATCATGGCAGAATCAGTAAAAACATATTTGGTAGACATCTTTGCAATTGATGGTTCAAGAATCACCACTCAAGGCATTGACAATCCAAAAAAACCTGATGAACAACCTGGTGTAACAGAAGGGTTAGTCCTTCTCCGTCAAGCAGATCGCAGGGTTACAATAGAAAGTAGTTCTCCGGAAATGCTAATGGAATTCCAAAGTGGACCTACTGCTCCCTTAAAGCCTGTAACATTTGTTAAAGTTCAGAAAGCACCCGTTGAAAGTTATGTTGTATTCAAAAATCCGGGAGCAACTGAAATGTTTACATCATGGTCGGTAGAAGTTAAAGATGAAAATGGAGTTGTCCAATATTTCGGCCCTTATTATACAGATGAAGTAGCAATTCCGGGTAAAGAAATTCTGGGCACCCGCGCAGAAGGCAATTACAAAGTGAAAATGATTGGCACAACTTCAAAAAACAAAAAGGTAAAAAAAGAAACTGACGTACACATGGTACTTTGGACACCTGATGTAAAAGATGAAGCAATGCGTTTTAGTGTGACGTATGCTTTCAATGAATCCAAAGCAATTGAAAAGTATGAAAAATACTTGACAGAAGTTGTAGCGCCTAAAATTCCTAAAAACGGAAAAGTTATTATCCATGGCCATACCGATATAATTGGAGATGAAGCAAACAATCAAAAATTATCGGCCGCCAGAGCTAATGATGTGAAAAACATACTTCAAAAAGCTTTAGCAAATACAGGCAGAACAGATGTAACCTTTGAGGTGCTTGGATTAGGTGAGGACACAAAAGTTTCTCCTTTTGAAAACAAATACCCTGAAGAACGTTTTTACAACAGAACAGTTGTAATTGATATTGTTCCAAATTAGTGACATAATCATTCTATTTAAATGGGGCTGCTTAATTATTAGGCAGCCCCATTTTTGATACAAGGGATAGAAATCGCTTGATTGATTTATTTGCTGAAAATGAAATATGGGTGGTTTTCCACTATCTGCTCTTTCTTGTTGTGATTTTGATTGTTGACAGATTTGAGGGATTCAAGACCAATTATTCTTCCACCTCTCCTGCTTTTTTAACCGCACCGCTCAAACTCATTACACCAATGCGCTCCAGATTTGTGACGGCTTTGGAGATGCTTTTCACATTGGTATAGACAAGTCGCAGTTTGTCATTTCTTTCATTCATTTTAACATCTGCCGGATTGGTTTGGATAAAGCTCAAGACCTGAGTGAAAATACTACTTTGATAATAAGGAGACGCCTTTTTGGCAATAAAATATCCGATCATCTTACCGCCTTTGATCACCAATTTTTCAAAACCGATTGATTTGGCGAGCCAACGCAATTGAATCGATTTGATCAATTCTTTAACCACCTCAGGAACCTCACCAAACCGATCTTCTAAACCTATGCGGTAATTGTCCAGTTCTTCTTGATTTGCAATATTATCTAAGGCTTGATACAGGGATAAACGCTCAGCTACCTGGTTGACATAGGTGTCCGGAATGAGTAATTCCAAATCGGTTTCTAAAATACAATCATCTACAAATTCTTGTCCGTCAACTGAGCGATCCTCTACAAAAAGCCCTTTAAATTCTTCTTCACGTAGTTCTTTGACCGCTTCATTGAGGATTTTCTGATACATCTCAAAACCAATATCTGAGATAAATCCCGATTGTTCTCCGCCCAGTAAATTTCCTGCACCCCGAATGTCTAAATCACGCATGGCAATATTAAATCCTGACCCCAGATCAGAGAATTGTGCCACGGCTTCCAGTCTTTTTCGTGAATCTGACGGTAATAAATGCATGGGGGGAGCGATCAAATAGCAAAAAGCTTTTCTGTTAGAACGTCCCACACGGCCACGCATTTGATGCAAGTCACTCAGCCCGAAATTCTGTGCCTGATTAATGATCATGGTGTTAGCATTTGCCACATCAATACCCGATTCAATAATGGTGGTAGCAATCAACACATCATATTCTCCATCCATAAAACCGACCATGACCTCTTCCAGTTTTTTTCCGTCCATTTGCCCGTGCCCCACAGCAATGCGAACTCCCGGGCAAAGGCGTTGCACCATTCCGGCTACTTCATGAATGTTTTGTACCCGGTTATGGACAAAGAAAACCTGCCCTCCTCTTTGTACTTCATAGGAAATGGCATCCCGTATTATTTCTTCGTTTAACCCAATGATTTCTGTATCTACCGGCTGCCGATTGGGCGGAGGTGTATTGATGGTAGAAAGATCTCTGGCACCCATTAATGAAAACTGCAAAGTGCGGGGAATAGGAGTGGCGGTTAAGGTAAGGGTATCCACAGAGGCTTTGAACAATTTTAACTTGTCTTTTGTACCCACACCAAACTTTTGCTCTTCATCAATAATGATCAACCCCAGGTCTTTAAATTGCACGTTTTTCCCTACCAACTTATGTGTTCCGATCATAATGTCGGTGCTGCCCGCTTTTAATTTCTTTAAAGCCTCGGTAATCTGCTTCTGTGAGCGGAATCGATTCACATAATCCACCGTACAAGGAAAGTTTTCTAAACGGTTTTTAAATGTTTTAAAATGCTGCATTGAGAGAATTGTCGTGGGAACAAGTATGGCGACTTGCTTATTATCACAAACGGCTTTAAAAGCTGCGCGGATAGCAATTTCAGTTTTACCAAAGCCCACATCTCCACAGATCAATCGATCCATAGGAGATTCAGATTCCATGTCTTTTTTAACCGCTTCAGTTGCTTTGAGTTGATCGGGTGTATCTTCATACACAAAAGAAGCTTCCAATTCATTCTGCAGATAATTATCCGGAGAAAAAGCAAACCCCTTTTCTTGCTTGCGTTTGGCGTAGAGCTTTATGAGGTCATAAGCGATCTCTTTTACTTTTGCCTTGGTTTTTTTCTTGGTATTGTTCCAAACGGGCGACCCAATTTTGCTCATTTTGGGTTGTGTGCCTTCTTTTCCGGTATATTTTGAAATGCGGTGCAAAGAATGAATGGATACGTAAAGCACATCATTATCTTTATACACTAGGCGGATGGTTTCTTGTGGTTTTCCATTTACATCTATCAATTCAAGCCCTGAAAATTGCCCGATTCCATGATCAATATGGGTCACGTAATCTCCTTTTTGAAGATCATAAATTTCTTTGAGTGTAAGTGCTTGTTGGTTTTTTCTATAACCCTCTTTCAGTCGAAAACGGTGATAGCGTTCAAAAATCTGATGATCGGTGTAACAGGTGAATTTGAGGTCCTGATCTATAAATCCTTCACTTAAGGCAAAATTGAGAGTGATAAAGGTGAGCGGAACAGCAACTTCAGTGTTTTTTGCCGTGAGGTCATCAAATATAGAGTAGATTCTTTCTATCTGTTTGTTTTGTGAAGAGACAATGAAATTTTCATACTGTTGCGCTTGCCGGGTCTTAAAATCGTTAATCAACAATTCAAAATTCTTATTAAAGGACGGTTGAACTTTTTGATCAAACCGGAAAAGGGCACCGAGCGCACCCACCGAACCGGAAGTCGAACCGGAAGTCAAGTCGGAAGTCGAGCGTAGTCGAGACTGAAGCGAAGTCGAACCGAAGTCCCCAAAATGGTCTTGTGTTCCAAACTCAACCACCCTGAACTTTTCCAACTGCGCCTCAAATTGATTTTTTTCAAAGTACAATTCAGAAGGTAAACTATGCGCAACAGGTGTCTCAGGTAAGTTTTCATAAATTGCCGTTGCTTTTTTGTACTCTACCTCCAGAGTTCCCTTAATGGTTCTGAAATCTTTGATCCAAACCACGGTTTTGTTAGGAATAAACTCCAAAATCGTCTCTCTGAGTTCCTGAGATTTGAATTGTTGGATATTGGGCACTACCGATAAACGGGACATAGATTTGATCGACAATTGATTGACGGGATTAAAAGTCCTGATAGACTCCACTTCATCCCCAAAAAACTCAAGGCGATAAGGTTCATCTGATGAAAAAGAGAAAATATCAACAATTCCGCCCCGCACCGCAAACTGCCCCGGTTCGTAAACAAAATCTACCTTCTCAAAACCGTGTTCAATCAACAATTCGTTAATGAAATCAATAGAGTAATCTCCCCCTTTTTTGATTTCCATCAAGTTTTTGGAAAATTGCCGCTTGGTGATGACCCTTTCAAAAAGCGCTTCAGGATAGGTGACAATCACTGAATTATTCCCCCGGTTTACCCTATCCATCACCTCTGCCCGCGAAACCACGTTGGCATTATCCACCTCTTCAAACTGGTAAGGCACTTTGTACGAATGCGGAAAAAAGAAGATGTTGGCCGCTTTTTTATTCAAATTAACTAAGTCGTTATAGAAATAAGCCGCTTCTTCTTTGTCAGAAAGGATGAAAAGGTGAAAGCCCTTATAGTTATGCAGCACAGCATCCGCTACTACCGACCGACCCGATCCTTCAAGACCCTTGAGTGAAATTTTGGTTTCATCATAAACCAATTGGGCACAGATATCCCTGACTTTTTCAGTCTCCTGCCAGGCTTCTCTGAATTCCTCAACCGTCATTTCGGTGCAAAGATACAATGAGTTTTTTAAAAATGTATGATGAAAATGTGTTGGCTGCCTGCCTCGCGCGCCAGAGGCTTGCCAACGGCGCATCCGTCTACGGCCTTTAGTGTCATCTTTCATTTCCTTGTTTCACATGGCAAATTGTGAGCTCCTTGCAGTCGCTACACTTTGCTCAGCTCAACAATAGCAAATGAAAAAAGCCAGCTATCGGCCTCCGCCGGGGCAGAGTGATACTGCCGCAGGATTACAAATCCTGCGGAACAGGTGGGAGGCACTCTGTGTTGAGGATTTGATATTCGGGGAAACACGTCATTACAATTGCTCCGCAGGATTTGCAATCCTGCGGAACGCGAGCTGTGTGTGGCTTGTCGTATTGGTTGTGCTTCACTGAAAATGGACCCTAATTGTCGAATTAACAGTTTATATCACCTATTTTCATCCTAAACATACGTTTTTGTTAAAATAGATAGATTTAAATCTGCTTATTTTGCATTATTGAACATTATTGTCCGGGGAAAATTTAAAAAGCTAGAAATAATAACCATCCCTGACGATCCTTTTCCCCTCCGCCAACTGGCGGATGGGGAAATGAAATGGCGGAAATGGGAGTTGTTATTTCCCGGACATCAATGATTATTGAGATAAAAAATGTAATCGACCGTTAACAATTCTTTATTTGGAAATCGGAGTTCAACGTTCATTAGTGAGCGTGTTTTTTTACGCTACCTTTGAGCATTCTGCATAAAAACTAAACGAATGAACATAGCCTCATTTAATAAGGAATTAGAGTTTGATGAAAGTCGAATTAAAACAAAAGTACTCATAGAGACTTCATTTTCAAAAGAGATACGAATTCTTTTGAAAGACGGACAATTAATGAAAGAACACAAGGCGCCTTACCCGATTTTAATCCACGTTTTGGAAGGCAAAATTGACTTAGGTGTTCAAGGCACAACCCATTCAATGAAAAGTGGTGATATTATCTCCTTAGAAGCGAATGTCCCGCATGATTTAAATGCAAAAAAAGATTCAATAATCCGCCTTACTCTTTCAAAGCTTGATAAAGCTGAACGTGTAAAAAAGGTTATTGAAACCTAGACGGATTAAAACAAGCCTTTACTGTTCCTTCTCTAAATCATACTCTGTCAGCAAAACCTTCCAATCCATGGTTTCAGTTTCTTCAAGAATGGCGACATTGATTTGGTTTTTCAAATGTGCAGGCAAAGACCGACTCATTCCCATAGCGTAGAATTGTGCATTAAATTCATCATCCAGTAAAGTGTATGCTGATAAAGAATCTCTTCTGATGATATCTTTAAGGATGGGTCGATCGTATGCAATGGCTTCAATCTCCTCATTATCCAAAGCAGAGAGCGCTTCTTCCACGCTTGAAAAAGCCATGCGTTGGGTATAAAAATTGTCTTTTAACCACTTTTCTGTTCCTGAATGCTGAATGGTTCCAATTGTTTTTTGTTTAAAATCTTCGATTTCTTCATCCATGGTACTCATTTTTTCTGTGGTTAAAGAAGAGGCAATGCTGGCTGTAAATCCTGAAATAATAATGATGGCTGTAAACATCCAGATCAACGCAACAATTCTACCACCAAGTGTTTTGGGAGATTTATCCCCATATCCAACAGTGGTCATAGTTACTGCTGACCACCAGAAACCGTTCCATACACCTTTCAAACCGCTTCCAAATTCTTCAGCATTGGCTTTGCGTTCAAAGATCCACTCTAAAAAACCAAAAATTAAGATCACCACACATAAGGCGCCCAAAACACGGAAAAAATCAAGTGAAAAAAAGGAGGTGATAAAACTCCAGGTTCTTTCGTCTTTAGATTTGTTTTTTTTTAAAATGGATGAGTGAGCAATGTAATATGGAGCTGAAAAGTCAATAAACTGAGAGCGTTCGCTGGTAATACTTAAAGGAGACGCGCTTAAGTCTATCGTTTGATGGGTTAAATTGTATAACAAACTGTCCAATGGCATCTCAATATATTCAAACTTCAGATCCAACTGTCGGGAAACCTCACTCCATAACCAGATTGCCGGCCCTGATAGCTCACCCTGTTTTTCTATAACGAATGGCGGGGAGATATTATACCCCACCTTCAAGGTGTCGTTCATTTTAAATTCAGCCGGAACCTGAGCATTTAGGCCGCCAACAAAAAAAAGAGTAAAAACCAGTAAAAATAGCTTCATATCAAATAATCTTTAGGCCTGAAGTTAATAAAGAATATAATCCATACCAATTTGAGTGCCCGGTTATTTGGAAAGTAGATCTATTAAATGGGTAAAAGATACCGTTCAGTAAACGAAACCGACAGTGAGGCAATTTGTTCAGCAGTTCTTTCGTATATTAAGATAGAAAGGATTGACTTTTTCTCTTGAACCTGCGATATAGAGTTAACATTTTTTAGCAAACGCAAGACAGTTTTTTTACGTCTTACCCATTAGAAAGGAGCAACAATATGCAATACCTAAAGAAAGAATTAAATAAGATTTTGCCGCTTGCACTATTATTTGGTGCAATTGGAGGAGTGCTGTTGATTGCCTGTACAAATCTATTCACACCTGGTAAATTTGGCGTTTTTACGGTTTACCTATTTGTTATTTGCCTTAGCGTTTATGTTTTAAATCGCTTGCGATTCAAAAAAGAGGTGAAGAGTTCTGTGCTTTATGGCTATTGTGTGTATGCCGTGATGACCCTAATCGCTTATGTGGATGTAATCATGAACGCCAATCCTGACTTTGTGAACCCGGTCTTTGAAAACGGTATGCTTTTCGCTGGAATTCTAGCTACCGTAATGCTTCTTGCTTTTCTGGTTACTTATCTGTTTAAGAAGCAAATTATCAGATAAGAATAATTTCTATCATAACTTAAAACGCTTGAAGGGGATCTTGAAAAAGATCCCTTTTTTGCTGGAAACTGTTAAACGGTCTTGAAGCCTGTTGCTCAACGCAAGAAAATTACAGGAATGCTCTCACAATTTGTTCTTATATTTGGTTAGAAACACTTCAAAGTACAGAGACACCATAATTTAAAAGCACAATGAAAAATCAGAGTTTAGGTATATTGATCATTCGTTTATCCCTGGGGATATTGATGTTGTTACACGGTATTGCCAAACTTTCTCAGGGGGTGGCAGGAATTGAAAACATGCTTGAAAGTAAAGGAATTCCCGGCTTTGTTGCCTATGGTGTTTATATTGGGGAGGTGATAGCGCCACTCTTACTGATTGTGGGATACCGCACAAGGATTGCAGCGATCTTGTTATTTTTAAATATGTTGGTGATCGTATTCATAGCCCATCCGGAAAACCTTTTATCCGTTAGCTCACATGGAGGATGGAAAATGGAACTAGCAGGGCTTTATTTATTTGGTAGTTTAGCACTTATTTTCATGGGAGGAGGAGATTACGCTTTATCCTCCAAGAATAAGTGGGATTAATTTATTTTCTAAACATACGGAAGATCACTTAATCACTGCTGCGGTGGATTAATTTTTCAGTGAGGGAGATAGAATCACTCTTTATTTTGATGACGTACATACCTGCTGCCAGGCCATTCAATTTAATGGTGGTGAGCTCTCCTGTTACGGTGAAGGTGTTAGCATAGATCAATTTTCCATTACTACTATTGATTTGAATATTTGCCGTTTCACCCTTTTTTAATCCGGCGACATTCACTTCATCATGAAAAGGATTGGGAAAAACAGTAATGACGTCTTCAGGGAAATTTTCTTCAGAAAAGGACACATTCAAATTATCTACATACATCATATTTCCATTCGCTGAGCGATTTTCAAATGTAAAACTCACAGATGTTTTTCCTTTTAAAGAACCGAGAGATGCCACCTCTTTTCGCCATTGATCGGTTTCCGGAATAAATAAAGAAGAAGAGGCGGGAGCTGTGGCCAATTCATCCCCGCCCGCCTGATAAAGTAGTGTGTACGTGTTTCCACAATCATAAGAAGCATACACCACAAGGGTATCTGATTGATCCATCCCACTTGCGTAGGCAACATCAAAACTAAGTGCATAAATCATGTCTTCAGATGAAAGATCAATTTGTTGCGTAGTGAAACGACTTGTTCCTGCTATAGAGTCAGGGCTAAAATTATCGATTGTGATAGAGCGGTAACCGTTACCATAAGCACTATTATTTTCATCAATGCTCCAGTTTGAATTGTTGCCCTCGGCTTCCAGCATCCAGTTCTCCGGGATCATTGCTCCTTCAAAATCTTCAGAAAAAGGGAGTGCTTCTCCTTTTCTGATATATGCGTACTGAGAAAAGAAAAGTGTATCTTCCCCCACTCCATTTTTTACGATTAACTCCACATCATAATAACCTTCCTGATCATAACAAACCAATGGTTGTTCGAGTGTGGAAGTTTCAGGTGTTCCTCCGGGGAAAGACCACTCCCAGGCAGCTCCTTGTCCGGCATGAGTAGATATATCTATATAACGAATACAGGATCCCGGACCGGTTTCTGTACAAAGTGCAGTAATGTTGGCTTCAGGCGGTAAAAGTGTGCAACCAAATGTTCCTGGTGATTTTTCTATGGCAATAGCACGTTTTCCCCGGGCATTATCCGGACCAAGTGCACGGACACTTATCCATTGTGTTTCCAGCGAATTAGCATAAATCGTAACATTTGTTTCTGTTGTGTAAGCCGCAGAATCCATGTATTTTTCTCCTAAAAGACTTACCTCATATCCCGTTGCTCCGGAAACCGGGTTCCAACTTACGTTAAATGAATTGGGACAGGCCCATTCTACATTGAGGTTGATAGGTTGTCGAATAATGCTAAAATCTTGTGGACTCGTAGCCGTTTGGCTACCTCTACTCACCCGGACACGTCCTTTTCCCGTCACCAAAGTTGAGGGTACGTTCCAGGAATAACTGCGCCATGAACCGGGAATAGCGCCTACTATTGAATTCCATGTTAAACCGCCATCAACTGAATAGTCAATGGAAAAAGTTTCGTTTTCGCCAATAGCATCCCAACGGATGATTTCTGATTGAGGTGGTGTTAAGCTTTCGCCACCAATGGGGTAGGTGATCACAATTTCATCCTGTACAAATTCGTAAACCACATAGTAGGGCTGAGGTCCCTGGGGAATATTGAATCCGTCAACATAAACCGTATACGTCCCTGCTGCGGGATCGTCAATGGTGATTTGCTCTACATTGTTTAAGTCATCCGTACCGGGTATAGCATCTGAATTGAGTAAGCCTGCGTTAGGTGTAGGGTTCAAGACCCAAGGCTCAAAAGAAGTCCCTGCCGGATCTGTTAATGTCAGGTTAAGATCATTAACTAAAGCTTTTGAAGCGGTTGGTGATCCCTCATAATCTGTCCAATAAATCATTAGGCGCAATTGTTTTGTACCTTCAGGCACTTGAACCGTATGCGTTGTCGACTGTCCCTGACTTGCTTCACTGTTCAAATATTGTTGGTTTCTAATCAAATCATAAGCGCGCCGAATATTAATTCGTCCCCAGCCAAACTTAAAATCCGGCCCGGGATTTCCTAAATCATCTGCTGTATTAAGTGTTGCGGCATTAATTAATGCTGCAGAAGGATCTTGTCCCCCGTTTAGCTCGCGATAAGCTTGATAAAGCAAGGCCAATGAACCCGCTACTCCAGGACATGCCATAGAAGTGCCGGATTTATTATCGTAAGTATTTACGTCAACGGTAGAATAAACACTAGAGCCTACAGCACAAATATCAGGTTTAATACGACCGTCTGAAGCAGGGCCCCGGCTGCTACTGTTACTTAATATATCTGAATCAGATAAGTTACCAACTGCTAACACATTTTTCCCCTGTTTATGCCCACCGGTAATGTTTCCCCATCCCGGACCTGCACCATATCCGTAGTCTTCTGTGCCTGAGTTTCCTGCTGAAAACACATGTACCAACGCCTCATGTTCCCTGCATTGCTCGTCTAATTGACTGGCCAAAGAAGTATAACCGGCATTATTTCCGTTGCCATAACTTTTAGAGGTGATGACCACTCCCTCCGTATCATATAGTGTGGGTACTAAGTTGTAATTGGCATTACCTGAATTGTATACAAGCAAGTGCGAACCGGGGGCATTTCCTACGCCGTCCGGATTTAAATTCCCCGCACCCATAATGATTCCTGCCACATGGTCACCGTGATCACCATTATTTGTAGAGGTTTCGGTTGTAATTCTGCCCTCGTAATCAATGTGCGGACCAATCGGACCATCATCCTGCATCATGATCGTTACACCAGAACCGTCGTATGCCATTCCTGTGCCAAGGGGATTTGTAAGATAAGACGAACGGTG
Organism: Crocinitomicaceae bacterium; assembly: GCA_040880585.1. Lineage (GTDB taxonomy): Bacteria > Bacteroidota > Bacteroidia > Flavobacteriales_D > Crocinitomicaceae > Paracrocinitomix. The sequence continues at coordinate 9,886 of JBBDID010000004.1, read as the reverse complement.
ATTTGCTACGTCTTTATATCCTTCGGGTTCTCCCGGCTGATCTAAGGGTTCAAAGTAAAAGAATTCAGGGAGTTGATAGAGCTCGGTTAAGCTGCTTATCGGGAGGATGAAACTTAGGATTTCTACCTCCGTTTCCAATGTTATTTCAGCACCCAGATTGTTGAGTTTTTGGATAGCATCAGCCTTTGATACAGTAGAAAAATAAATCGCATTCAAACCAATTTTATCTGCTTCAAACAACGTCCAATCAGGATATTCTTTGCTAAGCAAAACCGGATTTAGTTTGTAATCGGTTTGGATTTCTGCAACACTTACCACCTTTTTTTCTTCCAATAAATCCAGATCAGCATCCACATGTATGGCAGCGTAATAGGCTTTTTCAGGAAGATAATCCAGTAACTCAATGCCTGCTTTTTTCAATTGAGATTTATCAGTTGAATTCGGAGTAGTTGAAAATTGAAGAATTCTAAAATAAGTATTGTTGTACAGTTCATCAGAAGAAAAAGCGGGACGTTGTACAAAGGATTTTACGTTCTTATCAAGTATATAATCTCCGGATTTTAACATTAACGGCTGATTATCCTTCTGCCCGAAAGTGGAGGAAAAGGACAAAACGAATACTGCGAAAACCAGCAGTTGAAGGCGTAGTGTTTTCATTTTAACAATAGCTTTTTAGTTTAAATCAAGATGTTCAACGGTTGAAATCTTGCTTAAGCTAATCTTTGAGGCATTACCAAAGATACAAAAAATGCCAATAGCATCACTTTTAGACGATCAATAAGCCAAAAACATTACACCTGTTAAGCCATTTACTATAAAATGAAAGAAGATGGAGACTTTGGTTTTTTCTTAAACAAGTGTCTGAAGGATCACTGAATTTATTTATCTTTAAGAAAAGTCATACTCAATATGGGAAAAACAAATCTAAGCAGATTACTGTTGCTTTTTATCATCTTATTTGTCCTTCCGGGCTTGGCGGATGATCGCTTTGCTAATTCAGTACAGAAAGCACATTTGCTTTATCCACCTCAACAAAAAACCTTGGATTTACAGTTTGGAGACATCATTTTTCAAACGTCTAATTCCGGTCAAAGTAAGGCCGTTCAAATTGCTACAGACTCAAAATACAGCCATGTGGGGATGGTGTTTAATAGTGGTAGTGACATATTGATACTGGAAGCGATTCAGCCGGTTAAATTAACCCCATTAAAGAGGTGGATTGATCGGGGAGATGATCGCCATTATGTAGTGAAACGACTTAAAAATAGAAAGTCTTTATTGACCGAATCAGCCGGTAAAAAAATGAAGATAATCGGGGATCAGTTTTTGGGAAAAAATTATGACATTCATTTTGATTGGTCAGATGAGAAATTATATTGTTCTGAGTTAGTTTGGAAAATTTACAAAAGAGGTGCCGGAATTGAATTAGGAAAACTCCAAAAATTGTCAGAATTTCATTTGGATGATCCAATCGTTCAGGAAATACTGGAAGAAAGGTATGGCGATAATATCCCCCTGGATGAGAAAGTCATTTCTCCTGCCGCTATTTATAATTCAGATAAATTGCAGCTCATTTTTAAAAATTAAAAATATCAAACTCCGTCAGGGTTTTGAACCCTGACGGAGTTGATGGAGCAGCATCATCTTTCAAAAAAAAACACCCCCCTTGCAACCCTTTTTTGACTTCTTGCATCAGTACATCAAACGCTGACCATAAATTCAAATCAAAAAAGATGAAAAAGATTGCAGTTTTAATAGCATTAATTACCGTGCTTTCGGCATGTGATAAAACAATAAACAAGTATTATGTGTACGAACCGGTGTATACGGATGCGGAAACCTTCAGGACACCTGCTGCTTTTGAAACGCCGCGCAGTTTCCAGAACGACGGCAATATTTATTTTAAAGACGATTATTTATTTGTGGTGGAACCGAACCAGGGCATTCACTTTATCGATAATTCTAATCCTTCAAACCCTGTAAATATTGGTTTTTTAAATGTAATGGGTTGTTCAGGCCTGGCGATTAAAGGGAATTATTTGTACATCACAGCACTGGTGGATATGGTGATTGTGGATGTGAGTGTTATTACAAACCCGGTAGAGGTGGGTAGAGAAGAGGATATTTTTCCAACCGCTTTGCCTTTAACCGAGAAGAACTACCCCTTTAAAGAGATTGATAAATCAAAAGGTATTGTGACTTCCTTTAAAGTGATTCGCGTAAAAGAAGAGGCAAATACTACTTCGTCACCTGTTTGGAACAATTGTTTTAATTGTGAAACCATGACGTTTTCTTCTGCAGATGCGAGTTCGGGTTCAGGTGGCGGTTCATCTACCGGAACTGCGGGATCTTTTGCCCAAATGACGATTGTTAATGATCACCTGTATGTGATTGACATGGGAATTAATAAGTTAAGACCGTTTAATATTGGTAATCCCTTGAGTCCGCAAGAGGGTGAGGCCAGTTGGTTAAGTTGGAATGTTGAAACGATTTTTCCGCATGGAGATTATCTGTATATGGGAACAACCACCGGAATGATGATCTACAACACGGTAGACCCTATGGCACCGCAATATGTGGGGTCTATTTCACATGCACGGGCTTGTGACCCTGTAGTGGTGCAAGGTAATTATGCGTATGTGACGGTACGATCGGGCGGCTCGTGCGGTGGAGACATCAACCAATTGGATGTGGTGGATGTGAGCGATAAATCAAATCCCTTTTTAAAAGCTTCGTTTAATTTGGAAAACCCGCATGGTTTAGGAATAGATGGAAACACCCTCTTTGTGTGTGACGGAGATGCCGGTTTGAAGGTGTATGATGCCACTAATCCCGAAGAGGCCGGAGATCATCTCATCAAACGATTCAAAAATATCCAGGCAACAGATGTGATTCCGTTGAATGGTGTAGTTATGGTGATAGGGGATGACGGGATTTACCAATACGATTATTCTGATCCGGCTAATCTGAAACTATTAAGCAAATTGAGGTAAAATCCAAAGATCATGAAATTAAAAAAATTGCATTTGCTTCTTTTAATTATTGTTTCCGGTATAATAATTAGCTGTGATAAGGATGCTGAAAATGACAAGGAATGTATAGAATACGAGAATGCATACGTGACTTCAGTAAATTCACCGGATACAGGAATTGTTGGAGAAACCATTAACATTGAAGTAAATTTTGGAGTTTTCAATGGTTGTGGAAGATTTGGAAAGTTTATTGAAACTGAAAATGGGAATACCAGAACAATTGAGGTGGAAGCAAAATACGAAGGTTGCTTTTGTACTCAATACGCTCCAATAAGATCTGTTAATTATAAATTTATAACCAATAGTGCAGGAAATTACGAATTGAGATTTAAATCAAGTCCGACTGAATTTATATCTGTTAATCTGACAATAAATTAAAAACAATCGACATGAAAATAGTAATTATTCTTGTATCAGTTTCATTTTCGACATTGTGCTATTCACAGTGGAATGGAATTTACTTCCACGCTGACCAGGAATCAGCAATTGCTGTTATAAATAAAGACACCATTGTAACAGTTGCAAATGATGGAGGTAGAATACACCGTTCGACAGATGGGGGGCAAAATTGGTCATTCTATCAAACCGTCTTCAGTGAAGCGTTCTTAGACATTGATTTCCCAACAAATTTGGTGGGTTACGCCTGTGGTGGCTCTTCCTTTGGCCTTCATAAGGAGTTTATAGCAAAAACAACTGATGCTGGTCAAACGTGGGACTCTCTAACCTCAGATGCAAATGGTTCCTTCTATTACTTTACCAAAATTCGTTTTATAAATGCTGACACCGGCTTTGTAGCTCCAATGGTTGGTGAACTCCAAAAAACAGTTGATGGCGGTACTACTTTCACACAAATACCTCTAATTGATCCGCAAATGCTAAGCGTGAATGAAATTGCCATTAAACCAAATAATGAAATCTTTGTTGTTGTGCGACTAACACAAGGGCCCGGCATTACTTCGTATTCAATATTCAGTAGTGACGACCTGGGTTCAAACTGGACAAGTGTTTATACAGGAGACAATACATCTATTAGTAAGATATTTTTTGTGAATAACTCTATTGGTTATGCAGTAGGAGGAAATGGACTGTTTTTAAAAACAACTGACGGTGGTGCAAGTTGGACAAGTTCGTGGATAAATCCTTATACCGGTTTAACGGGACTTCACTTCACATCTCCTGAGGTTGGTTATATAAATAATGCCGGGGGTATTTACCGAACCGAAGATGGAGGGATAAGTTGGACAGTGCAGAATATTAGCCCTCTGACAATCATCCGCCAAATCAAATTTGCAAACGATACAATTGGATATGCTTTAGGAGACGGCATTTATAAAACAACTAACGGGGGAGTAATTTTGAGCGTGAATGAAGCAGATAATAAAGCGCACTTTACAATTTATCCTAACCCAAGCAGTGACAAAATTTTCATTCAACCACTTGATGAAACGATAAAATCACTGGCTATATACAATCAACTTGGACAAAAAATAAAAGAGTTTGAAGCGTCAGATGAGATTGATGTTTCATTTCTTTTAAAAGGGATTTATTTACTTGAAATTAAGACAGATAAACACCAATCAATAAAACGATTTGTAAAGGAATAATTGCGTTTACTGCATATATGTAAACCATTGTATAGAAATTTCAAAAAGCAAAAATTAAAATCAAAAAAGCATAATAATGAAAGCACTGATAAGTTTAATAGTAGCCGCCTTGTTTGGGTTCACCCTTTCTGCACAGAAAAAAGCAGTCGTTTATTTAAAAAACGGATCGGCGATTAAAGGCGAAATAGTCGATTCTACAGCTGAGGGAACGAAAATTGAGCAAAAAGACGGCTCGGTTTGGTTTTTTGATAAAGAAGATATTGCCGGTATAGAAGCGTACGTTCCAAAGGTCAGCAGGAGCGGTATGTATGTACTGGCAGAACTTGGAGTGTTGGGAGGGCCTACGTACTCTCCCACACTTCATTTAGTTAACGGGTATCAATTTAACCGCCGTTGGATGGCAGGACTGGGTTTGGGAATTGAGAGTTTAAGGTGGGGTGGATACATTCCTTTGTATGTGCATGGCAGGTACAATTTTGGAGAAAAACAGGCGACCCCATTCATAGACATTATGGCGGGATATGACATTCCGCTGAGAATTTTAGAGGAGAATAAAGGAGGATTTACTACCGGCGCACGATTTGGCGTGACCAAGCATCTATCTGACCGATTAGCCTTGTCAACTTCGATCGGATACCGTTATGCTTATTTAGTAAGGGTTGATAGTTGGTGGCAGGATTTTCATTCATTTACACACATCAATCGTTTTGAATTGAAAGTTGGATTGCTATTCAAATAAACAATATATTAAAGATGATGAAAACCAGCGTAGCGATCATAGTAACAGTAATTTTAAGTTCGTGTCAGTATTCACCAAAATGTTGGGGGGATGACAAAAACAAAGGTGAAATTATACGTGAATATGATATCATGCATTGTTCAGGGGTTACCCATTATGAAAATTCTACAGAGATTATCATCAAGACAAAGGAGGAATATGAAAACTGGTTTTCTTCAGATTGTTTGACAGAAATGCCGGTCAATTTTGAAACAGAGTCGTTGATTGGATATCCGACAGGAGCCGGGGGAAGCGAGACAAAATTTGTTCGGAAGCTGGAAATTGACCAGCCCAATAAGACCTATAATTATGATATCATCATGAAAGAATGTGGTTCGCAAAAAAAAATAAGGATTGATATGAACATGGTGGTCGTTCCTAAAATTCCGGACGATTACACGCTTAACTTTAATGAAGTTTATAAATAAAGCCTATAGAAAACCGAAAATATAAACAGCTGACCGACCAGGAATTGGTTGAAAAATGTTTGCAACATAATCGGCAGGCACAGCATGAATTATACCTGAGATTTTCATATATGATGAAAGGAATTTGTTTGCGATATGCGGTTAATGAGGTTGAAGCGGAAGATATTTTGCAGGATAGTTTTATCAAAGCGTTTGGGAGTTTAAAATCTTACAATGCGCAAGGGGCTTTGGGTGGATGGTTGAGGCGAATCACGGTAAATACAGCTTTGATGCAATACCGGAAAAACAAGGCATTAAAGTCACTTAAGACGGTGAATGATTACGCCGAAGTGCAATCAACCGTTGAAGATGGGGCAATTGAGCAATTGGAACTGGAATCGCTCTTAGAAAAGATCCAACAACTGCCAACCGGCTTTAGAACCGTGTTTAACCTTTACGCAGTGGAGGGTTTTACGCACAAAGAAATAGGAGAAATGCTGGATGTTTCGGAAGGAACTTCAAAGTCGCAATACAGCAGGGCAAGAGTGTTTTTAAGAAAAATGATAGAAGCCGAACAAAAAAAATTGAAGTATGCAAAATGAACAACATAAAGGTAGCTTAACAGATAAGTTTGAGGGCTTCGGCGCTGCTCCTTCAGATGAACTGTGGGGTAAAATTGATGCTGGCCTGGAGGAGAAGAAAAAACGCCGCGGCATCATTTGGTGGTGGATGGGTAGCGGAATGGCTGCGATTATAGCAATAAGCGCTTTGGGGTATCATTTTTATCCGCAAAATGAAGCCGGCACAGTCGTTGAAAATACTGAAGAACAACAGGCAGAAGAAATTATTAAGACCGAAAGCACAGATCATCCCGGAACTGAACAGACAGAGGATGTGCAAAAGGATAAAAACACTGTAATGGCTGATGTAGCTGTAAATTCGGATAATACTACAAAAAACACAGCCCCAATCACTGAAAATGAAGTTAAGCCTGATCCGTTTCCTGAAGAAAATAATACTGCCTCCGATAAAAACAATAAGCCGCTAATTGTAAAAGGATCAGAACAAGCTGTTTCAAAAGATAAGTCTGAGGAGGATGTCACAGAAGAAGACCTTCCTGAAAAACCGGTAAAAGAAAGTGATAAGCCAGCACTCATTTCAGGAGAGATTGGCCAAATTCCTCTGAAAAACATCTCAAAACTGCCCTTGCAACCGGCACAACCTAAGTGGATTAAAATTGAACCCTTTAAAAAGAAATTGCCCTGGGAATTTGGCGTGAGCTATACCTTTTACACGCCTCTGCCATGGTCATGGCCGTCTAAATCGGAATTGGTGCCCACTTCTCCATATTCCACTGCTGTAGAACAAGAGCAGACAATCAGTTCTTCCTACGATTTTACGCAGGATTCTTATGGTTCATCTCCTCCCCTTGTTGAGTCGTCTGTGAATAAGAATTTTAACCTCCACGCTTTTGTCGGCAAGTACTTTAAGCCGCGTTGGGCATGGCGCTCCGGACTCCATTTTTCGCGCTCGGTTTACCGCTCATATTATGACGGATTTGTAGTTGAATATGCAAACACAACCATCAACTCACTGAGCATTCCACTGAGTTTGCGTGCAGATGTGGTTCAAAGAGAAAAGTTCCGCTTGACGAGCCATCTGGGGATTTTCAATGAGTTCTCGGTGCTGGAAAAAAGTGAGAACTATTTTACCGACGGCACAAAATCCAGCTTTGGTAAATGGGTCGCCGGTTACGCCCTGGGAACCGAAGCCGGCTTAGATGCTGTTTTCCGCATTACAGACAGGTTAAACCTGCAATTTGGAACGTCTTACCGCATTTATCTTTTGCAAAATGTAAAAGCACAAAACGCCCTGGTATTTAAACGGCACTGGTTTGGTGCATCTTTAGGGGTGGTTTGGCGGATGTATTAATAGATTAAAGAAGAAAGATTAAAGAAGAAAGAGCAAAGAAAGATTCTGATAAACAGATTTATCTTTTCTCTTTCAGTCCGCCAGAGGCGGACGATCTTTCTTCTTTACTCTCAAGTGGTTCAATTCCCCGACCCTCTGGGTCGGAAATAAATATGTTTGCTTTGCAAAACGCCATTTGATACCTCGACAGCTCTGCCCCGAGGTAGTTCATTTTTTTGGCTGCCCCACCTGCGGTGGAACCGTCTGCGGCTGCAAGGAGCATTGCATTCCGGGCATTTCACTAGCACAGGCAGTAGCTTCCGGTGGTCGCTCTGCCGCTTGCTGTTCAATGTCACGGCATGCTGCTGCACGCTTTCCGCCTCCGCCGGGGCAGAACTCCCGTTGGTGATTTATAAGAAAAGTAGAACGCTTACTTATTCATATAATCTTGCCAATGCACTAAAACATATTTAGGTTTACCTTTTTCTTCTTTGCCCAAAAATCCAAATTCATAGCAAAACAGGTACACATCCCCTTTTTGGGTTTTCCAATAATGCGTAAAATAGTTGGGGTTGAACCCTGCTTTTAATAACACTTCTTTTCGAATAACAGACTTACCGGCAGTATTGTAATGGGCCAATAATTTCCGGTTTCGTTTTAATGTCTGATCAATTGATTTGAATAAAGTTTGCCCCTGGTCCTTTTTGAGTTGATAATGATATGCCGACTTACAATAAGCCGAACAAAATAGTTTATCCACCCTACCCTCAACTATTTCTTCACAATGGAGACATTTTCTTTCCATTTATTCGTAGATTTTATTATACGTATATTTAAACGTATAAATCTACTGCTATTTTTGCTTTTGGCCTAAAGTTCATTGATTTTTGTCATTGAATCAGTTTACAATACCATGAAACGAGCCTCACGTCATCTTACACTTAAGCATTTGCTTATTAACAATGAGAGAAAGATTGGATTGCAATTTTATCCGGATGAACGGATAAGCAAAATGGTAGAGCAATTTGAAGGTATACAGTGGAGTGAACCATTTGAAATGTTCTATCTACCAAATACAAAAGCCAATATTGCTTTAATCTTTGACACTTTCAGAGGCATAGTCTGGGTCAACGGATCCAACTTCTTTGATAAGAAAATAAAAACAAAAAACAACGATTCAATTTCTTTACAACATTTTCGTGATCGAGATAAAGTAAAAAATCGCAGATACTGCCCGGATGAATTTCTGGATAAACTTGAATACAAAGGATATGCATTCAATACGGCACGTACTTACATCAGTTGTTTTGAGATATTTTTAAATGATTTCAAAGACCGGGAACCACTGGAAATTTCAGAATATGACATACAGAATTACCTCAATGAACTGGCAAAAGAAGGCTATTCGAGCTCCAGAATAAACCAAATGATCAACAGCATTAAATTTTATTATGAAATCGTGAAAGAGATGCCCAACAGGTTTTACAGCATTGATCGTCCTTTTAAAAAGCTAAAATTGCCAAAAGTGTTAAGCAAAGAAGATGTTTTTAAAATCATTTTAGCAACCAAAAATATCAAGCACAAATGCATTCTCAGCTTACTTTATTCAGCCGGATTAAGAAGACAAGAGTTAATTGATTTAAAGCTATCTGACATAGATTCAAACCGCATGATGATAAGAGTAAACAGTGGGAAAGGAAATAAAGACCGGTACACCATATTAAGCAAAGAGGTGCTCAAAGACCTGCGCAAATATTTTTTATCATATCGGCCTGAAAACTATTTATTTGAAAGCCCAACCGGTGATAAATACAGTGCTACAAGCATAGCTCAAATTCTCAGAAAATCAGCTCAGGTTGCGGGTATTAGACAAAGCGTAACCCCTCACATGCTGCGGCACAGTTTTGCCACCCATCTTTTAGAATCAGGAACAGATATACGGATTATCCAGCGCATATTAGGGCACAACAGTTTAAAAACCACAGAGATATATACCCATGTAACAAATGAACATGTAAAAAACATCATAAGTCCTTTTGATTCTGTAAATTAGTAACATAAACTATAAAAGGAATATACGCTATAATGTATATCCGGATGTTATGGGCAATTAAAAGAAACACTATGACGGTCGGAATAAGCCGAACAAGACTT
>JBBDID010000003.1:190265-194399 GCA_040880585.1 Crocinitomicaceae bacterium | reverse complement strand
AATGAGAAGTGTTTTTGCATTTTTTACATTGAACTCCTGCTGACTCTCTACTTTGCTTTAAGTGTTCCCTGCAGTTCTGCTCTTTATTAAATTTTCTATAAAATTCTGATATCGTCATAATTCCATTTTTGAGCTAAATATCTCAAAGCAGAACATAATCTATTTACGTTCTGGTATCATTGCGGAGAATCATTAAGTTTTATTCAATTGCTCTATTAGTTTTATTAAATGCTTATTTTTAATCTATGTCAAGTATAGGCGCAATCATTCTAGCCGGAGGAAAAAGTAGTAGAATGGGAGAAGACAAAGGATTGATGTCCCTTTTTGGAAAACCCATGATTGCTTATGTAATAGATGAAGTAATGAAAATCACTACTTCAATAAAGATTATCGCAAATCATCCCCAATATAAATCATTTGGTTTTCCTGTTTATCCCGATTTTTTTAAAGATAAAGGCCCTTTGGGGGGCATTCACGCAGGACTTAAGGTATCTGAACATGAAAAAAACATCTTGGTCAGTTGTGACTTACCTTATTTACAACACTCCCTTCTCAAGCATCTGATTTTTCATTCTGAGGGGTTTGATGTCACTGTTCCTGTTCAACAAGAACAAATTCATCCATTAATTGGTGTTTACCAAAAAACTGGATTACCCATGATCGAAGAGCAGATTAAAACTTCAGATTTAAAAGTAAGCAACCTATTAAAAAAATTAAATGTGAATCTCATTGATACTAAAGAATTTGACCCGATTAATTTTAAAAATGTCAATTCAAAAAAAGACATTGTTGGCTTCTGAGTATTTTCAAAACAATTATTTAGCATACTTTCGCAATTCAATCGCTAAATAATCATTATTATATTTAGCTAAAAAGTTATAGAAATGAATATTTGTTTTATCATGTACCCCTGGGAAAATGTTGAACCTGCTAAGGATTCAACCTTACGTATCATCCATGAATGCATGAAGCGAAAACACAGAGTAGTTATTGCTACCCCTGCCGGATTAACTATGCGAAACAGCATTACTAATGTATTTGGACGCGTTTTAACTACAACAGGCACATTTCCTGTAACTGCAACCAGCCTTTACAAAAAAGTCAAGATTCAGGAGAAAATGCTTCCACTTGCCGGATTTGATGTGATTTTTATGCGTGCCAACCCGCCCATTGATAGCTTAATGCTGAATTTTTTAGATTCTGTCAGGGATGATGTTTTCTTCATCAATGATATTCAAGGCCTGAGGGAGGCTAATAACAAGCTTTACACAGCCAGCTTAGATAATCCTACCAATGAGTATATACCGGCCACACACGTTTCAAAAAATAAAGAATATTTAAAACGTGTTATCACAGAGTCTGAGCATGACAAAATGATCTTAAAGCCACTGGATGGCATGGGTGGAAGAGGCGTAATCGTTGTTGAAAAAAACGCCATGCAGAACATCAACTCGCTGCTTGATTTTTATATTTCTCAGGGCAAGGATTCTTCTAATTATGTCATTCTTCAGGAATATATAGAGGGTGCTGATGAAGGAGACGTCAGGGTATTGTTACTAAATGGTGAACCCATTGGAGCCATGAAACGAGTACCGGCAGAAGGTGATCACCGATCAAATGTATCTGCGGGAGGAACGGTAAAACGTCATACGCTCTCTAAACAAGAAAAAGATCTATGCAAAGTGATTGGCAAACGTTTAGTGGCTGATGGTTTGTATTTTGTTGGTTTGGATATTATTAAAGAAAAACTTATTGAAGTAAATGTCTGTAGCCCGGGGGGTATTGTAAATATCAATCGACTCAACAAAACCAAACTACAAAAAAAGGTGGTTGATTTTGTTGAAAATGTAGTGAAATTCAGGTCTGTATCTGAGCAACGTAAAACAGAATTCAGAGAAAAAGTAGAAAATGCATAAGTTATCGATCGACCAGATTATTGATAAGATCAATAAGGGACATCAGTTTGAAATAGAAGACGAAGAAATCGGTCTTTTCATAAAAATTACAGAGTACGTTCCCTACGTTTGTGCAGCCATCCATTCAGGGCATAACTTACGAAAAGAACTTCACGACAATATTATTCATACTGAATTTGATCGTTGGTATGAAGAAGACCCTAAAACATTAGAATTCATATCCTCTTTTCCTATTGTCATTTCAGGCTTGGATTCTAGATATGAGTATGACTTAAACAGAAGTCCTGAGACGGCCATTTATGAAGACGCCTGGGGAAAACCGGTATGGAAAAAACCTTTAACAGCGGCGGAAAAAACGAGAAGTCTTGAAAAGCATAATAACTTTTACCGCATTGTTGAAGCATTGATTGAAAAGCTTGAAAAGTTATTCAAAGCCTGTATAGTTTATGATATCCACTCCTATAATTACAAGCGCCATGAAATCGACACGCCTGTTTTTAATGTAGGATCTGAAAGAATAGATAATCGCAAATATGCAGCTATTAAAAAAGCTTATTTAAAGGGGTTGGAGTCAATTGAATTACCGAATATAAAGAACCTCACCACTGAGAACGTCATTTTTTATGGAAGGGGATATTTACTTCAATTTATTACCGATCGATTTGATCACTCCCTTGTTTTTGCCACAGAGGTAAAAAAAGTGTATTGTGATGAAAACACGGGCGAGTACTACTCACAGGTAGAAGATGCTATTAAAGAGGGATTTAAACGAGTAATTCTGGATAATGCTCTTCTCTTTACCAAGAAGTTTTCAAATCTTAAAGTCACAAATTATAACTTGCTTTTATCGAGTGAACTTGACAAGTCTATACTGAAAGTAGATAAAGGGCTTTACAAATTGATCAAAAATTTTGAGGTATTACGATTTGTCAATCCTGTCAATATTGAATCGGAAAAAAGGAAGTTTATCAAAAGTAAAGGACGGTACGAGCCCCAATTCAAATACAAGCATCTCAATATTGATCCTTTTTTGCTAAAGCGCAAATTAATGAACCTTCCAGTTGAAGATATTGATGATGTAGATATTCAATCTCTTTACAAAGAAGTAATCAATTCTTACTGTGATAAAGTTGAGCTTATCTCTTCAATTGGTACGGATCACTTTCTTTATAATTCGTTGAGGTATTTCGGAGAACCTTCCAATCGGGATATTGCTAATGCTAAGTTTATTTTGCACTTTCATGATGAGCAAAAAAAAGATGAACAGATATACAATGATCGGGAAGCTTTACAGATATTAAAAGATAGCCTGGCGAATTACGATTTTGAATGCAAAATTAAATTTTCAGATAAACTGGCGGCAAAAGCCATGGTGGTAAACTCTGAAAAAACACTTTACCTGAAAAAAGGAAGTAAATTTAGTCAAAAAGAAATTTTCTCCCTTGTGCATCACGAGATTGGAGTACACATGGTAACCACTATGAATGCAAACGCTCAACCCATTAAGTTATTTGTCATGGGAATGCCTGTAAATACCAAAACACAAGAAGGGCTTGCAATCATGAGTGAATACTATTCAAACACGCTAACCGTTGAGCGTTTGAAGGAATTATCTCTAAGAGTAGTGGGGATTTCCTCCATGATTAATAATAATCCCTTCACAAAAACCGCTGAAATGCTAATGGATGAATACGGAATGGGAATTGAAAAAGCATTTTATCTCAGCACACGTATTTACAGAGGAGGTGGCTTCACAAAAGATTATCTTTATTTAGGGGGATTACGGGAAGTATCAAAACTCATGAAAGAATCTGACGGAACTGCAGATTTAATGGTAGGAAAGACACATCATAAGTACTTGCCATTGATTAATGAAATGATCGATAGAAAATTAATTTTGGCACCAAAGTATACGAACCCTGCTTATGATAAAAACCTTAATGACAACCCCCTGATTGATCATATTATTGAAAACCTGAATTAATCAGGATATAGGTTCGAAAATATTCATGAAAAATAATTAGAATTTCTTTGTTCTAAAAAAAAACTCATCTATATTTGCGCTCCCTTATTATAAGGGAAATCAATTTCGATAACGATCGAAAAATAGCACTATCCGGGATTTTGGATTTGCTGACCAAGATGAAACTTGTAAAAACAATAAAAGGGCGATTAGCTCAGTTGGTTCAGAGCATCCCGACATAGTCGGGAGGGTCAC
>JBBDID010000003.1:121019-190165 GCA_040880585.1 Crocinitomicaceae bacterium | reverse complement strand
CAAGATGAAACTTGTAAAAACAATAAAGGGCGATTAGCTCAGTTGGTTCAGAGCATCCCGACATAGTCGGGAGGGTCACCACCAAGATGAAACTTGTAAAAACAATAAAGGGCGATTAGCTCAGTTGGTTCAGAGCACCTGCCTTACAAGCAGGGGGTCACTGGTTCGAATCCAGTATCGCCCACGAGTAAAAAGCCGGATACGAAGTGTCCGGCTTTATTTATTTATGCCGTGAATTATCATTGTTACATATTATTTTCAGAGGAGTTGGATCGATATTATGTAGGCCATACTGGAGATGAATTGAGTGAACGGACAAGAAAGCATAATTCAAACCACAAAGGATTTACAGGCAAAGCAGATGATTGGGAATTAAAATTCGCAAAAGTATTTGAGACTAAAAAGCAAGCTTATGCATTTGAACGAAAAGTTAAGTCCTGGAAATCAAGAAAGAAAATAGAAGAGTTGATTCAGAGCATCCCGACATAGTCGGGAGGGTCACTGGTTCGAATCCACAGTATCGCCCACAACAATTAAAAGTAAGGCTCCGCTATATGTGGGGTCTTTTTTTATGCAACACCTAAATCATTTGAAATAAAACTTGAATAGAAATATTAAAATGATTCTCCGTAATCTTACCAGTTGGATGTCAATGAACCTTGTTATATTGTTAAACAAACACAAAATCTACTCTATTGTTATATTAGCTAGAACTCAATATTTTTATGAATTTTACACTAAAAAATAACCCCGATACTAACTCCTCTTTAATTAATGGTTATCCAGGTATTTTTTTATTCTTTAACGGATAAATTATAATGAAAAGAATAGACGCTGAAATAAAAGACTTTCTGGATGAAAAGGTACAAGAGTACAACAATTTAAAATTTATTGAATCTGATCCGATTTCTGTGCCTCATCAGTTCAGCCGAAAGGAGAATATTGAGATTAGCGGTTTTTTGACCGCTACCATTGCCTGGGGCAACCGAAAGACGATTATCAAGAATGCAAATCGTATGATTCAGTTGATGGGCAACTCCCCTTTTGATTTTGTGATGGAACATAATTCAAACCAATTAGAAAAACTGGATGGATTTGTGCACAGAACTTTCAACTCTGAAGACCTTAAATATTTCGTGACCGCATTAAAGGAGATTTATACTCATCATGAAGGCCTGGAGCAGATATTTGCAAAACATGCTACTGCTCATTCCATTCAACCCGCTATAAGCCATTTTAAAAAGATATTCTTTTCGTTAGAGCATCAAAACCGAACAGAAAAGCATATTGGAGACCCAATGAAAGGTTCTGCCGCAAAAAAAATAAATATGTATCTGCGTTGGATGATTCGAAATGATAAACGGGGTGTTGACTTCGGTATCTGGCAGACCATTCCATCTTCAATTTTATCATGTCCTTTGGATGTACATTCTGGTAATGTTGCGCGCAAGTTAGGATTATTGAACAGAAAACAGAATGATGCCAAAGCATTGAATGAATTGGATACTAATCTTAGAATCCTTGACCCGATTGACCCGGTAAAGTATGATTTTGCCCTGTTCGGATTAGGCGTATTTGAAAATTTTTAGGCTTAGACCTACTCATTTATAACGCATTTTTACCATAGCGCTTCACAAAAACCGTTTTGTCTTGTAAATTATCTCTAAAAACACAAATTTGAAAGTTATTCACCGCCAGATCAATAATTGAACTATCGGCTTACCATCACCATCATTAAAAAAACATAGAGCGAACCGAGCCGAGTCAAAGAATAATCCGACCGGTTCATATTTAAAATCTTGAAGTCAAAAATTAACTAAAAATCGTCAATCTCGCTATAATCGTCATCTTCTTCTTCATCCCAATCCAAATCTTCTTCTTCAAATGATTCTTCGTCAAAATCATCATCATCAAAGCCGTCATCAAAGTCATCATCAAAATCATCATCCTCCTCTTCATCATCTTCAGGATCTCTTGACTCACTGAATTGATATCCAATCACATTTTCTCTTAATGTTTGGTTCGAGCCTCCCACAAGACCAAAATCACCACAGAGCATTGAATTATACAACCCAACCTCTAATTGTTCAATTTCATCTAGACTAACGTAATTCATCTTCTTAATTTACAAAATTAATTTTTACAATGCTATTGATTTTTTTAATTAATATAATCCTGTCGATTCACTTTTTTTTGATTTTAACAATTTAGTTCCTTCACCCAACTCATCTTTTTATTATTCACCTAAGTCAGTATATTTTAATTCAAGCTATTACGTTTTAGTTCTGTTTTTTTTTGGCTGCCTCGCCACTGTCGCTAAAGAATTTGCTACAGTGGCTATACCCGTATACAGCTGCTAGCTGCCACTTCATTTGGTATTTCGCTATGTTGTACAGTGGCTTTCCCTCTAAAGCGGGAGCCGCCCTGTACAACTAAGCTCAAGTATACCAACTGTGCGTAGTAGGCTAATCCGCTTTCTACGGGGCAGAACTCGCAGAAAGCAACAGAGTCAACAAGCATTAAAAATAAATGGTGGTATCATTGCGGAGAATCATTCAAGAACAAAAAAAGGATGGGTTAATATATTCAGATATCTACCTATTTTATTAAAAATAATCATTGATGTCCGGGGAAATAAAGTTAGACTTCCAATAAGTCAATACTGACAAGTACCCTAATGTAGTGATTGCTATTTTAGTATCAATAAATTGATTTGTTCAAAATCAAACATCTTAAAACAGAAAACTACGTTTATAATAATAAAAAAATGCGTACTTTCCGCAAATAAAATATTGAACTTATTGCTTCGACAACTGTTATAGATATTAGAGCATAAAACATAAGCAATGAAATTAACCCTATCTGTGCCAACAGACACCTTAAATTTAGTAGATTTTACTTCAGCTGACCACCTCAATAACTGGAGAGTTGTAGATGACGTAATCATGGGGGGGGAATCTAAAAGCAATTTTAAGGTAAATAAAAACCAATATGCTTATTTTTCGGGTAAAATTTCTCTCGAAAATGATGGTGGATTTTGTTCTGTTCATACTGAACTAGATGCTATGAATATTGCTGGTAAAAATCAGTTGCTTCTTCACGTAAAAGGAGATGGAAATCGATATATGTTAAGGATAAAAAGTGTTGCCGCCAGTTCGTTTTCTTATGTCCATTATTTTCAGACCAGTGGCGATTGGGAAACCATCCATCTTGACCTACATCATTTCCACCCTCGTTACAGAGGTGAAAATTTAGATTTGCCTAATTACAAGGGAGAACAAATAGAAGAAATTGGTTTCCTGTTTTCCAGTAAAAAAGCGCAAGAATTCAATTTACTTATCAAAAAAATTGAATTGGTTTAGTGTTTTTTTGAAATACACCTGTTTCTGATACAAGTAATATGTGATTACTTTTTCACAATTTAGCAAAACTTATCATTAAAATGCAATTGTTATTTTAATGAAAGTATTATTTTAGGTAAAAAGTCCGAACATGATAAAGGTAATATTGACCACAAACTTTTCTGAAAGCACGCGTAACGCCATGAACTATGCTGTTCATCTATTTGGAAATGAGAATACTGAATACATTATAATGAATACCTATATTGATTCTCCAACAGGAAATGATGGCTTTTTGTCGGTAGATGAACTACAAGAGAGAGGGGGAACCAAACATTTAAGAAAGGAAGAACAGCTTTTACGAGCAGCATTTCCTGATAAAAACTTAACTATTCGTATTCATTCAACTTATGGCTTACTGGCTTCAGCGATAAATGATGCGGTAAAGGATTTGAAAGCGAACTACGTGGTGATCGGCAATCGATCAAAATATAATTTTGAAGCAGCTATGTTAAGGGCAAAAACATACGAACTTATCGATAAGATTGAATGTCCGGTGTTAGCAGTTCCGGTAGATCGCAAGTTTACACCGGGTGAAGGGGGGTTGATTTTTGCTAGTGATATGCACAGAATTAAATACCCTGAACAAATAAAACCACTCATTGGTATCGCAAAATATCACAAGGTTCCGGTAATGGTAATAAATGTCAAAAAACCTCAAGAAGATATGACGAAAAAAGAAGAGGAGGCCGGTGAGCAATTAGAAGATATTTTCTCATCCATTCCCCACGAATTTCATCATTTGAAAAATGAAGACGTAAAAAAAGGTATACGGAAGTTTGTAGATGCGCACGGTAGAAGCTTACTGGTTCTTCTAGCTCGGAAACAAAATATTTTTCAACGCTTTACACAACAAAGCCTGACCAAAGAAATGTCCCGATTAGCTGAAATGCCGCTCTTAATTCTTCACGATTATTAGCGTTTTTTCATCTCACAACTGATCTAAAAAATACTTCATTATATGGCTACTAGGGAGAAAAAAAAAGGATGGGTTGAAATTCTCTTAACCAAATACAGAGGTACCTTTGCTACGCTAATTTTAATTCCCATTTCAGTTTGTTTTGAGAGCTATTTAAAAAGTAAAAGAAAAATATCTTTCTGGCTGAGAAGTGCTCCAAAAAAACACGATAAACGCGTCCAAAAAGTCCGAAACCAACTAAAAGATTGGAAAGAGAATGGTTGTCAAGAACAACTCACTACTGGTAGATCAGGTTGGTTTAGTATGAGTGAGTTAGTGCCTGCTTACAAAAAAACCAACCGTAAGATCCATCTGAATATGAATGACATTCTGGAGATCAATGAAGAAAAGCAAACAGTCAGAGTAGAACCGCAAGTGAGTATGGGCCAATTAACATCTGCTTTGAATCCCAGAGGATGGACAATTGCCGTTTTACCTGAATTAGATGACTTGACCGTAGGCGGCTTGGTGAACGGTTTTGGCATTGAAACATCAAGTCATAAATATGGATTGTTTCAGTACATCTGTGAATCATTTGAGATAATTACACCAGATGGCGAACTGAAGAAATGCAGTAAGGATGAAAATTCAGACTTGTTTGCTATGATTCCCTGGTCATATGGAACCTTAGGTTTTTTGGTAGCTGTTGAACTCAAGATGCTTCCGGCAAAAAAATATGTGCGTTTACAGTATATCCCCATTGAATCACAAGAGCAATTAATCAAAAAATTTGAAGAAGAAAGTCGTAAAAAAGAACCACATGATTTTGTTGAAGGAATCGTTTTTGATAAAGACAGGTCTGTCTTGCTAATTGGTGATATGGTAGACAAAAAAGGAGATGATGGTAAACGAAATCCCATTCGAAGATGGTACAAACCCTGGTTTTACACGCATGTTGAAAAAATATTGAACTCAGCTAAGGATACGGTAGAATACATTCCTTTAAGACAATATTATCACCGACATACCCGAAGTTTATTCTGGATGATGGATCACGTGATTCCGTTTGGTAATCACCCCCTACACCGCTTTTTGTTTGGCTGGGCCATGCCCCCTCAGTTATCACTGATGAAATATTTTGAAACTGAAACCACACGACGGCTTAGAGAAAAACACAGTGTCACCCAGGATATGCTTGTTCCCATAGAAAAACTAAAGGCTTCATTAGATCATTTTCACGAGTATTTTAACCTTTACCCGCTTTGGCTATGTCCAATGGCGATATACGATCATGAAAATGAACTGGGAATGATCCACCCATATAAAAAACCGGATGGAAGCAAAGATGAAATGTTTGTAGATATCGGTGCTTATGGTATTGGAAATATTGAAGAATTTGACGGTAATGAAGCCCTTAAAAAATGTGAGAAGTTTGTCGTAGAAAATGATGGATATCAAGCCTTGTATGCTAAAACGTTTTTATCACGTGAAGATTTTAGAAAGATGTTTGATCACAGTTATTATGACAAGCTCAGAAATAAAATTTCTTTGGCTCAGGAAGCGTTTCCCAATGTTTATGATAAACTGTCAAGTAAATCCCGAATTGCTCCGTCTGAGTATAAAAAGCTGAAAGTTAAAAAAACAAATTAACCGCCAAAACAGTATGGTGTACAAGAGTTCATGAATAATGGGGGTTAAATGATTCTCCGCAATGATACCAGTAATTGATAAAAAATCAGTTTAAATACTATTTTTTGGCTGCCTCGCCACTTTCGCTAAAGGATTTGCTACAGTGGCTATAATCCGTATACAGCTGCTAACTGCCACTTCATTTGGTGTTTCGCCAGGGCGGTACAGTAGCTTTCCCGCTATGCGTGAGCCGCTCTGTTCAGCCAGGCTCCATACACCAACTGTGCGTAGCAGGCTAATCCGCTTTCTACGGGGCAGGAACTTGTGGAAATCAGCACGTCCAATAGCATTAAAAATAAATGGTGGTATCATTGCGGAGAATCGTTAAAAATAATAGTTTAACAAGCAATTATTTTTCATTTTTTGCAATCACTTAAATCCTGATAGCTATTAGAATAAAGTCGTTCTTCGTGTACGGTTTACGACCGTATTCCAATAACACAAAACCACAGTAGCGGGATGCTGTCATCACGGGGACGGCTAAAGTCGGACTCCTATTACCACTCGGCTGTCACTTCGACTTCGCTCAGTGCAGCAGCGCTCGTGGTAAACTGCTTAAATTGGTGTTCGAGTTTATACTCTCACCCCAATTACGCAGACGTCATCCATCCCGATAAGTATTTTCTACAGTCGCTTCGCTTCCTTGAAAATATCAATCGGGATGAAGTCGTTTGTCTTGATTGAGGCACGCATTACATGCGCACCCCAATCACGCAAACGTCATCCAATTGTTCTAAATTTCCTTTCCATGCTTCAAATTCCTGATCGATTAATTCTTTTTGTTCAGACATTGGCTTGTCTTTTACTGACAATAATAATTTCTTAAAATTTTTCGCTTTATATTTTTTTCCTTTTTCCCCACCGAACTGATCTGAAAATCCGTCTGAAAAGATATAAATAGAATCACCTGAACTCAAGTTAATTTCGTGTGAAACAAATGGTTCAGCATATTTAAATTTACCGATTGGCTGTTTACTTGCCTTGATCTCTTCTATTTCATCACTCCCTTTTCTTATAATCCATAGCGGATTATGTGCCCCGGCGTATTTTAAACGGGCACTGAGCGGAGTCGAAGTGCCAACAACACCGTTTGAGTTTGAATCAAAGCTCAAACTGCAAAGCGCAATGTCCATCCCATCATTCACCTCTTCTTCGGATTTTTCAAATTCTTTTAATACTATTTCACGGGTTTTGTCCAATACCTTTGCCGGATCAGTTAAATTAAATTCTCTTACTGCACGGTTTAGCGCATTATTGCAAATCACAGAAATCATAGCTCCCGGAACCCCGTGTCCTGTGCAATCTGCAGCAGCGAATAAAACTATGTCCCCCTCCCGCTTCCCAAAAGGGAGAGAGTTAGTTTTATTTGCTCCTTTTGAGCCCGAAACTTTAGTGATGGGCTCCACCCAATAAAAATCTCCCGCTACAACATCTTTTGGTTTGTAGAAAACAAAATTCTCAGGTAATCTCTCTTCAACATAGCTGTCAGGAGGAAGAATTGCTGTCTGTATCCGCTTGGCATAAGCAATACTATCTTTAATCTCCTGATGGGCTTCTTCGATTTTTTCTTTTTGTTCAACGATTTCTTTTGTCCTTTCTTTGACTTCAATTTCCAGTTTTTCTTTTTGTCCCTCTATTATTTTCTTTTTCTCTTGTTCTTGCCGAATCGTTTTTTCAGATAATTCTTTTACCTCAACCAGCTTTTTCTCCAGTTCCACATTTGTTTTGGATATATCCCATGCTAAAAAAACCGACATTGAAAACGGCAAACTCAACACTGCTAAGACAAGCAGAAGAATTAAAACAATTCCTAAAGCAGTTGAACTACTCACTTGAATATTATTACCTGCAATAATAGCTGACAGTATAAAACCAAAAATCGTCAACAAAAGAAATAGAACACCACCACCAACAATCCAGGCTCCTCTTTTCTTTCTTCTTATCGCTACTACACTCACTCTGAATGACTCTATATATACGCCAAGTGAAAACAAAATAGATAAGATCACTCCTACCTCAGATTGTGCAAACAACAACACTATAGTCAGTACTACGATAGAAAGGAATACCCAAAATATTTTAGGCATTTTTTTATAAAACAGCGCATACAACAGTGACAGAAAACTCATCATGAAAAACGGTACAACAAACTTTAAAAATGAAATGAGGAAGGATGAATAGGAGGGGTCATTGCTATTCATTGCAAACTGCGGGATATAACAGAAAGCCGCTGAAGAGAACATAAAAAGAGCGTAAAACAAATTGTTTCTTTTCTTTCGATAAAATAAGTAGATAATCAAGTGTAAAAAAGCAAGTGTCAGAAAGAATGTACCCAGAAACATGAGAACAACGGTTGCTGTTAACCGACTATCTATTAACTCTTTTGTGAGGGCGTCATAATCTCCAACCACCATCCTGAAACCGGCACCGTTTCTTCCACTGGTAAATGCAGGGTCATTGAGGTTTGAATATCTTAATGCAATTACATGAGATGCCGAACTATCAAGGTATATAGGAATTGGTGTCATATTGGGATTGTACACTTCTTCTTTCTCAGGATCATTTGATGGATTCCCATTTTTACGGATCAGTTTACCATCCAAATAAAGCTCTGACGCCCCGGCTTGATTCATTGTCACCGCCACAACCGTATTTCGGTATGCTAAAGGAACTGTAAAATGTTTCCGAAACCACACGATTCCATCCAGGGATGGTAGATCTTTAGCATCCGGAAACAAATATGAAACTGTAGTATCCCAGTCTGAGTCATTATAATCCGCATCTCCAAACTTTTGTTCGTCTCCTTCTTTGAACAGCCATAAAGAATCCGATAATATAAGTAACGCTTCATCTGACTGAGTTGATACAACTTCACTATCCGACTGAGAAAATGAAAAAGCAGGTATAGCAATGCATATAAACAACAGTAAGTGATTAAATTTAAATCGACCGGTATTATTTCTTGTGTTATTTAACATTTTCATATCCTCACCCTAATCACACAAACATCATCAATTTGTTCCAGATGGCCTTTCCAGTTTTTAAAAGCCTCATCAATGATCTCTCTTTGTTTGTTCATGTACTCTAGTAGTTTGTCTTCCTTTCCCAAAAAACGGGAATGTCATAAATGTAAGGATAAAATGTAAATCATTATGATTGAGCAAAGTCATATTGCGAACTAAGAGAGGTCATTGAAAGGCAACGTTCAATCCGTTTACTTTGCTAACAAATAAATACAGATAGCATGAAACAAGTACTACTCTTAACAGACTTTTCAAACAATGCAGAGAACGCAGTGCATTACGGAATTCAATTTTTTGGCTTGAAGGATTGTCGATACATTTTGCTTCACTGCCTTTACGAAACTCCTCCCTTTAATGATGCTGTTGTTTCTCAGGCAACTGAAATTGAAACTGATGTTAAGGCGAGACTAGCTGCAAAAATGGCTTCCCTCCAAAAAGTATACGAATCCAACTTGAAGATCAGCAGTCGCATTGAAATTGGAAAACTCAAGTTCTCCATCCATCAAATTATTAAGGACATAGGCCCTGACTATATTGTGGTCGGAAACCGTAAGCGAAGTGATTTATCAAATTTCCTCCTCAAAAGCAACACGGAGGAAGTCGTTAAGGAAGCAAACGTTCCGGTACTGGCCATTCCTGAATCTGCTACCTTTGAATCCTTGAAAAATCCGGTTTTAGCGAGTGACCTGAAAGAGGGTAAAAATCCAAAGTTATTTACATCAATTGTCGAGCTTTTCCGAGGTCACGGGTGCACTTTAAAAATTCTCAATGTACATCAAAATGCCGAGATCCTAAGTGAAGCAGAAGCCTCAGCTGGCATAAAAATAGATCGTTTACTGGGAGAACTGCCGCACGACTTTTACTATAATGAGCATGAAAGTATTCCTGAGGGAATTGTCCAGTTTGCCAAACAGGAAGAAAGTTCTATGTTGATTCTTATTGCACGCAAACACAACTTATTTGAACGAATTTTCGGAAAAAGTGTCACTTCAACTATGGCACAACTAGCAGATATTCCACTGTTAGTTCTTCACGAATCCTGAAAAACAGCACTCATAATATAGAAACTGCCAAACACAATAATAAGATCGGATGCAGATGCAACGGTTTTAGCCAATTCCAACGCTTTTTGCGGCTTTTTGAATAGTTGGTGATTAAGTTGGTATTGTTTCGCCAATTTTTCAAAAGCCTCTACCGACAAACTGCGGGGCGAATCAAAAGTCGTAAAATAATAGGCTGCATCCTTTGGGAACTGGTCAAAAACAGCTTGTAAATCTTTATCTGCAGACGTTCCGTAAATCAAATGCAAGCGGTCATAGGATAATGCTTTAATTTCTTTAAATAAAGCCTTTACGCCATCCGCATTATGAGCAACATCCACAATAATAGTAGGATCTGACTGAATTTTTTGAAAACGCGCTCTAAAACCGGTAAGCGCTGTCACCTGCAATAATGCCTGTTTCAGTTTTTCCTGATCCACAGGAAATTTATGTTCGAGGGATTCAATTGCCGTTATTGCAATGCCTTTATTTTGCTCCTGGTAAGAAGCCACCAGATCAGAAGGTAAATTGGCTGGTTTTGCTTTAATAAGCTCAACTTCACATTCCGTTGCCTTTTCACGCACCGCTTTTTCTGCTTCCGGAATTAAATCACCAATAACAACCGGGGTTTTTGGTTTTATGATCCCGGCTTTTTCTTTTGCAATGGAGGTCAGGTTATCTCCCAAAAACTGCATGTGGTCCATACCGATAGATGTGATAACAGATAGCTCCGGATACAGAACATTCGTTGCATCAAGTCTGCCTCCCAATCCTGTTTCTACGAGCGCTATGTCAACCTCTTCTTTGGCAAAATAAGTGAATGCAAGTGCCGTCGTAATTTCAAAAAAGGTGACTTCCAACTCCTGAATCAGCCGAAAATTTGTTTTCAAAAAATCCACCACATCCTTTTGGGGGATATAGCTTCCATTGATTTTAACTCTCTCTCTAAAATCCGAAATATGAGGGGAGGAAAAAACACCTGTTTTATAACCATTTTTTTGATAAATAGCGGCCATTATATGCGCAACAGACCCTTTTCCATTTGTTCCGGCAATGTGAACAGATTTGAATTTATTATGCGGATTTCCAATGGTTTTCAAAAATTTTTCAATGGTATCTAATCCCGGCTTATAGGCAGATGTGCCCTGTGCCTGATAATTTGGTAATTGATTAAATAACCAGTCAATTACCGAATTATAATCTTTCCAGTTGATAGTTGGAGAATCATTTACCACTTTAACGCAAGTTTATACGATATCAAGTGCAAATGTACGGCTTCTTGGTTTATGATTTCTTAAAAGAAAAAATCTGATACCCGACATACTCCAACGCAGCTCCGGGTTTTTTATCATATTTCATGGTACGCGCTGCCTTTTCTGCCAATTTCTTCAAATAATCGCTTCCTGATGTTGATTTTGAAGACTTGAATTTTGTTTTAACCACTTTTCCCTCTGCATCTACATAAATGTCTAGTGCGATCTTTCCTTCTTCTTGTGCCTGTGCGTTAAAACTTGGTGGAGAAATAATTTTTCTATTTGGATTATGGGTTCCGTCTCCGGGTGTATTACCACTTCCTGTTCCTCCAACTCCCGTTCCGCTTCCAAACTCATCCCCTTCTCCATCTCCCTGTCCATTACCTGAACTTCCACCAAAAGTAAATGTATTGTCTACCGGTGGTGTCGTTTCTTGAGTAGTTGTACTATTTTGATTACTTCCGTTACTACTTGTTACCGTCACTTCAGATTCAGTTTGTGTCTCCTGATCAGGTGCGGGTTCCACCACATTTTCAGGAGTTGGTGTCACCGGATCCGGATTCATATCCGAACTTTGACTTCCGCCCTCAGCAGTAGAGCCAAAATCAAGGTCAATATCTTCAACAGAGATTTCCACCTTCTTTTCTTGCAAAGGGGGATCCGGTTGTTCAAATCCAACTAATAAAAAGAATAAAATCAACAACATAATAAATATAAGGGCTGCATAAAGCGCTCTTCTATGATCCTCATGTTTTAATGCGGCTAGTGATCTTCTTATAGCTTTCATACTTCTTCTCTCCTTCCTTTATGGTTTATAAGCCAGTGCAGGCTTCCATTCTCTTTGTTTAGCAAGGGCGATCACCTGAAAAACCGCTTCATAATTCGCCACTTTATCGGCTGAAATCTTCAACGTTTTTTCGGGATGTTCTCCCATTTTTTGTTCAAGAATCGGCATCATTTCTTCAAAAGAATAGCTCGCAGAGAGATCGTCTTCAAAGAAATAAGTGCTGTTTTCTGAAACCCCCAACACTACCGGCGGATTGGTTTGAGCCGGTGATAAGTCACTGTTTTGAGGAAGGTCAACCGGAACATTGTGCTCTACTTTTGTACTCAGGATAATAAAAAATATGAGTAGCAAGAACACCAGGTCAGTCATAGATGACATTCCTCCTTCAGCCTTTACTTTATTTCGTCTTCCTAAATTCATACAACTATTTACCCGGTTCGTTCAATAAATCTAAAAATTCAATCGAAGCACCTTCCATGTGATGAATGACCTTATCTACTTTTGCTACTAAGTAATTATAGCTCATATAGGCGATAATTCCCACGACCAAACCAGCTACTGTAGTGACCATAGCTTCCATAATTCCTCCTGAGATGGTAGACAGTTCAAAACTATCCTCAAACTTCATGGCTTGAAACACCCGTATCATCCCTAAAGTGGTTCCTAAGAACCCAATCATTGGCGCGGCACCTGATGCAGTAGCTAAAATACTCATTCGTTTTTCAAGGTGATAAATCTCCAGCTTTCCAACATTTTCAATAGAGCTGACAATATCCCGCATGGGTTTTCCAATTCTTGAAATGCCTTTTTCTACCATTCTGGCAGCAGGATTATTGGTCTGTGCACAAAGATCTCTTGCCGCATCTACTTTTCCATCTAATAAATATTCTTTTACGCGGTACATAAAATTCTTTTCTTCTTTCAAAGATTTTGAAATAGAAAGGTATCGCTCTACAAAAATGTAAACACTAATGACGGACAAAATGAATAAGGCCGACATGACGATCAGGTTAGTAATACTGATTTCTCCGGTCATAGGATCTATACCGACAATCAAGTCCCACACCTTAACTTCTTTGGTCATTTCAGTGACACCCTGGGCATTTTGAGCATTATTTAAACTATCTAATGCTGATCCTTGTAGTAATAAAGGGAAAAAGCTCATAACTGGTTTGGTTTGTTTTATATACTTATTAACGTGCAACAAATTTAATTGTTACACACATTATACTTCTTTACAAAATTCATACAAGATGAATTCTGTCTGAAAATTACAGAATATTTGAATACCTCAAGATAGTGCAATGAGAAGTTATCAACTTCAAATTTTGTATTTAGCCTAGAACATGAAGTAATAAGTCGCAGCTCCGGCAAAATATCCGATCAAAGCGTAAAGGCTTATCCTTTTAATATACCAGCCAAAAGATATTTTTTCAAGCCCCATTACCGCTACCCCTGCAGCAGATCCGATAATCAGTGCTGAACCACCGGTTCCTGCACAGTAAGCCAAAAATTGCCAGAATTGTCCACTCTCAGCAAATGTGCCGGAAGAAGCAATAGGGTACATTCCCTGGGCAGCTGCCACCAATGGTACGTTATCAACAATTGCAGAAAGCAAACCAATTGAGATATTGATAGAAAAAATATTACCATCCATTGTTGTATCTAAAAATCCGGCCACAGTGGTCAAATGTCCTACTTCCTGTAGAGCAGCCACGGCCATCAATATCCCCAAAAAGAAAAGGACTGAGGCGGTATCTACTTTTTGAAGTACTGAAATTACGGATAACTCCCGCTTCATTTCTCTCGATTTTCTTCCGTGCATGAGCTCTGTCACCGTCCATAAAACACCTAAACTTAACATCATCCCGGTGTAGGGAGGCAGGTGAGTCATTGTTTTCCAAACCGGAACAAATAATAATCCTGCTAATCCCAAAAAGAAGATAAACGCTTTTTCAGATTGAGGAAGTTCTATATTATGATGATCTCCTATGGGAATTACTTTTTCAGGGCGCTTGACATTGCCTTTAGCAAAAAAGGAAGCGACCGTCAACGGAACCAATAAGGCTACCAGTGAAGGGATGATCAGGTTTACAATAATCACCATTGTCTCAGGTAATTGACCATTATTCCATAGCATGGTAGTGGTAACATCACCGATAGGTGACCAGGCTCCACCGGCGTTTGCAGCTATAATTATAAAACCGCCAAAGAGCCAGCGATTTTCCTTTTTGTCAATCAATTTCCGAATGACCGATATCATCACAATGGAAGTCGTCAGGTTATCAAGTGCTGCCGACATAAAGAAAGTCAGTATACACACAACCCAAAGCAACTTAGCCTTATTAGTGGTTTTAATTCGGTCGGTAATAATAGAGAAGCCTTCATGCGCATCAATCAGTTCAACAATGGTCATGGCACCTAACAAGAAGAACAGAATACTGGCAATTTCATAGAGGTGGTGAGTCAGTCCGTGCTCTACATATTCATGTACATGATGTGTAGTATGATGGGCATCTTTCGTTGTCATTTTCATATCGAAATTGCCGTGATTCAAAATTTCATCCCGTTCTTTAATCACTTCCTGATTGGCATAAGCTGAAAAGGCTGGATTTTTTTCGGCTATTGTAGAATCTCTGGAAGCATCCAGAATGGTCATCTCCTCTTGTACACCCAAATGTTTTTCAGGCCAAAGGGCATACATTCCCCAACACACCATACCTATCAATAAGGCAGATGCTGCTTTATCAACTTTAATATTGTGCTCTAAGGCTATTGCTAAATAACCCAACACAAAAATGATCACCATTACAAATTCAATTCCCATGATTAAGTAGTAATTTTATTAAACGAGTTTATTTAATGCTATTTCAAAAGCAGTTTTTGCAATATCCACCTTTCGGTTGTCTTTTTTGTGAACGGCCTCTAATGCTTTCTTAATTGTATTAGAAGTATCCTCAAAAATTCCTTTATCTGTAATTTCATCCAAATCATTACTCATTAGGTAAGCAAAAACTCTAGCCATACCACAATTTGAAATAAAATCAGGAATCAGGGCGATATGTTCATCCGTATAAGCGGCTATTGGTCCAAAAAAGATTTCATCATCAGCAAATGGCACATTTGCCCCTGCCGTAATTACTTCTATTCCGGTTTTAATCATTCTGTCTACCTGATCTTTGGTGATTAATCGTGAAGCAGCACAAGGCGCAAATATTTCAGCATCCAAGTCCCACACTTCATTATTCACCTCATCAAATGGTCTCATTACCGGACTATTTAGTCGGTTACCATCCTTGGTTAAAAATAGCTGTCGTACTTCATCCAAAGTAAAGCCTTCTTGATTGATCAAACCTCCATCCCGGTCTATAATTCCAACAATTTTCGCCCCTTCTTGTGCTAAATAATAGGCGGCAGCTGACCCTACGTTTCCAAATCCCTGAATAATGGCTCTTTTCCCTTTAATATCGCCACCATAAATTTCGTAATAATGCTTCACTGACTCAGCAACACCATAGCCGGTAATCATATCTGCTATTACATATTTTCTGGCGATTGACGGAGAATAGGTTTCATCCTCAATTTGTTTCAATACACCAAAACGCAATTGACCGATTCGATTGATTTTTTGTGCTTCTCTGGGTTGAAAGTGTCCATTAAAAACCCCTTCTTGCGGATGCCATACACCACAATCTTCAGTAATCGGAATCACTTCGTGGATCTCATCTACATTCAAATCTCCACCTGTTCCGTAATAATGTTTCAATAAAGGAGTGACAGCCGCATACCATCTTCTCAACACACCTTCTTTTCTGGGATCTGAAGGATCGAAGTTAATTCCCGATTTTGCTCCACCAATTTGAGGACCGGCTACTGTAAACTTGATTTCCATGGTTTTGGCCAGAGACTCTACTTCTCGTTTGTCCAGTCCGGGACGCATTCTTGTCCCACCTCCGGCAGCTCCTCCTCTAAGAGAATTGATCACAACCCAGCCTTCAGCTTCAGTTTCAGCATCTTTCCACTCAAATACAATCTCTGGTCGCTTGTTCTCAAATTTGTCAAGAAGTTTAATCATTTGGAAATTTTTTCTGCGCAAAAATAAGAAAGATTTTCACTTGAAATCATCTCTGACAATTATCCCTTATATTTCATTTTCCAGTACATGAAGTACACCTCCGGTTGAATCCCGACTAGCTCCAGTAACAGAGGCAAGGGTATTGATCTTATTTTGAACCCTTAAGTACGCTAAAAATGCAAAAATCAATGCCTCCTTAAAATGAATTAGTCTTGTATCCGGTTGTTCAATTTTTGAAGTTGTTTTCTCCTTTAATTTTTCCATGAAGAAGGTATTTAATGCCCCTCCCCCTGTAATCAAACAGTTTTTAATCGAAAATACATTCAAAATTTCTGAAATCTGATCGGTTTCATGCTCAACAATGGTGCGTAAAAGATCTTCAGGTTTTAGATCCTTTTTGTCTAAAAGAGGATAAAAATTTTCGTTCAACCACTCTACCCCTAATGATTTTGGGAAAGACTGTTGATAGTAGGGAAGTTGATTTAATTGTGTCAGTAAATCATTATTCACCCGGCCACTTTTGGCTACTTCACCGCCTCTATCGTAATCTGTACCAAAGACTTCCTGCGCAATTTTATTCAAGGGGAGATTACAGGGACAAATATCAAAGGCGATACGGCTTCCCTTCTTATCAAAACTAATATTTGCAATTCCTCCTAAATTTAAACAAGCTTCATAATCACTAAACAGCAATTGATCGCCAATGGGAACAAGTGGAGCTCCTTGTCCTCCCAATCGAACATCCAGTGAACGAAAATCAGAAACCGTTTTGATCTGTGTTTTCTTACAAATTTCCTTCCCGTCTCCTATTTGTAAAGTAATTCCTTGATCCGGTTGATGAAATATTGTGTGTCCATGTGACCCAATGAGGTCTACCTGATCCAATTTATATTTACGTAGAAAATCTGCTATCAACTCTCCCAGGTATCTCCCATATTTGACATTCAACTCATTCAATGCCTGTTGATCAAGGTGAAATGCCTGTTGTAAATCTTTTTTCCATGGCAATGAATAATCAAAGGTCTCAGCGGCGATCCATTCAAAATTAAATGTATTTCCCGAAGAAAAGAACCGCACACAACAAACATCAACACCATCCAACGAAGTTCCCGACATCACTCCTACCACCGTTAATTCTTGACTCATACTGTTTTAGTGTATACAATTGGATAAATCATCTGCTAAAAGATATTGTAAAAGCAGCAATTTATATGAAATGAACAAATAAAATTATTAATTAATGGTTAAATTTGCCGCAGTGCTTTATACCGGCATTAAAAAACCAATTAAGAAACATTCAACCATGAATTTTAAACTTACAGAAGAACAATTAGCTGTTAAAAATGCAGCGCGAGATTTTGCCCAGAATGTATTAAAACCAGGAGTTATTGAAAGAGATATTCAAGCTAAATTTCCGGAAGAAGAGATCAAACAGTTGGGTAAATTAGGTTTTTTTGGGATGATGGTTGACCCCAAATATGGAGGTGGTGGAATGGATACTGTGTCCTATGTATTGGCTATGGAAGAGATTTCAAAAATAGACGCCTCTACTTCAGTGTGTATGTCTGTTAACAATTCTTTGGTATGTTGGGGATTAGAGCGATTTGGATCAGAAGAGCAAAAAGAAAAATACTTGAGGTCGATAGCGGAAGGGGAAAAAATCGGTGCTTTTTGTTTGTCAGAGCCTGAAGCCGGTTCAGATGCTACTTCACAACGCACAACTGCTGAAGATAAAGGCGATTATTATTTACTCAACGGCACAAAAAACTGGATTACTAACGGAAGTTCGGCTTCTATTTATTTGGTGATGTGTCAAACCGATAAAGAAAAAAAGCATCACGGTATAAACTGCCTGATTCTAGAGCGGGGCATGGATGGTTTTATAGTTGGAGAAAAAGAAGATAAAATGGGGATCAGAGGGTCAGATACGCATACCTTGATCTTTAATGACGTCAAAGTACCGAAAGAAAACAGGATTGGTGAAGAAGGATTTGGTTTTAAATTTGCCATGCAGACGCTAGGTGGCGGGAGAATAGGAATTGCGTCACAAGCTTTGGGAATTGCGTCCGGGGCATTGGAACTGGCCATTCAGTATTCAAAAGAAAGAAAGACCTTTGGAAAAGAGATTCACAAGCATCAAGCCATTGCTTTTAAACTGGCTGATATGGCAACAAATGTAGAAGCAGCAAGGCTCATGTGCTTGCGTGCGGCCAGTCTGAAAGATCAGGGAAAAGAGTTCGCAGCAGAGGCTTCTATGGCAAAACTTTTTGCTTCTGAAATTGCGCAATCTGTTACTTCAGAAGCAGTACAGATCCACGGCGGATACGGATATGTTAGAGAGTACCATGTTGAGCGATTAATGCGGGATGCTAAGATTACTCAAATTTATGAGGGAACATCTGAAATCCAGAAAATTGTTATTTCAAGAGATGTTTTGAAGGATTAGTCTTTCATTTTGCTGCCTTCAAAGTACTTCAATGAGGTTTTCCAAACGAATACCTCTGGATCCTTTAATCAATACAAGAGCATTTGAAAGTTTCTCCAGACCTGCTTGTTCAATTACTGCTTTGTAATCCGAATAGACAGGAAAAGATGATACCGTCTTACCAAACTCTTTGCCTACCAACACCGCTTCTAACTCATTCTTATTTAAAAAGTCAACTATGTTTTGGTGTTCATCTTTTGAATATTTCCCTAACTCAAGCATATCACCAAGAATTGCTAGCTTTTGGTCGTGATTTGTTTCTACCAAACTTTCAATAGCAGCTTTCATGGATGTCACATTTGCATTATAACAATCAACAATCAAGGTATTTCTATCTGTTTTTTGGATTTGCGATCGATTATTTGAAGGGGTGTAGTCTGATAGTGCTTCTGCAATATCAGATTTAGCAACCTTAAAGTAATGACCTACTGCAACAGCTGCTAAAAAATTGGTGAAATTATATTTCCCTATTAATTTGGTTTCAATAAGATCCGAAGTCACCTGTTTACTTCTCCAACGAAAACTAACGAAGGGATTTAATTCCCCCATTTCTCCGATAATATCAGCTGAATGCTCTCCATAGGTATAGGTTTCAACATCCGGTAATTTTCCTTTGAGCACAGCATCATCCTGATTTATAAAAATCATTCCTCCCTGCTCTTCAAGATACCTGTACAACTCGGTTTTTGTATTTAATACACCTTCAAAAGAGCCAAACCCTTCCAGGTGCGCTGCCCCGATATTGGTTATTAAGCCGTAATTAGGCGCTGCAATCTCTGCCAGTTCATGAATGTCTCCGGGTTTATTGGCCCCCATTTCAATCACTGCAAAGTCATGCTCTTTTGTTAATTTTAACAAAGTGAAAGGTACACCTAAGTGGTTATTGAGATTGCCTTCTGTCATCAGTAGATTATATTTCTTTTTCAGTACACTTCCAATCAGTTCTTTGGTGGTGGTTTTACCATTACTTCCGGTAATCGCCAAAACAGGAATGTTGAATTGCATTCTGTGATGATTGGCGAGTTTTTGTAAAGTAGTTAAGACGTTCTTTACCAAAATACATTTGTCGTGTTGAGCGTATTGTTCTTCATCCACAATCGCATACGTACATCCTGATTTTATTGCCTCTAGAGCAAACTCGTTTCCATTGAAATTGGCACCTTTTAAAGCAAAAAAAAGGGTGTTTTTTTTTAGTTTTCTAGTGTCTGTAGATATTCCATCAGCCGCTAAAAACAAACGGTATAATTCTTCTATTTTCATTTATTTTTTAATTGCTGCGATTCCGGGCAGGGTTTTCCCCTCTAAATACTCTAGCATGGCACCTCCCCCGGTAGAGACATGGCTTACTTTATTTGCTAATCCGAATTTATTTATTGCAGCCACACTATCCCCTCCTCCAACAAGTGTAAACACGCCTTTTTCAGTAACCTCTGCTACTGCTATGGCGATTTTTTTAGTGCCTTCTTGAAATTTTTCCATTTCAAACACCCCCATAGGTCCGTTCCATAAAACCTGCTTTGACTCTATGATTACCTGAATAAACCGATTGATACTACGGCTTCCAATATCCAACCCCATCCAATTCTCAGGAATTTCATCTGTGTTTACAGTTTTCACATTGGCTTCTTTTGAAAATTCATCTGCCACCACAGTATCTGTGGGTAAATGGATCTTTACGCCTTTGGATTTTGCTTCCGTTAAAATCTCTTTTGCCGTCTCCAAAAAGTCTTCTTCGACTAGCGATTTCCCCACTTCTCCACCCAATGCCTTTACAAAAGTATAGGCCATTCCTCCGCCAATAATCAAGTGATCTACTTTATTGAGTAAGTTGGTAATTACCGATATTTTTGACGATACTTTTGCTCCTCCTACTATAGCCGTAAGTGGTTTTTCATTAGAATGCATAAATTTATCCACACTTCGGATCTCTTGTTCGATCAACAAACCAAACATTTTATTTTCAGGAAAAAAATCCGCGATTACTGCCGTAGACGCATGTGCTCTATGTGCCGTTCCGAAAGCGTCATTGATATACACATCTCCATGTTTGGCTAACTTTTCAGCCATTTCCCGGCTGCCTTTTTTTTCTCCTTCATGAAATCGTAAATTTTCAAGCAGTAAAACCTCTCCGGCTTTTAATGCCGCCGACTTTTCAAAAGCGTGAATTCCTATACAATCAGCCGCAAATTTCACTTCTCTTCCCAAATTTTCTTCCACCTTAGAAAGGATATTTAATAATGAATATTTATCTTCAGGGATGTTTTTTGGACGACCTAAGTGCGACATCAATACTACACTTCCCCCGCCATCCAGCACTTTTTTAATGGTAGGAACTGCGGCTTTAATTCTGGTATCGTCAGTTACCTCACCCTTCTCTTTATTTAAAGGGACATTAAAATCAACGCGTATCAATGCACGTTTATCCTTAAAATCAAATGTAGCGATATCTTTCATGTTCATTCGAAAAATGGTTGAAACAAATATAGAACACAAAAGATAGGTCTGAAAACTTGGCAGCTATTAAATATTAACACGCTCGGTAAATTTCACTCCAAATACACTTTTTGATCCAGAGCATAATTCCCAATTAACAGAGAAACAAAGTAGACGCCTCCTTTATCAAAGGTTGAGTAGTCAAGGGTATGTTGATAGTTTCCTTTAGGTTTATCTCCCAAAGATTCCCGGTAAATCAATTTTCCTGACAGATCAATGACATTGAGTTGAACGCCGGAAATATTCAGGACATGATAATTCAATTTCACTTGCTTACTGCTTTGATCCACAACTACCGAAAATTTATTCTCTAATTTTTCCAAATCAGTAACAGAAGCCATTGGATGGATTAAAATCGTCTCCTGTCCCAGGTAAATTTGATCCCCTTGATTTGTCCCATTGTTATTTGTTTCGTTAAAAGCGTAGTAAGCAGTTAAGTTCCCCATATCTGTTGAGGGTGCATTCCATGTAAATGACCAAGATGTAATTCCGTCTGAAGCCGAATGCCTGATATATTCTCGTCCTCCCGAAGAAGCCGTAGAAGTATTTGTACCGGCAGTAAAGGTTCCTGCAGCTGTATTACTTGCATCTAAAATTGTCATTTCAAAACCGTTTCTTGCCCCTGCAACAATTGAAAGGCTCACAGTATAACTCTGTCCCGGAATGTATTCGTTGTTTGGATCTGAAAAATCATAGGTAATCGTACCGGCAGCAGATTGAGTTGTACCACTATGACAATCGGTACAGTTTACTTCTCCGGGAGCTCCGGTTTTTTCAAGGGGTGGATTTTGAGGGAAATTTAATTCGTCATAACCATCTGCATGATACTTTGTCAACTCACCTTTTGAACTATTCAAAGAATATCCCAAAATTGCCCCTGTTAAAATAAAAAGTAAGAATTTCATCATAACTTAAATTGTCTGTTAATAGAGAAACCAAATCGAAATCCTCCATCTAGCCAGTTAGATGTTGTATTAGGAATAAAAATGTTTTCATTTAATGCCTGTGCATTTGAAAAGTGTAACGCAAAAACGTGTCCACCCGTTTGTATTTCTACTCCAAAACTTAATGGATCAACGTGTCTATTGTTTGATGAAGGATGAAAAACATAATTGTACTCGCCTAAAAGAGCTAAAAATTTAGTGATTCTAAATCTCGCTGAGGTTCCTGCAAAAAAGAGTCCGTTCTGATCATTAAACTCCACAAAATTTCGGTGGTTATAGCCGGCGTTAATTTGCCAGGAAAAACGGTCACTAAATTTACGTGTAAAGAGCAGCTGATTGGTAAAAATAAACCGATTCAAAAATTTAGGGTACGAAGTTACAGAAGTGCTATCTGCAGTTGCTTTCCCATACGCCAAAACCAGGGAACTGACATAGGTTATTGATATTGGAATTTTAGTAGTTTTTTGTTGTAATATGCTATATTTTGCATAACCATCCAACAGCTGAGTTCGTGTGCCTACCCCTTTGCATCTTCCCAACCCAATATCTAATTGATCTAAAATTCCATATTCAAAGGCGATACGGACATCAGCTAAATTATCAAACCCATAAAAATTTTGTAACCCTCCATTGCTTCCGGCAATATCTCCAAACTTATGTGCAACAATGAACTCCAGTGTCTGTTTGGGGAGCATTATATTAGAATGATTGTTAATCACTCTGGTAGCAGCAAAAGTGTTGTGTACAAGTTCCTGAGAAAATCCTTGAAATCCCCAGCAAAAAAGCAACATTATTATCAATTTTTTTTTCATTCGTTAGCTTTTGTTTTAACAAAATGGATCAAATCCAGTAGCTGTTCTTCACTCATATTCTCGTAAGTATACATGGGCATATACTGCCTTCTTCCTACAACTGCATAGGTGCCGTAACGTACAATGTGCGGAATAGAATACTGATTATATTTGTCAATTTTTCGTGCTAAAAATTCAAAATTCAGCTGATTCATGCTCAGTTTAAAGTTAGTCATGTTTTTATCCGGGGTGTGGCAATACATACATCCGTTTTGGTAGATGAATTTGCCATGTTCAAAGTTGGGTTCATAGTCCGGAATTTTTGGGATTTCTGAGGTTCCAAAATGCGCATCATTGATTTGATTGTACTTACTTTTGAGTATTTTAACGGCCTTCTTATTGTTTACACCTACTGTAGCAGCCAAATCAAGCAATTCATCCTTACTGAATTTTAGGTCAGAAATTTTCAATTCAATTGTTTTATAATAATGTAGCATACAGCGTATTTCCCAATCTTTCATGGCTCTTCCTTGTGAGCATTCAATCGCACATAACTGAATGGCATTGGTCAGTGTATCCCTGGTCGGTTTAACCAAATCACCGTATTTCTTAACATAATCTCCATTGTACCAATGTTCCATATTATACATTCCATAAAAAGTGGAAGCGGGTAAAAAAGGAAGGTCATTTTCCATGCTGTACTGTAAAACACGATCAGGTGATTCATCAGATGGATCATCCGTTTCTAGTACTTGATTGTGGCAATCAGTACACACAAAATATTTTGAAATGCGGGGTACATCTTTATCGTCAGATTTTAACTTCCCAAAATAAACGAATTGCTTACCCATGCTAGCTGAATCCTCATGCACAGTAGCAACATGGTGTAAAGGTTTTTCTTCTCCCAGTTGGATTAACACCTCAGAAACAGACATTTTCTCTAACCATTCTTTCTCAATTCTATTGCCCGGCTCATAGACAGAATAGCGTCCGGGAGTAATGTTCTGAAAAGCGAACAGAAGAATCGCAATCAGTAAAATGGCGGCAAATTGTAAGAATTGCTTTAGCATTCGTAACTTTGGTTTTATAAATGTAGGAATTTTTTAACGAATGAATAGCCTCTTATCTACCCCAATTGAATACCTAAAAGGTGTTGGCCCAAAGCGAGGGGAGATTTTACGAAAAGAGGCCGGTATATTAAATTTTGGAGACCTACTTAATTACTTCCCTTTTCGGTATATCGATAAATCTTCTTATCACAAAGTGAGCCAGGTTTCTCATACTGAAGGCGCTGTACAGTTAAAAGGACAAATCAAGGGGTATAAGGAGGTGAAGTTTGGCAACAGCAAGCGTTTAGAAGTTCGTTTTGCTGACGATAGCGGGCAAATTGATCTGGTTTGGTTTAAAGGAGGAAAGTGGATCATCCCTAAACTTGAGGTAAATAAGTGGGTAAAAATATACGGTAAAGCTAAGAAGTATGGAAACCGCTATAACATTGCACATCCCGAAATTGAATTTTTGGAGGGAGAGAAAGAAGATACACTGGGGCTACAAGCCGTTTATCATTCGGGTGAAAAACTACAGAACCTTGGGTTCAGTTCAAAAGGTATTGAATGGACAATCGCACAGCTACTTCCTCAGATAAAAGGAAAAATAGATGAGTTTATCCCTCCCTGGTTGTTAGCTGATCTGAATTTAATCTCCCGGGAAAAAGCTTTTTTAGAAATACATGCGCCCTCTTCTTTTGAAAATCTACAACGGGCACAATTGCGCTTAAAATTTGAGGAATTATTTTTATTACAACTAGAACTACTCATACGCAAAGAGATCACCAAAAAGAAGATAAAAGGGTTGAAACTAGAGAAAGTAGGCGACGTATTTAATGAATTTTATACCCATCATCTGCCCTTTGAGCTAACAAATGCACAAAAAAGAGTAATTAAAGAAATTCGTGCAGATATTGGTTCAGGGATTCACATGAATCGACTTTTACAGGGAGATGTGGGAAGTGGAAAAACCCTAGTCGCCTTGATGGTGATGTTGATTGCTATTGGAAATGGATATCAAGCCTGTATTATGGCCCCCACTGAAATTTTAGCCAACCAACATTACGTGACAGTTCAAAAGTTTTTGCAGAAAATGGACGTAAAAATTGCTCTGCTCACAGGATCGACAAAAAAGGCTGAGCGAAAGGTATTACACCAACAGTTACAAGCCGGAGAGATTGACATACTGGTAGGAACTCATGCTTTGCTGGAAGATGTAGTACAGTACAAAGACCTGGGCATTGCGATTATAGACGAACAACACCGTTTTGGTGTGGCACAACGCTCTAAGTTGTGGAAAAAAAACCTGCTGCCCCCTCATATATTGGTAATGACGGCTACACCTATTCCGCGCACGCTTGCCCTTACTTTTTACGGTGATCTGGACATTTCTGTGATCGACGAATTACCCCCCGGACGTAAATCAGTTCAAACAACACACCGTTTTGAATCGGCGCGATTAAATGTATTTCAATTTGTGGAAGATGAAATCAAAAAAGGCAGGCAGGTATATATGGTATATCCTTTAATTCAGGAATCTGAAAAACTGGATTACCAGAATCTCATGGACGGATATGAATCTGTTACACGGCGGTTCCCTTTACCCAAATATCGGGTCAGCATTGTTCACGGACAAATGAAACCGGAGGATAAAGACTATGAAATGGAACAGTTTGTTAAAGGGAATACACATATCATGGTGGCAACAACGGTGATTGAAGTGGGGGTCAACGTACCCAACGCATCTGTTATGATCATTGAGAGTGCGCAAAAGTTTGGTTTATCTCAGCTCCATCAATTGAGAGGACGAGTAGGAAGGGGTGCTGATCAATCGTATTGCATTTTAATGACGGATCATAAATTAAATGAACAGGCAAAAAAAAGGTTAACAACCATGGTAGAAACCAATGACGGCTTTAAAATCTCAGAAGTAGATTTAAAATTGCGTGGTCCGGGTGATATTATGGGAACACAACAGAGTGGTATTCTCAATTTAAAACTGGCAGATCTTTCCCGAGATGCACAAGTTGTAAAGTTAGCAAGAATTAAGGCGCAAGAAATGCTGGAAAGGGATCCCGTTTTTGAAAAAAAGGAGCACAAAGCACTGGCAAAATGTTTAAAAGAAGTGCTGCGATCGAAACCCAACTGGAGTCGCATCTCTTAGTGTGGTGATTGCTAAAAAAGTCAACTAATTTTACGTCCTTTTTCCTTTATGCTACGTTAAAATTCTTAAACATAGCTATGGCTATGCTTGCAAATTTTGCCTTGCCTAAAGTAAAAATAATCGCAAAATTTTAGTTATCTTTCTTACCAATCACCACACTAGTTTTGTGTAAATTGCAAGCTCACTATTTTGTAAACTATGAAATTCCAGGCACTCTTTCTTATCTTATTCATTTGTTTTTCAGCAAACAGTCAGGTGTATGGCGATATTTTCATAGACAAGCGAAAGATCACAAAAGATATTGACTATACTATTCCTTATTCAAAAACAGGGAAATTGGTGTTTGATATAGCAGTAGACCTTGACGGAAATGTCACTTCCTGTATTCTTAACAAAGAGAAAAGTACCATTACTGCTACACCTGCTATGATGAAGGCAAGAAATAAAATTGTGCAGCATCTTAAATTTGAGTTTGGATTACAATTTCCTAAATTTCACCGGGGATACGTTCAAATCAACACCGTTCCCAACAAAGAAAAAGAGAAAAATAATTCTTTTCAGCCACCCACCGATTAATCACGGTTGTTAAAATCATCCGGAAAAATTTCTTCAGGATGTTCACTCTGATAGAAAATTTTGATTTGCGCCGTATCTTTGAGAAAGTCTAGATTACCAATTTGAATTTTATTGATTTTCAAGCCGGTTCTTTTTTCTAAATCTGCCATCAAAGCCTCATGCTTCTCCGGTTTAATCAAATCAATCTTTTCATAAATAATGGATTTGGTGTTCTCATTTTTCTGAAGTAAAATATACTCCAGCAAATAAACAATCAGCACCGTAACCGAGTTAACAAATAACAGCTCAGCAAAACTTACTTGTTTACCTGCTAATGCATTGACAACTGCTAAGCCAATCGCAACAAACAAATAGGTCATTTCCTTGATCCGTACAGTGCTGGTCCGGTAACGGATAATACCAAAAATGGCAAAAAGCCCCAGCCCCATTCCCGTGTCAATCTCCAACTTCTTTAAAACAAAGCAGATCATGAAAGAAATGATCGAAATCATGTAATAAGTAAAGACATAGTCTTTCCTTTTCGTTTTTGGGTAATAAATAAAACGAATTAAAATAGTGAGGAAAATGAGATTCACTAAAAACCGAAAGGCTAACTTGTAAAAATCATCATCCGTAAAGGGGATGTCCATGAAATATTCTAATGCTTCTTTCTGCATATTTTATTGTAATTTATCGATCAACAACATGTGCTTTTTGAAGTTATTTGCCTTCAAAAAAGGGTTAAGCGTAATAGCTCCTACGCAATATTTACTAAAACTGTTCGGCCTAATGCCATATTTCTTCATCACTTTATAGAACAAACTACTCCTGTTGATTTTCTCTTGCTTGAGTTCAGCAATTACAAAGTGATTGAATTCAAATGAATCTTCTTCAAATTGATAGCTCAAATTCATATCAATGGTCAAACGTTCTTTGAGTTTTTTATTTACCAATGTAACTCGGTCAAAAGAGTTCCACAATTTGGAATTTAATACCAGTTGATCTCCCACAACTGCTTCAACATATTCTTTTGATCCTTCAGAAAGCTTTTCTTCAAAATCACCAATCCGAATCCGCTTTTTTTCGGTTCTTCCCTTAAATTTATTTTTAACCTCCAAAAAATAAATATCTGATTCAATATATTTTCGGATACGTACCTTAAAACGGTTTCCTTTTCCATTGTGGTGATCCAGATAAAATTTGAAATCAGAAGTGTCAAAATATTGCGTTGCGTAAGCGTTCATTTTTGTTCCTTCTACCTCTAATGCCCAATACTCTTCAGTAAGTTGTGGTAAAATTTCATTCAGAACACCTCGCTCAATAACATACTTCGTATCGATACGGTTCATGAGCTCTACACCCTTGATCTGATCAAGATAAATAGGCTCAAAGCCCACCAATTTTTCTTTCTCTCCGTATCGTTCAAAAAGCATCTGTCAAAAGTAACTTAATTTTGTAAATTACATATACTACCTTAATACGGTTGAATCAGCAGAAAGATTCAATCCTGAAAAACAAAAAATGCAACAAAAGTCAATACACATAAATTATCAGGAAGGAAGTGACGTAAAACAACTGCCGAAGGATATTCAGCAATTGATATCAGAAACCATTCAGTTTGCAGACAATGCTTATGCTCCCTACTCTAATTTTCATGTCAGTGCGGGCTTACTGCTTGAAAACGGAAAAATACTCAAGGGTGCGAATGTAGAGAATGCTTCTTATCCGGTTTCTATATGTGCTGAGCGTACTTTACTTTCACATACTGTTTCTAATTACCCGAAAGAAAAAATCAACACGCTGGTGATTTATGTGGATAGAGCAGGTACTTCTCCGGTTCCACCTTGTGGGATTTGTAGACAAACCCTTTTAGAGGTAGAATTGAATCAACAATCGCCGATAAAAGTCATTATGGTGGCAAAGGCAGGGAATTTTATTCAGTTTGAGAAAGCGGCAGATCTTTTGCCTCTTTATTTTGACGGAGAATTTTTATAATCATTCTTCATCCGGGTCAGGCAGATCTACATCTTTAAATGATTTTGACAGGCTCATTAAGGGCATTCTTACGTTAAAATAAAGACGCTTTATTTTTTTTCTTCCTTTTATCTTTTTTTGATCTCTTTTAGAAAAAAACAGCAAATCACAATCATTGACTAATTGTTGATGCACTACGCGCAAACCGAGATCTCCGGCAATAAAATATTCATGATCAACAGAAGTTACTACATAAGCCGTTTCAAGGGACTTACCATCACCTGAACGGTAGATCACATCTAAAAAAGCATAAAAATGACCGGCAAACTTACGTTTTAATTCAACTTTTTCCAGTTTAAAAGAAAGGATAGACATTTTTAACAGCAATTCCAGATCTACGGGTTGAGCATTTAACGCCACCTCTCCTTTTTCAAAAGCCTGCTCATAATTGCCAGATTCATACGCATCCAAAAAATCTTTCTTGAAGTGAGAGGTGCCGTAAGGATAGTAGCCTTCTTGAAAAACATTCCCATAATACAAGTGGAAATATTCTTCCTCTAACAATGTTGTGTCTGTTTCTTCAATTTTTTTGAGCAATTTAGGATAGAAAAAATTAGAACTGCTATCTGTAATGTTTTCTTTGATTTTATTAAAATTAATTTGCGAGACATGTTGCGCCTGAAGAAGATGGCTACAAACAGCAAGTAGAAAGATCAAGGCAAACTTTTTCATTCGTCTTTTTTAGCAAGTCGTGTTAATTATCGGTTTTCTCTTGTATCCTATAAGTAAAATCCGACAAATTGTCACAGAAAAGGTACGGTCTTTTTGTTAAAAAGTCTTCA
Organism: Crocinitomicaceae bacterium; assembly: GCA_040880585.1. Taxonomy (GTDB): domain Bacteria; phylum Bacteroidota; class Bacteroidia; order Flavobacteriales_D; family Crocinitomicaceae; genus Paracrocinitomix. The sequence continues at coordinate 160,705 of JBBDID010000003.1, read as the reverse complement.
AAAAAAGTACTCTTAATGAATTGAGTAAAAAATAGCTATCCGACGAAATCGGTCTTAACTAAAAAAATCAGCAATTTCAACTACTCGCATTTCCGCATTTTCTCCGAATAATAAATATATTTGTCCACTAAACTTTAGAAGAAGGAAATATGGCATCTAAATCTGCTTCAAAAAAGTCGACCAAATCGACCCGGGTAACCAAGGACAGTAAGTTTTCGAAAGCAACTTACCTAAAATGGTACACGGACATGTTAATGATCCGAAAGTTTGAAGAAAAAATAGGTCAGTTATACATACAACAGAAGTTCGGTGGTTTTTTGCATTTATGCATTGGACAGGAGGCTGTAGTGGTGGGTACCGTTTCAGCTTGCAAAAAAGGAGATAAACACATCACTGCTTATCGTGATCACGGTCATCCCATTGCTTTGGGAACAGAACCAAAATATTTAGCGGCTGAACTGTATGGTAAAATCACCGGTTGTTCAAAAGGAAAAGGTGGATCCATGCACTTTTTTGATACCGAAAAAGGATTTTACGGGGGTCATGGAATTGTAGGTGCTCAAATTCCAATGGGTGCAGGAATTGCATTTGCTGAAAAATATAATGAGACAGGCAATGTGTGCATTTGTTCATTTGGTGATGGTGCAGCAAGACAAGGCGCTTTGCATGAAGCATTCAATATGGCTATGCTTTGGAAATTACCCGTCATTTTTATCATTGAAAATAACAACTACGCTATGGGAACGTCTGTAGAACGTACCACCAACGTAACCGATATGTCAAAAATCGGTCTGTCGTATGAAATGCCTTCACAATCTGTTGACGGTATGCGCCCGGAAGCTGTACATGAAGCCATTGAACAGGCAGCAGATCGTGCCAGAAAAGGAGAAGGTCCTACTTTATTGGATATTCGAACATATCGATACAAAGGACATTCCATGTCAGATCCGCAGAAATACCGTAGCAAAGAAGAGGTAGCAGAATGGCAAGAAAAAGACCCGATTGAACATTGTTTAAGGGTGATTAAAGAAAATAAATGGTTGACTAATAAAGAGATCGAGGAGATGGAAGAAAATACCAAGCAAAAGGTGATGGACGCCATTGCATTTGCAGAGGAATCAGAGCAACCGGATCCTTCGGAATTGTACAAAGATGTTTATCAACAAGAGGACTATCCTTATATCAAAGAGTTTTTGGCATAAGTCTATAGTTAGAAGTAAGACGGATTAAACTAAAAAGATAAAGAGAAATGGCGGAAATAGTAAGAATGCCGAAGCTTTCTGATACAATGACTGAGGGAGTTGTTGCAGAATGGCACAAAAAAGAAGGGGACAAAGTTTCTGAAGGCGATTTGCTGGCAGAAATCGAAACCGATAAAGCAACCATGGAGTTTGAGTCGTTTTATGACGGGGTCTTGCTTTATATTGGCGTTAAACAGGGTGATTCTGCTCCGGTAAATGAAATTCTCGCGATTATTGGTGATGAGGGTGAAAATGTAGAGCAATTGATCAAAGAAGCAGGAAGCACTGAAGGAGGAGATTCGTCAGAGAAAGAAAAGCCGGCTGCTTCATCTGAAAAAAAGGAAAGTAAAGAAACAAAAAAGGAAGAGGTTCAAGAGGTAGCGGCTAAAAAAGAAGATGCTTCAGAAGAAAAAGTATCTGCCAACGGATCTTCAAATGGAGCGCGTGTTTTTGCATCCCCATTGGCTAAAAAAATGGCTGCTGAAAGAGGAATTAGCCTTGCTAACATTAGCGGTTCGGGAGAAAACAGCCGAATTGTTAAAAGAGACGTTGAAAATTATCAAGCCCCCTCAAAAGCCGGTAGCATTGTTTATGCAGCCCCTTCGGGTGAAGAATCGTATACGGAAGAAGCAATTTCTCAAATGCGAAAAACAATCGCAAAAAGACTAGCAGACAGCAAATTTACTGCACCACATTTCTATCTGACCATGGAAATCGACATGGATAATGCGATTGCAGCAAGAAAAGCAATCAATGCAGATGAACAGGTCAAAGTTTCATTTAACGATTTGGTCATAAAAGCTGTTGCTCATGCCTTGAGAAGACATCCGCAAGTAAATTCAGCATGGTTGGGTGATACCATCAGAAAAAATCAACACGTACATATTGGTGTGGCAGTAGCTGTCCCTGAAGGTTTATTGGTTCCTGTTGTTCGATTTGCTGACACGAAAGGTCTGGTTCAAATTGGACAGGAAGTAAAGGAATATGCTGAGAAGGCAAGAAATAAAAAACTACAGCCGGAAGATTGGGAAGGCAATACCTTTACCATTTCTAATTTGGGGATGTTTGGTATTGAAGAATTTACTGCCATCATCAATCCTCCCGACTCTTGTATTTTAGCCGTTGGTGGTATCAAACAAACTCCGGTAGTTAAAAATGGAGAAATTGTTCCCGGTAACGTGATGAAGGTAACCTTGTCTTGTGATCACAGAGTTGTTGATGGTGTAACAGGATCTGAGTTCTTGCAAACCTTTAAAAAGTTTATGGAGAACCCTGTTCAGATGATCGTTTGATCAGAAAAAAATCTTATTTTGGAGACCTCTTACAACAGTAAGAGGTTTTTTTTATGAAAAAATTTCTGATTTATACAGATCTCTTCTGGAATATGTTGATTCCTTTGATCGCCGCTGCCTATTTGGTGTATTTGGACGTGGAATATGCCCATCACTTTATTGCTTACGGTTGGTTAATGTATGTCATACATATTAGCTTCCAAATGGCTTTATTTAAAAAGAGTCCACCCATGCTTTCGGTTTTACTTTCTGTAGGAAGTCTACTTTTTCTGGTAGTCATTACCCTCTTAAAGTATATGGATATCAGAGAGTTTTTAACCATCAGCCTGACCTCTGAATTTGTAGCTATGCTGGGTGCCCTTATTTATTTCGTTTTATTCAAAAAAGGGATTGATGGAAAAAGCTCCTGGGAATCAATTGGCCCAGGAATCGCTATTATGAGCATATTGATATTTGGCGGCCTGGCTTATCCCTTTTTGATGGAATGGATTCATCTAATTGAGGCTACTGATTCTTCTCTATTTTACTGGTTGGGTTCCATTAGCATGTTGTTGACAGCAGTCTATATGAAGATTGGCGCAGTAAGTTCTGTCGTTAAAAAGCGAAAGATCAATAAAACTCCTGAGGAAATGCAAATCAAAGATGAAGGTCTTGACAAAGAATTAGATGATCGCCCATGGCCTGTTTTAAGTGCGTTGGGACTTTGGTTAGCGGTATTGATTACCATGGCAATAATTCGTTGATTTCTTGAAATTATAATTTGATTCTTTTTTTGCACTTACTTTTTTGGCCTGGATTTCGGCTTCCACTTCGACTTCCACTTCGGCTTCCACTTCGACTTCCACTTCGACTTCGCTCAGTGGGCGGCTCAGTGGGCGGCTCCAGTCTCGGCTACAATCTCGGCTACGCTCGATTTCCGACTCGATTTCCGGTTCGACTGCTCGATTTCCGGTTCGATTTCCGGTTCGACTGCTCGATTTTCGACTCGATTTCCGGATCGATTTCCGGCTCAGTGACCAATCATAAAAAACAAAGCTACCTTTGTCCAACTCTTCCCCCAACCCCTAAAGGGGAGGCCAGCACTCATTCTCAGATGAAATATAAATGAGCACAATACTGATTCCAAAGAAAATCAAAACTGTGAAATGGGCGTGGGGAAATTGCGATAGCAATTCTTTAGGGGCCGGAGGAAGCGGGGAAATGACCCTTTATTTCACCTCCATCACCAAACACAGCCAATCGTCATAGATGATTTTAAGATCCGGATGCGCTTTAATCGCTTCGTAAGAAGGATAAATATCTGCCGTAATGCCATTTCTGATCCAGATAATCAAACCGTCTTCTGATTCCTGTAATTCGTGAAGCATAAGATCCATCTCTGCGGTGTAAGCTTTATTTACTTCTCCGGAATACAAGCTCTTTTTTTGTGGCAACAGCTCCGGCTGCTCAATTTGTGGCGAATACAAATACAAAGTCGCCTGATCATTCGTGTAAACCACATCCCCATCCAATTCATCCAGTATATCAACAAACCAGTACGAATTCCACTCTTTAGATCCGTAGCCTATTCCTGTGTTTTTCAAGCGATAAAGATGTACGCCGTTAAAAGCCAAAACCGGAATAATGAGAATTGGCATGATAAATTTTAACTTCGCCCGCAAACGATCCGTAAATCCCTCAAAACTCACAAACAAAATGATGAATCCAATCAAATTCAAGAATAAGGGAAAAAGTGTTCGCGCTTCAATGGGAATACTTTGATCAATCAACGACTTACTCAACAACAAAAAGGCGATATACGCATAAAAGTGAATGAACAGGAAATAAAACAGTACGCCCCGTTTTTCAGCCGCTTTTCTACTCATCCACAAAAATACGAGTGGGGCGCAAAAGAAAATCCCTCCCAAAATGAGATTTATCACAACTATATCATAAGCCAGTATCCATTTACCTAAATGCACAAATAAATCAACAATATCTTGCATACTGACAGGATGAAAAGCCAGCGGTCTTGCTGTCTCTCCCAGGTAGTAAGTCCCTAATAATATCCATCCCCCCACAAAAAAAACAGTAAAAATCAACACCAACCATCCCCTCAACGCCCTCTTTTCCATCAGATAAGCTAAAAACAGTGATCCCCCCACCACAACACCTATCATTCTCGTCAAACACAATAAGACGACAAACGTCACAATCCAATAAAAAGGCTGATAATCATCTTCTTTAGAAAGAAAATAAAGGAGCCAGGCAAATAAACAGCCATATAAAGCCTCCGTCCATAAACAGTAAAAGCAAATGATTACAGAAAAAGTGGCCAACAATAATAAAGGATAAGGGCTCACCTCCCGCTTTTTGAGTAAAAAACGAAATCCTGCTAAGGTTCCCAAAAACAGCAGAATTTGAAGCAGAAAAGCCCCTTTAGAAAAACTGTAAAACAGGCTCAGCAATAATGGATATAATGGAAATCGGTGCGCGGCAAACTCCTGTCCTCCGTCAGCTCCATAATGCACATACCTGCCTTCTGCCCAAAAATGGTCTCCCGCCTGGAAAAAAGAAACCGAATCAAAAGTAATTCCGGGTCCGTAGGGAACCAACAAAAAAACGAACAACAACAAAATAAGGATAATTAATGCCCAATTTTGGAGTGTCCGTTTTAAGATCATTTATTTTAAGATTAGGCTGTTTCTAAAGCAGCACTTTCAGTAGGGAATTGTCGATCCACTTTTTTAAAGAGGCCTTGCAACACTTTTCCGGGGCCTACTTCAATTACTGAAGTACAGCCATCTTCAATCATTTGTTCCATGGTTTGTGTCCATTTCACGGGAGCAGTCAACTGCGCCATCAGGTTTTTTTGAATTTCTGCCGGATCCAAAATAGCAGAAGCTGTTACATTTTGATACACCGGGCAAGTAGGTATTGAAAATTCCGTTTCTTCTATAGCAGCAGCCAATTCAGCCCTGGCCGGCTCCATTAAAGGAGAGTGAAATGCACCACCAACCGGTAGTTTTAACGCTCTTTTTGCGCCTGCTTCTGTCAACTTTTCACAAGCCATGTCTACCGCAGCCACCGAACCTGAAATCACTAATTGTCCCGGACAGTTATAATTCGCCGGCACAACTACCCCATCCACCGCTGCACATATTTTTTCTACTACCTTATCTTCCAATCCAAGAATTGCCGCCATTGTAGAAGGTTCTGCTTCACACGCCTTTTGCATAGCCAAAGCTCGCTGAGCAACCAAGTTTAAACCATCCTCAAAAGTTAAGGTAGCATTGGCAACCAATGCAGATAATTCACCTAAAGAGTGTCCCGCCACCATATCCGGCTTAAAACTATTCCCCAGCACTTTTGCTAAAATTACCGAATGTAAAAATATAGCCGGCTGCGTTACTTTTGTTTGCTTTAAGGCTTCGTCAGTTCCTTCAAACATAACATCTGTGATGCGAAAACCCAGCATGTCATTTGCCTTTTCAAATAAATCTTTTGCTTTGTTTGAATTATCGTAGAGATCCTTCCCCATCCCTACAAATTGAGCACCCTGGCCCGGAAATACGTATGCTTTCATCTCGTGTTTTTGGATCCGATAATTATCGGATTGTTCGTAAGCACAAATTTACAAGAAAAAATGCAGACTGTACCTTCGCGAAGTTTCGGCGAAGCAAGGAGTGAGATGATCGTAATTTTAATGATTTTTTGGCCGCCTGACGCGCTTTCCGCTATAGTCCTCAGCTGAAATTGGCATGTCACATCCGCTTTCGCAAGCTCCTAAAGTCGCTCTAAAAGCGGTGTTCCATAAGCCAATTCATCTTCCGGGCTGCCTCTTCAATCGCTGGCGGAACTGGGGGTGAATAGATGGGTCCACCCTTCTACAAAAGGGTAATAGTGAATTTTTATTTGGTATATTTGGGTGGGTGAAAGCTCGTGTGGATTTTGTGCGGGTGTTATGAATAATTGAAGTTATCACTTAAAAACAAACAAATGAAGCAAATAGGACTCTTCTCATTCTTATCAACATTGCTTTTTCTATCTTGTGCAGGTAATGAACAATCTGGATCAAACAGTGAAAATAAGGAAATTGATTCAACAAATAACATTACCGAACTACCATGTCAATACGACATAAATAATGACATTTCGGACTCTCTAAAAATTTTCATTGATCAAGTAATTGAATTAAACGAAAATTATGACACAGCAAGATTTCGAAAAAGACTAGAGTCATGGAATGGAAAAAGTTTTGTTTGGAAAGAAGGTATAGTATCTGATGTGAATTTAAGTGTCGAGGAAGACAGAAGGCCTAGCATTCAAGTTGATATTGACAGCACTGATATCCGCAACCCTCTTATTGACATTCCGAAAATATTCACGGTCAGTCTTATTTTGGAGTTTGAAGAGAATTCAGAAGTAAAACAATTCACTGTTGGTGACAAAGTGAAAGTTAAAGGAGTAATTCAAGGTGGACTGGGTATTTGGATCTTATATTACGTCCTGCTCGAATGTCACGAAGTTGAATTAATAGAATAAGCCATAATACAAGGGTATAAAACTATTTATAACAATTACAACCCAAAATCATTGGGGGTAGGGTTTTTCTATTCTGCCTCTTTTGTTCTCAGAAGCATTTTCATCAGTGAAGTGCTTATTTCTAAAATAAAATCAATTTCCAGTGAATTGAATTTATCTCCATGTTTAATTGAATCATTTTGATAATTTACAAACCTTTTCAAGACATCCCCATAAAGTGCGTTTATATATGAAGAAATACTGCTATTCTTTAAATGGCCCTTGATGTTCTTACCTTGATTTTCAAGTGATACATTATTTCCAAAAAAATCCTTCAGAAAGAATTCTACGCACTTTCGTAGATCATCCATTAAATATCTATCAAGTAATAGCTTATCATACCTTTCAATGGCATCATTATAATACTTACTTGCACTAGAATAACCTTCTAACCATTCGACTGTTAATTCGACTTCTTTTTTTTCTGCAATTGATGGCAAATTGGGTTTCTTGCCTGTCATGATGTAATACAACATTCGATTATCCATTCTTGCGCTACCTGCAATATGTGGGAACTTTTTTCTGTATTCCTCATAAGTTAGGTTTTCGAAATGCGAAATTCTCATTCCTGCTTTTTCGATTTGTAGAATATCCAGCATGTCCGAACCGCCTAAATCAACGTATCCGTTCTCCTTATCAATAAGATACTTCTTTGTCCATTCTTTTCCCAAAGTTGTCAATTTCAAGTCAATATTAACTCCTGGAGGGTAAATATAGTCTGACTTAAAAGTATTTGCCATTGCAGAATCTTTAAAAGTAACAAGACCTTGATTCTTAGCAATTCTCAAAAGTTTATAGAATATACCTATTGGCAACTCAAACTGCTCAAATATACCCTTGTCATTTAATTCTCCTTCATAAAGAAGTATTAATATTTGATTTCTAATATTTCCACTCATCATGCACAAAGTTACCAAGTATACTTATTGAATTATAGGATGTTAATAAGTTGAAGAAAACTGAGCCTAACAATTAGAACCTATTAGCGCAAATTTTCACCTTAAATCTGCGACAATTAGTGAACACACGGTTAATTTACGTTTTTGGCTTATCTTTGGGTTTTGTACGGAAGTTAGCAGCAACAGTGTCTTATTACCTCCTTTAATGCCTAAGAAAAATAAATACGATCAATTATTTGAGGAATTGATGAGTCAATTTTCAAGGATTCCCAATTTTTCCGAATCCTACAAAGATCCAAAAGGGAAATCAATTCACGATTTTATAACGACAAGAATGGTAGAAATCGGTTCTTTTAAAGCACTTTTTTTAAACTATTATTTACCCGCTGCTGCTAAATCAGTTGTTGACGATAAAAGAGAATATGAAAAGTCAAAATATAAAGGAATAATTAATATCTCAACGGAAGATTTTAAGGAAAATCTTTATGAAACAATAAGGCTTGGTTATATTGGAATGTTTCATAAATATGAGAGTTTTATTGACGAGTTAATAGAAAAATCGGAATTGCTAATTGAAGGCACACATGAGAGTTCTGAATCATTGACGGAATTCACAAAAAAACATTTTAATTACAAAATAAAGGACTGGAGAAACTCCTTAACAATTCACAGAATCAACTGGATTTGTATATGTAATAAACATTATGATGGATATCCAAGGAAAAGTCCTAAGCCTAGCGAATTTGAACATTTACATGAAAATGATAAAATAAAATTATCAAAACAGGACTTTAAAAACGATATCAACTTGCTTTTACAGCATTATAAAATGACTTTGACCTTAGTTATCATGTTAGCTATTTACAAAATGTTTTTTGAAGATGAGACTTTTTCGAATGAAGAAGTAGGTCCTGATATTTTAGAAAGCCAAAAAGAACTAAAGGAAAAACTCGAGAAAATGATCACTGCCGTTAAAAAGTGTTGAAAAACAACCTGTTAGCGCGAATTTGCGCCTTAAATCTGCGACAACTGGGTGTAAACAAATGGGTACAAACGAGAACACACGGTTAATTTACGTTTTTGGCTTATCTTTGGGGGTTGTACGTAAGTTAGCAACCATTCCAATCACATAGATGAACAATCTGAAAAATGTAATTCAAGAATATTTAGGGAAACCAACTAATTTTGCTATGCTCTTGACTGGAAATTGGGGAACCGGTAAGACTTTCTATTTTAAAAATGACATTATTCCTCTAATCCAATCCACTGAATGTCTTAATGACGCCTCAAAAAAATATAAAACTGCTTATGTTTCTCTTTATGGCTTGAAATCAGTTGAAGACGTAGAATTGGCTGTTTTTATGTCGCTTTTCCCTCTTCTCCAAACAAAAGGAATCAAACTTTCTATAGGATTAGGTAGATCCCTGATTAGGGGCATTATGAAGTCTAAAGGACTAGGTGACTTTAACGATTACGTCGGTGAATTCAATAAAGAGAAAAAGAACTGGATCAGCACAGAGAATTTGGTTATTTGTTTTGACGACCTAGAAAGACGAAACAAATCTCTAGATTTAAATGAAATTATTGGATTCGTTAATTCCTTGGTAGAAAATGCTGGTACAAAGATTATTTTAATTGCCAATGAAGGCGAAATTGAGCACGAAAAATTCATTACACTCAAGGAAAAAACGGTAGGTATTACACTAGAATTCGAGCAGGAATCTAAAGAGGTCCTAAGACAAATTATCCGCAGTCGTTATCAATCTAATGTATTATATCAGAAATTTTTGAATAAAAAGTTTATTTTGACTCATGATCTACTTTTGAAAATGGATCAAAACTTAAGAACCTTGATATTCAGCTTGGATAATTTTCTTACAATCCATTCAAATATTCAAAATAACATCTTACAAGTTGAAAATGAGAAAGTCGTTGAATTCTACCAATCAGTTTTATCCGATCTCTTTTACTTTTCAGTTGTTATTTCTATTGAATTCAAAAAAGGTAAAATCTCATTTAAAAAAAGAGCAGACATTGATAAAGCAACCTACAACTGGAAAGATTTTCAATTCACGGAATCCTATAATCAAAAGAAAAAAATTGACCCAGAAAAACCTTTAAACTACAAAGATGAGTTTCTGGATTTGTATTATCACAATAGGACTTCAGAATTCAAGTTTTTCGATTCGATCTTTGAATATATTACTGCAGGCAGCACATTCAATGTAGGCTCATTGCAGAACGAAATAAAACTTATTTATAAACTTGACCAAGCGGAAGTCTCTCCAGCTTATAAAGTCTTAAACCAGTTGGTGCCTAGCACAATATTCAATTTGACCAATAGTAAGTATAAAAACTTAACCAAAAAGATGATTTCTTATGCTATTGAAGGACAATACAATTTGCACGATTATCTGACCGTATTTAGCTTCGCCTTGCGCTTTGACAATATTCTTGAACTGGATCCAAATGACTTAAAGAATAAATTCCTGAAAGGTATTAAAAATGCATATACGTCTTCGGTTTATATACCTGACATGGACTTGCACCTGACATTGCGTAAGGACAATAATTATTTCGAGCATTTAAGTTTACTCAAAATAGAAATTGTTAAGATGAACAATGTTCTGCAAGAGGAAAAAGAAGAAGCAGAAGGGAAAAAACTTTTTCATTGGTTTAAAACAGATTTACAAACGTTTACAGCTTGCTTACACGACCATAAATTAAACTGTTTTGGACGTCCTGTACTTAAAAACATCTCGGGTAAAGAATTTGCCAAAGAGTTTAAAAAGAAGAAATTATTCGAAATGAATTCTGCTATACAATCGTTTAGCTATCGATACAGTCATGGTATTTACGCTCTCAAAGAGGAGGTCAATTTTATTCAGCAGCTTAAAGTAGAGTTCGACCCAAAAGGTAAAAACCGACAAAAGAAAAACTTGGAAAATTTTCTTTTTAATAACTTCTACATTCTTCTGGAAGAAACCGCCAATAAATTAAGTGAATAACGGTTGCTAACAATTACAACCCAAAATCAAGTGGGCGCAGGGCGCTCCCACTGATTTTTTCTAAATGTTGCACTAAGCCGATTTAGCAGTATCTGTAGGAGTTATGACGACTATATGTCCTGCTGTGTGATTTCAATAATTTGGTTTGTAGTACTTCCGAATTATCAACTTACAAAATGAATCTGGTGGCTTTAAATATAATCTGTATTTTAGGTTTTTAGACGAACAGATGTTATGCTCAATTAAATCATAATGCTTTATGGCCAAATTCACTCTTCTCTCTTTGTTAATTATAATATTTGCTTCATGTAAGAATGCAGAAACGGAAATTCCTGAAACACCAAATGATTCTAAAATTGAAAATTTAAATAAAATTGACTGTTCTCCTTTTATCAACGGACAATTTGTATATCCAAACCTAAAGGGTGTAGAAGTTTCTCGAAGAGATTCTATCCAGATTGAAACCAACCATACAAAAAACTATGTAGACACTTACAAAATTACCTGGACAGGTGAATGCGAATATTATATGATTACAACGGAAACAACTGACACATTGAATCCTTTTGGCCCGACTGATACTCTATTCATTGATATAATCGAAACCACAGACACGAGCTATTTATATTCCTCAAGAGCATTAGGACAATCATTTGATGGAGAAATGATTAAAGTATCTAACTAGTTTAAATTCACATTCCTCTCATTGTGAAAAACTAAGCATAACAATTAGAACCCAAAATCATTGGGCGCAGGTTTGGCCGACACAATTCATGACGCAATTCAACTACTCCGCCTCAGGCGGATCCGTTGAACAAAGTAAATTGCCTACATTTACTCAAACCGTTAGTTCGAATTATGAAGAACATAGTAACCATAACGATTTTGTTCATTTTTACGGTAACCGGATGCAACAATGCAGACCCAGAAAAAATAATTATAAATGAAGACTATAGAGGTAATGTAATAATTATCCATAACCAACCTGAGGCTGTGAACATTGAGAAAAATGGTCGAAAAATTTTAAGAATACCTCAAAATGGAATTTTGAAAGTTCAATCTCCCATAAATGAAGGATGGCAAGACCAAGTCGTGTACATTGAAGACAAGAATGGAAATATGTCAAAAGTTCCAATTTATGCATTTACTGGTCTATCAACTCAAATTGAAGAAGGCAAGGTTGACACGAGTAAAGTTGCTTTATATGGAGGTTCCGTGGGTACATCAACATATTATGAAGATGGTCTGGAGTGTGAAATTGACTGGACACATTATATTTTTGGCACGTATAGAGAAGTGCTAAATACTAATGGCCGTGGAGAGATTGAACTGAAAGATGTTCTAATTGAGAAAGGGGTTAAGGTTACTTGTCAAAATAAAAAACAGTGGCCAATCGAGTAGACGGCTCCGCCAGATAGCCTGACGGAGTGCGCCTACTAACGTTTAAAGTCAACAACTGGTATATTTGGGTGGATGAAAAGCCTGTTAGCGCAAATTTACACCTTAAATCTGAGACAACTGGTTCCGTCTTCGGTGGTAAGCCTGTCTGCGGTAGGCAGGTAAGAGAAATCCAATATCCGCGAATTGAACTCACCAAATATTGCCCTTAGCTTGAAATTTTGTACTTTTGTGGTGTGGGAAATCATAACTCAATAGAAGAATTCTTAAAGGAGCTGCAGAAAAAGCTCAAAAAAGAAATGCCTCGTATTAAAAGAGAGATCAAAATATATGAGGAAAAACTTTCTGCCGGAAAGTTGACTAAGAATCCTACGCCTTCTCCTCAATTTAATGGCTAGACCTAGACTTTATGTCATAGGTGGTTGCAACGGATCTGGTAAATCGTCCTTTGCTAATGCTATTACTCCGGACGGAGTTGAATCATTCGATTATGACAAAGAGTTTTTGAGTATTTACAACTCAATGCGTGACTCTGAGCTTCGAACGGAAATAGCTCACAACAAGACCAGAACTTTACTAGAAAAATCCGTTGCAAATGCAATCAAGCAAGGCATAGATTTTTGTTATGAAACAAACTTCAATTCGACTCCAATGTATTGGCCTGAAAAGTTTCGTGGAGCCGGGTTCGAACTTAATTTGTTCTTTTTCTGCCTTGATTCTATTGACAAAGCCAAGAAGAGGGTAAGAATTAGAGTAGAAAATGGAGGTCACTTTGTCCCGGAAAAAGAAATTGAAGAACGCTACAAACTCGGTTATGAGAATCTCAACGGACTGTTTTCTCAATTTGATTTTGTTCACCTGCTCAACTCCAGCTTCTATAATGAGGAACCACACCACATTTTGTCCCTTCAGAACGGACAGCTAATGTATCTCTCTGAACTCCCCAAATTCTTAAAAGAACTGACTCCTTCCATTGCTAAGTTGCAGGGGTAAAAAGCAGTGCCTAATAAGCAAATTCATGCCTTGCTTCGCCGGAGCGGCTTCGCGAAGGCACAGTCCGACACTTGACCCTGTTAGCGCAAATTTACACCTTAAATCTGCGACAACTGGCTGTAAACAAATGGGTACAAACGAGAACACACGGTTAATTTACGTTTTTGGCTTATCTTTGGGTTTTGTACGGAAGTTAACATTAATTAACCCAGAACAATATGATTCGTGTTTCGGAAGGTTATACATACGAATATCTGATCCATGGCATCATGACAGCAATTGGAGGAATCGTTTGTTCTTTCGTAATTCATCCTATTTGTCTAATAGCAATTCCAATCGGAATTATGATGTCTGCTTCTAAAACTGGAATTGAAATTAGTAATCAAGACAAAAAAGCAAGAAAATATGTCTCATGGGTTTTCTTTAAAACAGGTAATTGGATCGACTTAACGAAAGTCATCAAAATTGAATTGAAGTATAACACCCAGCATACGAAAAATGTTAGACCAATATATTTGAACAAGGCTGACTCCACTGCTAAAACGTTTGACTTGATTTTTATTGATGATGTCGGTCAAGAAATTGTACTAAATGAATTTACAAAACCTGGGCTTGCATTTAAAACTTTGGAAGCATTGAAAGGAATTAGCGACTTTGAAATTGATAATCAAGTTGAAGGAATGCTAAAAAAACAAAGAACCATAAGAAGAAGATGACTTTGTAGGGATAGAAAACTACTCATAACAATTACAACCCAAAATTATTGGGCGCAGGGCGATCACATTGTCGTGTACATATCCGGGTGGCCGGCGCACTTGGCGTCGCAATAATTGCTAATTTTGCTCAAACTTTGTGTTTAATAAAACAATTACCCCTTGTGAATTGTTAATCCTTATAAATCATTTGACAGTAATTATGTTTGGACTATTTAAAAAGAAATCAGAATTCGACAAGCTTAACGACAAATACAAGGTACTATTAAAACAAGCACATGATTTATCCACCTCAAATAGAAAATTAAGTGACGCCAAAATGGCAGAGGCGAATGAAGTTCTTATGCGGATTGAACAATTAAAATGAAAATATTACTAACCGGTTCAACCGGGTATATAGGAAAAAGATTGCTCCCTGTTTTGGTTGAGGCCGGACATGAAGTTATTTGCTGTGCCCGAGATCCTCAAAGGTTCAATCCACCTAACTCAATTAGACAGAAGGTTTCAGTAATAGAAGTTGATCTTTTGGATGAGGGGACGCTCAAGAATATACCAGAAGATATTGATGGTGCATATTATTTAGTTCATTCAATGTCATCTTCAAATGATTATAAATCCCTGGAAAAAACATCCGCTATAAACTTCAGAAAAGCCTTAGAAAATACAAAGGTCAAACATGTCATATATTTAAGTGGTATAGTCAATGAATCAGAACTTTCTAAACATCTCAGTTCTAGGAAGGATGTGGAAATTGAACTCAATAAAGGCAAATATAGTTTCACAGCATTAAGGGCAGGAATCATTATCGGATCTGGCAGCGCCTCCTTTGAAATTATCAGGGATCTAGTCGAAAAATTGCCAATTATGATCACCCCTAAATGGTTAAGCACAAAATGTCAACCCATTGGAGTTTCAGATGTAATTGCATTTCTTTCTAAATCCTTATTTAACGAAAAAACTTTCAATCAAAATTTTGATATAGGTGGCCCTGATGTATTATCCTACAAGCAAATGCTTTTGGGTTTTGCAGAATCCCGCAATCTAAGTCGTCAAATTTTTGTTGTGCCAATCATGACGCCAAAACTCTCTTCCTACTGGCTGTATTTCGTTACCTCAACATCTTATAAGCTTGCAGTATCTCTTGTAAATAGCATGAAAGTTGAAGTCGTCTGTAGAGATAGTCGAATTAATTCAATTCTAGGAATTGAACCTATTGGGTACAAGCAAGCTTTAAAGAAAGCATTCGATAAAATTGAAAGTAATGAGATTATTTCAAGTTGGAAAGATTCTTACGTTAGCAGTGGGATCAATTTCAATGTTTCGAATTTTATTGAAGTACCCACTTTTGGATGCTTTGTTGACAGGCGAAAAAGAAAATTCGACAACCGCGAATCGTGCTTGAACAAGATTTGGAGCATAGGTGGTGAAACGGGTTGGTACTATGCCAATTGGTTATGGAAGTTAAGAGGACTATTAGACAAAATGGTAGGTGGAGTTGGATTAAGAAGAGGAAGAACTAATTTTACTTCAATTAAGGCAGGGGATGCAGTAGATTTTTGGAGAGTTTTGTACGCCAATAAAAATGAGGGCCGTTTGCTATTATTTGCTGAAATGAAATTACCTGGAGAAGCTTGGCTAGAATTCAAGATTGCAGATGATCGACTTGAACAGACAGCGACATTTAGACCCTTAGGTTTATTGGGGAGACTGTATTGGTACTCAGTATTGCCTTTTCATGGCTTGATTTTCAGGGGTATGATAAGAAAAATAACTAAACACAACAATTAGAACCCAAAATCATTGTGCGCAGGTTTGGCCGACACAATTCATGACGCAATTCAACTACTCCGCCTCAGGCGGATCCGTTGAACAAAGTAAATTGCCTATATTTACTCAAACGTTAGTCCGAATTAAAAATTAGCAAATGATTTTTTTCAATAGGGAAAGAATTAAGAATTTTAAGCCATATTTTTTTGAAGTAATTATCATTTTCATAGGTATTACAGCATCTTTCTATTTTGACGAGTGGCGAAAAGACCGAGAAAGAATAAGTTTGGAACGCGACTACTTATTGCGATTAGACGCTGACCTTGGCAATGACATTAGTGCACTTCAAGGTTTAACTGACTATTCGAAAATACAATTAGAAAATTGTAAAACAGCTATGTTAGCAATGAACGGTGACAAAGAAGCGGATACGATATTTTCACATATCACAGGTATTTATCTATTCGAAATAAATCATTATACGATAACTGAAATGCAAGGCACCGGTGCCTTTTATTCAATCGAAAAGGGTCAACTTAAAACTGAAATTTTGCACTATTATCATAGCTCTGAAGAATTATTGAAAGTTTATAATTTAGTCCTCGAAAAAAATGAAATAATGCAGTCAGAACTAAATAATCATTTGAAGTTAATTAACGAAAAAAACAACTTTGGCCAGTTCGAAGTATCAAAACCCATTGAAGGAAATCTGCGCCTGGAAAATTTGATCTACGAAAAAAAGAATTTTATTGAATTCCTATTATTTTTCAGCCCCACTTTATCTCAGGAAGCAGAATCCTTAAGAGCCACAATTAAAAATTATCTCGAAGAATAGCCTAAAAAGCCTGTTAGCGCAAATTTACACCTTAAATCTGCGACAACCGGTTGACTCGCTGAGGACATGTTGGCTCTTGACACGAAATTTCGTATCTTTACATTAATGGACATTCAATCATCCAAAATAGAACTTGCAAAGTTGATCTTGAGCATTGACAATCCGGAAATGATCAAGAAGATCAAACATTTCCTTAAAAAGGAAACTTCCCAAGAAAAGGTTAAGTTGACTAAATATGAAAAAAAGGAAATCGAAATTGCTTTGAAACAGCTTGATGAAGGAAAAGGAATTTCATTTGATGACTTCGTTAAGAAAGTGTCATGACCCAATACACCACCTTTTTATCCGTGCGGCTCAAAGAATATGTGTCACGGATTGCAAATCCGCGACAACTGGTGAAATTCCAAATATCCATTATTCTTTCTTTGATCATTTTTCTATCATGCTCAAAATCAAAACTAAAAAATGAAAAATCCGTTTTTGTTGGCGGTTGAAATTAGACTTATTTTAAATATTACGTCGATAACTTATTTAAAAATCACATTATAATGTGATTTTATTCGTATTTCATAGCTGCACCTTTATTAATCACTCTATTTTCATATTATAATGTGATTTTTATAGGAATTCTCTTGATTTTGAATTATTTTTACATAGAAATCACACTATACGATTAAAATGGTAATTGGAAATACAATTAAAAAAAGGAGAAAAACATTAAATGTGACACAGCCAAAACTAGCTGACTTAGCTGGTATTAGTGTTAATACACTTTACAAAATTGAAAGAGGTCAATCAAACCCAACATTAAAAACACTATCCAAAATTGCAGATATCTTGGGCATGGAAGTATGTTTAAAAGTGAAAAGTTTAGATAAAAATCCTAAATGAGACAAGCCGAGATATATTTTAAAGGAGAAAAAGCAGGTGAACTTACCCAAAATGACAATGGGCAATTTACTTTTCGTTATACTGACTCCTGGTTTTCAAACCCTTCAAAAAATAGTATCAGCTTAACTCTGCCCAAAACTAAACAAGAATATCATTCTGACTTCTTGTTTCCATTTTTCTATAATATGTTACCTGAAGGAACAAACAAGCAGATAGTTTGTAGAAATATGCGAATAGACAAAGACGATTATTTTGGACTACTTATAACAACTGCACAACATGATACAATAGGAGCTGTAACTGTCAAAAAACTTTTTTAAAATGGAATTGATACAAGTCAATAATTGTCCCGGAACCCTCGCGACAGGTTATAACACATATAGTACAACATGTCTACGTAGAGTTTTTGATGGTCGAAAAGTAAACCATATACTTCCGTACGGATCGCCATCAAGTAATGAAGAAACAGATGAACTTTATGAAGAAAACATAAAGCGAATGTCAATTTCCGGGGTTCAGGAAAAGTTTTCAGTAATTCTAGACAAAAACAAAATTCGCCTAATAAAAGAAGGCGAGCAAGGCACACATATACTAAAGCCAATACCTAAGGTTGGAAAAAATTTAGATCAAATGCCTGCTAATGAACATTTAACAATGCAAATTGCACGGCAAGTTTTCAATATCGAAACTGCCGAAAATGCGCTTATTTTCTTTAAAAATGGAGAAATCGCTTACATTACTAAACGATTTGATATAAACGATAAGGGAACCAAACTAGCCAAAGAAGATTTTGCATCATTAGCTGGCCTAACACCACAAACACATGGAGAGAACTACAAGTATTTAGGCAGCTATTTGGATATATTTATTCTACTAAAAAAGTATCTTAATGTATACAAGTTAGATGCTCCGAAACTTCTCAAATTAATTGCCTTTAATTACTTGTTTTCAAATGGGGATGCTCATTACAAAAACTTCTCATTAATAGAAACTCCTCAAGGTGACTTTCGATTAAGCCCAGCGTATGATTTACTCAATACTAAAATGCATATCACAGATAGAGACTTCGCATTAGATGATGGACTTTTGCCAAGAAATTTAGCTAAAGGTAAAATTCGCGACCAATTCTCTATTCTAGCTGAAGAATCAGAGATTAGTCATAAACAATCCGAGGATGTTTTTTCTGATCTTTTAACTCGTTCTGACAAAGTTGAAGAACTAATACATAATTCATATTTGAGCGAAAAAGCGAAAAGAAATTATTTACAATCTTATCAAACTAGATTCAAAAAATTATCGCGTTAAAAGTGGACTAACTTAGGAAATTCACCTCTATCCTGTTAGCGCGGATCTGCCTGTCGGTAAACAGGTTTTCGCCTTAAATCTGCGACAACTGGGCTTATTCAGAACTTTCTTTTTATACTTTTTTAAAACTTTTGTTCCCGATATGGTAACTTTTGACTATCTTTGTATTATAAATTAAAATGTGAGAGTAATTGCCAAACGGACGCTTAGAGAGTACTGGGAAAAACATAAAGATTGTGAACAGCAACTAAAAGTATGGTATCGTGAAGCTGAAAAAGCAAACTGGACTGCACCTAATGACATTAAAGCTCACTATCCTAGTGCTAGTATACTTGAAGATAACCGAGTTGTTTTTAACATTAAAGGCAATAACTATCGACTCATTGTTAGAATTAATTATGACTACGGGATCGTATGGATCAGGTTCGTTGGAACCCATGCTGAATACGACAAAGTAGACGCAACAAAAGTTTAGATTATGAAAATTTCACCAATACACTCTGAAAAGGACTACCAAAAAGCCCTTGAACAACTTGAAAAAATATTTGATGCCAAGCCCGGAACAAAAGAAGGTGATGAGCTGGAAATTCTATCTATTCTCATTGATAAATACGAAAACGAACATTTTCCTATTGAAATGCCTGACCCCGTTGAGGCTATCAAGTTTCGAATGGAACAAATGGGAATGAAGCAAAAAGATTTAGTCGCTATGATTGGCTTTAAGAGTCGCGTCAGTGAAATTCTTAATCGGAAAAGAAAGCTTACTCTTGATATGGTTAGAAAACTCAGCAAGGCTCTGCGTATTCCAACTGAAGTGCTTATTCAAGAGTATTAAAAAACGTCACATAACAATTACAACCCAAAATCATTGGGCGCAGGGCGCTCCCACAGATTTTTTCTAAATATCATGCTTACCTGTTAGCGCAAATTTGCACCTTAAATCTGCGACAACTGGATTTTGACCAACGCACTAACGCCGGCATTTAAAAAATGCCTAATTTTAGGCAAACCATTATGTTGCATGGCGATTTTGGTCTGGAAATCCAATAAATTTCCGATCTTTACAATATGAATTTCAAGGACTACATAGGAATCGATTCACAAGTACGTTTCGGAAAGCCAATCATTAAAGGAACTAGAATTGTTGTTGGTGATGTACTTAACTGGCTAGCAAACGGAATGTCGAAGGAAGAAATCATTGAGGACTTCCCTGAACTATCTATGGAACAAATCAATGCATGTTTACAGTATGCTGCCTCACGTGAAGGGCATCTTGGAATTGCATCATGAAACTGCTTTTCGACCAAAATATTTCACACCGTATTCTTAATCTATTGAAAGATAGCTTCCCAGATTCGGCTCAAGTAAAAAATCTTGGTCTCGAAAATAAAACTGATCGCGAAATTTGGGAGTATGCTAAAAAGCACGACTACATTATTGTAACCTTTGATTCTGACTTCTATAATTTCTCATTAGTCTGGGGGCATCCGCCAAAGATTATATGGCTTAGGGTATCGAATCACATTACAAAGGAAGTCTCTAAAGTATTAGAAGCACATCAACATACTATTGAGCTGTTTGCAAGCAATGAGGAACTTGCCTGCCTTGAAATTATAAAAAGCGCACCATAACAATTAAAAATTATCTCGAAGAATAGCCTAAAAAGCCTGTTAGCGCAAATTTACACCTTAAATCTGCGACAACCGGTTGACTCGCTGAGGACATGTTGGCTCTTGACACGAAATTTCGTATCTTTACATTAATGGACATTCAATCATCCAAAATAGAACTTGCAAAGTTGATCTTGAGCATTGACAATCCGGAAATGATCAAGAAGATCAAACATTTCCTTAAAAAGGAAACTTCCCAAGAAAAGGTTAAGTTGACTAAATATGAAAAAAAGGAAATCGAAATTGCTTTGAAACAGCTTGATGAAGGAAAAGGAATTTCATTTGATGACTTCGTTAAGAAAGTGTCATGACCCAATACACCACCTTTTTATCTCCTTTAGCAGAAGCTAAACTTACATTGTTGCTTCAATATATTGAACTCGAATTTGGTATTATTTCTAGAGATAAATTCTTCGACAAATTCAAAGAAAATGTTTATACTATTGAAAAGTTTCCTTTTTCTTGTCTAGAAACTGAAATTGCTGGTATTTACAAAAGTGTTGTTTCCAAACAAACTTCTTTCTATTTCAGAATTCGAGCACCTAAAATTGAAATTTTAACTATTTCGGATAATCGTCAGGATCCAAAAAGTGTGTTCAAAGAGTTGAAAAACTACCCATAACAATTAGAACCCAAAATCATTGGGCGCAGGGCGCTCGCAGTAGCATGTATATTACCGTGCGGCTCAAAACAGAATACGTGTTTATTGCAAAATCACCCTTTCAATTCCAATCAACTCATTTCGATCATTTTTTAGATACAAAAAGTAGATTCCTTTTTTCATTTCATTTAAAGGAAGTTGCAATCGGTTTTCCTTAATTATTGTTTGAATATTGTTTGAATTTCCTGCTTCCTTCCGAGGGCATCAAAAAGCTCTATGCTTAACTTTTGCAAATCATAATTGCTTTTGGCTTGAATATTAATATAGCCGGTTGCAGGATTTGGGTAAACCTCAAACAAATCTGAAAATTGAATGAAGTTGTATTTTCATCATATCAAGACTTCTTTTTGTACTTCTCTACCATTTCCTTCACAAACTGAGACTCTCCTTTTTTAGGACTTTTAGTTTTAGTTGTTGATGTAGTATCTTTTGAAGTATTTCCTTCGTCTTTCACCACTCCCTGCATACTTTTTTTGTGGCTTTTAGCAGACCCTTCTATTGGTTTTCCTGCAGCAACGATAATCTTTTGCCCCTTATGATTAGGATCTGGTATTTTGTATTCCCAACCTTTTTTCTTTGCATACCAAGGTGCTTCGTATTCTGCATCAGATATTCCTAAAACAAAAAGGATATAAATTCCATTAAAAAGAACACATAAAACTTTATCAATAGTTTTATGCTTACCAAAGCTATCACAAACTTCAATAAACATTAGCACCCCTATCCAGATCATTGGAATCGCAGCGGCACCCATAATTGCAAAAGGTATTGTCACATCACTCCATGCCGTTGGCCCGGGTAATAGTTCGCCCTCCGGTCCGTATACCGGAAACAAGCCATTTATTTGAGGCCAGTAAGCAATTACAGCGCCTAACATCACCAATCCCGGGATGATAATAAATAGCGAATGTTTAGGGGGTCTTCCAACTACTTTACAAAATACGATCACGTTCCACACCGGTACCAATGCCGCTATAGCGGGCTGTCCCGCCTTAGCATATAATGACATTTGCGAAACAAGTGCAATAAAAGTAATGATCAATCCAGCTACTAAAAGCCCCGGTGATAAACCTAGAATAAAATCAAACATAATTCTGTTGTATTTAAAGAATAAAGTTCAAAGTACTGAAAAAAAATGAGATAGTAAATATACACTCCTTTTTATATCTAAAAAATATAATCTCTAATGATTCTCCGCAATGATACCACTATTTATTTTTAATACTTGTTAGTTGTGCTGATTTTCACAAGTTTTACACGTAGAAAGTGGGTATAGCCACTATAGAAAATTCTTTAGCGACAGTGGTGAGGCAGCCAAAAAATAGTATTTAAAACTGATTTTTTAGCCATCACTGGTATCATTGCGGAGAATCGTATCATCTATATCATTGAAAGAAAAAAAATGCTACCTTTAGGTTTATTGTTCTTTTTTATTATAAATATTAATTCCCTTCCCTATGGTTGATCAAAGTATGATTGTCACTTATGTAATCGTTGGAGCATTTGTCTTACTCCTCATAATTAAATCTATCATTCTTGTAGATGAACGAACGGTTTATGTTATCCAGCGACTTGGAAAATTTAAAAAAATGGCCTCTGCCGGTTTGGGTTTTATCATCCCTTTTGTAGACCGTAAAGCAGGTGTATTGAATCTTCGTGTTCTTCAACTTGATGTAGATGTTGAAACGAAGACGTTAGATGATGTATTTGTTCATCTCCGTGTTTCTGTGCAATACAAAGTGATGGACGATAAATTACATGACGCTTTTTACTCTTTAGACAATACCAAACACCAAATTGCTTCTTATATTTTTGATGACGTGCGGGCTGAAGTTCCCAAAATGGAATTGGATGATGTATTTGCAAAAAAAGAAGACATTGCTTCTGCTGTTCGTCAAAACCTGGCAGATTCTATGGATGATTACGGATACATGATTGTGAAGGCCCTTATCACAGATATTGATCCGGATGAACATGTGAAAACATCCATGAACCGAATTAATGCCGCAAAAAGAGACAAAGAAGCCACCATGGAAGAAGCAGAAGCTCAAAAAATACGCGTGGTAAAAGCCGCCGAGGCAGATGCAGAATCTAAGCGACTTTCCGGTGAAGGTATTGCGCAACAACGTTTAGAAATTGTAAGGGGATTTAAGGAATCTGTAGAAGATTTCCAAAAGTCACTCAAAAATATCACCCATGAAGAGGTCATGCAGTTTGTATTAATGACGCAGTACTTTGATACCCTCAACAGTATTGGATCGAATGGTAAAAACAGTGCGGTATTAATCCCTCACACACCATCTGCTATGGCTGATTTTCAACAACAGATCATTAACGGAACATTAGTAGGGCATAAACTGAAAGAGAATATCGAAGCGGCAAAAGGCCAGCCTCTGGGTGATTCTGATGATGAATAGAGCAGTTTTTTTATTTGTTGCAGGATGGTTTTTCCTTTCTGTTTCATGGAGTCAAAATCCTCAGGAAACGGGGGATGGGATTCGCATCATGTTTTATAATGTAGAAAATCTTTTCCATCCTTCTAATGATTCACTAAAACAAGATGATGAATTCACCAAAGAGGGCATGCGATATTGGTCGTTTAGCCGATATTATGATAAAATCAACAAGATTGCAAAGACGGCTATTGCATTGGGCGAATGGGAGCCTCCTGCTGTAATTGGTTTATGTGAGATTGAAAATCTGCAATCGCTGAAAGATTTGGTTTACTCATCCCCTTTAAAAAAATTTGGTTACGAAATTGTCCATCAGGAAAGTGGTGATATGCGTGGAATAGATGTGGGGCTTTTATACCGGCCTGAATATTTCAAATTGATCAGCTACCGGGCAATCGTATTGGATTTTGGTAAAGACAGCCGACCTACTCGAGATATTTTATATGTGAAAGGAATAAGCGGTGATGACAGCTTGCATTTATTTGTGAATCATTGGCCTTCCAGATACGGAGGTCAACTGATCTCAGCCCCTAAAAGAGAACTGGCTGCTACTGTATTACGGGCACAATTCGATTCTATTCTCACAGTAAATCCTTATGCAGCAATAATTGCCATGGGGGATTTCAACGATCATCCGGATGACATCAGTATGGAAAAAATACTGCGTGCTAAAAAAGACACAACGGCTATGAAAGAGGGTGATCTGCTGAATTTGATTTGGCAATACGAATTTAAAAAAGGCACCCATAAATACCAGCATGAATGGGGTATTCTTGATCAGTTCATTGTCAATCCGGCTTTGATTACCGGTAGTTCGGGTTTTCTTTCACCCATGGATCGCGCAGATATTTTTACTGCCGACTATTTGTTAGAACAGGAAAAGGACGGTATTGGAAAGCGCACCTACCGCACCTATATTGGTTTCAAGTATCATGGAGGATATTCAGATCATTTACCGATCTATATGGACGTGCTTTATCATCCCGATTAATCAATGATTTTTCCGTTTTGATGCAAATGGCGAGTTCGACCCTTTCTAGTCAGTTTTGCCAGGATATAATCATGATCCATCAATTCAATCTTATCATAGCGACATTTCAGATAGCTGATAAACTTATAGTAAAGTCCATATTTTCCGCGATTCACAACAAAAATAATATCGGGATCATCAGAAGGAAAAAGAATCTCATCATAGCGCGGTTTGATCAGGAAAAACTTATCTTTTGAGATTTGGTAACAATAT
Organism: Crocinitomicaceae bacterium; assembly: GCA_040880585.1. Classification (GTDB taxonomy): domain Bacteria; phylum Bacteroidota; class Bacteroidia; order Flavobacteriales_D; family Crocinitomicaceae; genus Paracrocinitomix. The sequence continues at coordinate 135,773 of JBBDID010000003.1, read as the reverse complement.
CCCATTTTCGTACCTTTTTTCAACATATATCCCCTACAATCCGGCGAAGGGTATATATCATCTACAACGGCAGATGAAAATGACAGCTCTACCTTTCCTTTATTGGTTCGCGCCTCATTCAAACCATCCAACTGCGTGAAGATAAAATAATCTCCAGCCTCGCAGCTTTCATGTACCTTTAGTTTATCATAGATTGGCGGAACAATTTCTTCTTTTTTTTCCCAATCATACACGCCCAATTTTTGACCGGATTTTAGCAGCAACAGCTTATCGTTGGCGTAGGTTATTCGCTTCTTTCCTGCTCGCACAGCACTGTAATTGCCTTTCTGCATATAATAATACTGTCCGGTTTCATCCATCAAATCCATCTTTCCGTCTACCGTTTCTCCTACTACCAGTAATCGATCCAATAAATCAAATGTAAATTTTTTATATGCCTTATGACTGTTGGCTACCTGTCTGGATAAATTGTAGTAAACCCCCTCTTTTTTACCGTAAACAAAGAAGCCTTTGATGACCACACGATCAAAAATTGCAGCATAAGTGGGGCCATTCTCATAGGTCACTCCATAATAAGCCCCTTGCTCTGTTATTTGCTGACCAAAGAGTTGAAAAGAATTGCAAACAACTAAAAAACCAAATACCTTGAGAAGATGCATGGTTTAAACATTACAAAAATTATACCTGAAAGGATATTTACTCCAGGGTGACTAATTTTCCTTCAGGATTTAAATAAAATTCTTCCTCTTTTTGCTTGACCACAGCCAAATATCCTCTTTTGTCACTTTTAGAGATGGAATCATATTTGCAATCCAGTAATTGCTTGCCCTCAAAATACAATCCGTACCCTTTTTTATCCTTCACCACAATCACCTCTGACACAAATTCCATAGGCTCTACGCTCATATAAACAGGTGGAATCAGCCATTCATTGTCCGAATCATAAAACCCATGACCTCCTTTTTTTCCTGCGACGTACAAAGTGTAACAGTTTTCAATTTCCAAAACAGTTTCTACTTTGGTAAGATTTTGAGGAACCTCAATTTCAAAAGCAACTTCCCCACTGCGATTCAGCACATAATTTATGCCGCTTTTAACTACTAAAAATGCAAGCTCCTCTGTGAAAGGTTCATTGCTAATGACCGATTCATATTCAGCTTTAAGTATTAATTTTTTCTCTTTCGTATCAATTAATCCATAATTTTTTCCTCTTGCAATCAGCAATACATTTTCAGCCGTATTTAATTGATAAGATCCATCTACAATAGCGTCTGCCTGAACACCTCTCACTAAAAAATCCTGTTCTTTCAAATCTACAATATCGATATACTCATCCCGATAACAATATGCATAACGATCTTCAAAATCAGGGAGGACAATTTTCTCATAGCTTTGCTGGCTAAGCAACCTGTTTTTACTGATAACTTTCCATTCTCCATTTTTTTCTCCGGTATACAGATTTTTACCTACAGAAGAGTAGTGAATTTCAACAGCATCATACTCAGCAGGCACAATAATACTATCCTCTTCACTTCCGTATTCACTAACCCCCCATTTCCCCTCTTTTTTAAATGGTTCTTGAGCGCTAACCGAATAACTCAATAACAGAACTACAACTCCGATTACCAATCTGTTTTTCTCCATTTTTTTTACCATCTTCTTCTACTATTTATTTGACAAAAAAACCCCATCTACATAAAGCAGATAAGGGCTTACATGAATGAATTATATCATCAAACAGCAAAGGGTCAAATATCTCCCGGGCCGCCAACTGTTTTATATTCTTTCTTTTTAGGTTTTAGTTTCTCCACAAAAATCACGTAAAAGTGTTCTCCTTTTTCATTAATGATCTCTTCTGAAACCCCATCTATGATCCCTGCACTTTGACCACTCTTATTTGTGATTTTCATATCCATCAGTTCATACGTCCCGTCTTCATACTGTAAAAAAACCGAAACTACTTTTCCGCCTTCCACTCTAACCTTACCGGCTACACAATAAGAATCTTCTCCATCTTCAAAATGGATATATACTTTTCTATGCATATCATCTGTCACTGAGTACGCACCTCTTTTTTTGAATGCTTCTTTCCATGCACTAAGGCAACCTTGTGAAAATGCGCCTGTGAATAGGAATGAAAAGAATACGAGTAATACTGTTTTCTTCATAAATTAGTTTTTGGTACCCATTTTGAATCCTCCAAATATAATAGAACTTTCTAACTTTGATAGATATTTCCGAGTACAAATTTGTTACTTTTGGTAAAATTTAATTATTCAAATGAGTGATAAACAAATAGCGCGCCATTTTTTAGAAGCCCGGGAAGTACTTGAAAAATTCATAGAAAAGGAAGATAATTTTTTAAAGATTGAGCAAGCTGCCGGGCAAATGATTAAAACTATCCGGGAGGGTGGTAAAATAATTTCTTGCGGAAATGGCGGATCAATGAGTGATGCTATGCATTTTGCAGAAGAGATGACCGGAAGGTTCAGAGAAAACCGAAAACCGCTTCCGGCTGTTGCCATTTCAGATCCTGCACATATTAGCTGTATTGCTAACGATTATGGTTACGACTACATTTTTTCACGCTACATTGAAAGCCTTGGAAAAAAAGGAGATGTACTTCTGGCGATATCTACTTCAGGAAATTCAATAAATATTATAAAGGCAATAGAAGCTGCTAAAGAAAAAGGGATGTTTGTGGTTGGTTTAAGTGGCAAAACCGGCGGGAAACTGGCAGATTTGGTAGATATTGAAATCAGATGCCCTGAAAGTGAATGGGCTGATCGTGTTCAGGAGATTCACATCAAAATCATCCATGCTTTGATCGATTATATAGAACAACAGCTAGTGTGGTGATTGCTAAAAATTAAATCAACATCTTTTTTATACGATTCTCCGCAATGATACCAGTGATTGAAAAAAAATCAGCTTAAACACTGTTTTTTTTTTGGATGCTCCGCCAACTTTTGCTAAAGAATTTACTATAGTGGCTATCCACTTTCTATAGGGCAGAACTTGTGAAAATCAGCACAACCTACGTTGGCGCGAGCGTCACGCTCGTGCCTTATACTTACCCAAACGCCTCAATCATTTATGCTGAGAGCAGCCAAAGCACCCTTATTAACCGCCAAAACGGTATAGTGTACAAGAATGATGAATAATGGGAATAATGGCGGTTAAACTAAATGGTGGTATCATTGCGGAGAATCATATTTTTTTAAGCTGGTGAGATAATAAAAAGAATTTCTCTCCGTTTGACTAAGACACCCCCTTAACCACCATTAATGATGTTAGGTATTTTTTTTTATTGCTCTTCTTTTTTTGCATTTCTTGTGGATATGGGAATTATTCAAAACACCTTTAAAAAATTTTCGCCATGTCCATTACTACTATTTTAATTTTAAGCCTCGTAGCAGGAATCATTTGTGTATCTATCTTTCTCTTTGTCAAAAAGTTTTTATCATCAATTGATTAATGCTATTCTCCGAAAAGATAACAGTAAGTAATCGTGATCTTTTTTAGGAGATATTCTATAAAATCCACTTGATACGACATTGAATTCTCATTTTAATGCTCAAAAAAAACCTTTTAACCTTGTATTGATTGGATTGGTCATTTCTTCTCCTCCTAAAAAACTATAATTGCTACATTTAAGGACTTACACCTTATTATTATGAAAGCGATTTACCTTTTTTCCTTGTTAATTATTTCAACTGTTTCATTTTCTCAGGACGAAAATACATCCCGGTCTTACGAAATCATTGAAAATGGACTAAAATGGAGATGTATTGGCCCGTTCAGGGGAGGACGTTCAGCTGCAGTTACCGGAGTTAAAGACAAGCCACGTTTATTTTATATGGGAACAACCGGCGGTGGCGTCTGGAAAACTGAAAACGGAGGACAAAGCTGGGAAAATATTTCAGATGGTTATTTCGGAGGGTCAATCGGTTCTGTTGCTGTCAGCGAATCACATAATAACGTTATCTATGTTGGGGGTGGTGAAGTAACCGTAAGAGGAAATGTTAGCTATGGGTACGGTGCTTACAAATCTACAGATGGCGGTAGAAGTTGGAAAGAAATCGGCTTAAAAAAATCACGACATATCCCAAGAATGCGAATACATCCTACCAATCCGGATATCGTTTACGCAGCAGTTTTAGGCGATTTGTACAAGCCAACACAAGAAAGAGGAGTTTACAAAAGTGTTGACGGAGGCGCAAATTGGGAGCGTGTACTTTTCAGCAATGAAAATGCAGGAGCTGTGGATTTAATTATGGATCCTGAAGATCCCAATATTTTGTATGCAAGTACATGGAACGTCAAACGATCGCCTTATGACTTTTCAAGCGGTGGTGAAGGTTCTGCCCTTTGGAAAACCATGGATGCCGGTAAAACATGGAAAGAAATTTCGAAAAACGAAGGATTTCCCGAAGGCACTTTAGGGATTATCGGTATTGCCGTAAGCCCCGTAAAACCAAATAGAGTTTGGACAATTGTCGAAACAGAAAAAGGTGGAGTTTACCGTTCAGATGACGGAGGAGAGACATGGGAACAGACAAATAGTGATCGCAGCTTACGTCAACGAGCCTGGTACTATTCCCGCATTTATGCAGATCCGAAAGATGAAAATACGGTTTATGTTATGAATGTATCCTACCATAAATCTGTAGATGGGGGGAAAACTTTTAAATCGCATAATGCTCCGCACGGTGACCACCATGATTTATGGATTGCTCCTGAAGATTCAAAACGAATGATTATAGCAGACGACGGAGGAGCACAAGTTTCGTATGATGGAGGTGAAAACTGGTCAACTTATCACAATCAACCAACTGCACAATTTTACAGGGTAACAACTGACAACTCATTTCCTTATCGCATTTACGGCGCTCAGCAAGACAACTCTACCGTTCGCATAAGAAACCGGGTAGACAGAGGATTGATCAACCGGGAAGATTGGGAAAGTACAGCAGGGGGAGAAAGCGCACATATCGCGCCGGATCCAAAAGACAATGAAATCGTTTATGGCGGGTCTTATGGCGGTTTTCTGACAAGAAAAAATCACCTTACCAATCAAAGCAGGTCTATCAACGTCTGGCCTGATAATCCGATTGGATATGGAGCTGAAGGTATGAAATACAGATTTCAATGGAATTTCCCTGTATTTTTCTCGCCTCACGATCCAAATAAATTATATGCGGCTTCCAATCACCTTCATGTATCCATAGATGAAGGCGAAAGTTGGAAAGTGATCAGTCCTGATTTAACGAAAAATGACCCCACAAAACTGGGGCCGTCAGGTGGTCCGATCACAAAAGACAATACAGGAGTGGAGTATTACTGCACCATTTTTGCCGCAACTGAATCTCCTTACGAAAAAGACCTGCTATGGACCGGGTCAGATGATGGCTTAATTCACCGCTCAACAGATGGAGGAAACGGTTGGGTTGATGTTACACCTCCCGGCATGCCGGAATGGGCATTGATCAATAGCATTGAGGTTGATCCTTTCAACAAAGGAGGGCTCTACGTGGCCGCAACCATGTATAAAATGGGGGATTACAAACCTTATTTGTTTCATACCGTGGATTACGGAAAAACCTGGAAAAAAATCGTTAACGGAATTGATGAAGAGCATTTTACACGAGTAATCAGAGCCGACAAAAAAGTGAAAGGACTCTTATACTGCGGAACTGAAAGTGGTTTGTACATCTCATTTGACGACGGTTTAAATTGGGAGCCCTTTCAACAAAACCTGCCAATTGTTCCGATAACAGATATGAAAATTGCTTATGGTAATCTCATAGCCGCCACTCAAGGTAGAAGTTTTTGGATTTTAGATGATCTGCATCTCATCCAACAGTTTGCTGAAAAAGAGGATGTCTGGAACTTGCACCTGTTTAAACCCGCGGATGCCATGTCAATGGGAGGATCAACAAAAACATCTTTAACTGCGGGAACCAATCATAGCGGGGGTGTACGGCTGCATTATTATTTAGAAGATGAATGGGAAAAGAAAGACACGATCAAGCTAAAGTTCTTTGATCCTGAAGGAAAAGTAATTCGATCATTTTCAACGCATCCCGATAAATCAAAAGATGAAGGAAAGTTGGAAAAACCGCAAAAAGGAACGAATTTATTTGTGTGGGATATGCGATATCCAAAGGCAGATGAATTTGAAGGTATGTTGATGTGGTGGGGAACATTGAACGGTCCCAAAGCTCCTCCGGGAGAATATGCAGCGGGTGTTTTTAAAGGCGATAAGCAGTATGGCTATTCTGAGAAGTTTAATATCCTGAGGGATCCAAGAAGTGAAGGGTCAGTTGAAGATTTACAGGCAAAATTTAAGTTTTTATTGGATATCCGAAACAAATTGGATGAAACCCATGATGCGATCCGACACATGCGCTTACTTAAATCGCAAATTGCTGCTATGAATAAGTTAGTTGGGGATAATCCGGAACACCGGGAAGTAATTGAGGAAGGTAAAAAACTGGATTCTTTGATGACTGAAATTGAATCAACACTCTACCAAACAAAATTGAAGAGTAATCAGGACATGTTGAACTATCCGATTATGCTGAACAACAAATTGGCTCACGTAGCTTCATTGGCAAGCATGAGCAAAGATCGCCCTACCTTTCAGATGTATGAAGTAGCCGCTGAACTCATAAAGAAAATTAATGCTGAACTTGAAAAATGGGATCGATTGCTGGAAAATGATATCCCTGCTTACAACGAAATGATCAGATCACATAAAATCAATGTAATCGGAATTCCGGAAGAAGAAAAAGATTAGTCAAAGCGTTTTTCAACGTTGCGGATAAGCTGTCTGCCACCCCGAAGCCTGCTCTCAACAAAAGTAAGGCGTGTACCAATTTCAACCGGAATGGATTTATTATCCCACTCTACCTGGTACTTTTCCTTTTTTCGTTTATATGTGCGACCCTGCTCCACGAACTCAATATATCCTCGTCCCACGTAGACTATAATTCCGTACTTATTTTTAAAGTTTCTTGCCATAAAAAAAGAAAAAGGCTGTCTACCAATCGTCAACAGCCTGTTCAACTATTTTGAGCCTATTTCTTTAACAATCTTCTTACCATTTGGCAAAGTGATTCTTAAGTAAGTCACTTGATGCCCTTCCTGAAATTCAAGCTGCGCCCCTTTTTGTTCAAAAGGTTCACCTTCATGAGAAGGGTCATGTTGTGTGTTTCCTTCAGTTACCTCACCGGTATCTGCATCATAAATTTTGTGTATACGCCCATCTACGTACTCTCTTGTAACATCAGCCATAGTTTGTTTTTTAAATTAGTTTTCGACTAAAATAGAAATTAAATCGGTATAGATGCAGATATTTTTATATATTTTCGTGATCGCACTATGGAACTTAGGTTACACTACATACTTTTTTTCTTCTACTCAATTTCGTGGAGTCAACAACCTAATCACAAGATTGATAGCCTGAGAACTGAGATTAATAAGTATGAAGACTACGATACTTCCAAAATCATCAACATCCTTTATTTAGCCAAAGAAGTTTCCCAGATAAATACCGATCAGGAATTAGAATTATATAAAGAAGCTTATCGGCAATCTGAACAAATAAAACATCCTTATCTTTTTGTTAGATCGGCACAAGATCTTGCTGTTTGTTATTACTATCAAGGCAACTACGAAATGGCTAAAGAGTTCCTGGAGAATGCCCTGCAAGTTGCAAGAAAAAATCGTCTACCACAACTGAGTGCAGTATTACTTGATCTTGGCGAGATTGCAGATGTTTTGGATCAACCTAAGCAATCTTTAGAGTATACTTTAGAAGGTATCGGTATCGCCGAAAGTAAAAAGGATTACGAAGTAATGTTAAGTGGATATAACAATCTTGCTGCGCAGTATTATTATCGCAACCACCTCAAGAAAGCTTTAGCGTATTACGAAAAAGCCAGAAACATTGCCTATAGGCACCTTGACATCAATAAACACTACAACAGTTTAGCTATTGTAGAAGCCAATATAGGTTGGTGTCATTATTATATGGGAAATCTGGACAAAGCCATTGAACAATTGAAAAAAGCGGTAGAAATCCACAAGAAATATGAAAACTTTTCATCTTCATCCTGTAACACAAGAAATAGTTTAGCGCTTTTTTATATAGAAAAGAAAAAATACGACCTTGCATCACTGTACTGTAATGAAGCACTTTCCATTGCTCACGAATTAAATTATACTGAGGGACAAGCTTCGTGTTATACAACACTCGGAAACATTCATTTTGATCAAAAAAATTACAGCGAAGCTCTCAAGGATTATGAAAAATCCCTGAAACTTTATAAAGAGCTGGGTAACCTGAACAAAATGAGCAACAATTCTGAAAATATTGCCAAATGCTACAGTCTAATAGGTAATCATCAGGAGGCTTTTGAGTTTATGGAAACTTCTAAGTATTATTCTGACAGCCTCACTAAACTAGAAAGTGAAGCTGCTTTTGAAGATGCCCTCACGAAATACGAAACAGAGAAGAAAGAAGCTGAAAATACCCTTTTGCAAGAGCAAGCCAAACTCAAAGACGCTGAAATTGAGCAACAACGCATCACTACCCAGGCCAAAGAAGAAAAACAGTTGATTATAGCTAGTGGAATAGCCGTTTTATTAATTGCCATACTCTTTTTCTTCATCAATCGTAACCGTCTAAAAACAAGGAAAAATAAAGAGCTTGCTTTGCAACGTGATGAAATTGCCGAACAAAAGAAAGAAATCACAGATAGTATTAATTATGCGCGCCGCATCCAAAACTCTTTTTTACCCTCAGACGAAGATTTTCGTATACAGTTTAATGAGTATTTTTTGATGTATGAACCAAAAGATATTGTGGCTGGTGATTTCTATATTCTGGAAGAAGCCAACGATAATATTTTCTTTGCCGTAGCAGATTGTACGGGTCACGGTGTGCCTGGAGCAATGGTTTCAATTGTCTGTTCCAATGCGCTGAGAAAAGTAATTCATGAAGATGAGTTGGTTGATCCCGCAGAAATTCTGGCAGAAACACGAAATATTGTAATTCATCAGTTTGCCCGAAAAGGGCACTTAGTAAAGGATGGCATGGACATTACGTTCTGCACGTATAATAAAAAATCAGGCAAACTACTTTGGGCCGGAGCCAATAATCCGTTATGGATTTTACGGAAAGGAGAAGAAGTATTGGAGGAGATCAAACCCGACAAACAACCTATTGGACGTTATTTAACGAACGATCCTTTTACCTCGCACGAAGTACATCTTGGTTCAGGAGACCTAATTTATCTCATCACTGACGGATACCCGGATCAGTTTGGCGGTCCTAAAGGCAAAAAATTCAAGTACAAAGCCCTGAAAAAATTCCTGATAGAAAAGCGAAATATGGAGCTTTCAGATCAACTACAAGTGCTTGAAACGACATTTCATGAATGGAAAGGAGAGATGGAGCAGGTAGATGATGTTTGCATACTCGGAATTAAATTTTGATTATTTTTTAGTCTTAAAAATGATTATTATTTAATCTTTTTCTTATATTTGTTTTCTCGCGCGCTTATTTTTGAAATGATAACAAATGTTAATCAAAACATACGGTTGTGCAGTATATGGCATTGATGCCATCCCAATTACAGTAGAAACAAATATTGGTAGGGGTATAAATTTTTATCTGGTAGGCTTACCGGACAGTGCTGTAAAAGAAAGTCACCAACGCATAAAGGCAGCTTTTACTAATTCAAGTTTTAAATTTCCGGGAAAAGAAGTGACAGTTAATATGGCTCCTGCCGATATCCGAAAAGAGGGGTCAGCTTATGACCTGACCATTGCTGTTGGGGTTTTAGCTGCTTCTGGGCAAATTAATGGGGAACATGTTGAAGATTACTTAATCATGGGAGAGTTGTCCCTTGACGGTGGTCTTCGTCCGATTAAAGGTGCCCTTCCCATTGCCTTAAAAGCAAAAGAACTCGGTTTCAAAGGGTTTATATTACCCGTTCAAAATGCTAAAGAAGTAGCGATTGTTGAGGGAATAAACATCTATGGAATTGAGCACCTTGATGAAGTTGTAGATTTTTTCAATGGCAATTGTGATTTAACGGCCACCCAATTTGAATTTGAAGACACGCATGAACTCCCGGGAGATTATCAAATTGATTTTTCAGATGTAAAAGGACAGGAAAATGTAAAACGGGCTTTGGAAATCGCAGCCGCAGGAGGACATAATATATTATTAGTTGGTCCTCCGGGATCAGGAAAAACCATGTTGGCTAAACGGTTACCTTCTATATTGCCTCCTTTAACAATAGATGAAGCACTGGAAACCACAAAAATTCATTCCGTAGCCGGTTTAATTGGTGCTAACGGCGGTCTGGTCATGCAACGCCCCTTCCGATCTCCTCATCATACGGTTTCAGATGTGGCCTTAGTGGGAGGAGGATCTCACCCAAAACCCGGTGAAATTTCTTTGGCGCATAACGGCATATTGTTTTTGGATGAATTGCCAGAATACAAACGTCAGGTTTTAGAAGTCATGAGGCAACCTTTAGAAGATCGGGTGGTATCCATATCCAGAGCAAAGATGTCAGTCGATTATCCTGCCGGTTTTATGTTAGTGGCATCTATGAACCCTTCTCCATCAGGCAACTTTTATGACCCAAATGATCCTAATTCAGATCCTGAATACACCGTAAAACGATACCTGAGCAAAATTTCAGGTCCTTTAATGGATCGAATTGATCTGCACATTGAAGTGCCGGCCGTTAAATTTGATCAACTCTCTGATAACAGAAAAGGAGAAGGAAGTGCACAGATCAGGGAAAGAGTGGTACAGGCACGTAAATTACAAGCCAACCGATTAAAAGAAATTCAAGGTGTTCACTACAATGCACAACTCAATTCTCAAATGATTGAAAAATTTTGCAAAATTGATGCAACGGCTAAAAAACTGATCAAAACAGCTATGGATAAAATGGGTTTTTCGGCACGTTCTTACGCCAGAATACTTAAAGTTTCAAGAACCATTGCCGATTTAGACCGATCCAACCAAATCAAAGCCACACACATTGCAGAAGCCATCAGTTTCAGATCGCTGGACAGGGATGGTTGGTTGAGTTAGAACTAATATTAACCTTATTCTTATAACCACAGAGCCCACAAAGTAGGCTCAGAGATCGCAGAGAATAATAAAAAGTTACGAAAAATGAATAACAACTTAAGTCATAAGATAATCGGTTGTGCCATTGAGGTGCATAAACAGTTAGGCCCTGGACTTCTAGAGCAAGCATACAAAGAATGTTTACACTATAAATTAAATAAAAGTGGTATTAGCACCATTAAAGAACGAAGTATGCCTTTAGTTTTCGAAGAAGTTCATTTAAATTGTGGCTATCGAATAGATTTACTAGTAGAAAACCAAATTGTGATTGAAGTTAAAAGTGTAGAAAGTTTACATGATGTGCATTTGGCACAAACATTGACTTATATGAGACTTGGAAATTTCAAATTGGGATTACTAATTAACTTCAACGTGAATATTCTGAAAAAGGGAATCAAAAGAATTATAAACGACGACTTATAACAACTTCTATTCTCTATATCTTAAACCCTTTGTGTACTCTGTGTCTACTCTGCGTTCTTTGTGGTTTCACTTTGGTAAGTGATTTTGCCGCATTGGTACCCAAGCAAAAAAACTGATCAAAGCCACACACATTGCAGAAGCCATTAGTTTCAGAAGCTTAGATCGGGATGGGTGGTTGAGTTAGAACAAATATTAACCTTATTCTCATAACCACAGAGCTCACAAAGTAGGCTCAGAGATCGCAGAGAATAATAAAAAGTTACGAAAAAATGAATAACAACTTCTATTCTCTATATCTTAAATCCTTTGTGTACTCTGTGTCTACTCTGCGCACTTTGTGGTTTCACTTTGGTAAGTGATTTACCACATTGATGCCCGGGCAAAAAACTGATCAAAGCCACACACATTGTAGAGGTAATCATTTTCAGGAGTTTAGACCGGGATGATTGGTTAAGTTAATTTATCAACTATCATCAAAAGTTCGTTGATAAGTCTTTCAAGTGTGAATTATTAGCTTTTTTGTTTATATTTATATTTATCCAAACTTTTCCCTATGGCAAAAAGAACCTTATTAGTTCCACATGATTTCACTCCTGTTGCGGATAACGCATTAACTTATGCTTTACAGCTCGCTAAAAACATGAACTCAGATGTTCAACTACTTCATGTTGTCAAAGACGAAAGTAAACGCACTAAGGCTAAAGAAAGCTTTGAAAAAATCATCAGTAATCTCAAGGATAAACCGGCAAATGTTGATGTTGGATTCCAAATAAAATCAGGTTCCATTTTTACGGATATCGCAGCTGCCGCATCTGAAATAAAAGCTTCTCTAATTATTATGGGGACACACGGTTCAAAGGGAATACAACAAAAAATGTTTGGTAGTTTTGCCCTGAAAGTTATTACTTCTACTCATGTTCCTTTTTTGGTAGTACAAGAACAATTTACCGGAATGGATCTGCAACGAATTGTTGTGCCCCTTGATGAATCACAAGAGAGTTTACAAATTGAACAGGTAACTACAGGTTTGGCAGAACATTTGAAATCTGAAATTTTGATTGTCACTGAGAAAAAAGTAGATTCTAATCTCAAACTCAAAGTAGCTGTACACAGTGGTTTATTATCCAAACAGTTTAAAGAAAAGGGAATTACTTATAAAACAGAAGTTTTAAAACGAGAAAAGGGGTATGCCAATGACATTATTAATTATGCTGTAAAGAGTAAGGCTAATTTGATTGCTTTTGCCTATCACAGTGACAGTCTCCTTCCACAGTTTGATACCTTTGCTCAAAGCATCATTACCAATAAAAGTGGGGTTCCTGTACTGGTGATCAACTCAAAAGAGGCGGGTAATTATTTCTTTTAATTTTTTATTAAAATAAAAACGCTTATAATATTAATATGTTTTTATTTTAACGGAACAATTTTGCTTCTAGTGTGTGATTTTGAATTCATCCGATTGAATTCCTTTGATTACAAAATGATTATAAATTTTATTCCTGAACCATTTTTAAATCTAAATGTCGGGGATCAATTTCCCTTTATTCCATCAATTTTGTAGATTAGATTTTCTTTAATTATTCAACACTTACAATCAACTATGAAAAAAATCTCTGTCTTTTATTTGATTTTCATCCTTACATTTTATCAACAAGCAACTGCCCAACCCACTTATCAATGGGCTGCGCAAATGGATCAGACCAGTTCGTCACATTTTTCTAACCGGGTTCGCGCTTATGATATGGAAGTAGATCCCAATGGAAATGTTTATGTAGTCGGTTCTGTTGACGGGACGGTTGACTTTGATGTGTTTAATCCCGGAGGTGATTTAACTTCGGCAAACGGAGGTTCTGGAACGCCTTCTGAAGACCCATTTATTGCTAAATATGATGCAAATGGAAACTACCTTTGGGCTTCTCTCATTTCTAATCCCAACGGTGATAACTCTAACGATCGCGCTGTATCTATAGCAGTAGATCAAAATGGAAATGCTTATGTAACTGGCGATATGTATGACGGTAGTTTGGGGGGGTTTTTGTCCAGATATACAGATGCAGGAGTGCATTCTTACACCCATGTCATTGAAGGCTATTCCGGATTTAAAACCAGTGAACTGGTGTGTGTAGATAACAATGATAACGTATATGTTTTTGACCGATTTGACGGGACGGAAGATTTGGATCCAACAGCAGGGGTCGATAACCATACTGCTATTGGTGCTTATGACGGTTATATTGCCAAATTCACAGGTTCAACCGGAGCCTTTCAATGGGCACAACAAATCGGTAATGCCAATTATATTAGTTGCCACGATATAGAAACAGATGGGACATACCTATATATAACCGGAGGGTTTGAAGGTACCATGGACTTCGATCCGGGTCCGGGAACATTAAATTTAGCCGGAGATGGAACTCACTACGATCTTTTTCTTGCACGTTACTCAGTTGTAGATGGGTCAGTAGATTACGCCGATTTTATTGGAAGTTCAGGTTCGCATGATTACGGGCGTGATATTGAAATAGACGGAGACAACCTATTCATGGTCGTCCAATATACCGATAATGTTGATTTTGATTTTAGTGGTAGCACCTATTTTTTGGATACAGGAGATCCAGGAGTTATTGAGATGGCAATCGCCAGTTACAATAAAAACACTCTTGCTTTGAATTGGGCGCACACCATGCCTTATAGTGGTGGAGGAACTACCAATATGTGTATTCATGAGAATGGCCCTCTTATGATGGGGAACTATGCAGGAACAGGTGATTTTGACCCGGGTACGGGAACTGCAAATTTAACAGTGGGTGCAGGCTCTACCTTTGCCGCTTGTTTATTAGATGCGAATGGCACATTTCAATGGGCTGAAAATGTAGCAACTAATTCTTCTGTTGCCTATTGGAATGATATTGCTTCAACAGGATCAGGAAATTTTTATACCTCAGGTGATTTTTCTGCAGATGTAGCACTGGATCCCTCTACCACAGCATACACCTTATCAGAAGGCAGTGTTGGAGACGACGGATATGTGGCGAAGTATTCTACCTGTACCCCATCAACAGACCCAACAAGTGTAAATGCTACCACCAATCCCCTCTGTGAAGGAAACAGTACCACATTAAGTGTACAAGGCGGTTCATTGGGAACAGGCGCTAACTGGGAGTGGT
>JBBDID010000003.1:0-120919 GCA_040880585.1 Crocinitomicaceae bacterium | reverse complement strand
AGCAGAAGGCAGTTGCAATACCACAGCTTGTCAATCAGTTACCATTACTGTAAACACAAACTCTACAGCTCCTACTGGTGCTACAGCTACTCAAACCACTATTTGTGAAGGAAGCAACACCACATTAAGTGTACAAGGCGGTTCATTGGGAACAGGCGCTAACTGGGAGTGGTACACAGGATCTTGTGGTGGCACTTCCGCCGGATCAGGTGCCTCATTGTTGGTTAATCCCACCACAACAACTACCTATTATGTAAGAGCAGAAGGCAGTTGCAATACCACAGCTTGTCAATCAGTTACCATTACTGTAAACCCTGTTCCCTCTCCAAGTATTAGTAGTAGTAATGCAGACCTCTGCGAAGGTGATCAACTTAACTTAACAGCTACCCCAACCGGAGGAACCTGGCAGGTGACCAGTGGTCCGGGAACAATTACTGTTGATGTATTAACTGCAACAGCACCTGGAACAATTGAGCTTGAATATTCTCTGACTCAATCCGGCTGTACCGGAACCGATACACAAAGTATTACAGTAAATCCTGTATCAGACGCATCATGGACTTCACCCGGCACAGTTTGTGAAAGTAGCGGAACAATTAATCTGGACGCCTTGATTACCGGAGATGCCGGAGGATCTTGGTCAGGTACAGCTGTGAGCGGTTCTTCATTTGACCCCTCAGGTTTAAGTGGAAATACAATTACTATTACTTATCAGGTTGGAACTACATGCCCTGCAACGGAGCAACACGATATCACGGTAGAAACTTCAGTAACAGCCTCATGGATACCGCCTTCGCCCATTTGTGAAAGTAGTGGTACAATTGATTTGGACGTATTACTCACAGGAAGTACCGGAGGAAGTTGGTCCGGAACAGGCGTAACAGGTTCAACATTTGACCCAACCGGCCTAAGCGGAACAAATAGTATCACTTATGAAGTGGGCAGTGGGGCTTGTCTGGACACTTACACAGATGATATCGAAGTTTTAGGTTCACCGATCGCACCTACTTTTAAAGCCAGTGACAGTATTGTATGTGCCGGAGAAACGGTTACTCTCTCAGGGTCAGGATCCGGAACCGTCGATTACAACATTTATGATGCGGCTAGTGGCGGTAATTTGTTGGGAACAGCTCCCTTAAATGTCAATCCGACCACTACAACTACTTATTATATGG
The DNA here is from genome assembly GCA_040880585.1 of Crocinitomicaceae bacterium. Classification (GTDB taxonomy): domain Bacteria; phylum Bacteroidota; class Bacteroidia; order Flavobacteriales_D; family Crocinitomicaceae; genus Paracrocinitomix. The sequence continues at coordinate 119,744 of JBBDID010000003.1, read as the reverse complement.
AAGCCGAAGCCACCAATGGTTGCGGGAATATTGGAGGACTTCAACCACTGACCATTACCGTCAATAATCTACCGTCTTTAGCTGTATCAACAAATCAAAACATCTGCGCCGGAGAAATTGTAACATTAACTGCCACAGGAACAGGAAGTCCTGTTTGGTCAACATCTGAAACGACAAGCGAGATAGAAGTTTCCCCAAATGTTACAATCACCTACGTTGTTTCTATAACGGATGGTAACAGTTGTACAGCAGTTGATTCAGTCACCGTGAATGTACAGAGTTCATCCACCGTTAATGCTATTGATGATGAAGCAACTACCGATCCTGGATTTTTGGTCAATATTGATGTATCATCCAATGATACAGGAGATCCACTAACTGTTGCTATTTTAACAGGAGCGACAAATGGTATTGCATCCGTTCAAAATAATGGTTCTATAGATTATCTGCCATTTAACGGTTTCTTTGGTCCAGATTCAGTTACTTATATTATCTGTGATGATTTTTGTGCCTCTATTTGTGATACGGCAATGGTCAGGGTACTAGTTGCCGAAGATGAGGGAGAACTGACCGTTCCTGGTGGATTTTCACCGAATGGTGATGGAATTAATGAAATACTCGTTATTGAAGGTTTGGATGATTACCCTGAAAATATTCTAACCATTTATAATCGCTGGGGAGACATTGTTTATTCTGCCTCGCCATATGCAAATGACTGGTCAGGTCAATCTACCGGTAAGCGTACGATTAGTGGAGACGAGATTGTAACGGGAACATACTTTTATGTACTAAAATTAGATGAAGGGACGATCTTAAACGGATCAATAGAAATAAAGAAATAATCGCCTAAACTAAATTAAAAAGCAATGAAAAATTTAATCACTGCAACAAGTCTGCTAATTGCCTCATTCAGTTTTGGGCAAAGTCAATTTCACATGACACAGTATATGGTTCACCAGCCATTTATCAACCCGGCAAGTATGGGGATTTACGACAATATGAACGGATCAATTTTCTTTAAAAACCAATGGACAGGGTTTGACGGAGCACCACAATTGATTGGCTTTAATTTTAACTCTCCTGTCGGCGGGCCAAATAACCATCTGGGTTTATCTGTGATCAATGATCGGATTGGAATAAATAATACCACCGAAGTTTCCGGAGCCTATTCATACACTATTAAATTAAATGCCTCCTCCAATTTATCTTTTGGTTTGGCTGCTTCATTAAAGTTGTCACAAAGTGATTATTCGCAGGTAGAAACTACAATTACCGATCCTGAATTTCAAGCTGACTCCCCTCTTTTAGCTATGCCAAACTTCAAATTTGGCACTTACTATAGAACAAAGAATTTCTATGTTGGTATCTGCCTACCTAATATGCTTAAAAATACCATTGAGTATGATACTGAATTCAACGGAGTAACCAGTTTTGATTTTTCTGACTGGCATTTTTACTTACACAGTGGTTACTCCTGGTCGATTAATGACAAGTTTGACCTGAATTCATCCATGATTTTTAAACATGTATCGGGCGCACCTTTTCAAGTTGACCTTAGTACCTTATTAATGATCAAGAAAAAATTTGGATTTGGTTTGAATTATCGAACATCTAACGATCTTTCTGCACTATTACGTTTCCGTTTAAATCCCATGTTAGAAATGGCTTATGCGTATGACTACAGTTTTAGTGAGTTAAGTGATTTTTCTTCTGGCAGCCATGAAATCATGCTTGTTTTTGACATCTACAACGAAGATAAAAAACCCGATACTGCCATGCCTCGCTATTAGCAGATTTATAGGAAAGAGTAAGAAAATATAAAAGGGATCACAAAAATCCCTTTTATATTTTTCCTACTTGCAGTATCTTGCTTTTATCCACTAAAAAAGTCTTTCATTTTAGAGAAAAACCCTTGTTCTTTTCTTCCGGGTTTCGGTTGAAAGTTTTCTGCATCTCTTAATTTCTCCAGGATTTCTTTTTCTTCAACTGAAAGTTTTTTAGGCGTCCAAACATTAATGTGCACGAATAAATCTCCGGTTCCATAACCATGAACTGAGGGCACTCCCTTACCTTTTAGTCGTAACATTTTACCGGATTGTGTTCCCGGATCAATTTTAATCTTTGCTTTTCCCTCCACCAAAGGAACCTCCATTGTGCTTCCTAATGCAGCGTCAATAAAGCTCACATACGCTTCATAGTGCAAGTTTGATCCATCTCTTTGAAGCAATTCATTGATTTCTTCTTCAATTACAACGAGTAAATCCCCGGGTACACCGTCAAACGGTCCGGCATTTCCCTTACCACTCACTTTTAGTTGCATTCCATCCTCAACTCCGGGCGGAATACTAATCTCCACCAGTTCTTCCTGTCTCTTTAATCCTTGAGCATCTACACCTGCTGGACGTTTTCCAATTATTTTTCCGGTTCCTCTACATGATTGACAAGTACTTTGGGTTTGCATGGCACCGAGCATGGTTTGCGTAACCCGCATCACTCTCCCCTGTCCATTACAGGTGTTACACGTATTATAGGTTACACCTTCAGCATTTACGAGTTTATTGACCTTAATTTTTTTCTTAACTCCTTGTGCTACTTCTTTGAGGTTCAACTTGATTTTAATACGCAAATCTGATCCTCTGGCAACGCGTTGTCCTCTTCCTCCGGCTCTTCCTCCAAATCCACCTCCACCAAAGGCACCACCAAAAATATCTCCAAATTGATCAAAGATATCATCCATGTTCATCCCACCAAAACCACCTCCTCCACCGGAAGCACCTGAAACGCCCTGATGACCAAATCTGTCATAACGCGCCCGTTTATCAGCATTGGATAAAACTTCATAAGCTTCAGCAGCTTCTTTGAACTTTTCCTCTGCCTCACTATCATTTGGATTTCTATCCGGATGATATTTCAGTGCGATTTTTCTATACGCTTTTTTTATCGTCTTATCATCTGCTGATTTGTCAATACCCAATACGTCGTAATAATCTCTTTTGCTCATCTCAATTTTTCTTACTGCCCTACTACTACTTTAGCATACCGCAGCGGTGTTCCTTTTAAGTTATATCCTCTTTCTACCACATCAACCACTTTCCCTTTTTGACCTTTATCTTCCACTGCAATTTGAGTAATTGCTTCGTGTTTTTCCGGGTCAAAAACATCTCCTTTCGCATCCATGGGTTCAAGCCCTTTTGATTTTAGGGTATTTAATAATTTATGATGTATCAATTGAAAACCTTCTTTCAGAGTTTCCGGATCTTCTACATTCTCATTGTTTGCAATTGCTCGCTCAAAATCATCCAAAATCCCTAGCAAATCCTTTATTACTTCACCACTTGCCCGAGTAATAATATCTGCTTTTTCTCGCATACTTCTTTTACGGAAGTTATCAAAATCAGAGTACAGCAGAAGGTATTTTCTATTCAGTTCATCATACTTTTCCTGTTCACTCATCTCTGCTTCGTTCGACTCCTCCTCCTGCATAGCACCTTCTCCATATTCTTCTTGCGCTTGAGCTGATTCATTTGAATCTGTTATTTGCTGGTCTTGCTCTTCTTCTTCTTTATGATTATTCTTTTTCTTGGTCATGCGTAATTTGTTTTGTTAGCTATTGGCAAATATACTGCCACAAGCACCTTTCAGACATTGTGTCACAAAATGTCATCTCGTCTTAATTTCAAGGCTGCAAAATTGGCAATAAAAATACAGAAAGCGGTCTATTTTCTTCTTAAAGCTGAAGGATACCATTTACTTTTTTGAGCGGCGGTACTAAATCCGTAGAGTAACATGGCAATAGATAGGAAACAAGCCAATCGACCAATAATACTTTCATAGCGAGTAAAAAAGGTATATTCCTGATTTCTATTTATCGTTGCCTTGATCGCACCGTATTCGTTCCATCCTAATTCACTTACGACATCTCCCCTTTGGTTAATGACACAGGATATTCCGGTATTTGCTGACCGGGCTACTGACCGACGGTTTTCAATTGCCCGGATTTGAGAAAACATACGGTGCTGCTTATAGCCCGGTGTATCTTGCCACCATCCGTCATTTGTGATCACACAGATCACCTCTGCTCCTTTACGCACAAACCGGCTTGTGTAGTCTCCATAAACGGACTCATAACAAATCAAAGGGGCATAACCTACACCTTTTGCCATAAAGACTTCCGGTACCTCTCCGGTCCCCAACAAGCCGGATGTTCCGCCCAATTCTACCGAGTATTCAGCTAAAAAAGGGAAATAAGAAACAAAGGGTAATTTTTCACCTCCCAATACTAGTTTACTTTTATGGTAAACATCCAATGGCATTCCATACTTCATCATAATAGCCGTATTATAATTCTCCCACCAGAAATTCTTCCATTTTCTGGAAGCAACTGAATTTTTTACACTAAAAAGCTGATAGGTATCTGCTCCGGTCAAGACGGGTACCTCAAAATTGGCAGCCATAAATTCCCGAATATCCAGTATAGACTGTTCTTCTTCCAGGTTCTTTTCATCCATTCCATAAGGGATAGCCGTTTCAGGGAAGATCAATAGATCTGTATTCTCATCAATTTCAGGCGCTGCTACACTGAACATTTTTTCCAGTTGATACGATCGGGGAAGAACAAACTTTTCTGTATTCGCTTCAATATTGGGTTGAACAATTACAATATTCACCGGATCTTCTTTCTCTTCATAACGGTGATAAATCAATAAACTGCTCACCACCGGAATAATAATCGCCAAAGCTGTAAAGATAAAATTGGGCGTCTGTATTTTTACAGATTCATTTTTCAACCAAATATTACGAACTATGACATAGATCATGATATTTACCAGTAAAATCCAAAAAGTTCCTCCGGCAACTCCCGAATACGCATACCATTGAATTAGTTTAGGATAAGTACCCAATATATGCCCAAAATTCAACCAGGGCCAACTCAACTCCCAGTAATAATGGAGGTGTTCAAAACATAGCCAGAGCACCAAAAAGCTCAACAATGCTTTGTTTTCTCCTAATTTTCGATTGATAAAGCCCGTTAAAAAAAAAGGTAAGGTCATGAGCAGCGCATTGGCAAAAATCGCCATGTACATCCCTGACTCTGAAGCGTAATAAATCCACCAGCACGTACTGGCATTGTAGATGACAAAATACAGGTAAATGAAAGAGAATCGATAGATAAACCGACGATTTGGTTTTTTATCCAATTCAAAATTGATCACTAAAAGGGGAACCAAAGCAATAAATGCCAGGGGGAACAACCCTCCGATAAAAGGAAAACTTACACTCAGTAAGATTCCTCCCACTATCGCTAAAATAAGCAACTGAACCTTTCTTAATTTCATCAGGGCAAATTTAAACAAATCCCTATTCAAGTTACTTTCTTGAGGTATTTCTTAATAAGAATTTCAAAATAAGATTTTCTCAAGAAAAGAAAAAATTGAAACCGACAGCTATAAATTCAGTATACTTACAAACCACTAAGATGTCAAAGAAAAGAAGATTACAATTTAAGGACTTAGACGCACTAAGGTTTTTTGCCTTTTTGCCGGTATTTCTATACAGCACCGTTTATATTCTTAAAACCGGAGAGAGTGAATTCATGGTCGAATTATCTAACGGCTTATCGAAAGTGGTTCAAAATAGTCTCGATTTTTTCTTTTTCCTTTCTTCTTTTTTATTGACCTCTCATGCCCTCAGAGAATATAAATACCGAAAGTCATTTGGAATTAAAGCATTTTATGTCCGGCGGACTATGCGGATTTTACCCCTGTTTATTATTGCTCTTTTATTTGCATTTCTCATTCATCCCTGGATTATTGAAACCCTGAAACTCACCTCTATTACAGTTCCTGATGGATATTATTATTTGCTAATGATTCCCAATTATTTTGCTGATTTCAGCAATGAACAGTTTATTTATCTGGTGATCATCCAATCGATTTATATGTTCATTCAGTTCTACTTTGTGTGGGGATTGATACTTAAATTTTTTATTCAACAAATTAAATATGTGGGGTATTTCTTTATCGCTATTGGCGTTTTCTCAAGAGTTTATCACATTTTACTGAACACGCCTTATAGTTTTGACACCTTAAGTGCCGGTATTCCTATCGGTATCGGTGCAATTATTGCACACACCATAAGAAATGAAGAACGAACGGTTGAACTGATTAAACATACGTCAAAAGCAACGCATTTATTTGTATATATCATTGGTTTACTGCTAGTAGGGTGCGGGTATTTATTTTTGGGAAATACCTACGCCGCGGCATTTATTCCGTTACTTACTGTGACTTTTTACGGTTATGTGTGTATGGAACAGACCTACGGCAAGCACTCTCTTTTCAAATTGAGGGATAATAAACTTATCAGCCGTTTGGGACGGATCAGTTACGGATTTGTTATTTATCACTCCTTAATTGCTGTAATCATGTTGATCTCAGTAGAATCTTTAGAATTTTCTTTAGGATCTCTGTCTACACAGTTGGGGGTTATTATCCTTACTTTTATGATCAGTTGGTTAGTAGCCGACCTTAGTTACACCTGGTTTGAACGCCCCATTTTGGCGATTAAAAAAGAGTTTAAACGATCTTAGCATTGAGTTGCTCTAATTCAGCAGACTGATCTTCCCACACTTTCATTGCTTCGTCTAATTTGTTTTGAAGAGTTTTATAGTCCTGTAACAACTGCTGATAATTTTCTTTTTCTTCGTAGTTCGCACCTTCTAATTCCAGTGATTTTTTAGCGATTTCTGTTTCCAGCATTTCAATTTCACCTTCGGCCTTTTTGATTCGATTCTCAATTTTTTGAATATTGGATTTTAGTTCTCTGGAATTATCTTGTTTATTATCAGCTTTCGTCGATTTTTTTTTGGGGGCAGTTTCTGTTTTTTGACTTCCAGAAATATCTTCATTTTCAAAACGTTTCAAGAATTCATTTACTCCAAAATAATGCAGTTTTATTCGATCTTGATTAATTTCCCAAATTTTATTGCTTAAGCCATCTAAAAAGTCACGGTCATGCGACACCAATAATAAGGTGCCTTCATAGTTTTTCAGCGCATCTTTTAAAATTTCTTTACTTTGGATATCCAGGTGGTTGGTTGGTTCATCCATGATTAAAAGATTAAAATCAGCAAACAGTAATTTACAAATCGCCAAACGGGTACGTTCACCTCCTGACAACACCTTTACCTGTTTATCTACATCTTCTCCGCTAAACAAAAAAGCTCCTAATATAGATCGTATATCTTTTCTTCTTTCTCCTTTGGCGATTAGATCAATGGTTTCAAAAACAGTTTTATTATCGTCCAGTTTTTCAGCCGAATCTTGCGCAAAATATCCAATAGACACATTGTGTCCCAACTCTATTTTCCCCTCACAATCTACATCTCCCGTAATGCATTTGATCAAAGTAGATTTTCCTACTCCATTGGGTCCTAAAAGGGCAATTTTTTCTCCCCTGGCAAGTAAAACATTTAAGTCTTCAAATATCTGTTTATCGCCATACGATTTAGAAAGGTGTTGAATATCAAGTACCCGTTTTCCTGAAGGGTTTTGCAAAGTAAATTTGATGTTAAAAGTAGAGCGTTCAATGGTGTCAATTTCTATTCGCTCTGTCTTATCCAACTTCTTGATCAAACTTTGAGCAAAAGCAGCTTTATTGGCTTTAGCCCGGTATTTATTGATCAGATCTTCTGTACGTTTAATTTCTTTATCCTGATTTTTTTTGGCCTGTTGCATGCGCTCCATTTCTTCAGCATGCAATACCAGGTACTTTGAATAATTACACTTGTAATCGTACAATCTTTGATTCGCAATTTCTATGGTACGATTGGTGACATTATCTAAAAATCGTTTATCATGAGAGATAAGTACCAAGCCGCCTTTAAATCCCTTTAAGTACTCCTCTAACCATTGAATGGAAACAATATCCAGGTGATTGGTGGGCTCATCAATCAGTAAAACATCCGGATTATTCACAAGAAGTTTTGCCAACTCTACCCTCATCTGCCAACCGCCACTAAAGTTACCAATGGAGTTATCAAATTCTTGTGGATTGAAGCCCAACCCTTTCAATACTTGCTCAATTCGTTCTGCTATGGCGTGTGCATCTAAAATTGTCAGGCGATCATTTAAATTCGTTACTTCCTCGATCAATCCGGCATACTCTTCCGATTCATAATCGGTTCTACTCACCAATTGCTGATTTACAAAATCCAACCTTTTCTGGATTTCATTCACCTCCTTATTTGATTGTTCAATATACGCCCTAACGGTAATATTTTTGGGTATTTCTATATCCTGAGTCAGGTAACCGATATTTACCCCTTTTTCTAATATCACCCTCCCCTCAGTGGGAACAAGTTGTCCGGATATCAACCCTAACAAGGTAGATTTACCGACACCATTCTTTCCTGTCAAGCCAATTTTATCTCCTCTATCAATAAAAAGAGAGATATTCTTGTACAGATATCCCTGTGGGAGATGATACGAAAGTTCACTTACTCTAACCATTTGGGCGCAAAGATACGAACAAAAAAAGACCGTAGAAAACTCTACGGTCTTTTCAACTAATTATTTTGAGTTGATTAGAAGCTCCACAGGTCGTGTTCAAAGTTCATGATCTTCTCTTTGATTCGTTCTGCTTCAAGCAATGCTTCTACACCAGCTCTATAATTCTGAAGTTCCCTATCATACAGGTTAGTTTCCTTGTAAATATAGCTACGGAACATTCTTTTCCAGAACAAGTCATCAAAAGACATTCTCTGAGAATCATTGTGCCTGTTTTGTACGTAGAAGTTTTGGAATACGTAACGACATTCCGGAAAATATAACCAAACCAATTCTTTCAAGCCGGTAATGTTTCCATTATCATCCCTTTCATAAATGACAGGACAAATTCCAATAATACGAACATCCATTACTGATCGCTCATTATCAAAAAACCAGTCTTCTTTGATTCTGTACTGAACAATATCTTCACTTTTGTACCATTCAAATTCATTTGGAGGGTACACTGTTTCAATTGTACCATCCGGCAAAGTGATCGTAGAGTCATATCCATATTGATTCACATAAGCCTGACGATTTGGATCAATCAACTCCTTTCCAAGATACTGATACTCTTTAACAGACTCTCTGTATATTGAATCGTTGAAAAAATTTCCAGTACTTTTGTTAGGATCACCCCACTCGTCCCGCGTAAAAGGATACTTAAACAAATCTCCATCTCTCCATGCCTGCCAGTTCGGATCAAACGGAGAGTATAAAGTCAAATCCCCTTTCATAATATGGTAACGGATAATCGTCCATAAACTCCATCTGGTTGGATTTCTCATCCAATGTTCCAGATTTGTGGGATCCATTCCATCCTGAAAATCATCCAATGGATAATAAAGAGGGTGGTTGAATTTTTCTCTCATATCAATCACTCTCCAAACCCTTTTACTCCAAGCAACATCCGCTTCACGAACAAATTCGTAAGGAACAACCTTTTTGGTAGGGATGTGTTCTTTCACATATACTCCATCCAAAACTCCCGGCGCGGGGTTTGAGATAGGTCCACGGATATCCTGACCATAACTCATCACCATCACACTCATCAACACTATAGAAAAAAACAACCTTTTCATATCTCTTTATTTAATTATCACTCGTACTTTCTCAATTATTTAACGGTAAATGAAGTACCACCTTGTTTTCCGACCTTATCAGGTCCACGGTATTTAACAACGATCGTCACTTGCTTACCTTTAGCCTGCTTCACCATGTTTTGCGCTTTTCCATCAAGACCTCCACCTGCTGTAATTTTTCCTGAACCGGCAAGACCTGAAACATAAACATCTCCACCTGCAATATCAAAACTCACATTTTTTAAAGGAACATCAGGTGGGTAAGCCACTCTAATTCTATTTGTAGCGGTAGCCAACGAATAACTAACACTTTCCCCCATTTTCGTTCTTCCAAAAAACACCGTTGCATCCGGCATAGGTCTACATTCAAACTCATAAGAACCCAAGTTTACTGAAGATCCTTCATCCGTTTGTGCACTCACACTGATTTTTGCTGTCCGAGTACCCTGACCGACCTTTGCAATATACTGCCCGTTTCCTTTTGGAGACAAACGTACACCAGATCCTGACAAGGATACTTTTGAAGGGTCAAAACCAGAAGCGGTACCTTCCACAACATTGTCATAACCCCAGTACAAAATTCTCATTTCAGGTTGAGCTACAACCCCCATTGGCTGGCCAACGGTATATGAAAATTCCCAATCTTTCCAAGAAAGTTCACCTTTCTCTTTTACCCCAATTTGCCCTTTAACTAAGTGCGTTCCGGGCTGTGATCCGGGTAATCCTATTTTTCCGGTCACTTCTTTCCAGTTTTCAGCGTTCGCTGTGTCTTCATCAATCCCATAACGAATTTTTGAAACTTCGTTACTATCATACGCAGCAATCATTACACTTAAATCTAAAGAATCACCTTGATTGATATAACCGGTTCTTGCAAAGGCAAGGGGTTCAATCTTATTAAAGTTAAAGGTTGGTGCCTCTACTTTAGCCAACATAAACTCAGAAGACATAGCCTCTGCATTTTTAATATCCAACTTCAAAGAAGTGAACATTGCAGCTGCGGCAACAATGGGCGCATGGTCAAAAGTAACCGACACCCATGGCATCATCCCCTCTTGTCCGTGAGCGTGTAATTTCTCCGGAATAGACACCTGAGCATAAAATTGAGCAATCTTAGCTGTATCTTCCGGGTTACAGGTTTTTAAAGCTTCTTCTAAACCAGAAGGCTCTGCTGGAGGTGTAAACACCCAGTTTTTACTTCCTTGTTCATAAGTTCCCATAATGGAACAAACTTTATCCCGATACTCATGTATTCTAGCTACTAACTTTTGTCCTCTCTCATTGGGAGAATTTGGATTTCCGCCTACAAACATACCTGTTGGAATGTCATAGTTATCCATACCGTTAATATCCATGAGTGGTTCTAACTTGGTGATCACTTTCTCTGTTCCACCGTCTGCAGTTTGAACTTCTTCTTCTTCTTTAATCCAGTCTTTCCCTTCAGATTGCTTGATCATGTCATTACATTCTGATAGAATATACCCCACAACCAATGCTGTTTCAGATTTAAGTTCTTCCGCCTTACCTTGCCATTTTTCGAGTATTGCCATGTCACCTTTAGTAGCTACTAAAGCTGCACGTTTTTGATCGAATCCAAAATAAGTTCCGTCAGACTTTTTGTCAATGATTTCAGCACTTGCGTCAAGCTTATCATTAAGCGTCACAAAGGCTGCTACGATTTGTTTTGATACGTTCAAGGCCAAAAGTGCGGTGAGTACAAGGTACATCATCCCGATCATCTTCTGTCTTGGTGTTTCTTTTCCTCCTGCCATGTTTTAATATTTTAATTTAATTAAACTTTACTTAGTTCCTTAATACAGTATTTGAAAAAAAGTAACATTAATTAATCTCTATTAATAGTCATGGCTTTTAGCATGTTTCCGTATACTTGATTTAAATCAGTCAAGTTTTTAGACAACATTGCCATATTTTCTTTATACAATTTAGTATCTTCTACTGAATCGCTTAAGTTTTGCATCATTTCAGTAACCTGAGATTGGAATTTCTCTGTTGCTTCCAAATGAGATGAAGAACCTTTCAGTTGTAATTCATATACATTATTCAAAGCGGCCAGATTAGTAGATACTTTTTGAAGTTGCTCTCCGACGGTACTACCTTCTTCAGCTGAAGAAGTTATACCTAATAATGATTCAGAAGCCTTTTCATACGTATTCGATAGACTTTTAACTTGTTCTGATGCACCTTCAAGGCTGGCTACATAAGAATCAGTTGCTGCAGCAGCTCCGGAAACGGCTTTTAACCCTTCCGCATTTTCACTAAGAGATCTGATTCCATCACCTAATCGGTTCAAGAGTTGTGCGTCTATTTTAGCTTCTTCCAAGAGGCTGTCAAACTGCTCAGTTATACCGGTTGCAGAACCACCGCCATGAGCGCCGGATTCACCTTTTTCATCAATATATGCATGAAGATCAAAATCTTCATCATGTGCTAATGCCAGTTCTGGATAAACTAACTCCCATTTTGGATCCTCGTGTAAAGGTTCAAATGCTGAGAAAAAGAAAATTACGGCTTCTGTACTCAATCCACCTACTAGCATTGCTCCTGCCCCTGGCCAGTGCATAATTTTAAACATGGCACCGACAATTACTACTGCTGCACCGATACCGTACAGCTTCGCCATAAATAATTTCCATTTTTTAGTTCCTGGTCTCATAGTTTCCTTGCTTTAATTTAACATTTATTTATTTGGTTATAGTTTACTTGATTATCTTAACTCGATATCCGATTTCAACTCTTCTCCACCTTCTCTAGAGAAATCTCTACCGCCACGACCGATATGAGTTTGTACACATCTGAATCCTAAATACGACTTAGCCGTATCTTGATATTCATAAGTTCTTGCTGAGGTCTGTAAATAGAACCCTACATCTTTCCATGAACCACCTCTCACTACTTTACGCTTCATTACCGGTGGATCCCAGTCCATTGCATAATATCTGTATTCAGGACTCAAATCATGTGAAAATTCATATACTGACTCATCAAAAGCTGTTTCCGTCCACTCAGAAACATTTCCAGCCATACAATAAAGTCCGTAACCGTTCGGGTTGTATGAAAATGCTTTCACTGTGTAAAAACCACCATCATCAAAATATCTTCCTCTCATTGGTTTAAAGTTACCTAACATACATCCAGCTGAGTTTCGGATATACGGCCCACCCCAAGGGTACGGAGACTGTTTCAAATCACCTCTTGAACAATATTCCCATTCCCCTTCAGTTGGCAATCTAAAATCCTGAACCCATAATTGTCCTACGCTAGTCAACCAATTGTTTAACTTCTGCGTTCTCCAAACACAAAATGCTTTTGCCTGCACCCAAGTAACTCCCACAACAGGGTAATTGTCATAGGCCGGATGCCAGAAATACATATTAGTCATTGGATCATTAAATGAATAGGTGAAATCACGTACCCAACATAAGGTATCCGGGTAAACATTGATTTGTTCTTCAATAATGAACCTACTTCTATCTTCATGACCTCTCAGTCCATTGTTTTGTCCCTTTTTATTAAACCATCCCATATCTTTATCTAATCCTACAGGTTCTCCTGTAAAAGGATGTGGTGGGTTTTTAAGATCACGGTGTTGTGGATCTAATGATGGTTGAGAATAATTTCCTGAAGGATCATAACCATTTCTTTCAATATTTACCCGACCTCTCTTAGCCGCCTCAGGAAGATCAATCCAATAATACTTAAAATTCAATTTTCTGGTATCCATTTCCCTTCTCTTATACCACCTTTCATTCGGACGCAAGTACATATCCGAAATCAACGGAATAATTTGATCATCTTTAATCCCTTTCATTCTCCACGACAAAGGAAACAGACCGCGGTTGATAAATGGCTGTGTTGGATCAAACGGCGCCCAAGTCAGGTTGACTTCATCATAATACACATCCGGATGGCTCAACATTTCTCCTATATCCTCATCATCAATAGGATTATTCCCTGTTGGATTTGTATTCAAATACACTTTTTCAAGGATAATAGAATCTCTTACCCAATATACGAATTCTCGCCATTCATTATTCGTAATTTCTGTTTGATCCATATATAAAGCATGGATTGAAACTACTTTGTTTCTTGATTGGTGCAGGAATGGAACATCCTGATCACCGCTACCCATAGTATAAGAACCTGAAGGAATATAAACCATCCCTAAAGGAATCTCCGGATAGAATACTCTTCTTCCCTGCACACCGGTTAGATGTCCGGTACCCGTATTACAGCTGGTTATAACCACTGCAACAACTACAACTACAAAAACCATTAATTTTTTCATGCTACCTTGTTTTTTCTACCAATCAAATACGCCGACTATCAGGACTTTTTTAAGGGTTTGGTCTATCTTTTAACGTTAGATTTATTAATTGGTTACAAAAATTTTTTCCTACTGCAATATAAATGGGTTACCATGTCTTGGCACCGCAGGAGGCGGTGGGAACATACAATAATTCAACATTATCTCATGGGTTCCCTTTCCATATTCATCCATTGCGTTTGTCATAATATCAAATGAATATCCTATTTTCATGACGTTTTGCTTCATGCTGCTAGTCGGAGAAAAGGCATATCCCAGTTGCAAGGCAACCGCATCAGACAAACGGTAAGTAAAGCCACCCCAAAGAAAAGAGTAATTATTCAACCAGAAATCACCCATAATATTCAAATCAAAAATCATTCCTGCTCCGTCTGCTTTAATCAAAGTACTAGGTTTTAGGTCAATTTTTGTTCCTAATCCCAATAATTCACTTAATGCAACATTATATCCGGCAATCACATAATAATGTCGAGCCACATTATAATTAACATTTTTTAAATCAGGACTTGTTAAATGCGTTGTAGATACCCCTACATAATAAGGAGCAGTTGTTCCGTGCCAATATAAACCTAAATTCACATCAAAGCCGGTTGCCCCTGTTTGCATTGGAAGCGCCAAATCTTGAGATGGCTCAGTTTGAGGCGGAATCCAATTCGGAGAAAAACCTACATTGATTATCCCTAGTCCCAATCCACCACTCAACACACCATAAACTGTTCGAAAGTGATACGCTCCATTCAAAGTAACCGAAGTATTTCTTTGAAAACCGATTGCCTCATTCATGAATGACATCCCCACTCCGGTACTATACTTTTGTAAATTTCCCTGAACATTTAAAAGTGTTGAATTTGGAGCACGTTCTACGCGATCCCACTGATTTCTGTAAATTACCGTTCCGCAATATCCTTTGAAACCAGTTGCCGCAGGATTAAAAGACATCCTGTCAAACATATAATGAGTAAACTGTTTATCTTGCTGTCCAAAAGACAGGTTTACAGCTAAATAGCACAATAAAAAAGATAAAACTTTTTTCATAAAGTTGTGTTTTCTAATACTACATTTTTTGTCAGAATACTCCAACAAGCCGCTAAAATAAGTAAAAATTATTTAAAAGTAAATTTTTTTACAAACAAATAAATTTTCTCTTCTACTACTTTTATGTTAAGCTAACTTTTCAAAAGTCTTCCACCAGAGATCAGGCATTTCATTTTTCAATGCATTTTGGTAGTCTTCATAATCACAAGGCACCAATAAATGACGTTGAAACCTGGCTCCTTTAGTTTGAGGGTAAGGCACCTCCATCCACCACCTGCTACTCTTATCGCTTTTATAAAAAATGATTTCATCTTTAAAATCATCAATGCTCACCAGATATTTCGTATAATCCGCTTTACTGCTTATCGGGTAATCCCGTTTGCGATTGGAGTATCCTTCAATGAAATACCAAATCATTTGTGCGATAAGGTTAGCGTCTGTTTTACTTCGGTTTGATCCGTTTATATTAAATATCCCCAGGGAAGTTAGTTTATCGCTCAGTCCGGCATACCGCATAATACGACAAGCATCTTCACCATAAAGACCGTGAGGCAGGTCTTCCGAATTTCCATGATAATCTGATCCACGGATTGCATTTAAGTCAAAACTGAGTATATCTGCATTTCGCACCAATGGTTCTACCATTTTAGGATTAGCATAAAAATCACCCAGTCGGTAATGATCAAAATATAACTTATTCAGCAAATCAATCTCAGACTGTTGTACCAGATAAGTTTGATAGCCGAGTAGTGAATAATTAAACAGATAGTTTGGCTTTAACAATAGTAATTTATTTATCCATGATGTAGAAGATATAGGCGCATCCGGATCTCCCAGGTCACACGAACAATCTACATCCAGAATATTAACCGTTTGTTCAAGTGATTGATACGCTTCAAACAACGGGAATGTAAGATCCTGTCCCCCGCCAATCACAATCGGAAAAACATCATTCTTTACTAGCTCTTTTACAACATCTCTTACAGCAGTATAAGTGTCTTCTACAGAATTTCCGGGAAGAATGGTTCCCAAATCATTAATTGTCGTTTTCCATTCTCCATGAGTCAGGTTATACAACTTGTTTCTGATGGCTTGAGTACTATCTTCAGCAGGGTCAAGTTTTGAATTTCTGTACTCGGGAACAAATAGAATGGCAATTTCATGTTTTTCTGGACTATAAAAATGATTTTCAGAGCTAATCACCATTTTCTCTCCCATTGTGCCCGGCTTTCTTTCTTGAAGCTGGCCAAAATCACTAAAGTAAATACCTAAGTCTTTCATCTGTTTTCAAAGATAAATTATTTACTCAGATAAGGGTTCACCTTATAAAAAAAGGAGAACACTGAGGTTTCCTTGTTATTTCTTAGTCTTTCTACCCTTTGATTTGGGTTGATTCTCGGCAATTTTAACACATTCTTCATAGGTTAAATTTGCGGGCTCTACATCTTTAGGGAGTCGAAAATTTTTCTTCCCGATTTTCAGATAAGCGCCATATCTTCCGTTTAAAAGCTGCATTTCTTCATCCTGCTCAAAGGTTTTGATGATCCTGTTTTTATCCTCTTCCCTTTTTTCTTTGATCAATTCAATCGCCCGTTCAATGGTCATGTTTTCCAGGCTGTCTCCCACATCTTCTTTGATAGAAACGAAACTCTTTTCCAACTGCACATAAGGACCGTAACGCCCTTTGTTGATTTTCACCGGTTTCCCTTCAAATTCTCCAATTGTTTTGGGATATTTAAACAGCTCCATGGCGTCATCCAACTGAATGGTTTGAATACTTTGATCTTTTTGTAGTGATGCAAATAGTGGTTTTTCTTCGTCTTCTTGTTCACCGATTTGAATCATGGGACCAAACCTTCCAATCCGGGCATATACATTTCGTCCGGTTTTGGGGTCTACTCCTAAAAGACGTTCACCGGTTGCCCGCTCAGAATGTTCAATGGTATGTTCTACATTTTTATGGAAAGGACCATAAAATTCCCGGATCATTTCTGTCCATTTTATCAAGCCTTGTGCAATATCATCAAACTCTTTCTCTACCGAAGCGGTAAATCCATAATCCATGATCTTTCCAAAATGCTCTACTAAAAAATCAGTGACAATTCTTCCTATATCCGTCGGAATCATCTTTCCTTTTTCGCTTCCGGTTTTTTCTGTTTTTTCAGACTCAGAAATTTTTCCTTCTTGCAATCGAATCTCTTTATAGCTTCTTTCTTCTCCTTCTTTCTCTCCCTTCTCAACATACCCCCGTTTTTGAATGGTCGATATGGTTGGTGCATAAGTAGACGGGCGTCCGATCCCTAACTCTTCCAACTTCTTCACTAAACTTGCTTCCACATATCTGGAAGGGGGTCGTGTAAATCTTTCTGTCGCTGTAATTTCTTGAGGTGAAAGTTGATCTCCTTCAGCTATTTCAGGCAGTAATCCCTCTACTTCATCTTCCTCCTCCTCGATTTTTGATTCAAAATACACCTTTAAAAACCCATCAAACTTAATGACTTCACCCTTTGCAGTGAACTCATTGTTTTTTGGTGCATCAATCTTAACCGTAGTTCTTTCCAGTTCTGCTTCACTCATTTGAGAAGCTATAGAGCGTTTCCAGATCAACTGATACAAACGTTCCTGATCTGACTCGTCCTGAATGGTGTGTGCAGAAAAATCAGTGGGACGTATCGCTTCATGAGCTTCCTGTGCTCCGGATGATTTGGTTTGGAACTTTCTGAATTTATGATATTCTTTTCCGTAAGCTTTCTCAATTTCTTTTTGGGCACCATCTGTCGCTTGCTTAGACAAGTTCACAGAATCAGTTCTCATATAAGTAATGTGTCCTGATTCATACAGTCTCTGAGCCACAGACATGGTTCGGGATACCGAAAAACCTAATTTTAAACTGGCTTCTTGTTGTAAGGTTGAAGTTGTAAAAGGAGCTGTAGGAGATTTTTTTCCGGGTTTTTTTGAGACTGAATTTACTTTAAAATCAAAGTCTACGCAATCCTCAATGAATGATTTTGATTCTGATTCAGAATCAAAATTCTTACCCAGTTTAGCTTTTAAATCCGATCCTTTTACGTCAAAAATTGCATCTACTCTATAAAAAGGAGTGGATTTAAATTTCTCAATTTCCACTTCTCGTTCTACAATCAACCGCACAGCTACTGACTGTACACGACCTGCAGAAAGAGAAGGTTTTACCTTACGCCATAAAACCGGAGACAATTCAAACCCTACCAATCGATCTAAAATTCTCCTGGCTTGCTGCGCATTGACCAGATCATCATCAATTTTTCTTGGATTTTCTATTGCTTTTAATACCGCTGACTGGGTAATCTCATTGAAGGTAATTCGTTTAAAGTTTTCAGCTTTTAAGCCCAATGCTTCTTTCAGATGCCAGGATATGGCTTCTCCCTCCCGGTCTTCATCCGAAGCCAACCAAACGGTATCTGCTTCTTTTGCCAGTTTTTTTAATTCCGTGATTATTTTCTTCTTATCCGGAGAGATAATATATGTGGGATTAAAATCATGTTCAACGTCAATTGAACCATCTCCCTTTGCTAAATCTCTTACATGTCCCATGCTTGATTTAACGATAAAATCTTTTCCTAAATACTTTTCAATTGTTTTCGCTTTTGCAGGTGACTCAACAATAACCAAATTTTTTGCCATATTGAATTGTAGTGTTTTTATTGATGAATAATTTTGACAAATATGATAATAAGAAACGAATATCTACAAGTATAGTTTCAGTTCTCCTTCAAAAATCCCTTCTTATTATTTATAATAATAAAGAATTTGAAAAAAAAAATATTTTATCCTTTTATTTAGATATACATTTTTTACTGTCATTTTGACAGTTGTTTGCTATAGATTAACTATTTTTGCAACACTTTTTATTACGAGAGGAAATTATGTATAGAGAAGAAAAAGTTATTGATGAGGCGGTACAGGGGCAGCCGGTTATGCTTAAAAAACAGCCGTCAGGGTCAAAAAAACTGTATTTGGAAAGCTATGGTTGTCAAATGAATTTCTCGGACAGTGAAATTGTAGCCTCTATTCTCTCTGAAAATGGATATTCAACTACTCAAAATGTAGATGAGGCAGATGTTATTCTTATGAATACCTGTTCTATTCGTGAAAATGCGGAACAAAGAGTACGAAATAAATTATCGCAACACAATAAACGCAAAAAAAATAATCCGTCTTTGGTGATCGGAATTTTAGGCTGCATGGCTGAGCGGCTAAAAACAGATCTTTTAGAACAGGAAAAATTGGTGGATTTAATTGCCGGACCGGATGCTTATCGTGAACTCCCTCAACTTATAGAAGAAGTAGAGAGCGGTCAAAAAGCTGTGAATGTCTTACTTTCCAGAGAAGAGACCTATGCCGACATCTCTCCTATTCGATTGGGAAAAGACGGTGTCACAGCATTTATCTCTATCATGAGAGGCTGTGATAATATGTGTTCATTTTGCGTTGTACCATTTACCAGAGGAAGAGAAAGAAGTCGTGACCCTAAGTCAATTGTAGCAGAGGCGCAAGATCTTTTTGAAAAGGGATACCGGGAAGTGACCTTGCTAGGACAAAATGTGGATAGTTATAAATGGAATATCACCCGAAAAGGAGAGATCATTGATCCGAATGAGCCCACGGTTAATTTTGCCCAATTGATGGAAATGGTGGCCCAAGTAGATCCGAAATTGCGTATACGATTCTCTACCTCACACCCCAAAGACATGACAGATGACGTTTTGAAGGTCATGGCCCGTTATGATAACATTTGTAAATACATTCACCTACCCGTTCAATCAGGAAACACAGAAGTACTCAAACGAATGAACAGGGGATACAGTCGTGAGTGGTATATGAATAGAATTGAAGCGATTCGGCGTATTGTGCCGGAAGCTTATGTTTCTACCGATATTATTACCGGATTTTGTGGAGAGACAGAAGAGCAGCACCAAGACACACTTTCACTCATGGAAGAAGTGGGTTACGAATTTTCATATATGTTCTTTTACTCAGAACGTCCAAAAACACTGGCTGAAAGAAAATTTGAAGATGACATTCCTGAGGCGGAGAAAAAACGCCGACTTTATGAAGTACAGGAACTCCAGGCAAAACTATCACTGGAAGCCAATTCAAAAACAGTAGGAAAAGTATATGAGGTCTTAATAGAAGGCATCTCAAAGCGATCAGATGAAGAAGTGTACGGACGAAATTCACAGAATCTGACCGTCATATTTCCGAAGGGAAGTCACAAAGCAGGAGATTATGTGAATGTACTGATAGAAGACTTTACTTCAGCAACCGTACGTGGTGTAGCATTAGATTAAAAAATAATGGATTTAGCACAAATAAAACAAAGATTTGAAATTATAGGTAATGCACCGGGACTTAATCGTGCTTTGAACGTTGCTACTCAGGTTGCCCCTACCGACATTACTGTTCTCATCACCGGAGAAAGCGGAACCGGTAAAGAGGTGATGCCCAAAATTATCCATCAATTAAGCTCAAGAAAACACGGGCCTTACATTGCCGTTAACTGCGGAGCTATTCCGGAAGGTACTATTGATAGTGAATTGTTTGGACATGAAAAAGGATCATTTACAGGCGCACATGATCAACGTAAAGGTTATTTTGAAGTAGCTGATAAGGGGACTATTTTTTTAGATGAAGTAGCTGAACTTCCTTTACCTACTCAAGTGCGATTACTTCGTGTTTTAGAAACCGGTGAATTTATTCGGGTGGGCTCATCCAAGACCATCAAAACAGACGTGCGTATGGTCGCTGCGACTAATGAGAATATGCTCAAAGCCATTCAATCCGGAAAATTCAGAGAAGATTTATTTTATCGATTGAGTACAGTTCCCATCAGCTTACCGCCTTTGCGAGAAAGGAAAGAAGACATTCATTTACTTTTTAGAAAATTTGTGGTCGATTTTTCAGAAAAATACCGCATGCCGCCTATCCGACTGACAGATGAAGCCGTTCACATGTTGATCAATTACAATTGGCCGGGTAACATCCGCCAATTAAAAAATATTACCGAACAAATCTCTGTCATTGAAAGTGAACGAACGATCACGGGAGAAATATTACACGATTATCTCCCTAATTATACTGCCTCTAATTTACCTGTATTAGCAGAAAAGGAAAAAGAGAAGTTCAGTGAACGTGACTTGTTGTACAAGGTGCTTTTTGAGATGAAAAATGAACTTACAGAAGTGAAAAGACTGGTGGTAGACATTCTTCAAAGCGGTGGTGGTGCTGAAATTTCTAAAGAAGACAAAACAGCGATCATTCAAAAATTGTATCAAGAGACGCCAACCTCTTCAGATTTTGACTTCTCCAGTGATGTTGCTAAACCCAAAACTTCAGATTCCTATACTGAAAGCAATGACTACGCCAATGATTTTGAAGAACACATTGAGGTGGAAGAATCCCTTTCTCTGGAAGATAGAGAAAGGGAACTTATCCAAAAAGCCTTAGAAAAACACAGAGGAAAAAGAAAGTATGCCGCTCAGGATTTGGGCATTTCAGAAAGAACCCTTTATCGAAAAATAAAAGAATACGGATTAAAATAGCACCTTCTATTTTGCGTTTAGCTTGTATGAGACACTTGTATACCATATTTATTATTGCGCTGTTTTGCTCTTGTGAGGTTCAGTATTCTATGTTAGATAGCAGTATTGATGCGGAATCTTTTTCCGTATCGACTTTTGAAGGACAGGCGGCCAATGCCCCTGCCGGGTATGCCATACGATTCACTGAATTTTTGAGAGATTTTATTGTTTCAAGAAGTAAAATGAAACTAAAAAAAGAAAATGCCGATATAGAAATATCCGGAATTGTAACTAGCTATTACACGAGTCCTGTTGCTGTACAACAAGATGAAATTGCTGCACTGAATCGACTATCTGTGACTATTTTGGTCTCTGTCATCAATAACCGTGATGAAAAGCAGAGTTTTGAAAAGAATTTTACTCAATTTTCAGATTATGAATCTTCACAAAACCTTGCCGCTGTAGAAGAAGCCCTACTGGAAGATATTAATGAAAAATTGGGGCAGGATATTATCAACGAACTTTCAAAAAACTGGTGATCCACGGAGAAGACATAGGACAATTGATCACAGATCCAAAAAGTATTGAAAAAAATCAGATCAATGCTATTCATCAGCTTATTGAAAAATATCCTTATTGTAGTAGCTTATACATCATTCATCTGATTGGGCTGGCAAAAACTTCTGCTGTTGATTTTGAGCAACAATTAAAAATAGCTGCTATTCATGTATCTGATCGGGAACATCTTTTTTTTCTAATTAATCCGGATATTCAAAAAGAAGATCAGTTCTTTGAAACAATTGCTTCTGAATCTGTGATCAAAATTGAAGAAGAGAGCGAACCTCAAACCACGAAAAATTCAGAAGTTGAATCGGTAAAAGAATCGTCTTCAACAGATGAAAAAGCAGTGATTTCCTCCTCCAACAAAAAGTCAACAGAAAGCGATACCGAACAAATCGATCCCCTGGAAAAAGATTTTTTATCACAAGCTGCCGCTTCACGTTTTGATTCTGAGTTGTCAGAAAGTGCTACAAAACATGAAAAAAGTACAACTGAAGATATAGAAAATGAAATTTCTCCACAGCTAACTGAAGAAAGTTCAGCAGATGACACCAGGGATACCTCTGAATTGACAGATGCAGAAACGGAACAGTTGCCAAAAATTGATGAATCGGATACCGTAGAAGCAATAAAGGAGATTCAGCGCCCTTCAAATATGACTTTTATTGAGTGGTTAAAATACAAACAAGAACTCGCCCGGAAAAAAAATCAGGAAGCTGCAATCACGAAAGAAGAAGATGAAACGGATATATCTTCCACATCTTCTGAAAATCGTGCCTTGTCAAAACAAGACATCAATGATCTTTTAGATAAATTTATTGAAGAAGAGCCTTCTATTGGCAGAACAAAAAAAGAATTTTTCAGTCCGACACAAAGTGCAAAGAAAAGTTTGGAAGATTCTGACAACTTAGTATCAGAGACGCTGGCAAAAATTCACCTTATGCAGGGAAATTATTCAAAAGCGATTACCGCCTATCAACAATTAAGTTTGTTATATCCAGAAAAAAAAGCTTTCTTTGCAAGTCAAATTGAAAAAATAAAAGAGAAGCAATCCCACGAATTGTAGTATTTTTGGGACTTTTTACAAATTAAATTAAACATGGGATCTTTACTTACAATATTAGTGATCATAGGGTGTATCGGGATTATACTATTTGTTCTGGTACAAAACCCTAAAGGAGGTGGATTAAATTCAGAATTTGGTTCTGCCGTTCAATTAGGTGGAGCAAAAAGAGCTACGGATATTTTAGAAAAGGGAACCTGGGGATTGGCAATTGCCATTGCGCTTATGTGTTTGATCATGGCAAGGCCTTCAGCGGGTGTTCAAGATGCTGATGATTTAGAAACCAATCCGGATGCTGTTGAAAGTAATGAAGTTCCTCCCGGTGGAGGAAACGTTCCTCCAACACCAGGTGGTTTCAACCCGGGCAACGGACCACAATAAAGACATTTAACTTCTCAATATAAAATGTCAGTATGTCACGCATACTGACATTTTTTTTGGTCGAAAAGTGTAATTATGACACATAATGATGTCAATCCGCCTTTGGCACAAATTGTGACAGCAAGCCAATGTGATATGTATAAACCCTCCCTGTGAAAAATGAACCACACAGGGACGAAAAAATAGAAATTATGTTAAAACCATTAGCAGACAGAGTGTTAATTGAACCTGCTCCGGCAGAAGAAAAAACGGCAAGCGGCATCATCATTCCCGACACAGCCAAAGAAAAGCCTTTAAAAGGCAAAGTAGTTGCAGCAGGACCAGGGAAAAAAGATGAGCCTATGACGGTTAAAAAAGGGGATAGTGTATTGTACGGTCAATATTCGGGTACAGAAATCAAACTAGAAGGAAAAACATATTTGATTATGCGTGAATCAGACGTATACGGAATCATTTAATTCATTTAAAAAAAATACAAAAAATGGCTAAAGAAATAATTTTTGATGTTGAAGCAAGAGACCGACTTAAAAAAGGAGTTGATGCGCTTGCTAACGCAGTAAAGATCACATTGGGTCCCAAAGGACGAAATGTAATTCTCGATAAGAAATATGGTGCGCCCCATATCACCAAAGATGGTGTAACGGTTGCAAAAGAAATAGAGTTATCTGATCCTATTGAAAATATGGGTGCTCAGATCGTAAAAGAAGTGGCCTCAAAAACGGCTGACATTGCCGGTGATGGTACAACTACAGCGACAGTTTTGGCTCAGGCTATTATATCTGCCGGTTTAAAAAATGTTGCTGCAGGAGCCAATCCCATGGATTTAAAACGAGGCATTGACAAAGCGGTTGAAGCCGTAGTAAAAGATCTGAAAAGCCAATCACAACAAATTGGTTCTGACAATGCTAAAATCAAACAAGTGGCAACTGTTTCTGCCAATAATGATGAGAATATCGGAAGTCTGATTGCAGAAGCCATGAAAGTGGTTGGAAATGAAGGTGTAATTACCGTAGAAGAAGCAAAAGGAACAGCGACTGAGGTAAAAACGGTAGAAGGAATGCAGTTTGACCGCGGCTATTTATCTCCTTACTTTGTGACCAATTCTGAAAAAATGGTAGCAGAGTTAGAGAATCCCTATATTTTGATCTATGAAAAAAAGATCTCTAATATTCAGGAATTGTTACCGGTATTAGAGCCTGTTGCACAATCAGGACGTCCCTTACTCATTATTGCCGAAGATGTGGACGGAAATGCATTGGCAACTTTAGTGATCAACCGATTGAAAGGAGGATTAAAAGTTGCAGCCGTTAAAGCTCCCGGATTTGGAGACCGAAGAAAAGCCATGTTGGAAGATATTGCTATTTTGACCGGTGGTACAGTAATTTCAGAAGAAAGAGGATTCACGCTTGAAAGTGCAACATTGGATCAATTAGGTACCTGTGAAAAAGTTGATATTGACAAAGACAACACGACAATCGTAAATGGTGCAGGAACTAAAAAAGATATTACTGCACGGGTAAATCAGATCAAGGCACAGATCAAATCTACTACTTCTGATTACGACAAAGAAAAGTTACAAGAGCGCCTTGCAAAGCTTTCAGGCGGTGTTGCCGTATTGTATATTGGAGCAGCTACCGAAATGGAAATGAAAGAAAAGAAAGATCGGGTAGATGATGCCCTTTCTGCGACAAGAGCAGCAGTAGAAGAAGGAATTATTCCGGGCGGTGGTGTTGCTTTAATCAGAGCGATAAAAGCACTGGATAAAATAAAAGGCGAAAATCAGGATGAAGACACCGGTATAAAGATTATACGAAGAGCTATTGAAGAACCGTTGAGACAAATCGTCTTTAACTCCGGAACTGCAGAAGGAGCTGTTGTGGTTCAAAGAGTCGCTGAAGGTAAAGGTGACTTTGGCTACAATGCAAGAACTGAAGTATACGAGAATTTATTAAAAGCCGGAGTTATTGATCCGACAAAAGTAACGCGGATTGCCATTGAGAATGCCGCATCAATTGCTTCTATGCTCTTGACTACCGAAGTTGTTATTGCTGATGAACCGGAAGAGGATTCAGGAATGCCAATGGGCGGTGGAATGCCAGGTGGTGGTGGAATGCCCATGATGTAAGGTTTTACTCTGAGCAATCAGGGTAATTACAGACGATCTGCTTTTCCTTTGCTTTTGTTAAAGATAAAGTGGAACGACACTATAAATTGTCCTGCTTCGGAGATTTCGAAGCAGGATTTTTTTTATCCCCTAAAAAAATATACCTTCATCATCCCTATACACCAAACAAAATCTTTAGATAAAAGATGAAAAAGCACTTGTTTTTACTTCTCCTTACCCCTTTTTTCGGATGTTATTGTCAGGAAATGGATGCAGAGTTGTACTTAACACTTAATTCCAGCACCCTACACCAATTCAAGAATAGCGACAAAAGCAAAATGACGGTGATTACCTATCGCCATTCTGAAAAGCATGGATTAGTAGAAGAAATAAAAACGAATTACCGCAAAGGCCGAATCAATACGGAACGAATTAATTTTAACAGTCGGTACACCGAGTTTTTTGTTCTTGAAGATCGAAAAAAATCACTGGGAAAATACGATTTCGAAGATGGCAAGATCATTCGTTATGAGCGAACTGATTTTGACAATAAAAACTTAAGAAAATACACCTTTTATCATACTTTTATTTATGAAGGTGATTTGATCAAACGAGAAAATATCAGAACCAAAGAGTATATTGATCAGGGATCAATTGAATTAGACACGGTTGTTTACAGGGATTCCGTTATTTATAACATTGCCAAAACCGACAGTGGCTACCGGCAGGTTGATGTACAGGAAACCAACAATTATTCTAGTTATGAGATAAAAGATGACCGTCTTGTCAGTAAAACCAACCACATTTCGGGTTTTAGTGAAAAAACCACATTCATTTACGATTCAAAAGGTCATTTGATTCGGATAGAAACAGTATTAAGTGGAGAGGATAACAAAACTTTATCCAACCGGACTGAACTGGAGTACAATTTTGATGGCTTAGTTTCAGAGGTTCGTTTTTATGATGAACAAGAACAACTACTGGAGAAAAAGATTTTTTCTTATAAATGAATGTTTTCAGGCTTTTTTTCTTCGTGCTGCGTAAATGAAGCGTACTCCTAAAAGAACACTACCCACCAAAAGGAAAATTATACCTCCGTCAACAGGAATACATTCTTCATTCCAACACGGTTCTCCTACAACTCCAGCAGGTGGACTTGTAGGAGGTGAACCTGCCGGTGGTTGCCCATAAAGAGCAGGAGCAAGAAACAAGCACATCCAAAGAAAAGTTCTTTTTGGAATGTGTCTTATTCGTAAAGTGAATCGCTTGTCCTTCTTCATATCACGTATAAACGCTATACTTATTTGCTCATTTTTAACGAAATAATCAAGCTGTAATGCCCGCTTATTTATTCATATTCAATCACAAACTGAGGTTATTTATCTAGCTCATGATTTAATTTTAAGGACGAAAGTTATTATTATTTTTACGTTTTTTACACGGTAATTACCTTATTTTTTAATATTATCGTTTAATTAACGTGATTATACGATAAATAACCGATAAGCAAAGATTCCTCTAGTATTACACAAAAAGATATAATTACTTGTTTTTTAAATTATTGATGTCCGGGGAAAATTTAAAAAGCTAGAAATGATAGCCATCTCTGGCGATCCTTTTCCCCTTTTCCTGAAGGTTGGGATTACTTGATAATACTAAAATTAAGTCATTTCACATCCATCTTAGACAGACTGGGGAAATAAAAACCATCTCCGGCGATCCTTTTCCCCACCCCTAAAGGGTGGGATCGCCTGATAATACTAAGGTCAAGCCATTTCACTTGCGCCTGTGGCGGAAGGGGAAATGAAATGGCGGAAATGGGAGTCATTATTTCCAAAATTTTTTTAAATAAAAAAGTAGAAAAACGCAGCTCAGGAGAAAATTTTAGTAAATGTTTTGAAGACAATACGAATATCAACAAAAAAGCTACGTTCATTTATGTATTTCAAATTAAGATTCAATTTAGCAGGCATTACTTCATGGATGTAGGCATCTTCCGGATCAGTAGCTTTTCCTAACACCTTCTGTTCATCTATAAAAGCAATCGTTGCGTAATCTGTCAAGCCGGGCAATACTTTTAGTACTTTTCGTTGCTCCGCATTGTACAACTCCACATATTCCGGCACCTCAGGGCGCGGTCCCACAATACTCATATCCCCTTTTATTACATTTATCAATTGGGGAAACTCATCAATTTTATATCGCCTGATAAATCGGCCTATTTTGGTGACACGGAAATCATCACCAACGGTCAACTGCCCTTTTTTATCGGCGCCTACTCGCATAGAACGAAACTTTAACAACTTAAAATGTCGTCCATTTTTTCCGACTCTTACCTGCCTGTAAAATGGTCCGCCTTTGCTATCCATTGAAATCCATATCCCAATAATCAACAGAAAAGGAAATAAGATGATCAGAACGATCAACGAACTCACTATATCGAACAGTCGCTTAAAAAAAATATACATGCGTTAGACCACTTCTTCAACAGATCGCACAACGGCATCTACCACCGTATTCAAATTCTCATCTGTCAAATTATAATAGACCGGCAAGGTAATTACATTTTCGTACTTTTTAAATGCTTCAGGATAATCATCCATCTTATACCCTCTTTCTTTATAAGCTGTTAAAAGCGGCAAAGGTTGAAAATGAACATTAACCGATACTTCTTTCTCAAATATTTTTTCAATAATTTTATCCCGTTGATCTTCCGTTGCATTTTTTACTCGTAACAAATACAAATGATAAGACGATTCTTTGATATCGTTTTTATAATCCGGAATGATCGCCCACTCATATTTCCCCAATTTGGAGGTATAAAATTCAAAAATTTCTTTTCTCCTTTTCAGCGTTTCATCATATCGTTCAAGCTCCACTAAACCGATTGCTGCCTGCACATCCATCATGTTGCACTTATAGCCAGGCTCCAAAACATCATACCGCCAATTGCCAACCTGTGTCTTGGCCAAAGCATCTTTAGATTGACCGTGAAGTGATTTCATGTTGAAGGTTTTATACACCTCTTCATGATCAAAAGGCTCAGGTAAATTAAAACATACTGCGCCGCCTTCAGAGGTCGTTAAGTTCTTGACTGCATGAAATGAGAAAATCGTTACATCTGTCAAACTACCTGTTTTTTGACCTTTATATGTAGCTCCAATGCTATGTGCCGCATCAGACATCACCAAAATTCTACCCAGTTGCCTTTGTTCTTCTGTATTTGCCTTAAACTTTGCTTTGATTTCCGGGTGATTGACCAGGGCATTAATTTCATCATAATCACAGGGCCAACCTGAAACATCTACCGGAATAATCATTTTTGTTTTATCCGTAATTTTAGCTTTTATCGCCTCAACAGAACAATTAAAATCTTTAATATCACAATCCACAAAAACCGGTCGGGCACCGCAATGCAAAATAATATTGGCAGATGCGCAATAGGTATAAGCCGGCACGATCACCTCATCCCCTTCTTTTATTCCAAACCATCTTGCAACTAACTCCAATCCTGCCGTAGCCGAGTTCAGGCAAATGGTTTTTTTACAACCGACATAATCCGTTAGTTTTTCTTCAAACAGTTTTGTTTTCGGTCCGGTTGTAATCCAGCCTGACAGCAGCACTTTGGCAACTTCATCAACGGTTTTTTGGTCTAATCTTGGTGGTGAGAATTTGAGCATTTGGTTTTTTTCTTTTTCAAAATTAACCGAATTTGGTAAACTTAAAACAACAAATTCTGCATTAATTTGAGTTTTTTGAGGAGAGCAACACTTCCCCTTCATAATTTTTAGGTTTTAAGTGTTAGAGGCGCAATATTGGAGTTGGAATAAACGTAACTAATCATACTGTAGCTTCTATAATCACCTCTTTAGTATGAAAATAAAAGTCCTTATTTCATCAATACAATTTCACACCCTCTAATAGCTAAATCGTCAAAATCATATTTCTGGTATTTTTCGGAAATTTTTAGGCTTTTCAATACATTCTTATCAGCCTCAGTTGGCTGCCGTCGTACTTCCTCTACAATCGAAAAATCCGTTTCTGAAATTAATTCTAAATAATCTGAATGTCTTAATCTGTTCTGATAATGTAGTGACGGATTATATTTTTTCCACGCCCGATCAGAGTATTTTAAGTAATTGTAGATTGAAATGGTTTTATCAAAGTACGACCAGTGATCCTGGTAGTCTATTGTCACGGATAATATCCCGCCTTTATTGAGAATCCTATAACATTCTTTCAATATTAATCTTATATCTTCTTTTGGAATGTGTTCTAAAGTAACAGAAGAAGACATAAAGTCGAAATAATTTTCATCAAAGCCCGTATTTCTAGCGTCTTTTGGCGCGAAATAATCTAACTGATAATCATCAGCCAAAGTTTTAATAATCTTATTATTATCACCTAATTTAATTTCTTTATTTATAGAAAAAGGTAATTCGTTCTTATTTAATTGAAATTTTTTCAGTGTATCATTTACCAATTCAGGAATTATTAGCTTTTTAATATCAACACAGCTCACTTCAAAACTCAAGTGTGATATTGCTAATGGTATCGTTAAATTCCATCCGGCGCCAAATTCATAATATTTGTGATTGTTAGTTTTTAGCTGGTTATATTTCTGAAATTTTTGATAATGATTATAAGCGGTATTTACCTTATGTAAGAACTTTTTATTACTTGGAGGCATTGATTTTGTAATCCTCTTTTGAAAAAAATAATTCAAAGACACTCCTTTTGGTACATTGGAAAAAAATTGTTGAAGCAGACATTTATATTTAAAATTCATAATTACATCTTTGAGATATCAGCGATTCATATAGCAAAATACCGAACCTCAGCTTAAAGTTAGTTATTTTAATGAAGTAATTAGCTTTTCATTTATGTCTTGTCAGGTTATATCTACTAAAGGTATCCCCTGAACTTAAGTTATGAAAATCATTAGTGGTAAAACTCAATTTAATTTTTCCATCTATCTAGAAGTATCAATAATCGTTTTATTTCTCTCTTTACTCAAAAGCATAAAATCAATTAGCCCTCTTAAATATCCCCAACCATAACTGAAATGAATTATAACAAAGGCGATAAACGACAACAACTTTACTTTAAAATTAGTTTTAATCGTCAATGCGATTATTAACAACAAAGCTAAGTACAGGGCTATACCTCCTATGTAAATAAAAATAAAAGCAGGCCATAATAATGCAGGCAACCAACCAAGAGCAATACACAACACCAGAATTGGTGGAGCAAATTGTCTCAAAGTAGCAGCTGAACCCAGTTTTTTATTTACAAGTGGTTTAAAATACCCATATTGAAAGAACATCTTTACCATTTTAGAAAAGGTTGGCCTTGCAAAATACTTGATTTTTAGATCCGGAATCAGATAGATTTTACCGCCATTTTGTATAATTCTGGCGTTAAATTCATCATCCTGATTTCTTATGAGATCTTCATCAAAATTGCCAATTTCATCAAATACTTTTTTTGGAAAACAACCAAAGGGAACCGTATCGACTTTTAATATTTTATTTCCTTTCAACCGGTACTGCGCATTACCAATACCTGCTTTGTGCGAAGTTGCATGAACAATTGCTTGAGCTTGAGATGTTTCATCACCCGGCTGTGTGTCCCAATAACCTCCAACATTCCAGGCATCTGGTTTTTTATTTAGTACTTCAACTAATCTGGAAACGTAATTTTTGGGATATACTGAATGCGCATCCATTCTCACAATCACATCCCCTTTCACTCTTTTTAAACAATCATTAAGACCATGAGGAACAACCTTCATTTCATTTTTCAATATGGTAATATCCATATCTGCATTATCCTCAATAAAGCGATTTATTTCACTGATGGTATCATCATTACTCATTCCATCAGCCAATAAAATTTCCAAATTATCATTTGAATAATCCTGCTCTTTTATGTTTTCAAGCACTTTGTAAATGAATGCTTCTTCATTTCTGCAGGGAATTATTATTGATACAAAAGAATTTTTATCCATTTTAAATATTGGCCAACAGATGTTGTTGGATATTACAAAGAAAAGAATAATGTTTTCAAAATTAAACACATTTCAGTACAATTCTATATGCCTGATTCATTCATATTCTTTATTCAATTTATGCTTCGAATTCATATTATTCTCGAGAACACCATTTAACAGGCAGTAAAAACAAATAAACCCAACTACACCAGCTTGCGTTTCCAGAACTGACTCTGTCATAAAAAACAAGAAAGTAATAATCGATAAGCCGGCACCATATCCATGATTTGCTTTAAACCTAATTATTGGGTGTATGAGCATTATCATCAGTACGACAATTCCCGTTATACCAATACCTAATGCTGTTTGTAAAAATTGATTATGAGCATTTAGATGTAGGTCAGGAGCCCTTTTTATCTCTCTTTCCACATAGATAGCCTGTAATACATCCCCAACATCTCCTGTTCCGTAACCAATTACCGGCGCTTCAGCATATTTCTCCCAGGCGACTTGCCATATTTTAACCCTCAAAGAAGTAGAATATAGATAATTATCATCCGGTCCATCTCCTACCCCTTCTACAAATTCGGATACACGAGTTTGAATATATTCAGATTTTAAATAGGTGAATGTAACAATACCTGCAAACAAAAAAAATACGGAGATAGCCAACCATTTCTTTCTTATTTTAATCCAGTACCCCAACAATATCAACCCCAAAACAAATGTTGTAATAATTCCAATTTTTGATAAAACAAAAATGCTTACCAGCCCCAGAAACAGAAATAATAAAGGATTGATCCATTTCCTTTTAAATAATTTCAAATCATCTCTTATGTAATCGACTATTAAAATAATTGCAGAGATATTAATATAGAAACCTAAATAAGCAGGATGTATATCCGGTGTGAAATTTGTATAGAAAAGAGGTGAAAAGTTGTTTTGTGAGAATCCGGTTTGAAAGCCTATAAAAAACAGATACAATAAATAGCCTATCAAACAAAAGAGAAACGAAATGATGATAATTTTCAACTGCTGCTTACTGTAGTCTGTAAGCATAAAGAAGAATGGAAGTATTGCCAAGCTCATTTTGACTTCCAGGTCAAAACTACCATCATCCATGTTTTGTGTCCAAAGTAGCCCTAAAGCATAAATTCCATATAGTAGAATCGGCCAAATGTATAACCACTTAAACCGAATTCGCCCCTTATTTACTACTGCCAGTATAATAGTTATGAGTACCCACGCCGAAAGTGTAATCGGGTTATACACAGGCGCTACCAATAGTAAACAAAGTGCTACAGTAAATAATAGTGCCGACAAATAGTTAAGGCTTCTTTTTATATCTACACTATTTTTCAATCCTTCAAATTCAGTGATATTAATACAAAACTAAGCTAAATTCACTTAAAGAATAATGAAATTTTTATACTACTCAACAATTATTCTTTTATAAATAATCATAAATCAATCAAAAAAATCCAGTGAATAGCGTAGCTTTCCATTAACTTTGTAGCACTACCGTACCCATTTTATGAAAGGCATTTCAAGTTTAGTCAATACAAAAACAATAAATATACTGGCAGGTATCGTTTTTCTTACGGTCTTGTTTTTGCCATTTATCAAACTTAAACCAGGTATTCCAGGCTTTGAGGTTGTTGATATAATTATTGTCATATTAGGTATAGTAGTATGGATTAACCGGAAAGCATATCAAAGCAAGCGTCTATTTTACATTATATTAGGTTACGCATTTTATGTGCTGATAACAATATTCGTTAATAGTAGGTTTTTTGAAGTTCGGGATTATTTCGAGATATATAAACTACTTAAATTTCTAATCATTATTGGCCTGTTTACCTTAATAAATGGTAAGAAGTTTATTAAGAAGTGGATTAAACCTGCCTTTGTTGTCCTGGTTATATTCAACATGATCCATTACTATGATCTTTTTTATTTTAACGATTTACTGGAGAACTACTATCAAGCTGGTAAGCGCGTTAGTGAATTTGGGTTGGATTCAATGGGGCATCCTACAGATAAAAGGCTATTAGGGTTTTTATGTAACCCCAATTACAATGCTATTACGTTCATGTTTTTCAGTATTATTTTTATTCCTAAATACGGTGAAAGACTAAAGATCAGGGAGCTTATTTTCTTCTCAATTGCTATTTTAATGGTTTTTTTATGTCAGTCAAGGACAGAGCTTGTAGCACTGGCAGTAACGTTGGTTGCCTACATGGTTCCAATCATAAGAAAAGAATTGAAAAAAATTCTATTAGTACTTGGTGTCAGTGCCGGTTGTTTTGTTTTGTCCTCTGCAATAATCGAAGCCTCTGTTTTCTCAGATGATTCCGAACCAATAGTTCAGAATGGAGATATGGATTCCGAAGTGTCGGATTCATTAGAGAATGCTGAACTTAACCAACCTCTATACCTTGAAACCTTATTTGATGGTAGTGCTATAAAATCAAACTCATTACAACAAAGAATCGTAATATGGTCATTGTTATGGGAGATGATCAAAGATAAACCTGTATTTGGACATGGTCCTAATAAAGAATTCTTTTATGACAATAAACTATATGCTGAAAGCGATTATATGCTTGTATTGTGGAGATATGGATTTATTGGTTTATTAATCCATTTATTGATATTTAGCTATGTGATCTATGCTACTGTTAGAAAACTCAATCAGCCTTTTGCTCTGATTGCTTTTTTGTATACCATAGTACTCATAATGTCCAGTTTGGCAAATAATCCTTTCTTTCATCAAACATTGATGGTTTTATATGGTATTGTGATTGGCTTCTATTTGAATTCTATGAATGTGAAAAATAAGTCAGAAACTTAGTTGATCTCTACTGTAATCAACTTGATTTAAATAAAGACTATCTTAAATTAATCAGTAATTTGTTTATAAACTTCAACAAGTTGATTTAATTCGCTTACCCACCTATATTTTTTTTTACCTATTTGATAACCATTTTCTCCCAATCTTTTTAATTGTTCTCTATTTTTTTTACACCATATTACTTTTTCCTTAATTTCATCAACTGATGTGGGATCTACGAACACAGCACATTCTTTATAAGTAGATTTCCAAAACGGAAAATCGGACATCAATATGGGAACTGCACAAGCCATATATTCAAAAGATTTTACGGGCAAACTGGTCAGGTAGTTCTGAACGGGATACAATGTTGACAATCCGATATCGGCCTGGTGAATCTTTTTATAAACCTCAGGTAATGGAAGCAATCCAAAATCTTTAACATTCTTATTGTTTTTTAAACAACTTATTTTATACTCCTCGTCTTGCCAAGTACCCATGAGCTTCAGCTCAACATCAGATAAATCTTTAACTGCATCACAAACCTCTTTGATTCCACGTATTTTAGTGAGGCCACCTGCGTAAATCAGAACCAATTTATCATTCACTTGTTTGCTTTCAAAACCCTTTCTAATCTGATCAAAACGCGGATAGTTCCGAACATAAACTATCTTATTTAAACGCTTAGGGTAGTTTTTTACAAAATATGATTTGTAGCCGTCTTCAGCAAGCACTATTTTATCAAAAACACGAACCCCTACCGATTCAAAAAAGCGATAAATTTTCGCAGCAACATTTCTCATCCATTTAAGCCCCAACCATTCTTTATCTCTAATTTGAAAATACACTAATTCATGCATATCATAAACCACTTTCTTTCCTAAAATCCTGAGTAAAAAACCAATAAATATTAATTCGGGATCGTGTAGATGAAATATCTTAGATTTGGTCTTTAATGCTTTAAAAAACGCTGCGGTTGTTTTAATTACTACTCTATATAACCTATTTTTACGTTGTGAGAGAGCAACAATATTAACACCCTCAACAACTTCGTTCTTATCATGTGAAATAACCAAATTAACATCAATGCCCTCTTTAGCAAGTGTCACACATTCTTTGTGAAATATCCTTGTATCAAAAACTCTATGTACTGTTGATATGTGACAAACTTTTAACACCTTTCTAAAATCTTATTATATATTTCTACGAAAATTTCCCTATTCACTTTTTTAGTCGCTTTATTTTTAACAAGAGACTCGTTATATTTTGCAAGCTGATCGTGATCAAGCTGCAAAGCCTTTTCTAAGGCTTCAGACAAATCGTTTTTTACTATTATTCCGTTCTCATTGTCGTTTATCCACTCCCTGTTTGCCGGTAAATCTGAAGTTACAGGAATACATCCGTAACCCATAGCTTCCAGCAAACTAATGGCAGTTCCATCACTGTCTGGTACAGAGACCCAAATTTTAGCTTTTTGATACATTTTTAAATTAGTGTCCTGATCTACAAAACCGATAAATTCGTACTGATCTTTTGAAAGAAGATTTTGTGCGATTTGCTTTAATTTCTCAGTATTTGACCCTTTAGCCGCTACTATCAATTTCCAATCCGGGTGTAATTTTACAAATTTTGAAAACCCCTTTAAAATCAGATCGATATTATACAGGTCTTTATGAAGTCTGTTTGAATAGATAATGTTCTGTTTTTCGGGATTTTCAATATCTTTCAAAACAATACCAAAATTAGCTACTTGAATCTCATTTTTGATACCCAAATTTCGGATCGTGTCTGCCATAAAATTAGCGTCAACTGTAATAATCGTTGCGTCCATTAAGACCCTCTTAACCACATGTTTTTTTAGAACTCCTTGTTTTGGAAGTAACAAAACATCACTTCCCCAAGCCGTTACAACTAAAGGGTACTTTTTTTTGTTCGCCTGTGCTGCAAGATATCCACCAGTACCAACCTGATGAACATGAATTAAACCAGGATTGAAGTCGTTCATTATCGCACGCATTCTCCTTATTTGGGATATTATTTTTAGTGGTGATTTAAACGAAAAATCAACTATTTCAAAGTCGCAATAATCAATCGGATGAGTTGTAATTATAAGAATTTGATCAAAATAATCTTGAATTAAGTTATAATAATTCTCTAAATGAACCGCACCTGTTGAGGGGCCAACCAACAATAACCTTCTGGTATTCCTTTGCTTTTCACCCATCTATTTCAACCCATTCATTATAAAAACCTTGTAATTCGGGATGTCTCTCTAAAAAAACTTTGTCTTTATCTCTCGTATCACCCATAACTTTAGCCGGATTTCCAGCAATAATTGAAAAATCAGGAAATTCTCCTTGAACATAACTATAAGCACTAACAATGGAACCTTTTCCAATTCGCGTATTTGGCATTATCGTAACATGTGGGCCAACAAATGTATATTTACCAATTAACACCTTACCAACTACATATCCTTTCATCTCACCACTATAATGCCTACCGTAATACCTTATGCTATTGTGACTTGAATGAGATGTTATTGTTACATAGTTGGTAATTTGACAACCTTCTTCAATTTTAATGCCGTTGGACGCTTCAATAAAATTAAAATGACCAATAAAAACATTATCCTGAATTTCCAAATTTTCTAAACCGTCCAGAAACGTTGAGTTACTAATTCTAACCCTTTTAAGAATCTTTCCATTTGCCGTTTTAAACCCCCCAACCATCTTCGGCTTTTTTTTGTTGAGATGGTATCTCCTTATTTTTCGAATCAAAGATTTAAACATTTACTCAAAGTATTTTCGGTAAACAGTATTTGGCTGAAATATCCGATACTTTCACAAAGCTAACAAAGAATCTTCAATAAAATTTCAGAATTTCAACTTTGCTGAGTACGATTGCCATTGGTATTAATCATCTAGCCGGAGCCTTCTGCGCTATACGTAAAATCCAAATATAAACCCAACATAGATAAATTGACTGCAAAACCGACAATAGCAAAAATCCTTGTAATATGTCTTCAAACCAATAGGCTCCAATTAATATAGACCCAAAAATAATTACATTGCCCAGTATAGAGAATAGAAGCATTTGCTCTTGCCTGTTTTTAATTATGCCTACTTGCTGGATTGGGGATACTATAAACCCAAACATTATCCAAGGAGCCAAGTACTGTGCATAAACTCCAGCCACTCTCCATTTCTCTCCTAATACAAACTGAAATATATCCGGTCCAAAAATTATTAATATTGTAAATATAGGCACAGCAATAATAAGCAGTTTCTTCGTTGTATTTTTTACTAATGGTAAAATGTCATTGCCATTTGCGTGCATTTCTGCAGCTTTCTGATAAAATACCTGCCCAAATGAGCTTCCAATCACGCCTAAAGGTGCACGAAGTATCCTAAAAGTAATGCTGTAATACCCCAGAATAACACCTCCAAAACCATAAAGAATCGCAGCATTAACACCTACATTTTTCAATTCATCACCTAGCGCATGCCAGGCATTTATCAAAGGAAATTTTTTAAATATACGTGCCTGTGCTTTCATCTCACGCTTTGATATTTTTGTTATGAGTTTTCTGTCTCGTTTAAACAAGGGAAAAAAAAGTATCAGAGAACCTATGAAAAATCCAGTCCCCCAACTCAAAATTAAACTTCCAACTCCAATTTTTGTAATGCCATTAGTGACCACATGACCCTTATCAAATATTCTTATGAAAAAATTTGATAGCCCTGAAAATTCATGTGTAACACCATGTTTTAAGACCCCTCCGGTAATTTGAGTAGCTGCTCGTGATGTGGCCTGACCTATATAGGCAGAAGAAGTACCTTTGAAACGTTTGTTTCTATTACTCCAAAAGGTTAATATTCTGTACGACACCGTTAAAAAAACACAAATCGGAACAAACCAAAGCCATGACCTTAAACTGGGAACACCCAACACATCAACAATTGCATCATAAAATAAAAGAACTACAGCAAATAATACAGCAACGAATGATGTAAGAATTCCAAAAGACAGGGCCAGCACATTAATGGCCTCATGATCTTCTTTAGGCAAAACAATTGCTTGTTCAAACCGACCTGCACCAAGGACAGAAAGAAAGATTATAACTGACATGAAAAATGCAAAAACACCGAATTCTTCAGGTGAAAAAAGACGAGTAAGAATCGGTGTAAACAAGAGTGGGATTATTTGTGCAATGACAGTCCCCGTCATGAGGGTTGCTACATTCCTTGCAAATTCAGATTTCACCAATCTATTTCTCATCTCTCGTTACAAAACTAATGTAACGGAAAGAGCTTGCACCAGAAAATATTAATTTTAACAAACCAAGCATTGTTTATTTTCCAGTAATAATGTTAGATTAGAACCATCTCAATTAATAATATTGTAATAAGAAAAGGCTTTTGCACCGCCAAGATGTGCGTTCGCCACCCGAGTCCGAACCTTTAGCGGAAGTAAAGTGAGATGAACAAATGTTGTACATGAATCAGAGATGTTATACGCCATTTTCTACCTATTTTAGCATCCATGTCAATAACTTATGACATTATATATATTGGTACAGGTCCCATTAATATTCTTGATGCCTATTACCAGGCAAATACCGGTAAAAAAGTATTGATGCTGGATTCAAAATCACAAGTGGGCGGTGCCTGGGTAGCAATTCCTGTGGGTGATTACGGTGATCTGGAAATTGGATGCCATATTTGGTCGTACAATAAAAAGGTCTATGATTTTTTAGAGAATTTACTGCAACTGGATTTGGTGGACTTAAAGCCTCAGCCTTATTTTTTAAAACGGAATTCAAAGATCATTTACGATCACAAAAACCTCTTTCTTACATCTAAAACAATCGCAAAAAAGCTGATAAGGGGAAAATTTAAGGGAACTTATGATTTCATTTTCTCTAATCCATCTTCGCGAATGCCGATCATTCCAAAAAGATATAAATATCCCAAAGGCGGGGCAAGAGAATTTCAGGAAAAACTAACTCAGCTGATTAAATCAGTTCCGGTCGATATAAAATTAAATGAAGAGGTCGAAAAGATTGAGTATAGAGGCGATAAATGGCAAATCAAATGTAAAGGAGCAGCTGAATTTTCATCTGATAAGGTGATCATGACGGCAACTTCTCACTTAAAGGAAATTTCTTACAAAAACGCTACTGTAAAACTTGACTACAGCTTCATTAATTATACTCATTTTCATATTGTAATAAAAGGAAAACCCAACAAACCTATCTCTTACATCAGGGTGCTGGATCATGATTATATTCATAGAATAAGTGATATAACTTACCAGCTTTCTGATCGTTCAGAGGATGTGTCCGTCCTATTGATTGGTGTCTTTGACGATAAAGTGAAAAATATGGATGATGAGGATGTCATGGGTGTTTTAAGAACATATTTAATCCATCAAAAATTCATCACAGAAGAAAACGAAATTATTTACTACCAAAAAAACCGATTTCCGACAGCATATAGTAGCGGAGAACAACGACAAAAAATCAATGATTTTGATGATTCTATTGAACTATTAGCCACAACAGATTTAATTTACGGCTTATACTTTAGAATGCCTTACTGGAAAGAAAAAGGGTTTATTTAGTCAAAACCCCAATCAGCACATATCTCCAGCTCCTTGGAATTCCCCATATTAAAGCTTTGTCAATATTGCCCAATACAGACCGTTGTCTCTCAGACCTCCCAAAATTGGCTAAAAAGCCTTTTGTTGTAAAGTTTTTTTCTGAAAATTTGTCAAACAAATCCTGATCTTCTTTATATCGCAAATATCTCCAATACTTATCCCACTTGACGAACTTTTTTCTCAAACGTACATGTAAAGCGGACCCTACCATATTTTCAGCAAAGAGCAATTGTCCCCCCTCTTTTAAAACCCGGTGCATTTCTTCAATGGCTTTTGCCTGTCGGGATTTTTCAGACAAAGCACCTATCACACTTTTAAAAACAACAATATCAAAATGGTTGTCGGGGTATTTTGAAAGGTTAGTAGCGTCAACAGGTTGATGATATGCGATTTGATCCTGAACCCCGTATTTTTGGTGCATTTGTTTGGTGTGTTCAGGAAACTCATTGTAATCCGTGCAATATACTTCCAGACCTTTTTTAGCTAACCACAACGACAAACCTCCCTCTCTTTCACCAATCGCCAGCACTTTTTTACCGGGCTGTAAATCGGCATGCTCCTCCCAAAAAGGCAAGGCCTTGCTCCAGGTTTTCACATCCCATTGGATGATGTCATTCAGCTCTTTTTTTGAAAGCTTACTTTGCATAATGTACGGCTCGTTTCTCTCTGATCACAGTAACTTTTACCTGTCCGGGATAAGTCATCTCGTTTTGTATTTTTTGTGAGATGATAAACGAAAGTTCATCTGCGCGTTGGTCATTCACTTTTTCAGCCTCTACCATCACACGCAATTCTCTACCGGCTTGTATAGCATAAGATTTCAACACGCCGTCAAAACCAAGTGCCGTTGTTTCCAATTCTTTAATTCGCTTAATGTACGATTCTGCAATTTCTCTTCTTGCTCCCGGTCTTGCACCTGAAATGGCATCACAAACCTGAATAATCGGAGAAATAATTGCGGTCATCTCCACTTCATCATGGTGAGCTCCTATTGCATTGCAAACATCAGGTTTCTCTCCGTGTTTTTCAGCTAATTTCATTCCTAAAATAGCGTGAGGCAATTCCGGCTCGTCTTCAGGAACTTTTCCGATATCATGTAATAATCCTGCTCTTTTAGCCAATTTCACATTTAAACCGAGTTCCGCAGCCATGATCGCACATAAATTAGCAACTTCTCTACTGTGCTGTAGCAGGTTTTGTCCGTAAGAAGAACGATATTTCATTCTTCCTACCATTCTCATCAATTCGGGATGCAATCCGTGGATGCCTAGATCTATACATGTTCTGCGTCCGGTTTCTATGATCTCTTCATCCAGCGATTTTTTGGTTTTAGCTACTACTTCTTCAATACGAGCCGGGTGAATCCTCCCATCAGAAACCAATTGATGTAAGGATAAACGGGCAATTTCTCTTCTGATCGAATCAAAACATGAAAGAATAATCGCCTCAGGGGTATCATCCACAATAATTTCAACGCCGGTTGCCGCTTCCAATGCTCTGATGTTACGTCCCTCTCTACCAATAATCCGTCCTTTCATTTCATCTGATTCAATATTAAACACCGAAACAGAATTTTCAATCGCCTGTTCAGTTGCTACTCGTTGAATGGATTGAATGACAATTTTCTTTGCTTCTTTAGACGCATTGATCTTGGCTTCATCCACAATCTCTTTGATGTGAGCCATGGCATCAGTTCTGGCTTCATCTTTCAGTGTTTCTACCAATTGAGCTTTGGCATCTTCCACAGAAACTCCCGAAATTTTAGACAATTCATTCACTTGTTTTTGATGAATTTTTTCAATTTCCTTTTTCTTGCTTTCCAGCATTTCTATCTGATCGTCCAGATTTTGCTTTAAATCCTCAATCTCCTTGTTTTTACGATTGATATCTCCCAATTTCTGGTTCAGGCTATTTTCTTTACTTTTTGATCTATCCTCAGCACTTTGGAGGTTGCGTTCTTTATTTCTAACCGCCTTTTCATGCTCTTCTTTTAATTGAAGAAACTTCTCTTTTGCCTGAATGATCTTGTCTTTTTTGATCGATTCTCCTTCAGCTTCTGCTTCCTTGAGAATACTTTCTGTTTTAGATTTCAGTGCTGTCTTTTGTATGACAAACACAATCACGGCTCCAAGCACCAAACCTATTGCCCCACCGATAATAATACTCGTTATCTCCATTTTTTTTAATTGTTAATGAGCTATAGTAGCTCCTTGTTATGTGAATTGGAGTATTACGAAATACAGAACGAAAAGCATTGGTTTTATTCTTCCAAAGCCGTATCGATCCTTTCAATAATCTGTTGAATTTCTTTGCTAAAGTCAGGCTGTCCGGATTCGACAGATGCCGTATCGCTATTTGATTGTAGTTGAACAGCCATTTGTAAAGAGGTCATAGCCAATAGATCCTGCATATCCTTTACTGCATAACTTCCTTGCAGCTTTTTGATATTTGAATTAATTTTTTCGGCAGCAGCTTTAATGGCAGCTTCTTCCTCCTTTTTTATCGTTAAGGGATAAGTACGCCCGGCAATAACTATTTTGAGTGATATCTTATCCATTCTCGTCTTAAACTTTTAGCAGTGAAATACAGTTATCAATTTCTTTTACCAATTCACTAATTTTGGCCTTCATCTCTTCAGCGTCATGCTTTGCCTCAACCGGTTCATTTTTCCGCGCTTTTTTCAAGGCTTCATTTTCAGCTTTTAACTCTTGCATTTGCTGTTGCTTCTCTGTCAGTTGTTCACTCAATTTCGCTACCTCTTGTTTTTTATCCGACAGTACTTCTTGTTGCTTTTCGATCTTACTCAAAAGCAACTGTACTTTGTCGTTTAAGGTAGTTATTAATTGTGTGGTGTCTGACATAAGTTGCTGGTCAAAATTCAATGAACAAAAATACAACTCATGAATGCATTTTCAAAGGAATAATCAGGGAATTATCAAAATGATCTTTTTAATAAGAAAAGCAAATAATAAAAATCGTCTTGCAATTAGGCATTAACTTTGTTAATTCGTTGAAACATACTACATACAAATGCGGATTATTTTTACTTTACTGGCTTTCATTTTTTTTCTGAATGCAACTTCTCAAAGCTATCAACCAAAACATATTGATTTTGAGGGGATCGATTTACTGCCTCCTGTAAAAATTCCTATGATTTTGGCCGGAAATTTTGGTGAAATGAGGAACAATCATTTTCATACGGGCTTAGACATCAAGACGCAGGGTGTGGAGGGGCAGACCTTGGTTTCGGTGGATGAAGGTGTTGTCTCCCGTGTGCGGGTTGGGGCCTGGGGTTACGGACTTGCTGTCTATATCGATCACCCGAACGGATTGACGTCTGTTTACGGGCACATGCAATCATTCTCTCCAACCATTGACTCTCTGGTGTATGCCATTCAAAAAGAACAACAATCCTGGACAATTGATGAAGTGG
This sequence comes from Crocinitomicaceae bacterium, assembly GCA_040880585.1. Classification (GTDB taxonomy): domain Bacteria; phylum Bacteroidota; class Bacteroidia; order Flavobacteriales_D; family Crocinitomicaceae; genus Paracrocinitomix. Next base: position 76,145 of record JBBDID010000003.1, on the reverse strand, counting down.
TACTGGAAAGAAATGTAAAGGTTAGCCGTGGTGAAAAAATTGGCTTATCCGGAAATTCAGGAAGTTCTTCTGCTCCACACCTTCATTTTGAGATTAGAGAAACTTCAACAGAGCATGCATTGAATCCGCTTTTATTTGATTGTTACCGCAAAAAAATCAGTGATCATATCCCTCCTGACTTGAAGGGTGTTAAAGTTTATGCAATTACTGAAAAGGGGTACATGATTCCCGGAAAATCACATTATTACTCTGTTTATCTTTCAGATGGAAAACTAAAGGCGAATGGTGGGAAAGCGATAGACGTATCAGATTTGGTAACCAAAAGTTCATACATGGCTTTTGCTTTTCACATTACCGATAAACTGGATGCAGCATACAATGTTTGTGGCGTACACCATACCACTTTGAAAAAGGGAGATAAATTGCTTCACGAACAAAAAACCGATTACATTGATTTTGAACACAACCGGTTCTTGAACAGTCATCAGGATTATTTTGAGTTCAAACAAAACAGAAGAAATATTCATAAAAACTTTAAGACGGTGATCAACAGCTTACCCATTTATCTAACAGCAGATGGCCTGGTGAATTGGGACAATGCTGCCGGAAAATATTATTATGAAGGAATAGACATTCACGGTAATTCGGTGCGTTTGGTGTTTGATATTGTCAATTCCTCTTCATCACCGGCAGAAAATCCTTTCAAAAAATCAAATAATTATTATTTTCCGGATTCTGTGAATACACTTTTATACGAAGGATTTCAGGTATTAATGGAACCATCCACCTTTTATGAGCCGTTGGAGAAGATTTTTAAAATCGATTCGACTTCTACTTATTTAAGTCCAGAGTATACTTTCATGGAAAGTGAAATACCGTTGCACAAAAAATTTGACGTACGGATCAAAGCCAATAATCTTCCTGAAAATTTTCCCGTCAACAAATTAGGAATTGGTGTGATCTCAAGCAAAGGTTACCTCAATTTTTATGGGGGAGATTATGTAAACGGTTGGTTAGAAAGTTCGGTACGGGATTTCGGAACTTTTGTGTTACTGGCAGATACCACTGCTCCAATCATTACTCCATTAGATTTTTATGATAATAAATCCATCAGTCGTTACCGTACACTAGAGCTGAAAATTGAGGATGATCTGGCGGGGGTGTGGCAGTACAAAGCCTATTTAAATGGCGAGTGGGCACTTATGTATTACGACAGGCGTAAGCAAAAATATGTCATCCCACTCAATGAGCATAGCAAACCGCTATTGAAGTCGGGAGACAATGAAGTTAAAATTTATGCCCGGGATGGTAAATGGAATGAGCGGGAAGGGGTGTGGACGGTTAAATACTAACCTATATCCGCAAAGAAGGTCGTTTTAAATCAATTTCTTTCATCAATTTATCTGTAAATTGGTAACTCCCACGGTGAGAAACTACCCGGAACACACGGTCTTTCATCCCTGCAAGTGTTTCCAAAAATTTCCACTTACTTTTAAGGAGATTGGGCTGACCTGATTTTACGCCTACTTCAATATATTGTATTTTACCATTTTTGTGAGTAGCCACGATATCCGGAGTAACATCCTGATCTTTACTTTTCATTTTGAATGACTTGGGCGATTCATAGCCCTCAATGTCAGCTTTGATCTCTGTGTAACCTCTACCCTCTAAATATTTGATTGTCTTTTCAATTAATTCTTTGTGTTCTTCTTTTTCGTCTAATAGCATAGTTAGTTAATATAAGTAAAAAAAGATACAATGTCAAGTTTTTAGCTGTTTTATTTGCAGATTAACAAATCTCAACTTAGCTTTTTGGATGAATCAGGATTGCCATAAGTATGACCCGCAACAAAGAAACTATATGCAATAGCGTCAAGTTGAGCATACGATTTCTCTGGATTATCTTTAACAGGAGATTGACAATGGATCAACAGAAGAACAATCCCCCATAAAAAAAGAGCAATTGTACATTTTGATTTCACAATTCTATTTATAACGGTGATACAGATCATCTATATTAGCAAAAAATTAACAAGCTGCTTCAGTAAGAAAACCTAACTTAGTTAATTGTGAGCAACAAGAGAATTAGAACGGTCATTTTTTTTGGGATAATTTCAATTCTATCCATCCTTGCCATTCAAATCTTCTGGATCAAGAAAAATCTGGAATTTCAGGAAACGAACATCCATATCCAAAACCGGCAGGACAGCTTGAATCGAACTCAATTCAATGATAAGGTAATTATTGCACTTAAAAATGTGGCAGATGATATTCAAAGGATGAACAATTCGAACATCAATCTGTACGGGAATGTGCAGCAACGTTCATCTAATTATTTCACCGTAGAAATGCAAGAACCCGTTCATCCCTTTTTATTGCAACAATTATTGAAGTGGCAATTTGATGAAAAAAACCTTCAGGAAGATTTTCAATTTGGCATCTATGATTGCTGGGCAGATAGTATTATTTACGGACCATACATGAAGTTTGAATCAGATTCTATCTATACCGTCGCACATGAGTATGGCTGGCAGCTGGAAGTGGATCAAGTCGCCTTGAAACTAAATACTGACCTGCACTATTTTGGGGTTATTTTTCCTGAACGAGGTTCCCGGCTCAGTCAAAAGCTCCCCAGCCCTGTAACTCCCTGGTTTTATTTAGGTGCAATTATCTTTTTTGTGATTGTTTTCTTTGCTTTTTCCATCTCTATCATTTATCGACAAAAGAAATTGTCAGAAATCAAAAATGATTTCATTAACAATATGACGCATGAGCTAAAAACTCCTATCGCCACGATACGGATCAGCAGTGAGAGTTTGCTTAATTTTGATGAAAATACAGATCCCGATAAACGCTTGCGGTATGCCGGAATCATTTATAAAGAAAATAAACGCCTGGAACAACAAGTAGAACGGGTATTGGAAATTGCTAAGTTGGATCGACATGATGTCAAATTTAAATTGCAGGAGATAGACCTGCACGAATTGATCAAAGAAGCCAAAGAGAATTTCGAATTTTCTCAAGTGGAAGAAAATGCCGATCTCATTCAGTTAGACCTTCAAGCTACAAACAGCAAGATTTTAAGCGATCAAATCCACCTGACTAATGTCTTAAACAATTTGATTGACAATGCTATTAAATACAGTAGTGATGCTCCTGAAATCACCATTAAAAGTTACAATCAAAAACAGTATCTCTTTGTCAGTATTACGGATAAAGGAAAGGGAATTTCCAAAGATAATTTAAAATATATTTTTGATAAATTTTACCGTGTTCCAACAGGTAATATACATGATGTAAAAGGGTTTGGATTAGGCCTCTTTTATGTAAAAACCGTAATGGAAGAATTGGGTGGAGGTGTAAAAGTGAAAAGTGTTTTGGGTAAAGGCTCAGAATTCACTATTTTTCTTCCGGTAAATAAAAAAGCAAATGAGTGAAAAAATTAAAATCTTATTGGTTGAAGATGATCATAACCTTGGATTTGTAATTCAGGACCAACTGAAAGCAAGGGGATATGAAGTGATCTTTGCGTCAGATGGCGTGGAGGGATTAAAGAAATTCAACACCAACACCATTCATTTATGCATTTTTGATGTGATGATGCCTAAAAAAGACGGCTTTACACTAGCAAGAGATGTTCGAAAAACAGATCCGAATGTGCCCATTTTGTTTTTGACGGCAAAAAATCAAACCGAAGATAAGATAGAAGGATTTAAGGCAGGCGCAGACGATTACCTGACCAAACCTTTTTCAACTGAAGAATTTTTATTGCGAGTAAAGGCCATACTTCGCCGTGTCAATTTATTAGAAGCAGAGGATGTTCCCTCAACTTACCCTTTAAATTCTATCCTTTTTGATGTAGAAAATTACTGCTTGCAATATGCAAACGGAGAAGAAAAAAAATTAACCAAGAAAGAAGCACATATCCTTAGATTGTTGGTAGAAAACAAGAACAAGGTGCTTCCGAGGGACATTGTTCTAAATGCCGTCTGGGGACAAGATGATTACTTTGTGGGACGCAGTTTGGATGTGTTTATCACAAAACTGAGAAAATACCTTAAACCGGATGAAAAGGTCATGATTGATAATGTGCATGGTGTTGGTTTTAAACTCACAATTGAATAATGGAGACCATTGATTGGAACGATTTCGCAAAAATCGATTTACGGGTAGGCACCATAATAGCGGTTGAAGATTTTCCGGAGGCACGCAAACCTGCCTACAAATTAATCGTTGATTTTGGCGCTTTAGGAAAACGCAAATCCTCAGCTCAAATTACTGATCTTTACAAAAAAGAGGCGTTATTGGGAAAACAAATTATAGCGGTCGTCAACTTCCCTAAAAAACAAATTGCATCTTTTATGAGTGAATGCCTGGTGTTAGGAGTTTATGCTGAAAACAACCAGGTGGTTTTAATTCAAACTGAAAGGGAAGTTGAAAACGGGAGTAAGATTGGGTAATTGAATGATAGAAAAATAGTGCTTTTATTTTGCTGTGGCAAATTTAACAGCCTCCAATCTTAAGAAAGAATTATAAACTAATCCATTTGAATTGATTAATTTTGCGTCAATTAAAATTATTAAGCAATGAAAAAGAAAATATTTATGCTGCTACTACCACTTAGCACACTTTTAATCGCTTGTGGTGGAGAGAATACTGGAGAAGAGTCATCTGATACAGATACCACAACCGTTATTGAAACAAATGAAGATGCAACTACTGAACTTGCCTTTGATGGGGTTGAAAAAGGAGACTATATACTCTACGGTCACAGTGAAATTGACCCCAAAGATGCATTTAGCGTTACTGAAATGTATGCAGAATATCAATCAACCGGAGAGTTTAATGATAAAGTAATGATTAAAATTGAGCAAGTTTGTCAAAAAGCCGGCTGTTGGATTACTTTCAAAGATGCAAAAGATGAAGAGGTTCGGGTGTTCTTTAGGGATCATTTTACAATTCCGATTGAAACAGCAAGCGGTACAGAAGCAATTCTTTACGGCGCACTAATTTCTGACACCTTGAGTGTTGATTTTCAAAAACATTTACTGGATGATGCCAAAGAAGCCGGTGAAGAAGTTGATCAAAAAGAATATGATGCTATCACTGAAGATAAAATTGAACTGTCTTTTGATGCTGAAGCCATTTTGGTAAAAAAATAATTCTCTATCCTCCCCTTCTGCTAAAAAGTAGAGGGGGATTTTTTTAGGGTCACGTTAAAAATTATAGGGAGTAACGCATCTTACCAATCAAGAAAATCGGTTTTGGAAATGGAGTTATTACCCTAATTTCCCTTACCAGCAACAAGTGCAGTCAGACTGATAAACAGCATAGTTTATGCTATTTTTAAACTGTTTTTTAGTGAACAGGAAGTTTTTATTCAATTCAAGCAAAGGTGATCTGCGAAAATCTGCGGAATCTGCGGGCATAATGAAAATATATCTCCCGCAGATTAGCTTGTGCAGTTCTTTAAACTACTGAGTTCCCTGATCTCGCATAATCAGATGATTGATAAGCTACTCCTCGAACAAAAATGGAAGAACCGGTTGTTTCAAAACTTAATGCTTCATTACAAGACAGCGTATTTTCCGCATCATAACTAATCTCCTCCAACGTGTTTTCATCAGCGTGAATCACCGTTTTCTCTTCTTGACACGCAAAAAGCATCATCATTGTTAAGAAATAAAAACTTCTAATCATCAATCAGCTCAAATAAAACTCAAAAAACCAGGAAATACTTAGATGACAATTCCCTTCATAAAGATGGCCATTTATTTCAATTTGAGAACTTTGTTCCGCTACTACCGGCAAATACGCTCCTTTGATAACGGTTTTCTGTGATTGTATGGTGGCAGAACCAAATTCGCCTTTTTTCTGAAAGGCAAGCAAACCAAAAGTTGCTTCATTGATCACAACATTTACCAACTTAACCGAGGATAAATCCTTAGCAGCAACTCCGCTTACCGTTTTGTTCACATTCAAGCCATTCACCTCAACATCTGAATCTTCTCCGGCGGATAAAGCTTTATCTCCACAATTCTCAACTATCAAGTTCTCTATTTTTACAATAGTTCCGGATACATCTACCGCATCATTTCCGGTATTAGAAAAATGACTGTTTATTAAGCTTCCCGAACAAAAATCAGCATCAAAACCATCTGATAATGTTTTATCCACTGACAAATTTTCAATCATAAAAGTACTTCTGATCAAATTCAAAGCATCTTCACTTTGGGCATTATCTATAGAAAGGTGGCTTAGTTTAACATCACACTCATAAAAGGTAATTCCTGACGTCAACACCCAATTTTTATAATTGAGATTTGTTAAGTTTTTGAAGTTTATATATTTCAAATCACATTTTCCTCCCTTTAAAACCGTCAAACCATTTGACGTTTCACTCTTGGATTCAATGGTTATTTTATTGCCTTCTTTTCCGATTGCATTCAGTGAATTATTGATAATCAAGCCCCCTTCATTTATAAACTCAATATGGGTACCCGGTAGTATTTTGACTTTATACTGTTTTGGGATATGAATCAACTCCCCAATTTGAATATCCCCCTGAAAAACCACCACATTATTGACAATTGTTAGTTCATCAGCATGTACACTCCATTGATCACTCAGTTCCATACGACTTGTTGTTTTAGATGGTTTGGACCAGGGAATCACTTTTCGTCTCACAAAATTGTCCGGATTATTATCTGCTTTGTAGTAAATTTTTTCAATATCCGCTTCCATTGAAAGCGATTTAAAATCAGCTGTTTTTTCATACGGTTTTAAATAAACAGCTTGATCTAATAGCTTTATGTAGTCACCTAAACCTGAATCTATTTCTACTGCAAATATTTCAACTCCGTGTAGGTGGTAGTTTTCGATCAATAAATCTGTTCTCGCAGAATCTTTATGCTGAACATACGCTTTAACCGCAATTCCTTCTATCACTTCCTGATCATCACTCGCCTCATATTTTTTGTCAATTGTCCAGCTATGCTGATCTATGTTTTTATCCAAAACAGCCGTCCACAAACTATCTACTTCATCAAACTCTGCCCTTAAAAGAGCAGCTCTTTCATAGAATTTATTCTTTTCAAATTCATAAAGCGGATTTTCCAATACGATTGCACCTTCAAATACCGAAATAGAAGAATCGTACTCAGTAAAAAACTGGTCTAAATACTCGTCAGTAGCCATCTCTTTTATGAAGTTCATGTAATAAAATTTAAACTCAGGATGCGTCAAAACCGCATTGTCAAAAGTGAGTTCTTTATCCTGATTATAGGATGACAACCTATATTTCATTAGCGATTCGGAGGGATTTCCAATACCAAAAGGCCCCGCATCATAAAGAATATGTTCAAGTTTTTGCGTGATGGGATTGAAATAAAATCGGCGATTGTGCCACCTCAAGGCGTGATCAGAATCTGTCAGTTCAACTAAAGCATAAAATTTTGCCAACTGTTCTATATCAAAAATGTCTTCAATATTTTTGCTGTTGGATCTAAAAAGTTCAAGCAAGGTTCTGCCCTCTTCAAAGTTTGATCTTAAATTACCGGATTTAAGTGTGCGATTTTCTTTAAAAACGGCTATCGTACTACTTTCAAAATGAGGCATTACAGACAGGTGTTTCCCCTGGTATTTTCTGTACATATAATCCCAAAAACCCGATTCATCAAACTTTAAAATAGGCCCTTCTCTCCTGTTTCTGTGTTCAATGAGTTGCTTGTCAAAGTGTTCTTCTAAGGCATAAACACCGTGATACAGATTATTCATCTCAACATTCAAAAAATCATAGGTAGTGGTTAAAACATCCTCTTCTTCTGCCATTTTGTGTACTACCCATTCAAAGAGATAATTTCTTGTTTTAGGATGCTGAACCGAAAAAGATTTGAGCCCTTGATATCCATTATTTCCTTCAACTTTTATACGATAAGATGTTTTACCACTATGAATATGATCGGGCCAATCTCCTTTTAATCTCATTTTAATATCTATCCATTCATCTGCATGCCAAAGTTGTGCATCAACATAATCTTTATACGCCCCTTTAATCATTCCGGCATTCACAGATTTTTCTGTATTCTTATCTAAATCCTGCTTTCCTACAACTGGAATTTGCAATTGTAAAGTTGTTGCTATTTGGTTTTTTGGAAGAAACGAACGTTTTATTTCAAAATCATCAAAATAGGCCGTTTGTTTATGTACAAAAACGTAAAAATCGATTGTTTCAACACCTTCAGGAACAATAAAGTCAAGGTAATGAAGTACCCATTCAGATGAGTCTGTTTTAGTATATGCTCTTTCAGTTTTCAATGGTATGACAGATGCTCCACTTAAAGCAGCTATCAGGGATCCATTTGAAGATGCTTCATGTTGCCAAATCCTTACATTTATAAATTCTCCGGGTACAGGATCAGAAATTTGGCAACCCATCCCATAAGGTTCAAGACTATCAAGTTTAATGGAGTATTTGCCGCTTCTGCTTTTATCTGTGGATTGTCGTTTACCATTTTTCAAGGTATATGCGCTGTGGTCAGTAACGAAAGACTCCTCATCATTGGTCAGGTTTTCAAGATCCGATTTAATAACAACCGTTTCACTATCCCTATCCCTATCAATCGCTTTTTCCTTACATGAAATAAGTAAAGCACTTAATATTAATGAAAAAACTATTTTACGGTATGGCATCTATACGGCATCCCTTTAGGAAATAAGATACAAACGTAATGAAATCAAATTTATTTCTTGAATTCGGCGGTTAAAGTGAGTTCCTTTTCACCGGATTTGATATTGGATTTGATCAGCAACCTTGAAAACGTAATCCCTTTTAACCCTTCTGTATCCCAACTCACCAAAATGCTCCCCGATTCGCCGGGTTTAAACACTGACTTTGAAAGTTCGTACGTCAGACAGTCACAGCTCTCTGTAATCTCATCTATTTCTAGTGTTTTTTCACCGTTATTTTTAAAGTGGAATTCATACGTTAAAACCTCTCCTGCTACCTGACTGCCAAAATCATGTGCTTGTTTTTCAAAATTCATTTTAGCATAAGTAGAATCTTGGGTCACCAAACTCACCGACTGAATTTCAATTTTACGTTCAAGTGCTGCTTTTCTACTATAAACTGAGTTTTTGGTGTCATTGGGATTATCTGAAATCAATTGATCGGCTGTATATTCACCAAAAGGAATTTTTACAAAAGTCAAACTTCCTCCGTTTTTGGCAGTACCATCAAGGTAAGGCTGTAATGTACCGTTTTTATAAATACGTAAATACTTGATCAAACTATTGATCCGTCGCTTTGTAAGGGGAACATTATAATCCGTTTTGGCAAGGGGACTGGCAAAACCTCTAATTGTCACTTCAATATCATAGCCCTTTTCCAGCTCAGGCAACAATAATCTCAAGAATTCATTTAAGTCCAGAACACCTTGCTCCACATACTGAACAAAGAAGTCATCTATATCTTCCTTGGCTTCTTCGGCTTGATCTCCATTTAATCCTGCAGCATATTCTTGTTTATACTTTGGTTCCAGGTCTATATAATCATAATAAGCCTGTATGTATGTTTTACTGGATACCGTATCCCGGGTTCTGGGGTCAGGCTCATCATTGTGAAAATACAATTTAACGGGAAGTTTCTTATTGAGATCAGTCAGTGATTCAAAACGTGTAGGCGGTTCAATAACCTTAGGCAGTGAAGCAATAAATATATCATTGCAGCAGGTTGGATTCTTTGCCCACATCACCCCTTCCCTATTGGATGAAAAATAATAATCTCCTTTCTTCTGATCGATTGTAAAATAGGTGTCATTTTTAGAAGAATTGATGGGGATTTCCATATTAACAGGGTTTTTAAACTGAAAATTGTAATTCTCCGCATAAAAAATATCCTGTCCTCCAAATCCCTCATGCCAGTCAGAGCTGAAATACAATCGGTTCTCCAGGGTGTCATAAAATGGACAAATCTCATCTCCTAAAGAGTTGATCTCAGCTCCCAGACTTTTTGGTAATGCATACTGATTTCCGTTTTTAATCACAGAATACCATATATCCAACCCGCCATAATTGTGTTCGATATTTGAGCTAAAAAAAAGCACCTCATATTCACCTACCTTTGTACAATGAGGCATAGTTGAAATGTATCCCGGTTCATTAATAATATCTCCCAGACTATCGATATCAATAATTTTATTTTCTTTTACCCGCCCCACAAATATTTTACACTCATGGTTAGAATTACATCTGGAAAAGTAAAAACGGGAACCGTCCGGACTAAATGATCCATTAGCGTTATGGGTTCCTTTTTTAGATACATCTCTGAACAATTGCACCTGGTTAAAAACACTATCCTCCTGCCGGGCTGTGTACAATTGTACAGAGTAATCAGAGGTATATACCTCTTCATTAAAGCTAATTGAATCAGCCTGAAGTGAGGTAAATATCAACTGGTCTTTATATACTAAAGGAGCAAACTCCGTATTTTCTGTATTTACCGGGGCGGGAAGAGCCTTTACTATATGATCAGAAGTATCTTGTATGGCTCTTTTTGCCCAAAGACAAGATTTAATTTGTTGCTGAGATTTCTGATACTCATAACTATCACGGTCACGTTTAAAGATTTTTTTTGCTCTTTTCCAGTTTCTTAGCGCAAGGTCATATCGCTCATTATACATTTGCATAGTGGCTAGCCAATAAATACTGAGAGGATAAATGCTTGCGCTCTCTTTCTCATAGACTTTTTGGTAATAATATTCCGCTTTTTTGTAATCTTTATACTGTCGCAAAGCTTCTGCGTATTTCCAGTTAATCGCTACCGATACCGAATCGATCAGCATAGCTTTTTTATAAAATTTCAGTGCGTAATAATAGTCCCCTTGCTCCACTTTTTTATCGGCGTAATCTACTAGTTGAGAATAACTTTGAGCATTAGCAGCCAAAGAACCTCCCAGCATCAAACAAATAATTACCGGAACTTTTACAAATCCGGAAAAGAATTTCACTCGTTGAAAAACACTCATAAGTAATCGGGGCATACGCGGTGTATAATTTCTTTTGGTTTAAAAATGCACCATACATATTGAAGAGAAAACTCCAGCCCCCCTCTTAAATTACTGGCGGGTGTGAGTTTTGAAAAGTTTACATCATAAGAAACTCCTGCCGTCCAATTATTGTAATACATCCCGGCAGTGAGGTAGGCGGCATCTTTATTCCTCATCCAAACCCCTGCATAAGGCGCAATAAATTCCCCTTTTTTGTCCATCATTAAATAACGGGCATTGGCACCAAACACGATTTCTTTATATTTCCCCTGAAACTGCATAAATATTCCCGGTTGAATATCCCATTCAAAATTAATCGGATAGATTCCCTTTGCGTGAATTACTAATCTTCTATCTCTCTTGATTAACTCATCTCCATAAAAACTCTGTTTAATTTGCGGAATATTGAACCAACCCAGGCCGGCAACCACTTCTTTTCTTGGAGAGGGTTTATAGGCATAGATTGCCCCCACTGCTAAATTAAATCCCGTCCTTTTATTGGTTCCAAAGTTTTCTTGCGTAGGCAAAGAGGGATTATAATAATATCCGTTAAATTGATTGTCAAAACTCAAAAGGGAAAAGTCAATACTTCTGTGATTCACCCCTAACTGAATACCGGCAGTCACAGAATGAATAGAGTCATGATCCAAATACATCTGATAGGCGGTTGAAAGATTAATTTCAATCGTTCTATAATTGCCATCTCCGGCAGCATCATGAAAGATGTTGAGACCGTGGTACAAACCGGGCAACACCCAACCTTCTCTGTTTTCTGCTGAAATGGCAATGGTATTGTATGGCCTGGAAACAGATCGCCACTGACTGCGCTGGTTGGCTGAGATTCTCCAGTCACATTTGTGATTACCGGTAAGCGCCGGATTCAAGTAGACGGGATTCATATAAAATTGAGAAAAATGGATGTCCTGTGCCAATGTCTGCACGGTACACAAAAGTACCAATATGTAGAGTATTTTTCTCAAAAAAATTATTTTAAAACAGTGACATTTCCTTTAATCAGACTTTCTTGTCCGTCAAAGCAAACAGCTTGTAAATGATATACAAACACGTCCGGATCAACCGGTTTTCCCTTATAGGTTCCATCCCAACCCACACTTTGATCCTGCGTTTCAAAAACCAGTTCACCCCAACGGTCAAATACTTTGAAGTCGATTTGTTCCAGGTTTTGTCCACGAACATAGAGCATGTCGTTTTCACCATCACCATTCGGTGAAAATGCGTTGGGAACAAAGATGTAAACATCTCCACAAATAAACTCCAACACATACACCGTAACAGAAGTCTTTTGTGTGCATCCTTCCCCTTCAATGATTACAGTGTACTCTGTATCCTGTTCAGGTGAGGCAACCACTGTTTGACCTACATTCGTATTCAATCCGATTGTAGGTATCCAAATGTAAGTGTATCCGGCAACATCCGGATAAGCCGCTAAGGTTGATGTTCCTCCTTCAGGAATAGAGTCCGGACTTGCAGTTGCGTAAACACTTCCCGGATCAATATAGGTTACCTCTACCCAAATCGAATCATACAATATGCACCCTGAGCTTGTAGTACCAGTGGTATAAAACCACATTGAAGAAGGAGGCGAAACCCATATAATTGAGTCATTTTGCTGTATAATTTCAGATGCTGGTGCCCAACTATACGTTATCGTTTCAGAAGGAATCAGGTTTTGCGCAGTAATGACAGCAGTGTCCCCCAAACAAATTACTTCAGTATCATCCAACTCCAGTCCTCCTTCTGCCATATAAATAGTCACTGAATCCGTGAGATCACACAAGACCCAGCCGTTAGTTGCGTGCACATAATAGGTTGTTATCTGCCCGGGATTTACGGTTATTGCAGAATCTAAACCTCCTGTATTGATCGGATTGATCATGGCCGGGTCATCATACCATAAAAACTCAGTGGCCGTTCCATTTGAATTCGCATATATATCAACCGCTTGTGGGCCACAAAGTACTGTGTCTCCAAAAGCCTGAAGTTCAAGCGCATCATACACATTTATAATTTTAAGCGCCGTGTCCTGTAAATTACAAATTGTATCTGTAATCGATAAAATAATTTCATACTGCCCGGGGTCGGTAAACATAATTTCGGGGCTAGCTCCTCCACTAATAATGTTGGCTTCAGGTGGAAATGTCCACACCGAGTTAATAGTATCACTACTCTCATTATCTAAAATAAATGTAAAAGGAGCACAACCTTCAATGTCCGAAATTTGAAATTCTGCGTTTGGAACGATTTCGAAGTCATATTTAAAAACAAGATTATTACAATTAGAACTGAGGTTTTGATCAGACCAGGCACCTGATGTCGTCGGGAAATCAGAATATCCCCCACATCCTCCACATACAGATTGGTATACCACTCCAAATTTATCAAATCGTGATGTTCCGCCATCTACATGCTCCTGCGCTGAACTTCCTCCCATATAACTACCATAAAGTAAACTCAAAGCATCCCTTTCCATCACAAAAAGATAAAAATCAAATCCATTTGGCGGTGTTTGTTGGTAGGCATCAGATGTTGTAGGCATTCCACCTAAGGGTGTACTTTGTAAAATATTTGCACCCCAACCAGACACATAAACATTACCGCAAACATCTACCAAAAAAGCAGAAGGAGAAATATCAAAACTCCCCGAACCCGATCCAAAGACAGTGGAATAGACAATACTGGTTAAGTCAGGAGTCAATTTCATTATAAACTGTCCGCTATTTGCATTTGCATACGGAGCATTAACAACCGGCATACCACCATTTGACTGCCCGACCAAATAAACGTTATCCCAACGGTCAATTTCAACGAAAATAACTTGATCATAAGATGCAGTACCGATATAACTTGCCTGAGTTAATGTGCTTCCATCAGGAACTATTTTTACTACAAAACCATCTGTTTTTCCGCCTTGATATACAGTATTTAATCCCCCTGTAGTTCCTGGAAGATCAGAAGAACAAGTACTTCCTGCAACCAATACGTTATAACTGGAATCCACTTTAACAGAATAAGCTGCATCATTTTCAGACCCCCCGTAGAAGCTTGACCAAAGCAGTGAATTGAAATCGGCAGCTAATTTAAAAACTACTCCATCCTGTTTACCGCCGATCGTGTTTTGAAAACTATTTGCAACCGGAAAATCTGTTGAACGTGTACTGGATGCTATGTATATGTTATTTGCTGAGTCAAGCATAATTTCACCTCTAAATTGATCCCCATAATTAGTCGTTAAGGAGTCATATGCCGCAACGCTGTTGTAAGTCCCCCCTCCAATTCGGTAATTTATCCCATCATTTGCAGTTCCGCCCACATAAGTTGAACCCAGTAAAGCCGTACCATCTTCACTAAACTTTGAAACAAAAATGTCAGTTCCTTGCGTGGAGAAGTATACCCCGTTGTAGTAATAATTTGAACCTGGTGTACCTCCTGCATGTGTTGTTTGAACACCATTTTGGATGGGGAAATCAGTACTTGATGTGGCGCCATATAAGTAAATATTATTTGAAGTGTCTGCAATCAAACTATGCACGGTTTCAGTACCTTGAATATCATCCCCTCCTCCTAAATAAGTTGACCAAAGCATTGTTGTTCCGTCTGCAGAATACTTTGAAATAAAAACATCCGTAATTCCATAATTCGCACTACTAGGGCCGGTAAAATTTGAGTTTATATCATACGCAGGCCCCGGAGTAGGGTAAGCATTTCCATATACCACCCCCCCACTGTATGCTTTCCCGTCATAAGCATAAGTAGCTGTCATTCCAAAGTTGTCAGTAACAGAGCCGCAATACGTGGCAAAAATAAGAACCGGGTCTATTACTAATTCTATGTTTTGATCATATTTACCCACATCAAACGAGATTAATCCATCATCTGACAATTTAAACTCACATTGAATTTTAAGTATTTTACCATTTTTAATCTGATAGGCATAAGGCTTTTGTTCGATTATACTTCCTAAAGATGTTTTGATTTTAATATTTCCATCCCTGTCCTTTTTAATTTTTTCTTCACCATGATAATGAATTGCAATTTCAGTGGGGTCTGCTCCTGCACTCACATGGAATTCATATTTCAACTGTGCTTCTTGTTCATAAAATCGCATATCTATACCATCATAAAGCTCATTGAAAGTTAGTTCATTATATGCATGCAATTTAGAAGCCCATTTATCTGGATCATTTCCTAAATAAAAATTATAATACTCTTTGGTGGGATATTTTTCTTCTACCAACTCCACTTCATTGGCTCCCACAAATTCAGCATAGAGCAGGTGCTGTGGAATACTTTCGATATTATCATTTTTGGACTTTCCGATATGCACCTCATGTGCCTCACTGTAATCTCTAAATTGATATAAAATTCCTTTTTCTTCTAACCAAATTTTTCCGCCATCTAATTCTGCCCGATATTTTACCCAATCAGGCCATTGACCCTTATTTGGGATAAACTTATATACACCCGGCTCATGACTCACATCTTGAGTAAACCCACCAACAAGTGAGAAAAGAAAAAACACATTTATACCGATTATCTTCATTCGCATCACTGCAAGGTAATAAAATTAATTGTCATACACTAGTAACTACAAGACGTAGACAAGGGTTAAAAAGTTGATTATTAAACAAATTATCTGCTGTTTTTTTTCATCTTTTGAACAAATCCTTTTATCCCTGATTATCTTATTAAAATTTGCTTAATTTTACCGACCTAAATGACTAAATAAAAAACACCATGTCAGAAAAATATGCTGCTCAGATTAATGAGTTCATGGAAAAAGTTAAAGAAAAGAATGGGCACGAGCCTGAATTCTTACAAGCTGTAGAGGAAGTTGCAGAAGTAATCATCCCCTTCATGGAAGATCATCCGAAATACAAAGGTATCAACCTTTTAGAACGAATGATTGAGCCAGAGCGTACAATTATGTTCAGGGTTCCGTGGATTGATGATGAAGGAAAAACACAGGTAAACCGCGGTTATCGTGTAGAATTCAACTCTGCGATCGGACCATACAAAGGGGGATTGCGATTTCACCCTTCTGTTAACTTATCGATTCTGAAATTTTTAGGATTTGAACAAGTATTTAAAAACTCACTTACTACACTTCCTATGGGTGGCGGTAAAGGAGGCTCTGACTTTGACCCAAAAGGAAAATCAGATAATGAGGTGATGAGATTTTGTCAATCATTTATGACTGAACTATCCCGTCATATCGGTGCAGATACTGATGTTCCGGCCGGTGATATTGGTGTTGGCGGAAGAGAAATTGGCTATATGTTTGGTCAATATAAACGCATCCGAAATGAATTTACAGGGGTATTAACCGGAAAAGGAAGAAATTGGGGAGGATCGTTAATCCGTCCTGAAGCTACCGGATACGGAGCTGTTTATTTTTCAGAAGAAATGTTCAAACAGAAAAAGGATTCTATTCACGGTAAAGTTTGTGCAGTATCCGGTTCTGGAAATGTTGCGCAATACGCCATTGAAAAAATATTGCATTTGGGTGGAAAAGTCGTCACCGCATCTGATTCAGGAGGATATGTTTATTGCCCGGATGGTATACACACAGAAAAGCTGGACTATATCAAAGAACTGAAAAACGTAAAAAGAGGCCGGCTTTCTGAAATGGCAGATCATTTTGATGATGTTCAGTATTTTGAAGGAGAAAGATCATGGAATGCCCCTTGTGCAGATATTCAGGTTGCTTTTCCTTGTGCCACTCAAAACGAACTCAATGGAGAGGATGCGCAAAAGTTAATTGATAAAGGATTATTATTGGTTGCTGAGGGAGCAAATATGCCATGTACCCCTGAAGCCATTGAATTATTTCACACCAACAAAATACCTTTTGCTCCGGGAAAAGCCTCCAATGCAGGAGGAGTGGCTACATCCGGTTTAGAGATGTCACAAAACTCACTTCGTTTGTCATGGACAAGAGAAGAAGTAGATGAAAAATTACACAACATCATGAAATCTATTCACAAAGAATGTGTGTTTTACGGAAGTGAAGGAAATTATGTTGATTATGTAAAAGGAGCAAACATTGCCGGGTTTGTAAAAGTAGCAGATGCTATGATCGATCAGGGAGTTGTTTAAACCCTTTCCTAATTTATTGGTAAAACGTTCCTGTGCTATAATGTGTAGGAACGTTTTTTTTATGAAATATGTTTGATGATAAGATCTGTCGCTCCGGTTTGAGATTCCATGAACTTTCTGATCTTTGGTCTTAACTCCTGACTTTTCAAGTGGTCAAACTGTTTTTCAAATTCCAACTGATTGCTCACTTGAAAACCAATCCCATTTTCAATAAACAATTTTGCTTCAGGAAATTTCTCTGTTTTATCTCCCATGATAACGGGAAGGCCAAAAGCAGCCGGCTCCAAAATATTGTGCAAACCGGTTTTAAATCCTCCTCCTATGTATGCCAAATCACCATACTGGTATAAATTCATCAACATTCCGATATTGTCAATGATCAACAATTGTTCCCCTTTATACTGTTCGATATTAGAGTATCGGATAGTTGCTAAACCTACTTTCCGTTCAATCTGAGCCATGAATGATTCCGAGATTTCGTGGGGTGCAATGATCACCTTCCAATCACCTTCCCGGGATAATTTTTGATGAATGACCTGAAGATCCTCTTGCCAAATGGATCCGCAAATCAATACTTTTTCATCTGCTTTAAAGCGTTCTATCTCAGGATACGATTTTACTTTAGTGGCGTTTTCTATTACGCGGTCAAATCGGGTATCCCCACAAATAATAGCTTGAATTCCTATCTCCTTTAATCGATCTTGTGATGGCTGATCCTGGACAAAAATCTGATCAAACTTTTTTAAAACTGAACGCATATAAGAGCCGTACCACTTAAAAAAGAATTGTTCTTTTCTAAATAAAGCCGCTACTGAATAAATCGGAATACTTAACTTATTACATTGCTCAATGTAATTGGCCCAAAACTCGTACTTAATAAAAAAAGCTTTTGTCGGTTGCACTTTGGCGATAAAGCGTTTTGCGTTTTTTGCCGTATCTACCGGTAAATACGTCAGCAAATCAGCACCTTCGTAGTTTTTACGAACTTCATATCCAGAGGGAGAGAAAAAGGTCACCACCAGTTGGCAATCTTCTGTTGACTTCAATTTTTCCATGATGGGACGCCCCTGCTCAAACTCACCTAAGCTGGCACAATGAAACCAATACACTTTTGATTGGGGTTGAAATTCAGCAATATCTTCCCATACCTGCCGCCGGCCGGCTACCCACTTTTTAGCTTTAGGGTTCCACCAGGCAACACATTTAACCGCAGCTGTATATAAGAAAACTCCTAAAGAATAGAACCACTTCATGCGACTAATCTACATAATATTCTTTTGCAGATCGCTTATAGATAGGAATGAGCCAACCCACCTTTGCACTCCACAAAAAATCTTGCTTTATCCCGGGATCTGGCCCGCCTAAATCAAAATTATAATTGCGTTGGTTTTGGGTAAATCCCTGAATAAATTCAAAGCCGGCATAGAAGTTTAGGAATCTACGATCCGCCTGAAATAAATAGCCCACAAACTCACGGAATGCAAACCCCATGTGTAAGCGATCATATCCTTTCCGGTAATCTCCCTCCAATTGGGGGACATCATCATACAAACTTTCAATCCGGATTTTATGCATTAAAAAACCAGCACCCGCCTGCAACCATAATCCTGAATTAGGATTATTCCCCAATCGATTGAACAAATACCCTGCATTTAGTTGAGCAGTCATCCCTCTCATTAAAAACAATACCTGCGCCGGTCCCCCACCCAAATTCGTAATCGTACCAAATTCATTAAAAACGCTTGAAAAAATCGTGCTGTCTTTTAATTGATTTCCAAAAATGAATCCAGCAGTCAACCCTAAGGTAAAGTTGTTCTTGAATTTGTTATCAACAGAAATGCCTATTTCATGATTATATCCCCATAGCTTATCCAAATCACCTGATGTAAGGTTAAACTTATAGTTCACTGCAGTGACCACAGTATTTATACTTGAATCTCTCAGATTCCGCTGACCCCATCCAAAAGTGGAGCAAAAACAAAGTATTAAAAAAATAATTCGCACCTGCCAAAATTATGAAAACCCTGACAAAGAAACGCACATTTCAGTAGATTATTGGTTATATTCGCAACTTCCTTACACCACTTAACAATAATTAGTGAGAATGAAACAAATTCAAATGGTCGATCTGAAGTCTCAGTACGAAAAGATCAAAACGGAAGTCGACCACGCTACACAAGAAGTAATTGCATCCGCTGCTTTTATCAACGGACCTGAAGTAAAGGCTTTTCAAACTGAACTGGAAGATTACTTAGGGGTAAAACACGTTATTCCTTGTGCAAACGGAACAGATGCACTTCAAATTGCACTTATGGCATTGGGTTTAGAAGCCGGAGACGAGGTAATTACTTCTGACTTCACCTTTGCCGCAACGGTTGAAGTAGTTGCATTATTAAACTTAAAGCATGTATTGGTAGATGTTGATCCGGATACTTTTACAATATCGCTAGATGCAATCAAGGCGGCTATCACGCCAAAAACAAAAGCCATTATTCCGGTACACTTGTTTGGACAATGCGCCAATATGGATGAAATACTGGAGCTGGCAGCAGCACATAATATTTATGTGGTAGAAGATACCGCTCAGGCAATCGGTGCGGAGTATACGCTTAAAAACGGGCTGAAGGTACAAGCCGGAACTATGGGTCAAATCGGAACTACTTCTTTTTTCCCCTCAAAAAATTTAGGTTGTTATGGTGATGGCGGTGCGCTTTTTACAAATGACGATCGCCTGGCTGAAATTATTCGCTCAATCGTTAATCATGGTATGGCTAAACGTTATTATTATGATCGGATTGGTGTAAATTCACGACTGGATTCTATTCAGGCTGCCGTTCTCCGTATTAAATTACGCCATCTGGATGATTATATCATTGCCCGTCAAAGAGCGGCTCATTTTTACAATACTTTTTTTAGTGAGATAGAAGGAGTAGAAACCCCAGCCTTAAACCCAAACTCAACTCATGTTTTTCATCAATACACCCTTAAAATTGAAGGGGTGGATCAATTTGAAATGCAACAATATTTAAATGAAAAAGGTGTTCCGGCAATGATTTACTATCCGGTTCCGCTTCATTCTCAAGAAGCGTATGACGCCAACCGATATCGGGATGAAGATTTTCCCGTAACCAATGAGTTATGTTCATCTGTCATCTCACTGCCCATGCATACTGAATTGGATGAAGAACAGCTTCAATATATTTGTGAAAATGTTAAATCTTATCTGAAAAAATAAAACTATGAAAAAAATTGCTGTCATAGGATCAGGATATGTTGGTTTGGTTAGTGGAACTTGTTTCGCAGAAACAGGAAACAACGTAATCTGTGTTGATATAGATGAAGAAAAAGTCAAGTTGATGCAAGATGGAACGGTTCCTATTTATGAACCGCATTTGGACGTGATTTTTGAAAGAAATATCAAACAAAATCGCTTAGTTTTTACCACTGATCTTAAGCATGCTGTAAAAGAATCCGAAATTATTTTTCTGGCGCTCCCTACTCCTCCAGGTGAAGATGGATCTGCTGATTTGAGTTATGTACTCGGAGTTGCTGAAGAACTGGGTAAAATCATTGACGATTACAAGGTTATTGTAGACAAATCAACTGTACCGGTTGGAACTGCTGAGAAAGTACAAGCTGCAGTGGCTAAATATGCAAAGGTTGATTTTGATGTGGTTTCAAATCCTGAATTTTTAAGAGAAGGTTTTGCCGTAGATGATTTTTTAAAACCGGACCGGGTGGTAATCGGATGCAGTTCTGAAAGGGCGAGAAAAATCATGAAAGAACTCTACAAGCCTTTTGTAAGGCAAGGAAATCCCATCATCTTTATGGATGAAAAATCTGCTGAACTTACAAAGTACGCGGCCAATTCTTTTCTGGCTACAAAAATCACCTTCATGAATGAAATTGCCAATTTTTGTGAAAAAGTAGGAGCAAATGTGGATGATGTGAGAATTGGTATGGGATCTGACACACGAATCGGAAAACGTTTTTTATTTCCGGGAATCGGTTTTGGGGGGAGTTGTTTTCCAAAAGATGTTCAGGCTTTGTCAAAATCCGGAAAAGAGGTGGGATATAAATTTTCTATCATTGATGCGGTACTTGAGGTTAACGATTTGCAAAAATTGAAATTAATTGAGAAAGTAAAAAATCATTTTGGTGACTTAAAAGGTGTAGAATTGGCATTGTGGGGGTTAGCCTTCAAACCGGATACAGATGACATCAGAGAAGCTCCGGCGCTTTATATGATAGAAGCCCTGTTAGAAGCCGGTGCTAGTATCACAGCTTATGATCCGGAAGCAATGGATAATGTGAAAAAAGTATATGGCGATCTCATCTCTTTTACAACGCACCCTTATGATGCGATCAAAGGAAAAGACGCCTTGTTAATTGCTACAGAATGGGGAGCTTTCAGAAATCCTGATTTTGATAAAATAAAAAGTCAATTAAAATCACCGAAAATATTTGACGGAAGAAACCTTTTTGACCTGGAAGAAATGGAAGGAAAAGGTTTTTATTACGAAAGTATCGGAAGAAGAACTGTATTGAATTAATGAGTGATAAAAAACGCATATTGATTACCGGAGCAGCCGGATTCTTAGGATCGCATCTTTGCGACCGGTTCATCCGGGAGGGGTGCCATGTTATTGCTATGGATAATCTTATCACAGGGCGTTTAAAAAATATTGAACATCTGTTTAAATTAGAGCATTTTGATTTTTACCATCATGATGTAAGTAAATTTATTCATGTTTCGGGGAAAGTGGATTACATTTTACATTTTGCTTCTCCTGCCAGTCCGATTGATTATTTAAAAATTCCGATACAAACTTTAAAAGTAGGTTCTTTAGGGATTCATAATTGTCTGGGGTTAGCGAAGGCGAAAAAAGCTATCCTAATGATCGCATCTACTTCAGAAGTTTACGGCGATCCTGAGGTACATCCCCAAAGTGAAACCTACTGGGGACACGTCAACCCTATTGGTCCAAGAGGTGTGTATGATGAAGCCAAACGATTTCAAGAAGCCATGACCATGGCTTACCATACTTATCATCAGGTAGACACCCGTATCGCTCGTATATTTAATACTTACGGTCCACGTATGCGTCTGAATGACGGCCGTGTTTTACCCGCCTTTATTGGTCAGGCGCTCCGCGGAGAAGACCTTACCATTTTCGGTGACGGATCACAAACCCGTTCATTCTGTTATGTGGATGATCTGGTTGAGGGCATTTATCGCCTCCTTCATTCCAATTACGTCTATCCCGTCAATATTGGAAATCCGGATGAAATCAGTATTAAAGATTTTGCAGAGGAAATCATACAGTTGACAGGTACTGATCAAAAAATTACCTACCAGGATTTACCGCTCAACGACCCCAAACAACGCCAACCGGATATCACAAAAGCAATAGAATTACTAGATTGGAAACCTAAAATTAACCGGGAAGAGGGACTGAAAAGAACGTACGAATACTTCAAAGGATTAACTCCTGAAGAGTTGAAACAAAAAGAACATTCTAATTTCGATAAATACATTGTAAAATAATGAGTGATTTTTTTGCACATGAAACAGCAGTAGTTGATAAAGGATGCGAAATTGGTGCAGGCACTAAAATCTGGCACTTTTCGCATATTATGCCCAACTGTAAAATCGGAAAAAACTGTAATATTGGGCAAAATGTGGTCATCTCACCGGATGTTGTACTCGGAGATCGTGTGAAAGTCCAAAACAATGTTTCTATTTACACCGGCGTAACTTGTGAAGATGATGTTTTTCTAGGGCCTTCCATGGTGTTTACCAATGTAATTAACCCAAGAAGTGCCGTTGCCAGAAGAGATCAGTACCTGGAAACAAAAGTAGGTCGTGGAGCATCAATTGGTGCAAATGCCACCATAGTTTGTGGAAACCCTATTGGGAAATTTGCGTTTATCGGTGCCGGGGCAGTTGTCACAAAAGAGATTTTACCCTATGAACTATGGGTGGGAAACCCGGCGAAACGAATCGGTTGGATGAGCGAATACGGTCACCGATTAGATTTTGATGCCAACGGTCTGGCCCTTTGTGCTGAGAGTAAAGAACACTATAAATTGTCAAACGATACAGTAATTAAAATAGAATGAGTGGGGATAAAATAGTGAAATTTGCGGTGGTAGGTTGTGGTCATATTGGAAAGCGGCATGCTGTTATGATCGAGCGAAATGAGGAGTCTGAATTAGTCGCCTTAGCTGATCCTGCTGACAAGAAAGATTTAGGTCTGGATGATTTCAAAGATGTTCCATTTTTTAGTAGCATTGAGGATTTGGTTGCCTCTGATATCAAATTTGATGTGGTTTGCATTTGCACACCCAACGGACTTCACGCCAAACAGGCCAGAATTGCTCTGGAGTCAGGGCATCACGTCGTTTGTGAAAAACCAATGGGACTTTCCAAAGACAATTGTGAAGGCGTTATTTATACTGCCCTGCAAAACTCTAAGCAGGTATTTTGCGTCATGCAAAACCGTTATTCTCCTCCTTCGGTATGGATCAAAGAGGTCATTGAAAGAAAATTGATGGGGGATATTTATATGGTTCAACTGAACTGTTACTGGAACAGAGATGAGCGCTACTACAAAAAAAGCGGATGGAAAGGTACGCAAGAACTGGATGGTGGCACCTTATTCACTCAGTTTTCCCACTTTATTGACATTATGTACTGGTTATTTGGTGACATCAAAAATATACAAGGAAAATTTGCTGATTTTTCACACAAAGATTTAACTGACTTTGAAGATTCAGGTTTTGTTAATTTTGAGTTCATCAACGGTGGTATGGGATGCTTAAATTACTCTACCGCTGTATGGGACAGTAACCTTGAAAGCTCTATTACCATAATTGGCGAAAAAGGCAGTGTGAAAATTGGCGGGCAATACATGAACGAGGTAGAAGTCTGCAACATTGAAGATTATGATATGCCTGAACTCCCCCCTTCCAATCCGGCAAATGATTATGGCCCTTACAAAGGTTCTGCGGCTAATCATAATTATATCATTGAGAATGTAATTGACTCTTTGAAAAAAAGAAATCGCCCCACTACAAATGCATTGGAGGGACTAAAAGTAGTTGAAATCATTGAACGGATTTATGCGATCAGAGATGCCCAACTGGAGAAAAATTAAAAATACATTACTTACAAGCATTGGTGTTTATCCGGTATGAGCACTGATCTTTAAAAACTGAATTGAAAAAATGAAAAGTATTTATGACAAACTTCTGGATAAAGAAGCACAACTAGCTGTAATTGGTTTGGGATATGTAGGTTTACCGATCGCCCTTGAATTTGCCAGAAAAATTAAAGTAATTGGGTTTGATATCAACGCCAAACGGATTGATATGATGCGGAACAATATCGATCCCAGTGATGAGCTGGAAGCGCAAGAATTTGAAGGCTGTGATATTCATTTCACCCACAAAATTGAAGAACTGAAAGCCGCTACTTTTTTCATCATTGCAGTTCCTACACCTATTGACGGCAACAGAACTCCTGATCTCACTCCATTATTGAGAGCAAGTTCAACAATAGGCCAAGTGCTTAAAAAAGGAGACTATGTGGTGTATGAATCTACTGTATATCCGGGCTGTACTGAAGAAGATTGTATTCCTGTTTTAGAAGCGGAGTCAGGGCTTAAATTTAAACAAGATTTCAAGGTAGGATATTCACCTGAGCGTATCAATCCGGGTGATAAGGTACATACCTTATCCACAATAGTTAAAGTTTCTTCAGGTTGTGATGAAGAATCTGCTGAAAATATTGCCAAAACCTATGAATTGGTGGTCACTGCAGGAGTTCACAGGGCAGCATCCATCAAGGTAGCTGAGGCAGCAAAAATCATTGAAAACACGCAAAGAGATGTGAATATCGCTTTGATCAACGAGTTATCGATCATCTTTAACCGATTAGGAATTAATACCTATGATGTTCTGGAGGCAGCCGGTACAAAATGGAATTTCTTGGATTTCAGACCCGGTCTCGTAGGTGGTCACTGTATTGGTGTGGATCCTTACTACCTGACTCATAAAGCAAAACAATTGGGATACCACGCTAAAATCATCAATTCAGGCAGGTACGTTAACGACTCTATGGGGTTTTATGTAGGGAAACAAACCGTTAAAAAGATGATCGGACACGGTAAAAACCCTATGGAATCAAAGGTGTTAATTATGGGGGCAACTTTTAAAGAAGACGTCAGTGACATCCGAAATTCAAAAATTGTTGATGTACTCAAAGAATTGGAATCTTTTGCCTGTAAGGTAGATGTGATCGATCCGCATGCAGACTCAAAAGAAGTGTTTGAAGAATATGGTTTTGAAATTAAAGAAAAGGCAAATAATGATTATGATGCCATTATTGTTGCTGTAAACCATGAAGAATATTGTAATCTGGAAGAAAAAGATTTTAAGGAATTATTAAGAGATGACAAAGGAATAATTGTTGATTTGAAAGGCATTTATAAAGACAAGATCAAGAATATCGATTATTGGTCACTTTAAAATTATGGTGATTTAACAAATAATCGCCCAAAGAAAACGTTTAGAGAATATGGGGAAAAAGATTCTTATCACCGGGGGAGCAGGATTTATCGGCTCGCATTTGGTTCGATTATTTGTCAATAAATATCCGGATTATCATATTGTTAATTTGGACAAGTTAACCTACGCCGGCAACTTGAAAAACTTAACGGATATAGAAGATAAGCCAAATTATGAATTTGTAAAGGGAGATATTCAAGACAAAGACTTTTTGACCCGACTTTTTGCGGATAAAGCAATCACTGATGTCATCCATTTAGCGGCCGAGTCACATGTTGACCGATCGATTTCAGGACCTATGGAGTTTATTTTGACCAATATTGTGGGTACCGCCAATTTATTGGAAGCAGCCAGAGCAAGTTGGAAAGATCGTCAATCCGGTATTTTTTACCATGTTTCTACAGATGAAGTTTATGGTTCATTAGGTGATGAAGGCTTTTTTTTGGAAGATACCGCATACGACCCCAGAAGTCCTTATTCCGCTTCAAAAGCCAGTTCAGATCACTTAGTTCGTGCTTATTATCATACTTACGATTTACCCATAAAAATATCTAACTGTTCCAACAATTACGGCTCTCATCAATTTCCCGAAAAACTGATCCCCTTAATGATCAATAACATTAAGAACAATAAACCATTGCCCATTTACGGAGAAGGTAAAAATGTGAGAGATTGGTTATGGGTAGAGGATCACGCACGTGCCATTGATGCTGTTTTTACTAAAGGAACAGTTGGTGAAACGTACAATATAGGGGGATGGAACGAGTGGACAAATATTGATCTGGTAAAAAAAATGTGCCGCATGATGGATAAAAAATTAGGCCGTGAAACCGGGACGTCTGAAAAACTCATCACCTATGTAAAAGACAGAGCCGGACATGATATGCGCTATGCCATTGATGCTACAAAAATCAAAAATGATTTAGGTTGGGTGCCCTCATTGGAATTTGAAGAAGGACTTGAAAAAACAATCGACTGGTATCTTGAAAATGAGGACTGGATCAATAATGTGACTTCAGGTGATTACCAAAAATACTATCAGGAGCATTATTCTTGATCATTCTTTGATCAATTCAGCTCTTGTTTCCAGTGCATATACCATAAAAGTTGCCAACCAGTGACTGCCCATATAATCGCTGTCGATTACTTGCGCTTGTGAGGTCATAATGTGTTGATCTGCAATGTGAATTAGTTCTTCTTCATGTTTTGGAATTTCAGTTGCTATTCTATATAAACACCACGCCCTCGAGAAATTGAGCCCATCTAAATGAACTAGCTTACCATCAGTTCTATCCAACACTTTTCCCGGTTCAAGTATAAACTCTTTTTCAAAAACCTGAGGCAAATAGTCTTTCATCCAATTTTTAAATGATTTTTGCTCCAGGATTTTTGCCATTAGCTCAGCCTCTTGCAAACAGGGTGAGATAAAATCAAATCCACTTGGTTCCCAATTCAGCGGGCAATTGACATCCTCTAAATAATACGTTTTTGCTCTTTCTACAATCAAATTTTCAAATTCGAGATCTTTTACTTCTCTAGCATAATCAAGTGTTAATGACAAACCAAACGCTGTATTTGTGTGTTCGCCTACTCTAATGGGATAAAGCAATTTTGGTAAAAAGAGTTTATAGTATTTTACAACTTGGTCTGTGAGTGATTGTAATTTATCCGTCCATTGATGTTCTTTATTAAACGGAGATGCGTGCAATTCAGCATACAATTTCAACAACCAGGCCCATCCGTAAGTTCGCTCAAAGGATTGATTCAATTTGGGTTGAAAATACAACAATTCTTTTTGGACGTTGGGAATACTAAACTGCCGGTCAAATACATTTATTATTTTTTTAGCAAGTTCACTATCCGGAAATTTATTCATCATTTTGGCCATCAACCAATGACCGTGAACCGAAGAATGCCAGTCAAAACAGCCATAAAAAATAGGATGTAAATCGCGTGGTGATTGCAGATGCGTAGAATCGCTCAATACCTGATTTAACTTATTGGGATATTCTTTCTCTATACAATCCAAAGGCACCTGAACCAGTTTCTCAGCAGATTGCAATGTAATGCCCATTTCTTCTTGTTGGGATAAAGCCTGTTGACTTATCAATAAAATGATCAAAACCCACTTTTTCATCTGACTAAATTAACAAGCTTTTTTAACTTCTGGTTGGCTAAAAGCAGAGATCACTTAATTCACACAAAGAAAACCGATAGGGGAAATGTCAATAAAATTCAATCTTGAAAGCAACTAATAACTCAAGTAATCCCTTATCTTAGTTGTCTAAACTGACTGGAAAAATGGGCATCTTCTCAAAGCTGTTTAAAAAATCACCGCAACTTGAGCCTTTTGACTTTTCTATACTCAAAACCGATTTGCATTCGCATTTAATACCCGGAATTGATGATGGGTCTAAGTCGATTGAAGAAAGTATTGCCCTGCTCCGTGAGTTTTCGGACTTAGGCTATAAAAAGGTAATTACAACGCCGCACGTCATGAGTGATTTTTATAAAAACACCCCTGAAATTATTTTATCAGGCCTTGAAAAAGTTCGGAAAGCAGCAAAAAATGCAGGCTTATCCATTGAAATTGAAGCAGCAGCAGAATATTATTTAGATGATCACCTTATAGCGTTAATCGAGCGAAAAGAAGTATTGACATTTGGCGAAAATCACCTGCTTTTTGAATTGTCTTTTTCTCATGAACCACCCGGCGTGAAAGATGTGATATTTCAGCTGGTTACTGAAGGGTACATTCCAATAATGGCTCATGTAGAGCGATACCCATTTTACAACAATGAATGGGAGAAAATTGAAGATTTTAGAAGAAGGGGGTGCTTGTTACAGTTGAATATGAATTCTCTTTCCGGTCAATACGGCCCCCAGGTCAAAAAAATGGCAGAAGCAATGATCAACCGCGATTTGGTTGACGTTATTGGATCAGATTGTCATCATATAGGGCATTTGCACCAATTGCAAGAGCTAAGAACCAATCCGTACCTCCACAAAATTGCAGAAAAAGAACAGCTTCTTAATAAACAACTTTAAGTCTATTTCTCTTTCTTCGGGAAATACGATTCATTCACCGAGAAAATCCATCCAATCATCCAATTAAGGAGCGTATCTCTTAAGATGTCACGTATATTTACAGTAACACTACAACACTTATATTACATATTGCAAGTAAGAAAACTCTTTATATAATACCTGTCGAAAGACAACTAAAACATTTAAAATAATCTAGTTCATAGATTGAGGTTCAAAAGGGAAAAAAAGGCGATCATTTTTGGTCGCCTTTTTGTTTTGTATCTACAAATGTGAAAAAGTGTGAAAAGATATTCAGACCCAAAAACCATTCTTCGGGAAATACGATTCATTCACCGAGAAAATCCGTGCACCTATCCGAATTAGAAAAGTCCCCCTTGAAATGTCACGTATATTTACAGCAACACTACAACACTTATATTACATATTGCAAGTAAAAAAACTCTTTATATAATACCTGTCGAAAGACAACTAAAACACTTAAAATAATCTATTTATAGATTGAGGTTCAAAAGGGAAAAAGAGGCTGTCTCAAAAGAGATGGTCTTTTTTCTTTTTAAGAATTTATCTCATAAGTAACTTTCTGTTATTCTTGTAAGTGAAGGCTGTCGTGTAATTTACACCCCTTAACTAAAGGCAGCGACTTCGTTTCGATCAACAAATATACTACAGCCCTTTTATAGTATTACCGCTTCGGAGCCATGGAAACTTAGGGAGTTTTTTAAGCTATAATCAATTCGGAGATATTTATAATGACTAACTTTGTAGGCTTGACATACCTGATCCATCAAATAGATACAAACCGAATTAAAAAAATCGCTTAAAAATCCTATGAAAAGAACTGTGATAACAGGAACCGGGAGTTATATCCCGGAAATGGTCAAAGCAAATAGAGATTTTACCGTTCATGATTTTTTTGATGAAAAAAAGATCAGAATAAAAGTTGACCCTGTAGTTGTTATTGAGAAATTTAAACAAATTACCGGCATTGAAGAAAGGCGTTATGTTGAGACGAAAATGAATACTTCTGATATTGGAGCATTGGCAGCCAAAGCGGCAATTGAAGATAGTAAAACAGATAAAGAAACACTGGATCAAATCATTACTGCCCACACCTTTGGAGATGTAATTAAACATACCGTTCAAACAGATATTTTGCCGGCACTGGCTTCCAGAATAAAGCATAACCTCCAGATAAAAAATCCAAACTGCATACCTTATGACATTTTATTTGGTTGCCCCGGATGGATTCAGGGATTAATTCAGGCAGATGCATTTTTGAAGGCCCAAGTTGCAAAAAAATGCCTGGTAATTGGTGCTGAAACATTGAGCAGGGTTTTGGATGCTTATGATAGAGATAGTATGCTTTTTTCAGATGGTGCAGGAGCTTGTGTTGTAGAATATAAAGAAGTAGATGATATAAATGGGAGTGGAATATTAAGCTCCGCCACTCAGTCACACTGTATGGAAGAAGTGGATTATTTATATTTAGGAGAATCTAACTTTCCTCATTCAGACCCCCGGCTACGTTTTATAAAAATGAAAGGCAGAAAAATTTATGAATATGCGATAAAGCATGTGCCTTCTGCAATGAAAGAATGCCTTAATAGAGCCGATTTAGATATCAGTGATGTAAGTATGATCTTCATTCATCAGGCAAATGAAAAACTGGATAAAGCAATAGTTAAAGAATTGTATAAGTCTTATGGTGTGTCCAACGTACCGGATAATGTGTTACCAATGAATATTTATAAGCTTGGAAACAGTTCCGTAGCTACGGTTCCAACCCTATTTGATATGGTTCGAAAAGATCGCTTTGAGCAATTTTCTTTAAAACAAGGAGATGTCGTATTATTTGCTTCTGTTGGCGCAGGCATGAACATCAATGCCGTTTGTTACAAAATTTAAAATAGGCTTCAAGCCGGCGCGAGCGTCCTTCAAGCCGGCGCGAGCGTCCCGCTCGTGCCATATACTACCCCGCTCATGTTAATGCAAAATCCGGTGTCAAGGTATGTATTTTTAAAACAGAATTAATGTCAGCGTAATTTGTTACAGATGAACAAGTCCAATCTTCTGGTTTCGAAACAAATTTTGACCGAACAGGATTATTGTGGATGTAATTTATTTTCTTCCTTATAAACGGGTCTTGTAAAAACGTCTACCCAACCAACTACGGTAAGTGTTAAAAAATAACTTGATTCTTTTTTTATTGTATGTTTTAATCCTGATCGTTTACTCACAAGTTAAAAATAATAATTTTATTCAGATTTAAGTTTGGTGATATATATCACCATGATTTAGGTTTGGCGCAGGATGAATATCCTGCGCAGCCTGAAGTGGAGGCAGCCAAAAAATACTCCATATTCAGCTACTTGATTCACCTCATTATACGGTGATAATTGTATCTTTATCATCTCACGCATTTAATTAGATTTTATGACACCGCAACATCCAAAGAAGCTGTTTTTACTTGATGCTTACGCCTTGATTTATCGTGCTTATTACGCTTTTATTAAAAATCCGCGCGTGAACAGCCAGGGTGTGAATACTTCTGCTGCGTTTGGGTTTACAACCGCTTTGCTGGATGTGATTAAAAAAGAAAAGCCTACCCATATTGCGGTTGTTTTTGATGCGCCGGAAGAAACCAACCGTAGAGCAGAATTTGCCGCATATAAAGCCAACCGTGAAGCCATGCCTGAAGATATTGCAGGGATGATTGAACCCATTCAAGACATTGTTCGTGCTTTCAATATTCCCATGCTCATTTCCCCGGGTTTTGAAGCAGATGACATCATTGGTACGCTCGCTAAAAAAGCCGAAAAAGAAGGGTTTATCACTTATATGATGACGCCGGATAAAGATTTTGCGCAGCTGGTTTCAGATCATATTTTTATGTATAAACCGGCAAAAGGTGGGAAACCTGCTGAAGTTTGGGGCATAGATGAAGTGAAAGAAAAGTTTGAAGTTGAGCGCCCGGAGCAAGTGATTGATATTTTAGGATTGTGGGGGGATGCTTCTGATAATATTCCTGGAATTCCGGGAATTGGGGAAAAAACTTCAAAAAAATTGATTAAAGAGTACGGCTCTGTTGAAGGACTGATTGCCCATGCAGATGAATTGAAAGGGAAACAAAAAGAAAATGTGATTGAATTTTCAGAACAGGGCTTGTTGTCAAAAATGCTGGCGACTATTATTCTGGATGTACCCCTTGAGTTTGAACCTGAAAAACTCATTCTGGAAGAATTTGATAAAGAAAAAGTCAAAACTGTTTTTACACAATTAGAATTTAGAACCCTTGCCAAACGCGTAATCGGTGAAGAGATTATTGTGGGGCAAAAAGCAGAAGGTCAATTGGATTTATTTGGCGGACCGGTGATTGAAGCCAAAGCCATAGAAGAAAATTTTGAAGGAGATATTGCTACCGTTGCGGATGTTAATGCCGACTATGACATTGTTGTCTCCAAAGAGAAACGAAAAGAGCTGTTGGAACTTCTGCTGCAACAAAAATCAGTGTGTTTTGATACCGAAACTACCGGAATAAATGCAATGGATGCCGAATTGGTGGGAATCGCATTCTCTTTCAAACCAAAAACGGGATTTTATGTCGTCGCTCAACCGGATGAACGCAAAGAGGTGGTGCAGGATTTCAAAGCCTTTTTTGAAGATGAATCTATCGAAAAAGTAGCCCACAACATCAAATATGACCTGAAAATTATTGAGAAATACGGACTGGCAGTAAAAGGTCCTCTTTTTGACACCATGATTGCGCATTACCTCATCAATCCCGAAGGGAAGCACAACATGGATCACCTCTCTGAAGTTTTTCTGAAATACCGCCCGATTTCGATTGAAACTTTAATCGGTAAAAAAGGGAAAAATCAGGGAAGCATGGCTGATATTGATCCTGAATCTATTGTGGATTATGCTTGTGAAGATGCGGATATTACTTTTCAGTTAAAAGGGTTGTTTGAGCCCGAAATTCAAAAAGATCACCTGAAGAATTTGTTCTATGAAATTGAAATGCCACTGGTGCGTGTGTTGAAAGATATGGAGATGGAAGGAATTAATCTGGATGTGGATGCCTTGCGTAAATTTTCGATAGAATTGGGTGAAAGTATTGACGAGTTGGAAAAGCAGATCAAAGACATGGCCGGCGTAAGCGAATTCAATTTAGATTCGCCAAAACAACTTGGTGAAGTACTCTTTGATCAGATGGAAATCGATCCAAAAGCAAAAAAAACCAAAACCGGACAATACAAAACCTCTGAAGATGTACTGCGCAAGCTGGAAGGAAAACACGAAATTATTGGATTGATATTGAATTATCGTTCGTTACGAAAACTGAAAAGTACCTATGTAGATACCCTGCCGGAGATGGTCAACGAAAAAACCGGGCGATTACACACCAGCTACATGCAAACCGTAGCCGCCACAGGTAGATTGGCATCCAACAACCCCAATTTGCAAAATATCCCCATCCGAACGGAAAAAGGAAGGGAAATTCGAAAAGCCTTTGTGCCGAGAGATGAAAATCACGAATTATTGGCTGCTGATTACTCGCAAATTGAACTGCGGATTATTGCAGCGCTCAGTGAAGATGAAAATATGATACAGGCATTTAAAGATGGTCACGATATTCATGCGGCAACAGCTGCTAAGGTGTATGGTTTGGATACAATTGAAGAGGTTACACGCGAGCAACGGTCATCAGCAAAAGCAGTGAATTTCGGAATCATCTACGGACAGTCTGCCTTTGGATTGTCTCAGAATTTAGGGATATCAAGGTCTGAAGCCAAAGAGCTCATTGACAATTACTGGAAACAATATCCAAAGATCAAAGACTACATGGCAGATGCGGTTGAGTTTGCCAGAGAGCATGGTTATGTAGAAACCATTATGAAAAGAAGGCGTTATTTGAAAGATATTCAATCAGCCAATGCGATTGTGAGGGGATTTGCTGAACGAAATTCCGTCAATGCACCCATTCAAGGCTCAGCGGCAGATGTGATTAAAATAGCCATGATTAACATCCACCGGGAGATGAAAAAACAACAGTTGCAATCCAAAATGCTACTGCAAGTGCATGATGAATTGGTGTTTGATGCCCTCAAAGAAGAAAAGCAAGCCCTGGAAACTTTAATCAAAAAAGAAATGGAAGGCGCAGTTGAACTGGCCGTTCCACTTGATATTGATTATCGATTTGCACAGAATTGGCTGGAGGCACATTAATATTAAACGGATTATCCATTTAGTTCCCGTGATCGCTTTGAAATTAAAAAACCAAACGATTTTATTTTTAGTGTGAGTGATCAGCGAAAATTTGCGAGATCTGCGGGAAAAATAAAATTTATCTTCCGCAGACGCCGCACTGAGCATGTACACCTAGTGTAGTGATTGCTAAAAAAGTTAATTAATATTGAGCGACTGCCGCATCCAGTTTCCTGCGATACGCACATCTTTTACCGTATTCTCCGGTATCAAATTGCTCATGAAGTTCCAGCATTCTTGAACCCATCCAGGTAATGTATTGCTTGTCCGTGGTTCGCTTCACTCCTTTTCCATCAAAAACAGAGAGGTATATTGTGCTGTCTTTCACTGTCCACTCAAAGGTTAAATGAGCCGTATCTTTTGCAGTATATCGGGTGCACGTCCCGGTACCATCTGCAAACAACTCAAGATCGCGTTGAAATACTTCTTCTTCTCCGGAAGGTTCAATAGAAAGGATATGCTCCCAACTACCTATCAGGTATTTTTTGATTTTTTCTTCTGCAGTATTCTGCTGAGAGAAACATGCCAGAGTCGTCGCAAAAAATAAGATTGAGGTGATTCGTTTCATAATCGGGGATTTTAGGGGTTCTTAAAACGGCATTCAAAAGGGGATTTTGTTATGCTTGCTTAGTAAGTTACGAAAAATAACCCCCCGTGTCAAGAAGTTCTTATTGACTGCACTGCCTGTTTTTATACCTGCTAAAACGTGTTAAAATGGAGTTTTGGGCTTGTCTACAAAAAATGGTATATTCGACAAAGCCAGTTTTTTCTTCGTTTAAACAGTAAGAAATTGCTCTTTTATCAGACTAACCTCATTTACGCCTATTAAGTATGCGTTTTATCGTTTTATTGATCACTTTTCTTGTTTTTGGCGGTTTGTTGGAGTGGTACACCTATTCAGCTTTGAAATCCGTATGGAAAAACTGGCAGCTGTGGCGGCGGCGTACGGTAAAGATTGTCTTCTACTTTTTATTGGGTCTCTCCCTCCTCTCTCTTTTAATGCTTTTCGTTTTCGGTGATTTTTATTCTCGTGCCGCCCTGAATTTCTGGTTCAGTTTTCTCGTTCTAAATCTGATTATCAAACTTACCTTTTCCTTTTTTCTTCTGTTGGATGACCTGCGTCGATTGAGCATTTTCACCAGAAAACAATTTCAGGAAAAAGATGGAAAGAAAATCAGTCGTTCGGATTTTTTACTCAAAACGGGGTTGGTTACCGCAAGCATTCCCATGGCCGGCCTATCCTGGGGAATGATTGCAGGTCCTTATCGATATAAAGTGTTCAAAGAAAAGGTGAAAATCCCACATTTGCCAAAAGCTTTTGAGGGAGTGCGGATTGTACATATCTCAGATATTCATTCGGGTAGTTTTTATGATTTTGACGCAGTAAAAAGAGGTGTAGAATTGATAAAAGCACAACAAGCAGATATTGTGTTTTTTACCGGAGATCTTGTCAATGACAGGGCCGAAGAAATGGAGCCCTACCTTGAGCTTTTCTCTCAAATTACTGCACCCTTGGGAGTGTACTCTATTCTGGGAAACCACGATTATGGAGACTATGTCAGTTGGGAATCAGAAGAAGCAAAAGAAGAGAACAACAGAAAAATACGTGACTTACACAAACGCATGGGCTGGCGACTTATGTGTAACGAACACCTGCACATTGAAAAAGGAGGCGAAAAAATTGGCTTGATTGGCGTTGAAAATTGGGGAAAAGGATTTCATCAAAAAGGGGATTTAGCCAAGGCTGCCCTCGGTTGTGAAGCAGCCGTGAAAATCTTATTAAGCCATGACCCCACTCATTTTGATGAAGTCGTCAAAAAAGAGTTCAAAGACATTAATATCATGTTTTCCGGACATACACATGGCGCGCAAATCGGAATTGAAACCGGTGGATTTAAGTGGAGTCCCATCTCTCTGCGATATAGCAAATGGGCCGGATTATACGAAGAAGACGGGCAGTATCTGTATGTAAACCGGGGATTTGGATTTATTGGATACGCCGGAAGGTTAGGTATTATGCCTGAAATCACCGTGATGGAATTAAACGCATAATTTCCTCTTGTTTTTATAATTTAGCGAGTTTTAGAGCGCTAAATGAAATCAAAATCCACACCCATGAAATTCCCCGCTTCGCATCCTACCCTGCTACTTGACGAACTCACACTTAAAGCGGTAAGCGCTCAAGATATGGCTGAGTTGGAAATCATTGTTTCATATCGACCCGAAAAAGATAGAACTGCGCAGCAATTACTTGAGTTGATCGATCAAACATTTGAAGATAAAAGTTCCATTAACTGGGGGGTCTATTTGCAAGATAAATTAATTGGAACGGTAGGGTTTTATCGCGGATTTAAAGATGATAAAGGGGAAGTGGGTTATGTGACAATCGAAAAGTACCGGAGAAAGGGATATACTGCTAAAGCCATTCAGGCCGTTTTAGATTATGGTTTGTCTGTGATGGAGTTAAAGATTATTGATGCGCAAACCCTGCCTGACAATCTTCCTTCCCGGGCTTTACTCAAAAAGTTGGGATTCTACTTAACAGAAGAAAAAGAGGCGCCTTACCTCATATTCCGGCTAAAATAAGTGCCGTAGCACTAACCCTCTAACACTACAACACAGCTGTTTGAACAATTGCACGCACGTTTATCCTTTTTCTTAACTGTTTCTATTACATTTTTCGATCTTTGTGATCGCTATACCAACCACTGATGAAACAACTGTATTTAATTCGGATGATTGCCTTTCTGAGCTGCTTTTTGGTGAGTGCTGCCAATTTTGCTCAGGAAACCTATAAAGTAAAAGGCTTGCTTTCCTCTCAGGATGAATCTGTCCCTTATGCAACAGTGCTGGTAAAATCGGTGGGTGATTCAACAGTTGTAAAGGTTGGAATGTCTGATTCTTTGGGGATTTTTAACATCTCCGGAGTG
This sequence comes from Crocinitomicaceae bacterium, assembly GCA_040880585.1. GTDB lineage: Bacteria > Bacteroidota > Bacteroidia > Flavobacteriales_D > Crocinitomicaceae > Paracrocinitomix. The sequence continues at coordinate 39,169 of JBBDID010000003.1, read as the reverse complement.
AATCCCGGAAATTATTTCATTTATGCCTCTATGGTGGGGATGGAAAAACACAACTCAGATCCCTTTGAAATCACTAACAGCAATATAGATTTGGGTGAGATCATCATGAAATCCGATAAAGAATTAAGCACTGTTGAAGTTCGTCAGCTCCGCCCTATTATTGAAGTACATCCGGATAAAACCGTTTTTAATGTAGATAATACACTCAACACCACAGGAAATAACGGGTTTGATCTGCTGAGAAAAGCTCCGGGCGTGATCATTGACAACAATAACAACATCATTTTAGAAGGTAGATCCGGTGTTCAGTTTTACATTGATCACAAAGCTTCACAACTTTCAGGGGATGATTTGGTCAACTTTTTAAAATCACTGCAAGCTTCAGATATTGACAATATTGAAATTATCACCCAACCCTCTTCAAAATATGATGCGGCCGGCAATGCAGGAATCATTAACATCATCCTGAAAAGAGATAAAAGACAAGGCACCAACGGAACAGTTACAGGCGGATACGACTACGGTGTCAATCACCGTTATCAGGGATCGATTTCATTGAATCACCGCAATAAAAAATCAAGTATTTATGGTTCTTACAGCACCAATCAGGGGAAAAACTGGAATTATATGTATTTCAATCGTACCCAGCAAGGCATGCAGTATGATCAGGATACAGAAATCACCAGCGATCTCAACGCACATAACGGCAAGGTGGGAGCCGATTGGTTTATTCATAAAAACCATACCATTGGTATTCTGGCAACCGGTAATTTCTACGGTACCGATTCAAGAAGTGAAACAGTTACAGAGATTTATGAAGTAGGTGCTTCCAATGCTGAACAGCTATTAATTGCCAACAACAATTCTACCGGGAAAAATTATCAAGTTGCCGGGAATTTGAATTACCGATTTGCCGATACCCTTGGCCATGAACTCACCATAGATGCCGATTATGGCGCTTATCGCAGTGATCAAAATCAATACCAGCCCAACCTGTATTTGGACGAAAACGGTGATACCCTGTTTGAAAACAACTACCGCATGATTACCCCTACTGAAATTACTATTATTACCGGAAAAGTAGACTACAGTCAACATCTCTGGGGAGGAAAACTGGGTGTGGGTGCCAAATACTCCCTTGTGAGCACCTATAATGTTTTTGATTTTTATGATGTTGTTTCAGATGAGGATGTGCTAAATGAAAACCTCAGTAATCGGTTTGTTTATACAGAAAACATCAATGCCGCCTATGTCAATTACGCCAGAAAAATAAAGCAAAAATGGAATTTTCAGGTAGGCATCCGTGCAGAGCATACCCTTTCAGAGGGAGAACTAAGCAGTACGCAAAACACCGGTCTGGATAATGTCAAACGAAGTTATCTGAACTTCTTTCCCAGCGGTGGGTTGAGCTACACACCCAACATGAAACACATGTGGTCATTGACTTTCGGGAGAAGAATTCAACGTCCAAATTACCAAACCCTGAATCCTTTTGTCAGACAATTGGATGAACTTTCTTTTCGGCAGGGTAATCCTTTTTTACAGCCGCAGTACTCTAACAATGTTCGCGTCTCACATACTTTTAAATTCAAATTCAGCACCTCTTTCAGCTATAGCTATACAGAAGGATTTTTTGCGCAAGTAACAGATACACTTGGTGCTACTCAAAACTTTATCACCACAAAAAATGTGGCAGATGAGCAAACCCTTAACCTGGGAGTCAGCCTTCCTATCAGTATTAAAAAATGGTGGAGTGTTTACCTGAATGTTAGCGGATCACACACGTCTTATATCGCAAATGACGAAAAATTCAATCCTGTTAGTCGCTTTACCGGAAACTTTTTTGGATCCAACACCTTTCTGTTGCCTGCCGGGTTTAAACTGGAAGTTTCAGGATGGTTTAGCAGTCCTTCAATTTGGGGAGGCACCTACTTAGTAAAGAGTTTAGGATCATTGGATATCGCCGTAGAAAAGAAATTAATGAAAGACCGCATGTCCCTCAGACTGGCGTTTAATGATATTTTTTATACCTCACCCTGGAAAGCTGATATGCAATACGGAGATTTATACATTGATGGGTCAGGTCGTTGGGAAAGCAGAAAAATAGCGTTTACCTTAAGTTATAACTTCGGTAACTCAGAAATTAAAAAAGCCCGGGATCGAAAAACCGGTATGGAAGATGAGAAAAACCGAACCAAGGGCGAATAAAGTGTGAAAACGGACGCTTTATCCGCCAAACATCCATTAAACGAAGCAACTATTCCATAAATCACTAGATTTACAGCAGTATGAAAATAAAGTTGCGGTCATATTTCACTTCTTCCGGTTTTATCTTAACTGCAACAGGAGTTTTACTGGGTTTACTGATTGCTGTACTCACTTTTCCTGAAAATAACTGGACGTATGGTGCGGGAATAGATCCTCCCCTGGCCTGGATTTTCAATCATTTATTTGCTGAGGGATCTTCTCTTGCGCAAAATTTTATTTTCCCTCATGGTGCTTTGGCCTTTTTCATGTACCCTTTACCAGTAAACATTTGGTGGGTAGTGATCGTAACTGCCTTGTTAAAAATCAGCCTGGTATTTAATGTTTTTTCACTCACTGAAAAGCGGGATAATTCAAGTTGGTTAATTGCTTTTTTAGCCGCTTATTTCCTTGCATTGACATCTGGTTTTACACACCTTTTACTGGCAAACATCTTACTTTTGCTTTGCAACTTTTACTCCCATCAAAAGTGGGGATTTAAATTACTTGCCTTTTTTCTCGTTGCATTTTCCTTTTACGTGAAATCGTATGTGGGCATATTAAGCGGGATGATTGCCTTTTCTTTTATTATTTATCGTTTTGTAGTTGAAAGAAGTTGGAAAGAACTGGCAATTAATGTCGGTAGTTTATTCGCTTTTTTACTCTTATTTTGGGGACTTCTTTTTAAAGATTTTTCAGGATTTTTTCGTGCTTTTTATGGTTTGATACAATTGGCAGGAGATAATTCATCTGCTGTGGCCTATTACCCGGTAAATAATTGGTGGTTTTTAGCGGTGTTCTTTTTAGGGGTAGTTAGTTTAATTTTTTTAAACAGAAATCGCCGGGCGCTCTATTTCTTTGTGTTGTGTGGATTAAGCTTGTTTGGCGCCTGGAAACATGGAATGGCCCGCATGGATAGCTCGCACGTAGATGGTTTATGGTCGTACTTTGTATTGGTTTTATTCATCTTTATCTTCTTTAACCGAAAAAAGATCTTACAAAATACCGTTATTTCATTAATCGCCCTGCTTTTTCTTGGTGGTAATATGAGAAACGCAGAAGGATATTATCCCTCAAAAATCGAGTTGCTCAAGGCCAATAACTTCTTTGAATTTCTTAGCGATTATGATCGATTAATAGAAAATGCAGAGAAAATATCACGCAGTAATGTCGCACACAATCAACTTTCTCCCGAATTTTTAGCTGCGATCGGAAATGAAACAGTGGATGTTTACCCTTGTGATTACAGTATCATTGCTGCCAACCGATTGAACTGGCAACCCAGACCCGTCTTACATTCATACGCCGCTTATACCTCATGGTTGGATGAACAAAACGCAACTCACTTTGAATCTGACCAGGCGCCCGAATTTTTGATATGGAAAATTGAATCAGCCCATCCCGGACTTAATGGCAATTTGTTTTCTAGTATTGATCACCGCTATCTGCTCAATGACGAACCACAAACCCTGATCGCTTTGATGCGGCATTATACGCTTCTTCAAAAAGAGGGTGATTTCTTACTCTACAAAAGACAGAATACTCCCCTTGAAATCAAAAGAAAATTGGTGAAAAGCACAAACTGCCGGTGGAATGAGTGGGTACAGGTTCCGGATTACAAGCAAGATTTGCTGCGGGTAAATGTCCGTACAACAAAAACGTGCTTGCTCGCATTAAAAAGTTTTTTATATAAAGATGAGCAGTTCTGGGTGGATTTAAAATGTGCAGATGAGAGCATTCATCAGTATCGATTTGTCCCCAAAAATGCTGAATACGGACTTTGGATAAACCCATACCTAACCGAACCCGGTGTCTCTAAACAGGTAAACTTCATTCGATTCAGAAGCTCCCGGGACAAATGGATGAAAGAATCGATTTTACTCGATTGGGAATCCATAGAACTTGAATACGGCCACACTCAAACAGCCGAAAAATTCTTTCAATCATTTGCTCAACAACAAGACAGCCTGATTTTCTCCAGCATCAATCATTTTGAATCCGATAAAAAACCCTTTTGGATGATAGAAAACTCATCCCTAATTAAAGATTCCGAAGAAAATTTTATCCAGAAAGTGGATAGCAACTCCATGTCGGCTATTCTAGACTTTCCATTGGACAGCCTTTCGGGCGCTTTTCATCTTACTTTCGGCAGCACTATCAAAGCAGCAGATTATGCATATACCAAAAAAATTCTGCTGATTATCGCTTTAAATAAAAATGACGAAAACCTGATTTGGAAAGGAATTCCGATAGATCGTCAGCTCATTAACTGTGAGTCATGGAATCCGGTAATTAACCATTTATCTTTTCAAACGGACGGTTATGGGTATCGCATTCGGGCGAGCCTGTGGAACACTTCCAATTATCCCATACACATAAAATATTTTCGATTTCACCTTTACAAAACGCCATAAAAAAAACGCCTTACAACCTTTCGATTATAAGACGTTTTTCGTGAATTCTCGGTTGAATTATTCTTCCATATTAGCGACTTCTTCGTCCACCATAGCGTCTTCATCAATGGTACCTTTCAGTTTAAAGTTATTTGCATCTGCATACACAGTTTGGAAATCTATCCATTCGTTATCGATTTCATAAAAACTGTTATAGGCTTCACTGTACACATCATAACGTGCAATTTCTTCATCCGTCCAGGTATCATCCGGTCTGGACATAGGCTCAGCAAGCTCATATAAATGATTTTCTATTAAATCTGCCACTACGTCAAACCAATCAATGGTAAGCTGATGTAGTTCATCTTGTTTTGGCCATGTTCCAGCCTCATATACCTCCATTGCTTTTTTGGCATCTTTGATCAGTGCTAAAGCAGTGTCCAAAACGCTTATTATTTTTTCTTCAGCCACATTGTTCTGATCCAATTTGTTGACTTCTCTCAATTTCACATCTACTTCGATCACTTCAGCCTGAACACCCAGGAAATACTCTCTTCCGGTTTTTGCGCCACCTTCACTGAAGCTTTTTGCTGTTTTATCAAAATCGGCTAAGTCTGTTGCTGCCTCATCAAATACATTCTCTTCTGATTCACCCTCACCACATGATGTCCATAACATAAGTGCGGCTACCGGCAGTGCATAAAATACTTTTTTCATAATCATTAAACTTGGTTTTACAAATTATCTACGGGATTCAAAAATGTCCCGAATATTACAAAGATGGGGTTTTAGTTTGTTTTTTACCTTATAGATTGTTATAATTAGCTATTCTACAAGGTTCTAATTCTAAAAGCTTGAAATTTACATTACGGGAATCGCCGTAGGAAGAAGAAGTTATAAAAACGTATATTTACTTTTCTTAAGGGGAAGTGAATAAACAGAACGTTGAATGAATTTAAAGAATATTGCACTCATATTGTTAATAATCGCCGGAAGTCTAATGACTTTTTTGATTTATGATATCAACGATACAGAGAACTCTTTGGCAGAATCACTGACTGAAAAGCCCATGGAAAATGCGCAAACCCACCTGGATGGCTTTTTTGAACCGGTAGAATATATTTTGTTGACCTCAAAAGACCATGCCATGATGGGGTACTTTGATAGCCTGAATCCGCTTACAATGAACACCTACTTTTCACCTATCATTAACCATTTCCCACAAGTCTCTTCTATGGGATTGGCAAATACTACCGGCTTTGAGTATGATCTGATCCCCAGTGATTCTTTATGGGATCACCGCATTGTACACATTGACGAATGGGGCAGTAAAGAAAAGTGGAGTAAATGGCAATTTGATTCGCTAAGCCAAAGTTGGAATATGCTGAAAGAGTGGGAAGGTGTCGTCAAAAATGATCCCCGTGACAGACCTTGGTTTCAGGGCGCTCTTGCCCCTCGATCTACAAAAATTCACTGGACAGATCCGTATATCTACAACACCACTTTTGAAGTAGGGATGACCGCCTCACTCAATTGGAATCGCCCCACTGATTCTTTGGATCACATCATGGCTTTTGATCTGACGCTGGCAGATGTAACCACCTTTACCCAACAAATCAATGTAAGCGAAAATGGGAAAGTATTTATTCTTACCAATGATGGAAAATATGTGGGTTTACCAAAAGATAAAGCTTTAAACAGCAAGGAAGATATTCAGGCGGCCCTACTTAAATCACCGGAAGAAGCCGGTATAAATGAGGTAGCTGATTTTTATGAGAAATGGTTAACAGAGTTGGATGAATCTGAAAAAGCCAATGAATTTTATACCGAAGGTGCTTATTGGTGGGGGAAAATTATAAAATACCCCATCTCAAAGGAAGATTATTTTCTGGTGGGTGTACTCGTTCCTGAAACGGATATTTTGAGTGATCTGCAACACTCAAAGCGTATTATAATTGGCAGTTTTGCCTTTGTTCTTGTTCTTGTTGCATTTTTAATGTACTCTTACGGACAAACGCGCAAAGCAAACAATGCATTATCAATTAAGCATGCCGAGATCACACAGCAAAAACTAATCATAGAAGAAAAAAATCAGGATATCATGGGGAGTATTTTGTATGCAAAACGCTTACAAAATGCCATATTACCAAGTATCACCTCAATACAAGCGTGTTTTCCTGAAAGTTTTGTTTTTTATCGCCCAAAAGATGTCGTTGCCGGAGATTTTTACTGGATGGAAAAAGTGGGTGATGTCGTTTATTTAGCAGCGGCTGATTGTACCGGACATGGCGTACCCGGAGCTATGGTCTCATTTGTTTGTTCCAATGCCCTCTCAAAATCTTTGGTAGAGGAAAGTGTATCGGACGTTGGTAAGCTACTGGACAGAACCCGTGAATTAGTGATCAACCGCTTTGGAAAAAGTCAGGAACAAATCCGGGATGGAATGGATATTTCATTGGTGGCCATCAACCTAAAAACTTTAGAAATTCAGTGGGCAGGCGCCAATAACCCTTTATGGATCATCCGAAAAAACCCCCTTAAAAGTGAAGATCCACTACAAGAAATAAAAGCAGACAAACAACCCATTGGCAAATACGCCAAAGCAAACCCCTTCACTACCCATCAAATGAAATTGTCAAAAGGTGATACGCTCTACCTGTTTTCAGATGGATTCCCCGATCAATTCGGTGGAGAAAAAGGTAAAAAATACAAAAGCAAAGTCTTCAAAGAATTTTTACTCCAAATTCGCTCTGTCGATATGCCAACCCAAGAATCGGAAATTGAAAAAGAGTTTGAAAAATGGAAGGGAGATTTTGAGCAAGTGGATGACGTCTGTGTTATAGGAGTCAGGATGTAATCCTGACGAACTAGAACGCATGACGGAATACATCCCGATTGATATTTTCAAGGAAGCGCAGCGACCGCAGAAAATACACGTCGGGATGGATGACACAATCAAAAATAAACCAACGTCTGCGTTATAGGAGTCAGGATGTAATCCTGACAGCCTGTCCCGATTTAGTTGAACAGCGAAGCGTTGTGAAACTTATTCGGGAAACTAGAACGCATGACGGAATACATCCCGATAAATGACAATTATCACACTTAATCACCTGTTTATATCACTTGTATTTCAAACTTAAATAGCTTACTTTGATGTACGCTCTTCCGTTTCATTTCTTGAATGGGGAATAATGAACGCCGGACATTAACTAAAATAAGATATGACGTCAGGTAAAGTAAAGAATGTATTGCTTGAAACCGGTGAGATGAGCCGTTTCTCTGCTCGTTTTTTTCGGGAATTGTTCCGTCCGCGTTTTGAATTCTCTGAGTTTCTGCGTCAGTGCTTTTACGTTGGGTATAATTCGTTAGGCCTGGTTGTCATAACTGCATTTATCATGGGATTAGTAATCACCATACAATCTCGCCCCACCCTGGTAGAGTTTGGTGCGGAGGCTTGGTTGCCCAAAATGGTTTCGGTTTCTATGGTACGTGAAATCGCCCCTGTAATTACAGCTTTGATCTGCGCTGGTAAAATAGGCTCAGGAATTGGAGCAGAGTTGGGATCCATGAAAGTCACCGAACAAATAGATGCCATGGAAGTATCGGGAACAAATCCCTATAAGTACCTGGTAGTTACACGAGTAATGGCAACCGTTATTATGATTCCTTTACTTGCCATTATTGCAGATGGTGTTTCTCTTTATGGCAGTTATTTGGGAACAAATATCAAGGGTGTTGTAAGTTGGGATCTATTTTGGCATCAGGTGTTTGAGACCTTGACATATAGCGATTTTATTCCAGCAATCACAAAAACATTTTTCTTTGGATTTACAATTGGAATTGTAGGTTGTTATAAGGGATTTACAACAAAAAAAGGAACCGAAGGTGTTGGTAGATCTGCAAATTCTGCTGTGGTAGTTGCATCTCTAATCGTTTTTATTTTAGACCTGATCGCCGTTCAAATCATTGATGTTTCGGGACTCACCTGATTATGGAAAAGACAAAGACCAACATAGCAGATACGGAAAATTTAGATTACACCATTCAAATTGATAAACTAAACAAATCTTTTGGTAATAAACATGTATTGAAAGGTTTCTCTCTGAATGTTCCAGAGGGAAAAACCTATGCTGTGGTGGGTAAATCAGGTTCGGGAAAATCTGTGCTGATCAAATGTATCATTGGCTTGTTGAAACCGGATGCTGGTAATATTATCGTACTGGGAAACAATGTTACTGAACTGAATTCTTACGAACTAGACGCCCTTCGGATGAAAATGGGTTTTTTATTTCAGAGCAACGCACTGTACGATTCTATGACTGTTCGTTCTAATCTGGAATTTCCATTGAGACGACATGGAATTAAGAAAACCGAAGAAGAAGTAGATGCTTTAGTGAAAGAAGCATTGGAAAATGTTGGGCTTCCTGAAACAGAAAACATGATGCCTGAAGAATTATCCGGTGGAATGAAAAAGCGAATTGCCCTTGCGCGAACCCTGATCCTAAAACCTGAAGTAGTGCTTTATGATGAACCTACTACAGGGCTTGACCCCATTACCGGATCAGATATCAGCCATTTAATGGTTAATCTTCAGAAGAAATATAATATTACCTCTATTGTCATCACTCATGATTTAAAATGCATTAAAATAGTAGCAGACAAGGTTGTGATGTTGATAAACGGTTCTAATTACGCATCAGGATCTTACGAAGAATTGCAAAAACATGAAGACAAAGAAGTTAGCTCATTTTTTAAATAGAAATTATGATTGGAACAACAGCAAGAAATATACGCCTGGGAATTGTAGTCCTGCTTGGACTTTTTTTTCTTATTGTAGGCCTTTACTTTATTGGGGATAAGCAAGGTATGTTTAGATCGACTTTTGATGTCACTGCTTATTTTGATAATGTAAATGGCTTAATGAAAGGTCATAATGTCCGATTTTCAGGCGTGAATGTGGGTACCGTATCTGAAATTGAAGTGCTTGAAGATTCAAAAGTTAAGGTGACCATGTCAATAGACGTTGATTACCAGAACAAGATCAAGAAAAATTCAATTGCAAAAATAGGAACAGATGGTCTGATGGGAAACAAACTTGTAGATATATCATCTGTAGATGAAATGGCTCCTGCGTTAGAGGAGGGAGATATCCTGACCACCTTGCAACCAATTGAAACAGATGCGGTCTTACGGCAATTGACTGCAACAAATGAAGATGTCAATAAGGTCGCCGAAAATCTCAGAATTTTTACTGATAAAATGAATGCCCCGAATTCCACATGGCGCATTCTGACGGATACATCTGTCAATATCAACCTAAAAAAATCCATGAATAATATTAAAACCACAACATCTTACTCAGCAAAGATTACACAACAGTTGTCCGGTATCGTGAATGATATTCGATCGGGAGAAGGAACTTTGGGAGAGTTGCTTTACGATACCACATTGCAACGCAACATTACATCTGCTATATCTAACATACAAATCGCTTCAGATTCGCTGCTATACATAACAGGTGAACTCTCTTCGTTTACGCAAAAAGCCGCCGGTGAAGAAGGAGCATTAAACACCGTAATTTCAGATACCGCATTCAATCGAAATCTGAAAGAGAGTATGGAGAATATCAATAAAACTTCAAAAGGTCTTGAAGAAACAATTGAGGCATTAAAAAGCTCATTCATTATCAAACGACTGATTATTAAAAAGGAAAAAGAGCAGGAAAAGAAATCAGATGAACGGTCTAATGCGAATGAATAATCTCTTGTTATTCTTTATGGTCTGTCAAAAAACCGGCACAAATAGGTTCATTAAACCAAATAAAAAATTTGATTGAAAGGAGGAGTATCCAACTATTGTGGATCATCAGCAGCACCCATTACCCTACCCATTTAATGATGAAACAAAATAGCCCTGCTTTTTCACTCTCAACCCAACTATTTTCGCTATTTTAGTAGGTAAAAACAAAAGTACATGCACAAAGGAAGAATAACATTAATTGTCGCCTCAATAATCGGAGTGTTTTCTATTTTTTTACCCTGGGTAGTAAGAGATATGAGCGGCTTGAAATCAATTGGAATAGATATTGAAAAAGAAAACATCACTCATGTGACCCAACTTGGGTTGGATACCAATTACATTTTCGTCGGCTTAATCGGCTTTGCACTGATTGCATTAGTATCCATTATGGGAGATCGTTCAAAGATGATCTCAAAAGGCATCCCTAAAATGTCCGTTTTGGTGATCTCAGGTTTGCTTTCTTTATTTCATTTATTTTTGATTATTGTTCTCTTATTGACCAAATATGAAAGCCCCACTTTTGGTGTTTATCTTGCTTTTTCTGTTTCACTTATAGCGCTAATTGTCCCCTATTTATTTAAAGCCAATGGTGAGTTTGACATCCCTAGCGGAAAAGAAATCTCAAGGGATATTGAAGAAAATGTAGAAGTGATAGAAGAAATAGCAGATGAGGCAGAAGATAGTATTATTGGTGATGATGATGAAGATGATGACAAAGGAAAATTGGAAGAATCAGATGCTCCTAAAAAATAAGGGAAAGTAAATCCAACCTATTAATTAAAATGACTTCATCACTTCTGCGGAAGGTTGATGTTGATAATCGTGCAATAATTGATGAAATACCTCCCCTCCGGAAATTTCATCAAAAGAATCGATTATCTGCTCTAAATTCTCATCTTCCAACCTACAACATTTCTGATACTGGGCCACTACCTCTATGAGTGTTACATCATGACTTTTCTGGATTTCATTGTCAGCACGAAAGAAAAAGCTGCTGCATCCCCAATACATTGTGCTGTATGTGTTGTGTTTTTTCAAACTGTCAGAAATCTCTGTGTGACTGGAGGTAACACTTGCATAACAGTGCTTTGTTTCTGCAATTTTTTCCCGATAAATAGAATCAAATTCTAAAGGAGTAAGATATCCCATTTCTATCATGATTTTTCTACTTAGGTAAGTCGCATATCCTTCAGAAAACCAACTGTTTTTTTTCCCGATAAAGGGAATCGATAAATGGCTGATCTCATGGGGAGCTTTCCACCCGCTCATAAAATCTTTCAGTGGGTAAGAAGGTGTTACATAAAAATGAACCGCCTGTTGACCACCTCTTCGGGAAGTATGTCCGAAACTCACCGCTTGCGTTGAATCATCTGATAAATGAAAATAGAAATGCAGATCAAAAGGATACTGCCCCAATGTGGCAGTAGTGCCTTCCAAAACCGTATTGATCCATACTCTCATTTTCAGCTTTTCTTCATCCGTTAAGTCAGAAATCCAGTACCAATAGGCTTTGTGAGATCCATAGGGAGAAAAATCCGAGACTTCGCCAGCTATTTCCGAATTAACTTCTTCTTTCTTCTCAAGCGCCTGATCATTATCACAAGCCGAAAAAATCAGCAACATCATCCCTATAAAAAACACATATCTAATCATAAAATCAATGCTTGAATGATTGCCCCAAACATATACGGTAAAAAATAGATCGGAATAGCATTACTCCACAGCAACTTTTTTTTCATGACCGCATATATCGTTAAAATGAGATGGAGCGGATAAAGAAAAAAGGCCGAACGCATCATCCATAACATCTGAGATGAATCCATCCAATGCGCCTCAATCAATTCCGGCTTACCCGAATACCAGATGGTTGTAACATTTATAAGATACACCGTGTGAGCCATGATCAACACTCCAAAAACGATTAAGGCATTTTTCATTCTTTTGTTTTTTTAGTTTCTCCGGCTGCTGCTTTACTTTTTCTTTGTGTATATGTACTATGAAAGAAAAATTGATCTTCGACCCCGAACACACTTGCTTAATAAAATAGTAATTTTCTCCCTTTTCTCCTAACCTTTCCCTGTTTTTTCATTTATGACATGCGTTAAAAACAAAACAGGAGTTCAAATGGATCACTATTTTTCAACAGCCTCTTTCACGTAAGCATCATACGCCTGAAGACAATGAGATAAAATAAACTTATTCCATTCTTCTTTTGTAGGGGAAAGGAGGTAGGTGTCAAAATCTTTTTCTGCCTTTTTTACTTTCTCTTTCTTCTCAATGTTGGAAATTCCTTGTTCTCCTTCCAGTGAGAATTCAATATTTTTAAGTTGTAATCCATTGTTTTTAACACTTAACACAATTGCCGAAAAATGATCGCCTTCTTCCCGATAAAACAATCCGTATACCCCGGCAGAAAACAAGACCAATTGTGTGGTGGGAACTTTCTTTTCATAGAGGTACGTTTTTACAGGAACCAAAAAATAATAATTTTCTCCATCCAATGCGCAGGGAATAGAGTCATTCTCTACGACTCCATGCAGCCACCCTTTTCTTACGTTGTAAGTTGAATTTTCACGAACTTCTTCTCTGCTGATGTGCGAGATGCGATTTTTTTCAATATAAATTCCTGTTTCATCCAGAATTAAGAATTCTCCGGCAGATTTTCTAACTTCATATTGCTCGTCATCCGTCAATTCGTATTTGCCAAAATATCTGGATTCAAGTTGTTCAGCCTTATTCAATGCGTTCACAGATTTCTCACTAAAATAGAATGAAAAAATTTCGCCCTGAGAAAAACTCGTGACACTGCTGAAAAAAAATAGAAAAAAAATGGTTTTTATCATGAGGTATAAAGATAATGATTCTTTCATTGATTTGTTACAAATACCTTACCAGAAGGTTCAAAATACAGCTTCATTAGCATAGCATCTATCAGAGATAACATCACCCAAGACAACACCTTTTAAAAAATCATCCCTCCACTACAATTTATTTTATTTTAAAAATATCATTATCTTTCGGATCTCTCGCGCTAAAACTTTGAGTAAATACCCTACTCATTGAATTGAATCACATAGAATATGGAAAAGAGGTGGATAATCAAAGAAGATCCAAAGCGTGAAATCGTTAGCCGGTTAATTGAAGAAGTTGGTGTTACAAGACCTGTAGCAACCATTTTAGCCCAGCGTGAAATTCACACATTTGAAGAAGCAAAACGCTTTTTCAGACCTGAAATTACGGATTTACATGACCCTTTTTTGATGAAAGGAATGGATCATGCCGTTGATCGCATTGAAAAGGCTATTGCTTCAGGAGAAAACATTTTGATTTATGGAGATTATGATGTTGACGGAACTTCTGCAGTAGCCCTGATGTATAGTTTTTTAATCACTGATTACGAACAGGTAGGTTATTACATTCCTGATCGCTATAAAGAAGGCTACGGCATTTCAGCAGCCGGAATTGAATTTGCAGAAGACAATAGCTTTTCATTGGTCATTGCCCTGGATTGTGGAATTAAAGCCGTTGAATTAGTTGGAAAAGCCAAAGAAAAAGGAGTTGATTTTATCATTTGCGATCACCACACACCGGGAAAAAAACTGCCGGATGCCATTATTTTAAATCCCAAACAAGCCGACTGTGAATACCCCTACAAGGAACTCTGTGGTTGTGGAATTGGATTTAAATTGGCACAGGGTATCAATCAAAGCAGAGGAGAAGACATAGAGAATGTGTATCATTTACTGGATTTAGTGATGGTAGCCATTGGGGCAGATATTGTCCCCATGACCGGAGAAAATCGAATTTTAGCGTATTACGGTCTGCACCTGCTCAATAATACACCGCGAATTGGTTTCAAACAATTGCTTGAGTTGGCTAAAAAAACGGGCGAACTGAGCGTGACGGATGTTGTTTTCACATTGGCTCCCCGCATCAATGCTGCCGGCAGGATTGATTCTGGAAATCAAGCCGTAAAATTATTGTTGGCAAAAACCTTTGATGAAGTAGATGAAATCAGCAAATTGATCCATCAACACAATGAAACCCGAAAAGGACTGGATAAAGCAATTACCGCTGAAGCATTAGAGATGATCGTCAATGACGACTGGTTGCTCCATGCAAAAAGTACAGTTGTCTTTAAAAAAGACTGGCACAAGGGTGTGGTTGGAATCGTTGCTTCAAGACTCATTGAATCGTATTATCGTCCCACCATTGTTTTGACTGAATCTAACGGAAAAGCAGTGGGTTCAGCTCGTTCTGTGAAAGGGTTTAATGTGTATGAAGCCCTCTTGCAATGTGAAGAACACCTGGAGCAGTTCGGAGGGCATTTTTATGCCGCCGGCATGACCTTGGCAGTCGATCAGGTAGTGCCTTTTAAAATGAAGTTTGATCAAATTGTTTCTGCAAACCTGACCGAACAACAATTGGTTCCCGAAATTGTCATTGATTGTGAAATTGACTTCCGTGATATTTTTGAAGAACAGCGATCAGGGATTCCACGGTTTTATCGTATCCTGAAACAATTGGCACCTTTTGGCCCGGATAACAGACGACCGGTTTTTATCAGCAGACAAATAAAAGATACGGGAAGCTCCAGAATTTTGAAGGATGAACACCTAAAACTTTCTTTAAAACAAGAAGAATACGAAGATATTACCCTCCCTGGTATCGCTTTTGGAATGGCCGATAAATACGAATTGTTAAAATCCGGTGCTGTGGATATCGTTTACACCCTGGAAGAAAATCATTGGAATAACCGTGTTAACCTTCAGTTAATGGTGAAGGATATAAAGCCATCAACGGTTACTGTTCGTTAAGCAACCATAAAAAAATAAATACAACACATAATTCCAAACACCATATTATGTTTGATTAGTGCTTTCCATTCCTGAGGGCTCTTTTTCACCTTTTCAGCCCTTATAAGCAACACCAGTTTTCTAATAAAATCGAAAACAAATCCAGCCGAAATAACAATGAGCAACAACATAGACCCTTGCGTCATTACATATAGAAATTTATTCAACATAGCAACTACAGCGGTTCCTCCAATACCCAACGCTATTATAACAAAAGCAATAAAGGCACAACCCTCCTTCTTAAAGTCCTTTTTAGCAATCTTTCCTAGATGGATTATAATATAAATCAATAATGTGAATACAAACACCAGAATCTCCAAAATTGACAAATCGATTACCACTAACTTCAGGTCAAGCCCTATTACAAAAGTGAAACTAAATAATAATAGTGGAACCAATAACAAGTCCAACACCGCCCTAACAACTGTTTCTGACTTTTTGAAAATAAAAAAAGTGCCATTTAGGTAAGCCCAGGCTGCCATCACACCAATTGTAAACCCACCTCCTAAAGGTTCTACA
This sequence comes from Crocinitomicaceae bacterium, assembly GCA_040880585.1. GTDB lineage: Bacteria > Bacteroidota > Bacteroidia > Flavobacteriales_D > Crocinitomicaceae > Paracrocinitomix. The sequence continues at coordinate 23,355 of JBBDID010000003.1, read as the reverse complement.
CCATAATAAAAATCGTAAACTAACACACCTATCAATCCTATATAAAGGGTTTTCAACTGGTTCAATGTATTTAATGTGCGTAGCATACAGGTGGACAGTAATTAGGCTTTATTGCTTACATATAGGTTTTCCCTTTGATGACTACAATATTAAGATTATAAAGAAATAAATTCGCATTTTTACACTATGAGTAATATTTTAATCAAAAACATTAAAGGGTTAGCAGGTATTTTGGAGGATAATAAATCCCCTTTAAAAAGGGATGATTTGGATTGCCTGAACACCATTGAAAATGCATTTTTAGCCATAGAAAACGGGCGCATATCCATGTATGGAAAGATGGATGATCTGGCTGGAATTACCGATTGGAATGATCTGGAAGTGATCGACGCGGAAGGGAAGTATGTATTTCCGGCTTTTTGTGACTCGCACACCCACCTGGTATTTGCCAAAACCCGGGAAGATGAATTTGTTGACCGCATCAAAGGTTTGTCTTATGAAGAAATTGGCAAAAAAGGAGGTGGAATACTGAATTCTGCCCAAAAATTAGCCGATATGCCGGAAGAGCAACTGCTTGAAGACAGTTTAAAGCGACTTGAGTTTGTCAAAAGTTTAGGAACAGGAGCCATTGAGATCAAAAGCGGATATGGTTTATCCCTTGAAGCGGAATTAAAAATGCTACGCGTGATTAAGCAATTAAAAGAGCGATCCGATCTCACAATTAAATCAACTTTTTTAGGAGCACATGCTTTTCCCAAAACATTTAAAGACGACCACGAAGGATATGTGAAACTAATCATTGAAGCAATGATTCCACAAATAGCAGAAGAAGGATTAGCTGATTACATAGACGTTTTTTGTGAGCGCAATTATTTCACGGCAGATCAAACAGATCGCATTTTAGCAGCCGGTGTAGCGGCCGGATTAAAACCCAAAACCCATGTCAATCAATTCTCAGTAATGGGTGGTGTTCAAACCAGCGTAAAACACGGCGCTGTATCAGTAGATCACTTAGAAGAACTGTCAGACCAAGATGTTGAAACACTGAAAAATTCAACCACCATAGCCACCGCTTTACCATCCTGTTCTTTCTTTTTATCGATCCCCTATACCCCCATTCGCAAACTGATTGAAAATAATGTAGCTTGTGCACTGGCTACAGATTTTAATCCGGGATCTACGCCCAGTGGAAATATGCAGTTTGTCAACGCCCTGGCCTGTATCAAAATGAAAATGACACCTGAAGAAGCATTAAATGCCACCACCATCAATGGTGCATACGCTATGGAAGTTGCTGATGAAGTAGGATCGATCACCGTAGGTAAAAAAGCCAACCTCATCATCACAAAAGCAATTCCTTCACTGGCATATCTCCCCTACTCTTTTGGTGAAAATGTGGTAGAACGCACCTTACTTTTTAAATGAAAAAAGCATTTACCCAGACCCTTTTAGCGATCTGCCTGGGTGGTTTAACCCTGGAGGTATACCTCCTTTTGGGATGGGAAAAATATGTGTCCAACTGGATGGACGTTGCCTTTTTATTTCTATTTTTAATCGGTTCTTATTTCACGATAAAAAAATTGCGCTGAATGTTCCTGAAAAACGTCAATTTCCAGTCACCGTCTGTTCACCGTCTGCGCAGGATATTCATCCTGCGCCAAACCTAAATCATGGTGATGTATATCACCAAACTTAAATCTGAATAAAATTATTATTTTTAACTTGTGAGTAAACGATCAGGTTAGTGGAAATGGATAAACTTGACAGTAATTCCGGTTCTCTTTTTCAATCGCTTGACCTGACACCTCTTTACCGGGTTTATCTAAAATCAAGCAATTTTATTATTATGATAGATGAAGGGAAAATTTGAAGCGGATGAATATCCGCTGAATTTGCAGTTAGCGCAGGATGGATATCCTGCGCAGCCTTCACAAAAAGTTAGTGTAGCGTAACAAATGGGAATGTTGATTCAATTACGCCATCAGAAAAGTGCGAAGTGAAATAATAAATTTAAAAATAGAATATGTCAACTCAACAAATGTTTTTCAATAAAATAGATTACAAGGCGCCTTCCGTTGTCTCTCTTTTGGTGCTAAACGGAGTTTTTCTTATTGCGGCCATTATTTTCCATTGGAAAGCCTTTGATTTGGTCTTCGTTTTTTGGTTAGAAAACCTTGTCATTGGTGTTTATAACGTATTCAAATTAGCAAAGGCACAAGGCCTTCCGAATACAAAAGGGGCTGCTATGTCTAACCAATCACAGGGCTGTATGAAAGTGATTTTTATTCCCTTTTTTCTGGTCCACTATTTTGGGTTTTGCGCCGGACATGGCGTTTTTATTTTTGTGCTGTTTGGAAAAAGCGGAATGGGCAAACCGGATATATGGGAACAGGTTTCAAATCTGGATATCTGGGTAATCATTGCCTCTGTCATCAGCTTGTTTATTAGTCACGGTATCTCTTTCTTTTCGAATTATATTGGTAAAAAAGAGTACCTCACCACAACTGCACAAGAGCAAATGATGAGTCCTTACAAAAGGATTGTGTTGGTACATATCTTCATCATGTCATCCGGATTTTTATTTATGCAAGCGGGTGGTTCTTTCTTTTCGCTTATCCTTTTCTTTGCACTTAAAACCATCATTGATTTAAGGCAGCACTTTAAAGAACATCAAAAAACAATGGAGAAAGCTTAACTTACTAAAAAATACAATATGCAAATCATCAGTCAGGGAAAACTCTACGATCAAAGTAAAATTCGGTTTTCTTCTTTAATTATCGGCTTGAGTAGTTGCCTGATCATTTTTGGTGGCTTGCTGTTTTCATCTTATTTTACCACTGGCTTTTTACTTATTTGTTCAGGAATTGTCGGCTTTTTTTATCTGACTCATCTCATTTTAAATGCCGCTGTTCTCAAATGGGAAATAAGCGAGCGGGGAGAGTTGCGATTGATCACTCCAAAACAGGATTTTTTAATGAAACCCCCTGTGAATATTGAGTATGGCTACCAAAAACATCACATAAAAGGGATGATTTATCAATATACACTATTGGTCATCTGCACCCCTTCTTCATACGAAGACCCCTTGATATTGATCGAAGAATTACCGGCAGGGAGAACAGTGCCTGAAAACTGGAGTGAATTGCAAGAAATTCCGGATAAACACTCGCTCTATGGTAACTCAAACGGCCTAATGTTAAAGAAGGTAGCGCTTTCAAAAATGGTTGAATTGATCCCGTCTGCGCAGAATATATATCACCAAACTTAAATCTGAATAAAATTATTATTTTTAACTTGTGAGTAAACGATCAGGTTAGTGGACAAATGGAGCAACTTGACAGTAATTCCGGTTCGGTCAAAGTTTGTTTCGAAACCAGAAGATTGGACTTATTCATCTGCAACAAATTACGCTGACATTGATTCTGTTTTAAAAATACATACCTTGACACCAGGTTTGTCTAGATAGATGAAGGGGAAATTTGAAGCGGATGAATATCCGCTGAATTTGCAGTTAGCGCAGGATGGATATCCTGCGCAGCCTTCAATTAAAGATAGAGACAAAATCTTTTGTCTTTTATCTTTTATCTTTTATCTAATATTTTTAATCTTGGAGAGAAATAAAAAACTTGTTTTTTAAGGCGCGACTATTTAAGGACTAGAATAATTGAATTGATCCCTGTTTCGTCTTAGGTTATGTTACTTACAGAAAACCCTTTAATTTTATTTTTTTAAGAAATTACTCGTCATTCATGGCAATAAAACCGTTAATTTCGTACCACATCATAAATCAGGGAAAAGGTGTCGATAGCAGTAAAAAATGTATTCAAGTATTATGGAGAGCAAGCAGCACTCAATGATGTTTCCTTTACTATCCATTCAGGAGAAATTGTTGGTTTTTTAGGGCCAAATGGCGCCGGAAAATCGACCATGATGAAGATCATCAGCTGTTTTATTCCCGCCTCTTCAGGTGAGGTAAAAGTTTGCGGACTGGATGTAGAAGAGGAAGCCATGGAGGTGAAGAAAAAGGTAGGTTATCTTCCCGAAAACAATCCTTTATACCTGGATATGTATGTAAAAGAGTACCTTACTTTTGTTGCGGGGATTTATAAAGTGCCACATAAAAAAGAACGGGTGAAAGAAATGATCGCTTTGGTGGGGCTGGAAAAAGAACAAACCAAAAAAATTGGCGCTTTATCCAAAGGTTATCGTCAAAGGGTGGGATTGGCACAAGCCATCATTCACGATCCGGAAGTACTGATTTTAGATGAACCTACTTCAGGCTTGGATCCCAATCAACTGGTAGAGATCCGTCAGTTGATCCAAAATATTGGAAAAACAAAAACAGTGATGCTTTCTACTCACATCATGCAAGAAGTGGAGGCCATTTGCGACCGTGTAATTATCATTAAGGATGGTAAAATTGTTGCAGATAAAACAACGACGGACATTCAAAAATCTGAAGAAGAAAAACGAACCATTTTTGTAGAATTTGATCAGCCTGTTTCAAAAAGTCAACTCAAAAAAATAGCCGGTGTTAATTCATTAAAAAATGTGGAAGACAATCAATGGTTGATTGAAGCAAATGCAGATATCCGTTCTGCAATTGCCAAACATGCCCAACAAAATGACCTACTGACCCTCACTATGCGATTAGAAGAGAAAAGCATGGAAGAGGTGTTCAAAGAACTTACTAAGAATTAAGTCATGCGGTTTTTTATCCTTTTTTTCGGTTTTTGTTTCTCGCTGCTTGCGTGTAGTCCTTCTTCTCAGGAAGAGGAAGCAGGGCAGATCATGGAGTACACCGATAATCCCGGTATAGAGGAAGAAGACCGTATAGACAGCGCTAAAGCTGTAGAAGGCAAAAAAAACGAAGCAGACATACTGGTTTTTGGTACAAAAATAGGGGATTACCAACAACAAGGTATTATGGTATTAAACTGGTATCCAAAAGATGAGAACGGCATCTATCCCATAGATGGTTACTATTTTTATGTGAAACATCAAAAAAATCTTACGTTAGAAGGATATTCTGAACCCGCAAGCCGTAAAATTTATCTCACTGAATCGTATAAAGGAAAAGAAACAGGTTATATTGTTTTTATACAGGATGATCAAAATGCTGAATCGTACTGGGCTCCCGGTAAAGAAAACACCAAGGATAAGCAACCTTTTCAAGCAGAGGAATTGTATCTCGATCAACCTCTCTCATCAGCACCTCTAATAGAACATAGCCACTACACATACGATCACCCCATCACGGTATATAACGGAAACGAGGGTTGGGACACCACTCAGGTAACAGATCAGCTTTATCTTTCAAGAATCAATGACGATTATTTAGCCTTTGACCTCTCTGTTACCCGGTACAATGCCCATATAGGAAGTGTTTTCGGAGTTGCAAAGATAAATGGAGATACGGCTATTTTTGAAAGTGATGAATATGGCGAGCATTGTTTACTCACCTTTGACCTAAGCATTGCAAATGAAATTAAGATAACTGAAGACAACTGCGGAGCCTACCACGGGGCTAATGCTTATTTTGATGGAACTTACGTTCAAAAATGAACTACTCCAAAAGAGCTTCCAGGAATTTTTCTGATTACAAGATAAAGGTATCCCCATCTTCTACACAGATTGTATTTTCAAAAGTCTCATGCGCTTCTTTACACACTTCTGTTGTGTTTCGAAATCGAGCGGAAAAATGCCCTAGTAACAATTGCTCTACACCGGCGTCTTTTGCCACAGTAGCAGCTTCTTTAGCGGTAGAATGCATGGTTTTTTCTGCCCTTTCTTTGTGTTTTTCAGTAAAGGTGGCTTCATGGTATAGTATCCGCACCCCTTTGACATACTTTGCCATTTTTGAAAAATAGCGGGTATCAGAACTATAGGCATAAGAAGCCAAAGGCTGTGGCGGCAGAATTAAATCTGCATTTCTCAAATACTCCGCTTCACGCACTACGTCTTCTCCTTTTTTTACGGTCAGGATCTCTTCCAGTGTCAATTGATGCTCGTTGATCTTTGCCGGGTTTACATTCAATTCCTTTATTTTTTCATCAAAACGAAATCCCCAGCAATCAATACGGTGCTTCACTTTAAAAGCCGCTATTTTTATTAGATTATCCTCAAAAATCACTTCTTTTTCTGAGGTTTTTAGATGAACAACATCCAATTCATATTTCAACTTCACACCCGCCACTTTAAAATGAAATTGTAATAATTCATCCAATTCAGGGGGACCAAAAACGGTCATTTTTTGAGTTCGTCCCAATAAACTTAAAGAAGACAGCAAACCCATCAAACCCAAATAATGATCTCCGTGAAGGTGTGAGATTAGAATGAATTGCAATCGCTGAATTTTAACTTTGAATTTGCGTAGCTGAATTTGAGTTCCTTCCCCGCAATCTACCAAAATATGGCGTTCATTAAAATTAATATACTGTGCAGTTACAGCCCTTCCCATTGTGGGTAAAGCAGATCCCGATCCGATTATGGTGAGTTTAAATGACAAATCAGTGTTTCAATTGTAAATAATGTTCCACTTCTTTATCAGTCAAAAACCATTGATCTTCACCATTGTATTTATAGTCTTTCTCTTCCATTCGTTTGACATGTTCTTCTATTATTTTTCCGGTTTTGTGTGTTTCATCTGCGATCAGGCGATCATAGGTTGATTTCACTTCATCCAGCAATTGAGGTTCATCTCCCCAGCTTAAAACGGGCATACGCTCCATCCCCCACATCAGGCTATAAAGAAAACTTTTGTAAGTGTTCATAAATTCAGTGTAATAGGTGGAAAATTGATTGGCGCGCAGACGATCTTCTAACTCCAATACAGCATCTGCCCAATCTTCATGAGAGCTCAACCTACTTTCATCCGCCACATATTGTCTTATCACTACCTCATCTAAGGCTGCATAAGCTAACAAATCATCACTGACAAACTTCCGAAAACCGTCAATGGCCTTACTTTTATTTATTTCCAACCACATGAAGCCTTCATTACCGTGATTTTCAAATCCGTAGGGTCTATAATCCTTGTTAAGCTGATCTTGTTCTTCTCCGGTTGGTTGCTCCAAATCCCCTACTCTCCTCGCTATCCGTTTCATCTGCTCAACATATAAATGAAAAGATGAATCCAATTCTTCTTGTGTAAAGTTTGCATTGATCTGATGAAATGTCACCATAAATGTATCCAAACTATGAATGAGCGGGGGTAAGGACTCCTGAATTTTCCGTAAATCAGAAAACATACTGCCGGAATCCTCTGAAATTTCAATTGAATCCGTATGCACACGATCTGTTTGGGAAGGATTAGTTGATGTCATATTATTTTCAGCTTCACCCTGTGCTTGACAAGAAGATAAAACAATCAGTATTGACATTGAAAAAAGAATAGACCGATTCATTTTTACACCTTTTTTATGAAGAGCTTGTCGAAATCAAATATAATGAAATGATTCAGGCAAAACGAGATATTATTACATTCATCCTGATCAAAAGGATCAGCTCTGGTTATTCTAAGGCATGTAATCACTACATTCCCGGCATTCCCTTCATACCTTTCATTTGCTGCATCATTTTAGCCATGTTTTTTTTGTTAGACATCATGTGCATTACTTTCTTGGTTTCGTTAAATTGCTTGATCAGCTTATTTACTTCCTGAACAGAAGTTCCTGATCCACTTGCGATTCTTTTTTTACGAGTACCGTTCAAAACATCCGGTTCAGATCGTTCCTGAGGGGTCATGGATTGAATGATGGCCTCAATTCCCTTAAAAGCGTCATCATCAATGTCCATATTTTTCATGGCTTTTCCCATACCGGGAATCATTCCCATCAAATCTTTGACATTTCCCATCTTCTTGATCTGCTGTAACTGTCCGTAGAAGTCGTCAAAATCAAATTTATTTTGGGCGATTTTCTTTTGAAGTTTTTTGGCTTCTTTTTCGTCGTATTGTTCTTGCGCTTTTTCCACCAGGGAAACCACATCTCCCATTCCAAGAATACGATCAGCCATTCTGCTGGGATAGAAAACATCCAGCGCATCCATTTTTTCACCTGTTCCTACAAATTTGATGGGTTTGTTCACCACTGTTTTAATGGACAAAGCAGCACCACCTCTGGTATCTCCATCTAACTTCGTCAGTACTACGCCATCAAAATCAATCTGTTCATTAAATATTTTTGCCGTATTCACGGCATCTTGCCCGGTCATAGCATCCACCACAAAGAGTGTTTCTGAAGGATCAATCGCCTTTTTAACATCTGCAATTTCCTGCATCATCTTTTTGTCGATCGATAAACGACCCGCAGTATCTACAATGACGACATTGAATCCATTGCTTTTGGCATGTTTAATAGCATCCTGAGCAATTTTTACCGGATTTTTTTCCTCTTTATTGGAAAATACTTCCACATCTAACTGATCACCCAAAACATGAAGTTGATCAATCGCCGCGGGACGGTAAACATCACAAGCTACTAAAAGCGGTTTTTTACCCTTTTTATGCTTCAGGTAATTCGCCAACTTACCGGACATGGTTGTTTTACCGGAACCCTGTAAGCCCGACATCAAAATAATTCCCGGATTTCCCTGATAGTTGATGTCCTCCTGCTCACCGCCCATTAAGGCTACCAACTCTTCATGCGTGATCTTAGTCAGTAACTGTCCGGGAGAAACCGTTGTCAATACATTTTGACCCAGTGCTTTGTCTTTTACCGTTTGGGTAAAATCTTTAGCGGTTTTATAGTTTACATCTGCATCCAGTAAAGCCCTGCGCACTTCTTTTAGGGTCTCCGCCACATTGATCTCCGTGATCTGCCCATGTCCTTTCAGTACTTTAAAGGCCCTTTCAAACTTATCGGTTAAATTCTCAAACATTGATTTCTATCATTTAATTCCATGGCAAAGATAAGGATTTCAACATTTCTGCGGCATGAGAAAATACATATCCTGCTGTAAACGCTTTCAACAAACGTCAAGTGAGCAAACCTTCAAGCTGAGATGAGAGAACTTTAACTGTTTGTAGCTCCAAGACAGTTAGCCTATCTTGTGGTGGAAAGTGCTAAAAAGAAAAGTACAGGAAAAAATAAAAAGTTTCAAATTGCTGAATAAATCATTTCTTCTTTTCGTTTGGAAAAGACATGACTTTCAATTTTCTCACGTCCATTATAATTCAACGACATAGACTCAGCATACGCACCACACGATTGAATGGTCAGAATATCACCTCTTTTTAATTCAGGCAATAAAATATCTTTTCCAAAACAATCACTGGATTCACAAATGGGGCCTACAATATCATACTCCATCATCTGAATGGGTGCATTTTCTATATCCAAACGGTCAATTTTATGATAGGCATTGTACAACGCTGGCCTCAACAACTCTGTCATTCCGGCATCCAGAACAGCAAAATTCTTGTGTTCTGACTTTTTGATGTATAATACTTTCGTATGCAAACTCCCGCATTGAGCAACAATGGATCGACCCAATTCAAAATGTACCGGAATGTCTTTATCAATCGTCAGGCAATCTTTGAATACGTCAAAATAGTTTTTGAAATCCGGAATGGGGTTAACATCCGGTTCGTAATAATCTATTCCTAATCCCCCCCCCACATTCAAGTACTGAAATGGACCGATATGCTCCTCAAAAACGCCCGCCAATTCATTGATTCGCTCACACAACTCAACAAAAACAGACATGTCTTGAATTTGCGAACCGATATGAAAATGCATCCCCATGATCTGTACATGACTCAACTCAGGGTATAAGGTAATGAGTTCTTTAAATTCGATTGTAGTTAAACCAAATTTGTTTTCTTTTAATCCTGTAGATATTTTTTCATGTGTAAGCGGATTCACATTAGGATTCAACCGCAAAGCAATTTTCGCAAATGTATTTCGTGCTTTTGCAAGCTCATCAATCACCAAAATTTCTTGCAAGCTTTCACAGTGAATCATCCCTACTTCATGCTCCAGTGCATAATTAATTTCTTCATCTGTTTTTCCTACCCCTGCAAACACAATGTCCTTTGGTTCAAACCCGGCTTCTAACGCCCATTTAATCTCTCCTGCACTCACACAGTCAGCACCCAAATCAGAATGTGAAATGGTCTCAAGAATTTCTTGATTACAGTTGGCTTTGACTGCATAATGGACACGAAAGTTAGTTCCTTTTATATTTGAATGTAAGGAAGATAAAGTGTCATTTAACAGATCAAGATTATAAAAATAATAGGGCGTTTTTGTCATTTTCTCCGTTTTTTTTCACAAATTTATCTCATAAATTGATTCCTCCGTTAATTAGATTATATTTGTAATATATTTTTAACAAACTGTTATATTGTTAACATGGATAGACTAAGTAAAGTTATTGAAAGACTGATCAACCAGTCTCCTTTTATTCAAGAAGCCATTGCTGAAGGGCTGATTAACATCAGCTCATTGGCCAGAAAACTAAACCCAGAAATACAAAAAGTAATCGGAAAAGAGGTTTCAGACTCTGCTATTATTATGGCTATTAAAAGGATGCCACCGGGGCCCAATCAAAAAATTGAAATGAGAATTAAAAATTTTATGGGGCAATTGGGTGATTTAATTGTACGATCTAACCTTATTAAAATGACCTATACTAACTACGTTGGTATTTCCCAGGATCAGTCAAAATTTTTATCCAATATTAAAGATGTATCTGATAATTTCTACACCGTTTCTAGAGGAGTTGGGGAAACAACCATTATCACCAATGCGCAATTTGAAGACAAGCTTAAAGAAATGTTTGACAGCGAAGCATTGATCGCTTATTCAGACAACCTTTCGTCTATTACTATGAAATTGCCTGAATTCAATACAGAAATTTCAGGTGTTTACTACTACCTCCTAAAAAAAATTGCATGGGAAGGAATCAATCTTTCAGAAGTTATTTCTACCACCAACGAATTCAGTATTATTGTAGACACCACTAAGGTTAGTCATGCTTTCAGCGTATTGATGAATTTAAAAACCGAAACCCAAATTCCAAAAACACTGGAAGCTTAGTTGTATTTTATTGCTTCGTCTATTTTTTCTGCAACTTTATTTAACAGCTGCGGGTATACAGCTATACAGCTGAATCATTATATTTGATTGCTGCAAATGGAAATCACAAAAGACATACAAATCAGCCTGGTTATTCCTCTATTCAATGAAGAGGAATCTTTAACTGAATTACACGAATGGATTGTTGGTGTTATGCAAAAGCACCGCTTCACTTATGAAATTATTTTTGTCAATGATGGAAGTACGGATAACTCCTGGTCGGTAATTGAGCAACTCAAGAAAAAAGATCCAGCTGTCCGCGGTATTAAGTTCCAACGAAATTATGGAAAATCTGCCGCTTTACATGTAGGTTTTGGTGCCACAAAGGGCGAAGTAATCATTACGTTGGATGCTGACTTACAAGACAGTCCTGAAGAGATTCCGGAATTGTATGAAATGATCACAACTGAAAAATACGATTTGGTTTCAGGATGGAAAAAAAAGCGGTATGACCCTTTATCAAAAACGATCCCCACAAAGATATATAATGGTGTTAACCGAATGATGTCCGGAATTAAGTTGCACGATATGAACTGTGGTATAAAAGCCTATCGGAAAGAAGTGGTCAAATCCATTGAAATATTTGGAGAGATGCACCGCTATATTCCGGTAATTGCCAAAGCAGCAGGATTTACAAAAATCGGAGAAAAAGTAGTACAGCATCAAGAGCGTAAATACGGAAAAACCAAATTTGGAATGAATCGTTTCATCAATGGGTTTTTAGACCTGTTTACCATTACTTTTATTACCCGATTTGGGAAAAAACCCATGCATATTTTTGGTTTGATCGGCACCTTATTTTTTATTATGGGATTTTTGTTTGCCCTTTGGCTGGGGATCGACAAATTATTTATCTCCACTTCAGGCAGGCTCATAGCTGACCGTCCGGAATTTTATTTATCACTGGTATCTATGATCATAGGAGTACAACTTTTTTCAGCCGGCTTTATCGGTGAGTTGATCAGTAGAAACTCGTCCATTAGAAACAATTACCTGATTGAAAAAGAAATTTAGTGGAAAACAGACCACAAAAAATTATTATCATCTCACCGGCTTATCCCTACAGAGGAGGGATTGCTGCTACAACTGACCGATTAGCTCAGGAGTACCTCTCCCGTGGTGAGGAAGTAGAGGTTTGGACGTATAAAATGCTCTATCCAAAGCTCATTTTTCCAGGTAAAACTCAATTTGTCAATACGGATATACAAGCACCGCCTTCTGGTGTCACGATAAAAAGGAAAATCAATGCGGGCAACTACCTCAACTGGATAAAAGTGAGAAAAGCGTTAAAAAAAGCCGCCGCAGACAAAGTCATTATTCGTTATTGGATTCCTTTTTTAGCGCCTTGCCTGGGAACTATTGCCCATTTCAAACGCCCTCCACACACCAAAGTGATTTGTCTGGCAGATAATGTAATTCCACATGAAAAAAGAAGGGGTGATACCATTTTATCCCGTTTTTTCTTTCGTAAAATGGATGGATTTGTCGTGATGGCCAAACAAGGGATCGAACAGTTAGAGCAGATCTTTCATATTAAAAAGCCCATTATTTACTCCCCACACCCTCTTTTTGATATTTACGGTACTCCGGTCAGTAAAAAAGAAGCCGCTAAAGAATTGGGTTTAGATCCGGACACGCCTTTTATTCTAAGTTTCGGTCTTGTGCGTAAATACAAGGGAGTGGATTTACTGATTGAATCCTTTGCGCATTTTAGTAAAAATCATCCCCAACACAAATTGATCATTGTCGGAGAATGTTATGATGATTGGTCGGTTTATCAGCAACTGATCGACAAGCACCATTTACAGGATAAAATTGTACGGGTAGATCAATTTATCCCGGATGAAAAAGTGAAGTACTATTTTTCCATTGCTGACTTCATAGCCCTGACTTACCGTTCGGCCACACAAAGTGGTGTCACACAAATCGCCTACAGCATGGAGTTACCCATGTTGGTGACAGCGGTTGGTGACCTTTCAAATATGGTGAAAAGCGGAACATCAGGTTTGGTTTGTGAAACTGACATCCCCTCTATTACTGACGCATTGGAGACCCTCAGTAAAGAAGAAAACCTAGCTCTTTACCGCAAAGGGGTGAAAGATGAAAAAAAACGATTCAGCTGGAGTACTCTCTGTGACAATTTAGATCGCCTGTAGCGATTAACGCTGAACAATGAGTTTTTTTGTTTGCCGGTTATTTCTGTTCTTTATTTCCACAAAATATACTCCACTCTCTAGAAAATCTGTATTTACCGTATATCCTTGTTCCAACATCTGTGTGTTTGGTGTTTCTCGCATTATCGGTTGACCTGTAATGGTAAAAACAGTGATTTCTAAGACCCCAATCTTTTCCCCGGTATATTGTATAACAACGAATTCATTTGCCGGATTAGGGAAGATCGTAAACTGTTGCAGCTGTTTTTCTTCATAGGTGGTAAGCATCACCTGATCACCACAGTTTTGCCCATTGTCTTTCGCAAAATAAAGGACATCTGAAAAAAACACTTCTCCGGTTGCGGTATTTTCTCCGTTTACCTCTAGTGCACCAACACCGGTAATATATCTATACTCTAAGTTCGGTTCATTTTCCTGTACAAGTAGGCAAGAATCAGTTCCCGACCAGGATAGTGCCTGTTCTCTCACCAACTCTTCCAACATTCCACAATCATTCACAAAAAGTGAGCTCCAACCGTTTTGACCATCAAATTCTTCCGGTAAAAAAGGGGTTTGTAGCTGTGCAATCATCTGATAGGAAATTTGTTCAATATTACCTCCCGAAGTCGTTGTAACACTTTGTCCATTTGCCGGAGGATAATATGTTTCTTCAGTAGTATCTCTCACAAAATAAACAACTGAATCGGGGTTCCATATAAACTTGTTGAGAATTTCACGCTCTACCACAGTTTCAGTAAAATCTCCCGTTGCTCCTTGCTCTGTATGGTAAAATTGAAAAAAATCACCTATATCCAAATCATGAACATCCCCGATAGTTGGTTTGATTATACCAACATTCAAAGAAGCAGAACCCACCAATTCAAAATTTCCATCATAATCCGGCGGAAAACTGTTTCCATTATAAAGAGATACGGCGCCCTGATATGGGTTAGGAAATGAATAAGGTGCAAATAATTCAACTATACCATGTTCCTGAGACAACACAAACCTTGGGTTTGATAGATTAAGCGGGACATTGCTAAACAACTCAATGATCTTTATTGTATCCATTTCCCCCAATATAGATGCTGCTTCAATGGAAGTAACTGTTCCTTTTATCCAGTCACCGGAAGTGTAAGTATACACTAAAAAGGTATCGTTTACAACTGCTTCTGTCTGTATACTAATCGACTCATTATTGCGATTGTAAAAAATATTTTCTCCGCTAGGTTTAATTTCTATTCGGCTGCCCAGCCAGGAGTCTCCGACATAATATTTACACGGGTCTGATCCGGTAAGGGATTCGTCACTACGAACCGTTTGAAAGGAGTAAAATACAGAATCTGTTCCCAAAATTTCTGCCTGATCTACCCGTGACGCTAATATATAATCTTCACTGGGAGTGGCAAAATAACTAATGTCTGTAGATCGGATAGTTTGATAGTCCTGCGCATAAAATGTCGAGACTGAAAACACCAATATAGAAAAAGAGACGAATCGCTTCATAGGCTTAAATTTTGGTTGACTCTCATGAAAAGATAAAAAAATTTAATCGTCACAGCAACAATATTTTATCCTATTCGACCAAGACAGTGTAATCAAAGACGAACATTATCTTTACCTTTACCTCATCATGATTATTCGAAGCAAGGCTCCATTCAGACTTGGTTTAGCAGGAGGAGGAACAGATGTCAGCCCTTATTCTGACCTATTTGGTGGCGCCATCCTCAATGCCTCTGTCAGTCTCTATGCCCGGACCACTATCATCCCTACAGAAAATGGAAAGATCGTATTCAAAAATGCAGATCAGCAAACTTCTTTTTCTTTTGATTCAGTAAAAGAACTTCCACTCAACGGAATCATCAATCTGCAACTAGGGATTTACAACCGAATCGTCAAAGAATTCACAAAAGTGCCCTTGTCTTTTGAAATGACTACTTCTATGGATGTTCCGACAGGATCAGGACTCGGCACTTCCTCAACCTTAGTTGTATCCATTTTAGGTGCATTTGTTGAATGGTTACAGCTACCTCTTGGAGAATATGATATCGCCCATCTCGCTTATGAAATTGAGCGTCTGGATCTTAAAATGGCCGGGGGGAAACAAGACCAGTACGCCGCTACTTTTGGTGGTATTAACTTTATGGAGTTTTTGGAAAATGATAAAGTAATCGTCAATCCCTTACGAACAAAAAAAAGTTTTCTCAACGAACTGAATTTTGACCTCATTCTTTACCACACCAACTCTAACCGAAATTCCAGCAAAATTATTGAGGATCAGGTAAAGCACGTATTAAATAAAGAAAGTAAAGCCCTGGATGCTATGCACCACATTAAAAAAGAAGCTTATCGCATGAAAAAGGCGTTCATCACAGCGGATATAAAACAAGTAGGAGAAATACTACACAGCAGTTGGAACCATAAAAAAAATATGGCTTCAGGTATTACTACTCCGCAAATTGATGAGATTTATGAAACCGCAATGAATGCAGGAGCAACAGGAGGTAAAATTTCAGGTGCCGGAGGAGGTGGCTTTCTCATGTTTCTGGCTGAAGGCACTAATCGATACGCCGTAATCGAAGCTTTGAAACCCTTTGGAGGAACCGTAGTAAATTATCAGTTTACACCTAATGGATTAGATGCATGGATCAGCAAGTAAAAGAAGCAATTGTATTGGCCGGAGGATTTGGATTACGTCTGCGATCTGAAATTGGTGAACTTCCCAAATCGCTCGCCCGTGTTAATGACCTTCCCTTTCTAAATTATGTACTGAATCATCTTAAAAAATACGGCATCAAAAAAGTTGTTCTTTCCGTAGGCTATAAATGGGAAATGATTAGCGATTATTACGGAAAAAAGTATGAGGGAATGGAGTTGGTTTATGCTATTGAAGAACAACCGCTGGGAACAGGGGGCGCCATACGTCACGCTCTTGAGTACATTTCCGATCATCATTTTCTGGCACTCAATGGAGATACTATTTTTGATATCGATTTACAGGCCTTTTATACATTTCATCTAAAGGAAAATGGGTTGGTTACTATTGCCGCTAAAAAAATGCAGGACACCGGACGCTATGGATCCCTACAGATAGATAAAAATCACAAAGTGCTACAATTCAACGAAAAAAAAGCCGGCGAAAATGGCATCATCAACGGAGGAATTTACTGTCTGAGTAAAGACATTCAATCCTTTTTTCCGGACGAAGAAAAATTCTCTTTTGAAAAAGACGTGCTGCCATCCCTGGTTGGAAAAGATATGCTCAAATCCTGCCTCTTTGATGGTTATTTTATCGACATAGGAATTCCCGAAGATTTTCAACAATTCAAACAACACCATTCATGAGTTTAACTGACTTATCCATCAATAAAGACTGGACCCTGTTTTTAGACCGGGATGGTGTGATCAATGAACGATTAATTGATGACTACGTTAAACACCTTCATGAACTTCGGATTTTTGATGGTGTACCTGAAGCGATTGCCTTTTTTAACCAACTGTTCAAGTATGTGCTGGTGGTGACCAATCAACAAGGGATCGGAAAAGGGTCTATGGACGAATCAGATTTGGAAATCATTCACGGCTACATGAACAATGTTTTTGAAAATCACGGGGGAAAAGTGGATCAATTCTATTTTGCTCCGGAACTGGCTGCTGAGAAAAACAACAATCGAAAGCCCGGAACCGGTATGGGGTTGGCTGCTCAAAAAGATTTCCCGGACATTGATTTCAATAAAAGTATCATGATCGGTGATTCTGAATCAGACATTGAGTTTGGTACGAAATTGGGAATGAAAACTATTCTGTTAACAAATGGTCGTAACATTTCTACAAAAGCAGATTATATTTTTAATAATTTGCAAAGCGTAGTCAACGAATTAAAAAAAATACAGCATTAATGAAGTCATTACTTATCGCCCTTAGCCTTTTATTTACAATTTCTTCTATCGCCCAAAATGACATCAATAAAACAGATAGTCAGGGACGTAAACAAGGTGTATGGAAAAAGGCCTATCCCAATGCAAAAGTATTTCGGTATGTCGGTCAATTTAAAGATGACAAACCTTACGGAGAATTCATATACTATTATGAAACCGGAGAAGTGGAGGCTACTTTAACCTTTAGCGAAAACGGAAAAGTAAGTCGAAGCAAAATGTACCACCGCTCAGGATATCTGATGGCCAAAGGTAAATATGTCAACCAACAAAAAGACAGTGTTTGGATACACTATGATGATCGCGGAGTCATTTCCTATATGGAAACCTATGAAAATGGGAAATTGAACGGACAAAAGGTTTATTTTTATGAGCCTCAGGACGGTAAGTTGCACGTGGCCAGATATGAGTATTACAGAGACGGATTGCGCCATGGAGAATTCAAAGAATACCACCAAAACACAAAAGTTAAAATTGAAGGAAAATTCAGGGATGGAAATTTAGACGGAAAAATTGTCCATTACTATCCCAACGGAAGGGTGAAAAAAATTCTGTATTACAAACATGCCGTTGAACATGGGGTAAGTTCTTTTTACAGTGATGACGGAAAATTAGTAGGTACCAAAACACATTGGGAAGGTAAGCTTCTTAAAGGGGAGGCCGCAGAGGCTAAAATGAAACTTTGGTACGAACAACAGAAGAAATAAGTGCCTTGATCATTTCCTTTTGATCTTGTATTACAGACCTTAATTTTCACTATCTTTCCTTACTAAGGTGTCTAATCTTAATTTATGAAGCTTTTGATTGTTGAGGATGATCGTGAATTATTGCGCTCTCTTTTACTTTACTTTCACGAGTATGGCTACAATTGTGAGTCTAGTAAATCACTGCGTGATGCCCACAATAAAATCTGTGATCACAATTATGATTGTTTTCTTATTGACCTTTCATTACCGGATGGCAATGGAATGGAATTGATCGAAAAGTGTAAACGGCGAGATAATTCGGCGGGAATAATTGTGCTATCGGCCAATTCAAACCTGGATAATAAAATTGAAAGCCTTGAAAAGGGCGCAGATGATTACCTCACCAAACCCTTTCATCTTTCCGAACTCAATGCCAGGATTAAATCTGTCATCAGAAGAAAAAAGCAAGCGGGCAATCTGTCAATTACATTTCATGAAATTACGATTGATCCGGAAGCAAAATCAGTGATGGTAAATGAACAGGAGGTTAAATTAACAAAACGGGAATACGACTTGTTGCTCTATTTTGTCTACAACAAAAACAAAGTGGTGACCAAAGCTTCTATTTCAGAACATCTTTGGGGAGATTTTATGGATGTTTCAGATGCAACGGATGCACTTTACTCTCATCTGAAAAACCTTAAAAAAAAGTTAAAAGCCGCCGGTTGTGAAGATTATATTCAAATGGTATATGGAGTGGGATATATTTTTAAATCCAAATGATCATGCGTAAAGACAAAACAAGTGAGTTGAATGCCCGGGAATATGCTGAAAATCTATCACATGAATTACTTACCCCCCTTGCTATCATCCGTTCAAAAGCAGAATTACTGTTGCAATCCAGCCATTTGGATAAACAAGATTTACAACATATAGATGTGATTTTAAAAACAGTTCAACGCATGTCCAGACTCAATCAGGCGCTGATCATTCTTTCTAAAATAGAGAACAATCTTTTTGTGGATGAAGAAGCATTAGATATGAAAGAAGTGGTGGCAGATTCACTGGAGAAATTTGAAGATCAAATCCGTCAACGATCCCTTTCTGTACGTTTTGCCAAAGTTTCAGAGAATCATTCCCTACGCTCTAACCCAAATTTGATGGAAATTCTGGTGAGCAACCTCATCAAAAATGCCGTTTTTCATAATGTCGATAAAGGATATATTCACATCTCCCTCTCTGACTCTACATTGAGCATTGAAAATGCAACGTCCGGCAAAGCTTTGCCTAGAAATCACTTTGATCGTTTTGTTTCTGGTGAAAACAAAAGCGGATCCCACGGTTTAGGTTTGGCGATTGTTCAGCAGATTTGCAATCAACTCCATTACACCATTGAAACAGCCATTGCAGATAGACAATACAGTACTTCTATTCATTTTAAAAACAATCCCTAAAGTTGCTGAAAAACAACATCTTCAGAATTTCTACAGAAAGCTGTCTTATTTTTGAGTAGTACTCATTCAAATACTCTAAAAATGAAAACACTTTTATATGCTCCGCGAAAATCAACTACTCGAAACAGTGTAGTAGTCATTCCAAAAGAATTGATCCCGCAATTGCATTTTCCTAAAGAAGAAGTATTACTGTCCAACTATGATCAAATCCAGCGTAGAAAGGATTTAGAACATGCTATTCTTCTGGGAAATGTCTATCAAAGCAAAGTAACGATTTTGTTTGAAGATATTGAAGGTGTAAAAAAAGTAATGACTACCGTTTGGGGACTTACAGATGAACGAGTCATCCTCAAACAAAATATCACGCTTCCCATTCACCGTATTATTCAATTAAAATAAATCCAAAATTCTCACTTAAAAAACCAATTTGCTATGAAAAATTTAATGTTAAGCTTATTATTTGCTTGTACCACTACGCTAGTTTCTTTTGCACAGGAGCTGAAGATAGAGGCTACTTACAATGGATTTGACGGTACTTTTTACACCTTTTCAGATCTCAATGATGAGTATTATGAATTCTCATCTTGTGCTCCTTCTGTCTTGAAAGAGTTTGACCTGCAATCTGAAGAACACATCTACCAGTATTTTGCTGTTACTTATGTTCGGGTAGAAGATGAAGACGGAACATACCGGTTCGAAATCACTCAACTTTCACTCGTTGAAGAGGAGGAGGAAGAAATAGAATACTAAACAAACTGCGTCAATTAAATCCTTTCGGTGACTTTAAAACAGATCCGTATGCCGCATTTAAACAATATTATCCTGATCGGTCCACTTGCGACGGGTAAAAGTTCAATTGCTGAACAACTTTCAAGCATGACGGGACTGAAAAATTATCCGGTAGATAAACTCAAATGGTATTATCGATTTAATAACGGCTATGATATTGTGAAAAGTCGCAGCATTTTAAAAAGTGAAGGGTTTGAAGCTTTGTTGGTCTATGCACAGCATTATTTTACTCCTCATGACCTTGATCACCTGCTGAAACAGTATAATGGAATTATCGATTTCGGTGCAACAGATTCTCATAGAAGAGATTTTAAACAGATGAAACTTATGCAGGATTTTTTAGCGCCCTATCCCAATGTGTTTTTAATTCTTCCCTATGAAGATGAAAAATTATCAGAGCAGGTTTTACAAAATAGACTGCGGATTCGATATCTCAATGATCCCTTAAAGTCTGCCGTGATCAACTCTTACTTGAAAATGAATGCAGAATTTCTAAAGTCTGCCCAAAATAAAGCCCTCTCAAAACACATCATTTATGCTAACGACAGGCCTTTTAAGGATATCGCCGAAGAAATTATTACTACATCCCACTGGGTTAAACAGCAGCAAAGCAGAGCACTGAAAAAATTTGTCTCTTAAAAATAGACTGTTTTTAGGATGTTTTAATCTTGCTACCTGCCTTTATGCGGATGGGTTTTTGAAGAACTATATTGTTGGGAAGGGAAATGATCTCTCCTTCTTCTGTTTTTATCTTAATAAACATTGCCTCAATAGCAATAATTTCTCCGCTAATATTAAACTCTTTATCTAAAATGGTAATGGTATCCCCTATTTTGGTAGAGGAATTAAAAAAGATAATCACCCCTGCTGTTATATTAGATAAGTGAGACCACTGCGCAAAAAAGGCAACGCCAAGAACGGTGAGTGTAGAAGAAGCAAAAAGTATAACTTCAGAAGGGTCCAGACTCCATACAGAAGTAATCGCTACCACAGCAACTACTAACAAAATTGCAGTAATTGTTCGCATAGCAATAGAAACACGATTAGGGCTAAAGCTAAATACGGATATTCGCTTTTTGATCACTTTTTTCATGACAATTCTCAGAATGAACAAGATGAGAATGATCAACAAAGTTTGAATAATTTCAGTTTGATAGGCTTGAAAGTCTTTTAATCCCATAATTTATCCTTGAAAATAACAAAAAAACCGGATTCTTTATGAATCCGATTTATAGAACTGTAACAAATTGTATTTCAGACTAAACTTTTCCTCTCACCACTTCCCAATTGGTATTTACTAATAAATTATTGAGTGCTGATATCCAGTATCCTTTATCCAACTTGTGGATGGGAGGGTGAAATAAAAAATCGCCATTTTCATCCCAGAAAATAGTTTTTGTATCTACCAACTCCAAAGACAAAGCTTTATTCACCCGCTCTTTGATGCGTTCAAACTCCAATATTGAATACGAGTTTCTGGCGATTACACTTAATACAATATAGTTCATTTCACTTCATTTTAAACAAGCCTGCTTATAGGTCTTCTATGCTCTCTCCCAGGTCGATTTGCTCAATCTCCTGCAAGCTGGGAATCACTGCTTGTTGTTGCTGAAGGGACATAATTACCAGGTATTTCTCCTGATCGTGATTAAAAATATAACCGCTAACATGCTTTCCTTTGAGGGGGAAAGAAATCAATTCACGGTGAGCCATATCCAACCACATACGAAATGCTTTTTTTACTTCTTCAGTCAGGTTTGCATAAGAAATGATCTTATTTTTCATGGTATTTGTCAATTTTATTCTTATTTAAATTTACTGCAATAGTACGTTTACCCCAAATTATTTTTACAATTAGTGCTTTAATTAAGTAATCTTTACTATTTTTAGTTGAATTAAAAGTGTTTTTACATGAAATTAGACGAAACTGATATACGAATCCTAGATTTTCTCCAAACGGATGCCAATGTTACAGCCAAGGAGTTGTCTGCTAAACTCTCTCTCTCAAGCACTCCCATCTATGAACGGATAAAAAAACTGGAAAAATCAAAAGTGATTAAAAAATATGTGGCCTTGCTGGATGCGGAAAAATTAGATAAGCATCTTATGGTTTTTATCAATATCAGTATCAAAGAACACCACCAAATCAGCAGGGAGAAGTTTCTGAAGAACTTATTGGCTTTGGAAGAAGTGGTAGAACTTTATCACACTTCCGGCTCCCATGATTTTATGGCAAAGGTGCGCTTTACCAATGTCAAAGAATACCGTGATTTTTTAGTGGATAAGGTTGCTCCAATCGATAATATTGCTGACATTGACAGTCAGATTGTCCTCGATCAGATCAAACATACTACTGAGATAAGGCTAAGCACTTACCAACCGGGTAAGTAGGTGGGGGTTTAACTGTGTCCTGTGTTTTCTTAGGTGTTGTTAGGGTGTTGTTATTTTTCTATTTCTTTCATTATCCATTTCTCCAGCATTTTTTCCCCAGCCTTTCTCATTGAATCCATTTACAAATAGTTTCCCAATTTCATTCTTACCTAAGTAAGATAATTGAAAAAGAACTTTTAAATCTTTTTTCCCTTCAATTGATGCAATGTCTGCTTCAAAATACAAATCATTAGTCCTTACCCCGTGATATACAACTTTTCTCAATTCATAATCGGTTCCTATCCGCGAATGTTCTGCACTATCTGCAAATACTTCGTATTTCAATATGGTCTGTCCAAGTGAATCTATATTTATTTGTTTATTGAAAATTGTGTCTCCTTTTTTTGTCAAAAGAATATTGGATTCGTATTGGTTATTATCCAAATCTATAGTTGGTGTAATTTTCATCAAGTATTTCTTATTATACATTGACAAGTCATGCTCATAGACTGTGAAATCCCCTTTTACTTCAGGCTTTACTTCAATAGTCAGTGAGTCATTGTTCAATTTATCGTCTGTATTGTTTTTAGAGGTGTCAGTCTCATTGCAACCATCACAAACAATGCAAACAACTATGAGCAAATATATAATTTTAAATGACTTCATTCTAATGTTCTACGGTTTGCGTATATATAGATTTTCATTCTCCGTATATTATGCGACAAATACACTTCTTATTCTCCGCAAAATATACTTAGAATACAGCTATTAATCTCCGCATTGTCGTTTTTTATGCTTAACGCTAACGGATCTGTCTGCTTACGCTTTGGGAAGTCCTACTCGGTCAAGTATTTCGTTTGCTTTCTTGAGTTTTTTAGGAAAAAGGA
>JBBDID010000002.1:0-8610 GCA_040880585.1 Crocinitomicaceae bacterium | reverse complement strand
CACTATAGCGTATATTCCTTTTATAGTTTATGTTACTAATTTACAGAATCAAAAGCTATTCTGCCTCTTTCTGCGGCGTCTGCGGGAGATAAATTTTATTTTCCCTCGGGGTGAGACTTATACTTACGCCTCATAGTATAAATTTATCTATATTTTTGATATAGGTTTTTACTTAGCACGAGCGGGACGCTCGCGCCGGCGTAAGGGGATTTTTAATGAACTTCCACACCCGGACATAGTTTCAGAAAATGGTTTATGCCATCTTCCGTAATTTGGGTGTCCAACACAGAAATAAATTCCAAGCTAGGAAGATCTTTAAGAAATAACAAGCCTTGATTTGTTATTTCCGTTTGTTCGATCCAAATTTCTTTTATTGATTTGATTTTCAGAAGATGTTTCAGACCGTTATCTGTAATTTTTGTTCCGTCCAAATCAATGCAAATCAAGTTATCAAGTTCTGGTAGTTTTTCAAGTCCGGCATCAGTTACTTCCGAAAGTTCAAGATTAAGTGTTACGGTCGATTTGGGAATATTAACCAAGTCATTATCAGAATAATCGTTTCCTTCCAAGTAATTTGGTGAGTTTTGTGTTGTAAATATAAGTCTTGGATAAGTCATATTAGAATAACGCATAACCTAGAGCTAAACATAGCTTAATTCGACGTTTCAGCTTTTTGATGAAGGTATAAATTTTTAATTGTCTCTGAAGAAAAAAGATAAAATTGATGTTTAACGTGAGCCAAAGAAAGGTAAAACTCAATTTATTTTCTCCCTTTCCAGGCTGAAAGATGCTGATCTACGTAAATGGGTTCCGCCTCATTTTTGAGTTGCTTAAAAAGGGCGTAAGTTAAATCTTCCAATTCATCAGGCAGCTCATGTCGCAGGCTATCAGTGGTAAAGTGCTCATTGACGAAATTAATAGTGAAAGTGCCATCCCTAAAAGCTTTGTGGTTGATTGCAAACCTACAAAAACCAAGTGTTGTGCTGAAACCTGCAATTTGATAATCGTCAATAGCGACAATGGTCTTTTCAATTGCTTCTTCGCGATCCTTTCCGTGTACGATCAGTTTTGCGATCATGGGATCATACGTCAGTGGAATGCTCATCCCCTCAGTATATCCACCATCTACACGAACACCTAAACCTGTTGGAATTTTATATTTGACCAATGTCCCCAAATCCGGTAAAAAGTTATTTTCGGGATCTTCTGCATATACCCGTACTTCTATTGAATGCCCGTCAATACCAATATCCTCTTGTTTGAGAGAGAGTTTTTCGCCCCTGGCCACTTTAATTTGCTCATGAACCAAATCTAATCCGGTAATTTGTTCGGTAACCGGGTGTTCAACCTGAAGTCGGGTGTTCATTTCAAGGAAATAAAAGTTCTTATCCTTATCGAGCAAAAACTCTACTGTCCCTACCCCTTCATAATTACAGGCCTTTGCCACATTAACTGCTGCTGCGCCCATTTTAGCTCTTAATTTATCATCCACGGCAGCAGAAGGAGCTTCTTCAATCACCTTTTGATGTCTTCTCTGCACGGAACATTCTCTCTCATTCAAATGAATGGCGTCTCCATGCGCATCTGCTAACACTTGTATTTCAATATGCTTGGGTTCCAGCACAAATTTCTCAATAAACACGGCACCATTTCCAAAAGACGATTTAGCTTCAGATACTGCGCGATCAAATTGTTCTTCAAAATCGGCATCCGCCTCCACTACTCTCATCCCTTTACCTCCACCACCGGCTGATGCTTTGATCAATACCGGATAACCAATTTTTGCGGCAATTTTCTTTCCTTCAGTAATATCCTGAATGGCTTCATCTGTTCCCGGAACCATTGGGACGTCAAATGCTTTCACTGCTTGCTTGGCATCTAGCTTATCACCCATAACACGTATGGCAGCAGGTGAAGGACCGATAAATTTAATTCCTGCTTTGGTTACTTTTTCAGCAAATACAGCATTTTCAGAAAGAAAACCATAGCCGGGATGAATACCCTCTGTTTGGGTACGCTGTGCTACATCCAGAATTTTCTCCATATTCAAATAACTCTCAGATGGAGTAGCTGCTCCAATACAATAGGCTTCATCTGCATATTTTACAAAAGGTGCATCTTCATCAATATCAGAATAAACGGCAACCGAATGGATGTTCAATCTTTTTAAGGTTCTCATGATTCTCAAAGCGATCTCTCCCCGGTTGGCAACAAGTACTTTTTTCATAAATTATGCTTTTAATCAGTAGTGGTTGAATCGGTTTTTTCAGGCACAGGTACCCAATTGCCGCTTCGGCGATCCACATTTTCAAATTTAATTCTATTTTCCTTCTTTCTAAACAGATTAAAGAATTTCTGTAATAACTTAAATTGTTTGGTAGAGTTAAAGGTTTCCTGATAATGTAAACTAACTCCCTGAGTAAAATGTCCTTGAGAAGCTGAAGTGGATGAATTGGTTTCATTAAAGAAGTTCATAGTAAAAGTTCCATCATCATTCAATCGGTATTCAATGTCTACATCCCCAACAATATTACCACCTCCCTGTGTTTCATCATCCCCTGACACCACGCCAAAACTGGTTGTTATGGTCGTTCTCTCATTAATTTGTGTGCTTACTCCCAGCGTTGTTTCACTGTCTGATAATCCCGCTTCAAGATTATAGCTTTCACTCATTCCGCCCAGAATGGAGTTAATTTGTGTTTCAGCTAAACTTAAAAGTGCATTACCTCCCTCTGCTGTATTTCCGTACCGAGGTAAAAATCGTTGAAGTACCAATAATGCAAAAAATTGTTTATTCAGCTCATCCGGATTTGCCCTGATTTCACTAATTGCTTTTTGCCCCAAATCATCTGTATCCGGTGCTTTTATATCAAATGCCAAATCAGGATCAGCCAAGGTGTTACTCATTCGAAGCACGCCGTAGACCAGCTCTTTACTGCTCTTTCTTCCGCTTGCTTCCGGTGGAATAATTTCTTTTAATGAGGTCATTCTCGAGAAGCGGGCAACTACATCAAGTAGCGCATTGTAAGGAGATCCTGACCATTGGATAGTGCTTCCGTCAACCAACTGAAAATCTTCTTCTACCAGACCTTTTACACGCATTTCATAAGCCCCTTCTTTAATTTCATATTCTCCAAACATGGTTAAATCCCCAAAATCATCCATATTGATTTCCAGATCTCCTCTTCCTCTGGCTACAATTTGATCTTCAGTGAGGGGGTCAAAAACTATTTTAACTTGAGCTGCTTTCGTTACATGAAATTTCATACCCAGTGTCATGCCCAATCTTTTCACCTTATCTTTTTCATTTGCCAAATCGTCCGGCTTTAAACTATCCGGCAAGAAAAAAACAGAATCATAGACAACAAATGAACTTTCTTCCAATTCAGCAGACCCGTACATAGGCAAGGTCAAATCTGTCCCCTCCTTTGTTTTGACATCCACCGTAATTTCAGTATGCCCGTCATAACCAAAAATACTAACAGTTCCGGTGACATACGCCCGCCCGTAATAATACTCGCCTTCTTTATATTCTGTGTCCATAGCCATGAACTTTTTAGTAATAGAAGGATTATCCATATCCAGATGTACATTATAGTTCCAGTCTGCCCAATCATAATGATAGATTTGCATTTGTGCATCTGCAACATTCCCTTCCTGATCTGTTATTTTTAGATGATTGGCAATAATTTCACCATCTGCCAGCTCAATTCTTCCGTCAGCACCAAAAAACACGTTAAACATGGGTACTTTAAGCCGTGTTTTGACCACATCTATTTTTCCGCTTATAATCGGATTATTGAGTTCTCCATTTACATACACCACACCATCCAGTATACCTTCAATATCTGTATAAAGCTCAGGGTCTTCAAAAGCATTTAGAAAGGCAATATCGGTTTGATCAAATTGAGCTTGTATTTTTAAATTATCTTCTTCTTTATCTATAAAATAATCCCCACGAAATGTAAATGTTTTGAGTCTTTCTCTTCTCAGATCGCCACTAACAGAGATGCTTTTATTTAATTCATTCCATCTGGTATTTAAACGAATATCTCCAACTGCGTATTCATTCACAAACAAGCGATCAATAGTAGATTTAGCTTCAAACTTCACTACATTATATACATCAGCCAGTCGTCCGTCAACATTGAGGACCCCACTAAAGTTCATCTCTTCTCCCAACAAAGTGTTCAAGTCACTCAAGTCAAACTCATGAACGTTTATGTTCAACCAATGTGAAGGGTCTTTCGAAATAATGCCTTCCAAGCCCAGGTAGTGATTTTTATGAGAAATTTTAAATCCATTGAATACCATTTGTTCAGGACTCCAGAGAAAACGTGATCCTTTTTCAATTTTATATTGATTATCTTGTAAAAAGAAGAAAGAAGGCCTAAAATCAGTTAAGAGGTGTAAGTCTTTACTCACTTCGGTTTCAAAGGCAATCAATCCGGGTTTGATCCGCCCTGTACCATCCCATCCTAAACTGGTAATGAATATGTTATTCTTAATTTCAGACTCCAGTGAGACAAAACGTACCTCTATACTGTCAGATAATTGGGCACGCTCAACAAAATAATAAATCATTGCCTTTGTACTGTCAAAATGATTTTCAATGTTCACCTCTTCAAAACGCATACTATCATACATGATGTAATCCGCATTTATATCTAAAGCAAAGGTTTTATCTTTATGATCAAATTCTGAACGGATATGCGTATTCTCGGCAATTCTTGTTTTCGTTTCAAAAAGATCGAGGATCGGATTTATATTCTTAAGGTTTATGTCCAGACGATAAAAATCTTGTTTGGATACATTGTTATATTGATCTTCAACCACATTAGATAAGACGTAAGCAAACTGCTCTGTCAAAGCATGACCTATATCTGTCAAATCATATTTACCGGTAAGATCCATATCAACTACCGGCGACCTTATTGTAATGGTGTCTGAGGCTTTGTCTCTAGTAACAGTAATAGAAAGTTGCTGAACATCAAAATCATCATCCTCATCTGTAAATTTAAAATTCTCTAGGGAGATGTTTCCATATAGTTTATTAATGTCAGTACCATACATGTCTATTTTAAGCTTAGTTTCTAACCTTTGGTAAATCTCCTGATCTTTTTTTGTGAGTTTCGCTACCTGAGCACTATCTACCGACAATTCAAAGTTAAAGTGAATCGGGCTTCTCAAATCAACATATCCATCATACTTCAGTGCGAGATTATCATCCTCAATATCAATCACCCCCTCAAATTTTTGTTGGGCAAAGCGGCCTTCTTTGACCAAAATATTATGATACACATAACCATAGAGATCCAATGATGTAATGGGTCCGTTAAATTTAACATCCAGGTCTTTTTCATCAAACCCTTTTCCATCTATACGTAAGTTACCGCTCACCTTACCCAGCTTGCTGTTTTTAGCGATCACCCCCATATCCAATCCTTTCACAATAATGTGCTTACCTAACTTAGGATGCTCGTTTCCGGTATAATAATACAAACTGTCTATAGGATTGAATTTAAACTTTATACCATACGCTGAGGACACCTCTCCAATTCCGGACTTCAAATGACCATCTACCACAAAATCATTTATTCCCCCTATGAATTCTCCCTCAGTTAATTCAATCACATTTGCTCTTTTATATTGCTTTAGGTTACTGGCTAAGCTTGCTTTCCCCGCTGAATCGAGCAGATTCTCGATTCCCATTTTTTGTATATCTGAAATGGAAGTACGAAATAATGCAATGCGTTCATTGAAAATGATAGAATCCGTATCATCCATCTCAGGGATTTTAAAATTGCCCCGAATGACTGTGGTGTCCAAAGCAGTGATATCAAGGCTATCAATACGCATACCATATACGGGCCCGTTCACTTGCATATTGTTTAAATTCAAGACCGTATTCAATCCATATAAATCCGGAACGAAAAAAGCCAGGTCATGTAAGGAGAGGTGTGAATTTTTGAAATGGGCAGAGAAGCTTACTTTGTTTTCAAAATCATTGAAATCTGAAGGGCCATTTGGTGTAGATAAACTCAGGTAATCAGCATTTAACTGCGTGCTATTCAAGCCGAGTTTAAATGACTCAAGAGCAATCAGAGTTCGATCATAGTGTAATTGCGTACTTAAATTCATCAATCGCAAGCCTGACCGTTCTTCTAACTGTAAATTTTTCAGTTGCATAGAAATTACCGATCCGTCAAACTGAAAATCAGAAAATTGTCCTGATATATGCCTCAAATCAATGTGATTAAAATCCATTCCTTTTTCAACCGCATCTTTATTCTGATCCTGATAGATATATCGGATGTCTTTTAATGCGACAGACTGAACCGTTAAATCAAAAGTGGGAGCCTCTGTTGTGTCCTCCTTTTCAGTAGCAAAATAATCCAGGATGTGCTGGTAATTAAAAGTAGTGTCTCCCTTGTACTTGCGCATATACACATTGCCCCCTTCCAATTCAAGCCGGGACACATTAACGGATGGTGCACTCAAATTCCAGTCAGCAATATTTGCATGAATGACATTCACAGAGATAAAAGTGTCCTTACGGATGTCCTCTATATACACCCCTTTGATATCTATGCGGTCAAAAATGACAATGTCTACCTTATCAATCCGAACTTCTGTGCCTAACTCCTTGGATAAATAATCAGATGCCTGATGGGCCAACCAGGTTTGGAACCATGAGGTACGAATCGCAAAAGCAGTGAACAGGAGCAGGATAATTGCCAGCTCAAGTATAAGGTAGATTCCTTGCCCCAGTCCTCTCAGTATTTTAGTTAAATTTGTGATGGATTCTAATTTTGCATAAAATTAATCATTTGCAACATAAAGATGTCATAATTTTGGGAATAGAATCATCATGTGATGATACTTCAGCTGCTATACTTAGAAACGGTGAGATACTGTCTAATATTGTAGCGGGACAATCGGTTCATAAAGAGTTTGGTGGGGTTGTCCCTGAGTTAGCCTCCAGGGCACATCAGCAAAACATTGTTCCGGTGGTATCTGCGACATTAAAAAAAGCGGGAATTGACAAAAAAGAATTATCGGGTGTAGCATTTACTCGTGGTCCCGGATTACTTGGCTCTTTATTAGTAGGTGTTTCTTTTGCCAAAAGTTTGGGGATGGCACTTGACATTCCTTTGATGGAAGTCAATCACATGCAGGCACATGTTTTAGCTCATTTTATCAAAGGAGACCAACCCTCGCCTGAATTTCCCTTTATATGCCTGACCGTTTCGGGTGGTCATACCCAGATTGTATTGGTGAAAGATTACTTTGATATGGAAGTGATAGGGCAAACATTAGATGACGCAGCCGGTGAAGCTTTTGATAAAGCTGCAAAATTAATGGGCTTGCCTTATCCCGGAGGTCCTTTGGTGGATAAATACGCAAAAGCGGGGAACCCCAATGCCTATAAATTTCCAATTGCTAATATTCCCGATTATAATTTCAGTTTTAGCGGCTTAAAGACATCTCTGCTCTATTTTTTAAGAAAAGAGTTAGACCAAAATGAAAAATTCATTGAAGAGAACCTGGCAGATATTTGTGCCTCTTTTCAATTTACTATCATTGATACACTATTTAAAAAATTAGTGAAGGCCTGTAAAAAATACCGTGTGAATCAGGTTGCCATTGCAGGAGGCGTATCAGCCAATTCACTTTTGCGATCTGAATTAAAGCGAATCGGACAAAAAGAAACATGGAAAACATTCATCCCCCCCTTTGAATATTGTACCGATAATGGAGCAATGATTGCAATAGCCGGTTATTACAAGTATTTAGCTGATGATTTTGTAGGGCAGGACATTGTTCCTTCTGCCCGGCTAAAACTGCATTAAAGAGGGAATAAAACACCTTATTTTATTATGCACACATAGTAATCTTTAAAAAAGGCGGCTTGGTCTAATTATCTACCTAATTGGTCGAATATATGCCTGAAACACTTGTTCTGCCTTACTTATATCCGTAACTTACAATAAAACAAACACCAAGTATACCCTTTGAATATCAATTACTTTTTGAACCTCAATCGATTTTTCAAGGGCATTATTAGAAACCTCAAAAACAAATGCTATGAAAATGTTCTACACACTAATTCTCGCACTGGCTTTCTCTTCTTTCTCTTATTCATTTGAAAGCAATCTTACAACTTTATCCAGTCTTCCTCCTGAAGAACCTTGTAGTTTGGCAGAAATTGACTTGGTAAATGTCAGCACCTCTAATAGTTTTTCTGGAGGGACGACCTATACGATTTACTTCACGGTAGATGGTGTTAAATACTGGAGTACTTACAATTCGCAAACCGGGGTAACCAATACGAATTATTCAGGTAATATTAACTGGGGGGGAACTCCGGACAACCCTTATATTATTGTTAATGCTGTAAACCCTTGTGGTCAGGTGACAGACACCCTTGCTATGAATGATCCCGGAAGTGGAACAAACACGAATGATGGAGATACTTCAGGAAATATGGGGAATAATTCCGGGAACAATGGAAATGGTACCGGAAACGGGAACAATGGAAATGGTACCGGAAACGGGAACAATGGAAATGGTACCGGAAACGGGAACAATGGAAATGGTACCGGAAAC
>JBBDID010000001.1:52172-52515 GCA_040880585.1 Crocinitomicaceae bacterium | reverse complement strand
GTCTAATGTCTAATATCTTTTGTCTTTAATCTTTTATCTTTTGTCTAATGTCTAAAGTCTAACGTCTAATATCTTTTGTCTTTAATCTTTTGTCTAATGTCTAACATCTAAAGTCTAGCATCTAAAGTCTAACATCTAACGTCTAACATCTAACGTCTAATATCTTTTGTCTTTTGTCTAATGTCTAATATCTTTTGTCTTTTATCTAAAGTCTAGCGTCTAACATCTAAAGTCTAACGTCTAATATCTTTTGTCTTTTGTCTTTTGTCTAATGTCTAGTGTCTAATATCTTTTATCTAAAGTCTAACATCTAAAGTCTAGCGTCTAAGATCTAAAGTCTAGT
>JBBDID010000001.1:0-52072 GCA_040880585.1 Crocinitomicaceae bacterium | reverse complement strand
GTCTAATATCTTTTGTCTTTAATCTTTTGTCTTTTATCTAAAGTCTAGCGTCTAACATCTAAAGTCTAGCGTCTAAGATCTAAAGTCTAGTGTCTAATATCTTTTGTCTTTAATCTTTTGTCTTTTATCTAAAGTCTAGCGTCTAAAGTCTAGCATCTAAAGTCTTTTATCTTTTATCTAACGTCTAACATCTAACTATGCTCAGCCATCTCCATCCCATAAGTGTCCGCTAAAAAATTGTCATAATCATCCGCTTTTTTAAAGAGCTCATTCAAAATTTCAGTTCCGGTTTCTTTGTTTAAATCAGCATCATAAATAATGGTACTTAACACTATATTTTGCTTGTTAACACTAAAACTCAGTGATTCTAGATCATAATTCTCTTTCAGCATATATTCATAAAGGTCACCAATGTTTTGTTTGGGCAGAGAACCAAGAGTGGCATCACAATAGATAAAGCGATCTTTTAAATTGTGAGTGATTTTAACCATGGCACTACCTTCTTCCACATCCCAGGCTGATTTTCCAACACGTGACAGTCGTACATCTTTTCCGATACTCACCAGGATATCTTCCATAGTTTT
Organism: Crocinitomicaceae bacterium; assembly: GCA_040880585.1. Classification (GTDB taxonomy): domain Bacteria; phylum Bacteroidota; class Bacteroidia; order Flavobacteriales_D; family Crocinitomicaceae; genus Paracrocinitomix. The sequence continues at coordinate 51,488 of JBBDID010000001.1, read as the reverse complement.
TGATACGCCTTCCGGTTGATAAGATTTCGCTTCAAATTCTGTCACGTCAAACTTGTTTCCGCAATGCGAACAATAACCATCCTGTAATGTTTCCAGCGTAACCAAATTAGTACAGGAAGGGCATTTAGAAGCGCGCTTACCGGAATAACTTTCATCATATTCCCGCAATATATCGTTGAGTGTAGTGGAAGGCAAAGCAAAGCCCAAACTCTCACCGTTTCTGTAAATAAAGGTATTGACACCAACAATTTCCCCTCTTTCATTGATCAAAGGCCCCCCACTATTTCCGGGATTAATGGCAGCATCCACCTGAATATAATCTACATTGTTAAACTTTCGTTCTGATTTAGAAACGATCCCTTGTGTGGCGGTAAACCGAAGTCCTAAGGGATGACCAATGGCTACAATGCGCTCTCCTGCATTGACGAGCTCATTGGATATAGCCGCATGTCCAGACTCTTCATACCCACCCGGTATACGCAAAAAAGCGATATCATTTAAAGGATCCGTATAAATGACTTGCGTCAGTGTCTTGCCAAATCTTTCACCCCTAACAACCACCTCTTCATTTCCGTGCACAACGTGACGGTTAGTGATGATAACGTTCTTGTCTTTCACTATGAATCCGGATCCGGATCCCCCCGGTGTATGAATCTGAACGATTATGTCTTTATAGCCTTCAATAATTTGTTCCATTGCTTAGTTTTTTGATAAGTTCAATTTGTCAAGTTCAAGTATTAAAGAATCCACAAATAAAGCCACTGAGGTGAAGTTTAATACCGCTGTATTAAATTCAATGTTAGGATAGTCTTTTTTAGCAGATTTAATAATAGATTGGATCTCTTTTGAAATAGCAGATCCGTTCAAAATTCCATTTTCATTTAAACGAGGAGAAGAACTGCACTGCTCGTAAAAATCAGGATTCATAACACAAAGGACAAGGTTTAAAATTTTACTGACCGGATAAACCATCCCATAGTTAAAGAAAGCATAAGATACCATGTACTCGTAAATGGCTTCTACTATTTGAGGATAATTTTCATCTCTGTACCAACCCACCTTCTCCCGTTCTTTAAACATCATATCCATCACTGATTTATGTGTGGCGGCATTGGCGATAGCAAAAGTGGCCTTGACATCATATATCCCCTCCAAAATTTTCTCTTTAGGCGTATTTACAATTTGCTCATACTCATGTAAAATCTCATTGTTTCGCTCTAAGGTTGATTGATTGTTTCGTGCAAAAAACAGGCGTTGAATACGCTCCAACGCATCTGTTAATTCTCCCTGAGGGGTAATGAGATAATCAATTTTGTACGTAAGGTTAAGCAACAAAAAGGCAATTCCTCCCGCCATTTTGCTGGGGTCATGTTTCTTAATTTCTTCTTTAGTAGACTGAATCATTCCGATCAGGTATTCATATTTTGCCATTTTAATTGCCTCAGGCAGTTCTATAATGCTATCGGTGTTAATTTCTTTAAGAGAGGAAAATTCCTGTGTCAACAAATCGTCTTGTTGATCTGCCTTTCTGGCTAACTCTTTTAGTGCATCATACAATTTACCCGGCGAGGCATCCAGCGCATGCGAACTGAATTTCATATAGATCGTATGGTCTTTTAAAGCAAACTTTGAATATCGTAACACATAATTGAGAGACATGAGTTTACGCATGACAGGCATACTGTTTTCTTCCATAATCACAATGGGTGATTCTGCAAAAAAACGCGTTTCATCTGCTTTTCCACGAATGACCTTTGAACCCTGTATGAACTCAAATTCAATTTCATTTCCGTTGCGGCTAAACTTTACATTTTCAACCGTCTCATCTTTTAAATAATGAAGGAAATATTCAAAAGAATTAACATATTCCCCGGCCTTAAAACTATCGTTTGCCTTTTTCCAGTACTCAACTTGAGTTTTTGTTTTATTGATATCGGTATAACGACCGAAGCTGGAAATACTACTACCGGAGTTACTACTACCGGAGCTATTACTTGGCTGCTTGTTGGTTTCTGTTTCAGAGTCGGCTGAGCCTTTAAACACTTTCTTTAAGAATGACATAAAATTGTTTTAACTTTTTAAGCGAGAGCAAGATAATGAATTTTTTAAAAGTAGAAAGCATAATTTTAAAAGAGAATAGTAAAAAAAATAAGTTGCTCTTTTCTAAATCGATTATAAATAGAAGTTGAACTATGAGGTAAAAAAAAAGTATATTTATTTTCATTAATGTCCGGTAAAAATTTAAAAAGTTAGAAATGATAACCATCCCTGGCGATCCTTTCCCCCATCACTAAAGGGTGGGATCGCTTGATAATACTAAGGTAAAGCCATTTCACTCCCTTTAGGGAAGGGGAAATGAAATGGCGGAAATGGGAGTTATTATTTCCAAAATTTGTCAACTTTGAAAACGATCCTATTGAAAAACAAAAACTCAAGTTGAGTAAGAACATGAACAAGGAGATTTTTCATAAAAATATTGAACTAACTTTGGAGGGATGATGGCAAAACATTTGATCCTTTTTTGTATAGTATTTGTGATTTCGTTTTTTAGCGCGGGACAGCAATTTCATTTCAAAAAATATAGCCTTGAAGAGGGCTTGAGTCGATCCGGTGTTTATTTCATTATGCAGGATAATGCGGGTTTTATTTGGATAGGAACTGAAGGCGGAGGAGCCTGCAAGTTTGACGGAAAAAAATTCACAAATTATACCCGTCACAATGGTCTGGCTTCTGAAAATGTACGGACGATCTTTCAGGATGATCGCGGAATTATCTGGTTTGGAACCGCAAATGGGCTTTCGTATTACAACGGAAAAAAAATCCAAAGCATCTACCGGGAAGATGGTTTAGCAGATAATTTTGTGCGCTCCATCACTCAGGATTATGAAGGGAATATATGGGTTGGTACAGATCGTGGAATTTCTATTTTAGATCCGGATGAGGAAGGGGGATATGGAATCCTGAAAATTAATCTGAATTTACCACACATGAAGGTCAGATCCCTGCTTGCTCAGGATGAGGTAGTTTGGATGGGTACTGATCGGGGATTGTGTAAGTACGAAGATCATAAAATTAAAGTGTATACTGAGGCACATGGCTTAAGTAATGACCTCATATTAAATTTGTATGTAGATCGTAAAAAGAGTCTTTGGGTAGGTACTCAGAATGGATTGAATTGTATCAAAGGGGATAGCATTGAATCCTGGACACTTTTAGAGGGGTTAGCTCACAACCGTGTACGTTCCATTACTGAAGATCTTTACGGGAATATTTGGTTGGGGACAACACAAGGAATAAGTGTGTACGACGGTAAAGAGTTTATCAGTTTATCCACACAAAATGGCCTGTCAAATGAGCGGGTCAGGTGTTTGGCCCACGATAGTTTTGACAACATCTGGGTGGGCACCTATTTTGGTGGAATAATGAAGTATAACCACCAGGATTTTATCGCCTATACACCTTATGAAGGATTGGTTTCTAATCAAATATTATCGATTAATGAAGATCATGAAGGACATATTATCGTAGGGACTTATGACGGGGTTTCAAAGCTCAACATTGTTCATGATAAGCTAAAAGGGTTTTCAACAGTTGATTTGAAAAATGGCTTGCGCGCGAACTCTGTTCATACTATTTTTAGGGATGAACAGAATAAATACTGGTATGGAACCGATATTGGCATTACTGTAATAGACGGCGATAAGGTGACTCAAATCAATGAAAAAGATGGACTGCGCAATACGGAAATAACCACGATTAAAAAATTTAATAATAAATACTGGATTGGAACGGATAATGGATTGGCAATTCTTAGGGAAAACGAAAATGGGGACGATTTTGACATCAAATTTTTAGCCACGCAGGACGGATTGGCCGGAAGGAGAGTCAGCAGCATTACTCAGGATAAAAAAGGAGACGTTTGGGTAGCATTTAGTGATGGGGAAGTATCTATTTTTCATGATGATAAATTTCTCAATCCGGTTATGCCCGCAGCGGTTACTGAAATTGTTTCAATAGGATTGGATAGCACAGGAAGAATCTGGCTAGGTACACTGGGAAATGGGATGTACTTTGGACATTACGATTCCCGGTCTCACCAAATGGATCTTGAGAACATATCCAAAAAAAATGGACTGGTTTCCAATTCTATTTACTCATTTTTGATGGTAGAAAATCAGGTCTGGGCAGGGCATGAAAATGGGATAGACCTGATCACCTGGGAGACAGACACCACTTATTCGGTTAAGTCTTTTGGTCCTGAAAGTGGCTTTTTTGGGATGCAGAATAATGATAATTCTTCTTTTCTGGATTCAAAAGGAAACCTATGGTTCGGAACGGTGAATGGATTGTTTTGCATGAAACATGCAGAAATTGAACAATTTACCAAAGGACGACCATCCATTAATTACATCAGTAAAGTTAGAATTGATGGAGAAGATCAGGACTGGAACAAATCTGAATGGTGTAAAGGTGTATATGGGCAGTATAAATTACCGAAAAAATTGACCTTACCTTATGATAGAAATAACATTTCCTTTGATTTTATCGGTCTAAACTTTATTTCCCCTAATAAGATAGAGTACAGCTGGAAATTAGAAGGGTTTGATGAAGAATATTGTGCCCCCACTTTAAAGAATTTTGTATCCTATACCAATTTAGAACCGGGAACTTACTCTTTTTTATTAAAATCTTCTGACGAACATGGTATTATTACCGGGGATGCCATACATTTTGATTTCCGGATTGATAAACCGTTTTGGCAAACCTGGGCATTTAGAATAACAGCCGGATGCTTAATCGCTTTGCTAGCTTGGGGAATTCTGTGGTTGAGAACCCGGCAGTTGGTGAGGCAGCGAACAGCCTTAGAGGTAGTTATTGCTGAGCGAACTAAAGAAATTCAGTCTCAAGCGGATGAACTTCAACAAAAAAATAAAGAAGTCACGGATTCAATTTTGTATTCTAAACGCATACAAGGCTCTATCCTTCCGGGTAAAGAAAAAATGAAAAACATACTGAAAGAATATTTCACTTTTTACAAACCAAAAGATATTGTATCAGGAGATTTTTATTGGGCTGAGAAAAGCCGTATCAATGAACAAATGCGCTTTTTTGCTGCGGTGGACTGTACAGGACACGGCGTTCCCGGAGCTATGGTCTCACTAATTGGTACACGTGCATTGACAGCCGCAGTGTATGAATTAAGATTGCTGAAAACCAATGAAATTCTGGATCACACCAATAAAGTGGTGATAGATGCTTTTACAGATCAAGAATCCGGAGAATTGATTAAAGATGGGATGGATCTTGCCATTTGTGGTCTGGATTATTCGGATACTAAAAAGGTAAACTTTCAGTTTTCAGGAGCTCAGAATCCGGTGTGGATTGTACGAAACCAAGAAGACGAAGATATCTCTATAAATGGTGATCATATTTCTCCTAACATGATTGAATTTGGATGCAAATTATTCGAAATTAAAGGAGATAAACAGCCAATCGGATATTTTGAAAACAGCTCACCTTTTCAACTGAATGAAGGAGATTTAAAACGGGGTGACCGCATTTATGTCTTTACAGATGGATTTGCAGATCAATTTGGAGGAAAGAAAGGAAAAAAATATAAATACAAAACGCTAAAAAAACTCATCTTGTCCATTCAGGATAAACCCATATCCCAACAAAAAGATATATGCAAAAAAGCATTTTTTGATTGGAAAGGAGACCTGGAACAAATTGATGACGTTTGCCTGATAGGCGTGGAAGTATAGCAACTTCAGTAAAAACAGAAAATGTTGATTATGGCTCCAGACTTCCGTCGTTTACTAATTAATTTGACATTTGTTTTCATATAAATTGACTTTAAGTGGTGAATAAAATAGAAACGGAACCACACATAGTATATATAGAAATTATTCTGAAGCCTATGTGAACTATGATTCTATGTGGTAAATAAAATAGGAAATGAATTACCGTGCTTGATTGTTTTGTTTCTTTTATTATTGGTCACTGATCCGTAAATCGATCCGTAAATCGAACCGGAAATCGAGCAGTCGAGTCGGAAATCGAGCGTAGCCGAGATTGTAGCCGAGATTGTAGCCGAGACTGAAGCCGAAGTGTGTCGAAATCCAAGACAAAAAAGTAAGCGCAAAAGAAAAAAAGAATCTCCCAAAATCATTCGATTCTTAATTCAGGGTGTCCCAGTGTCGAAGTCAGGAAAAAGTTTTGTTGGAATGATAAAACAATTTTTTTGCAGCGATATTATTCCTCACTTCCGTACAATTAATAGCACAAGGTGATTGATTTCAGATAAGGTTCATAAAAAGCAAGGGCACGTAACAGTTTTAAAGTGAGATTAGAGAAACTTCAATTCACTTAAAATGACAGAAATATTTTGAGTCAAGTTAAGACCTAATCAAAACCCAAACGCTAAACTCAGGGACAATGAATGATTCCAAAGGTTGAATGAGCTGGGTTCAGTAATAATATTTTCAATATTTGGATAAACCGTCATGCCTTCATAATTAAGTTCCGTTGCCAAAGAACGGTTATTTAAATAGGCGTATCTCAAAAAGGAAGATGAATAGGTCAAACCAAATTCCCATCTTTTACCAACTGGGAGACATCCGCCTATACTAACAGCTCCGCCTGTTACCAAATAGGTTGCATGCCCCAAATAAGCGTTATAAGCATTATTAAAACTCACTGATGTTTGATCCCCGTTATTGGTAAATAAATCAGGGTATTCTTTACTCAAAGCATCCGTATTCCAAATCCATGCACCTTCTAATGAATCATAGGCTTTAGCACGATCATTGAAGCTTTGATGATTCTGATTATAACCGAGAATCAAATCCATACTGAAGTTAACATATCGCGCAAGATTGTATTGAATGCCTGCGCTCACAAGGTATGATCTGTTGTACTGTTCTTGATTTCGTATTATTTGAATTGAATTACTGGCATAAAGCAAAGAATCAGTCATTAAGTTTTCGCCGGAAAAAGAGTTGTAGGATAAGCCCGTTTTGAACCACCAATTCTCCTTGAATGTAAACCGATAAGAAATACCAAAAACAGGCTTCTGAAAATCTGCTGTTTGCAGTCCGGCAGAAAGACTAATGAAATTTTGAGGAATTATTTCTGGGGCTTCTTGCGCAAAAGAATTTAAGTTGAATAGGAATAATAGGAAGAATATTTGAATTTTCATAAAGACAGGTTTGGGTTAAAACGCTTGATTGATTTGATTTATTGTATTTGAGAGGAGGAATTGTAAACTACTTGATTAAAGCGAGTAATGTTTTGGATTATAATATGCCGGAAAGGATTTCAGTATCCGATTTAAAAATTGAAAAATTCCAGAGAAGAGCCGCTATCGAACCGCTTATTGGTCATCTAAAAACAGATTATCGAATGGGACAAAACTATCTCCACGGCATTGATTCACCTCAAATTAACGCTTTTTTAGCCGCAACAGGGTGGAATCTTAAAAAGATGATGCTTCAATTAAAGATAGAGTTTTTGTCCATTTTTACATGTTTTAGTGTAAACCTATTTTAGGACAAGACATGCCATGCAGAAAATGTTGATTATGGCTTTACTTTAAGTACCTGACCAATCTGCAGTATGTCCGTATCTTTCATACGATTCAAATGGCAAATTTTATCCACAGTGGTTCCGTATTTTAAGGCAATCCCAAAAAGAGAATCCCCACTTCTTACCTTATGTGTCCGGGCATCTTTATCTATTTTATAAGTACTTTGCCCCCCTCCTGAATGCCCTGAGGAAGATGTATGATGCTTAGAAGCTCCCGGCATGAAAATCCCTGAATGAACCAATAAGTTATCATCCACATACTTCTCTTCAAAATTAAATAAATGTTCAGGGTTGATCGGATTGTCGTAAAAGCGTACTTCAAAATGCAGGTGATCTCCTGTAGATCTTCCGGTATTTCCACCTAAAGCAATCGGATCTCCGGCTTTCACTTCCTGATTGGGAGCTACTAACAACTTAGAACAATGCGCATAATAGGTCTCAAGGCCGTTGTAATGACGAATGATAACCAAATTTCCAAAACCTTTTTCGTGCATTTGAGCATAGCGAATTTTACCGTCAAAAGCAGATTTTATCGTGTCCCCGGTTTCTAAATCAATATCAATTCCGTTGTGATTTCTTCCTCTTCGGTATCCAAAACGAGAAGTGATGCGACCTTCAAATGGAATAGCATAACCGTTGTGTACGGTGTCAATTGTACACAGCCATAAAGTATCTTGCATATTTTCTACCTCGTTGCTGGTGCAAGTGATCGTAACGTCTGTATTCCAATAGGATTTATATAGAAAATTAGTGTCGGTAGTGACCAGTTCGTGGATACCCGGACAAAGTACACCATCAAAATTCAAGTCTTTCTCGTATTCCCAGGTTCGGTTGGCGTAAATAAACATTTTACCTTCCTCTGTATCTATTGTGTCAATAGGTACTCCCGGTTGAGCAAATGAAGTCATCCAGGAGAATATCGTCACAATGAGTAATCCCCAATTTTTCATAAGAACGTTTTTCATGGTTCGTTGCAAAACTACTATTTTTCTTATAAACCGTGTTTTATCACCCAAAAGCTTCTCAACAATTGATTTTTACTAACAGATAATTAATGTCCGGTGAAAATTTAAAAAAGCTAGAAGTGATGACCATTTCTGGCGATCCTTTTCCCCTTCCGCCAACTGGCGGAAATGAAATGGCGGAAATGGGAGTCTGACTTTATTTCCCCGGACAGCAGTGTTAACAGATAATTAATGGTTATATATTCAAAGCAAAAGTGTGGTTATTCAAATAAGTCTCCGTATCTTTGCGCAAATTTTTTGCGCGTCACGTTTTGATTCAGTCGTATTTAGTTGGGATGTTAAAAGGGATCAGAATGAGGCATGGGAATAACTAAATACTATTATGAAATTTAACGAATTTGGCTTGAGTGAAGCAATTCTCTCTGCAATAGCCGACATTGGTTTTGTTGAACCAACCCCAATCCAACAACAAGCAATTCCAAAACTTCTTAATGAGCCTGGAGACCTGATTGGTTTGGCTTCAACCGGAACCGGAAAAACGGCTGCCTTTGGTCTGCCTTTACTTCACTTTGTAGATGTTGCCAATACTTCAACGCAAGGGCTAATTATCTGCCCTACGAGAGAATTGTGCATTCAGATCAGCAGTGATTTGGAGAGTTATGCCAAAAACATAAGAGGGTTAAATATTGTTTCTGTCTATGGCGGAACAGATATCGGAAAGCAGATCAAGCAAATTCAAAAAGGAGCACAAATTATTGTTGCAACCCCCGGTAGATTGATCGATTTGATCAACAGAAAAAAAGTTCAGCTCAAAGATGTTGATACGGTTATTCTGGATGAAGCGGATGAAATGCTCAATATGGGATTCAAAGAAGATATTGATTCTATTTTGTCAAAAACACCGAAAGATAAATGTGTTTGGCTTTTCTCGGCAACCATGCCGGCTGAAGTAGCGCGAATAGCAAAAACCTACATGGAAAATCCTTTTGAGATTACTGTAGGAGGAAAAAATGAGGCCAATAAAAACATTGAACATCAAGCTTACACCGTAAAGGAACGTGATCGTTATGCTGCACTCAAAAGGCTGATTGATTACAATCCGGATATCTACGGTTTAGTGTTTTGCCGTACCCGAAGAGAAACAGCTGAAGTAGCTGATAAACTCATGGCTGACGGATATTCTGCAGAGCCATTACATGGTGATCTTTCACAGGCGCAACGCGACCGGGTGATGAATAAATTCAGAGATAAACACCTGCAAGTGTTAGTGGCAACAGATGTAGCCGCAAGAGGAATTGATGTGAACGATATTACGCATGTCATCCACTACAAATTACCCGAAGATGTGGAAAATTATACCCACCGATCAGGAAGAACCGCAAGGGCAGGAAAAAAAGGAATTTCAATTGCGTTGGCAAATACCAAAGACGGTAGAAAATTGAAAAATATTGAAAAAATCATCAAAACCAATTTTAGTTTTGAAAAATTACCTGATCCTGATGCGATCTGTGAAAAGCAACTCATGCAAATGATTGATCAAATGAAGGAAACTTCAGTAGATGAAAAATCAATCGGTAAATATATGCCGGCGGTCATGGAGAAATTGCAGGACATTGATAAAGAAGAGTTGGTGAAAAGATTTGTTTCTGTAGAGTTTAACAAATTCGCAGACTACTATTCCAAATCAGGAAAAATTGATGCCGAATTTTCTTCAAAAGATGCAGGTGGTGGACGTAGAAGAGACAGAGACGATAGTAAAAATCGCTTTTTTGTCAATTTGGGAGAAAAAGACGGATTGAATCAGGGAGCATTGCTTCGAATGATCTGCGATAGCACCGGTTTGAAAAAAGATGCGATTGGAAAAATCGACATCCTCAAAAATTTCTCCTTTTTTGATGCAGATAAAGGAGAGACGGATACCATTGTAAAGCGATTGCAAAATGTCGATTACGAAGGGAAAAAGATGAATGTTGAACAAACTAAATCAGGTAATTCCGGTAGTAAAGGTGGTTCAAGAGCAGCTGCATCAAAAGGAAAATTCGGTTCAAGAGATCGAAAGAGAAAAAAGAAATTCAACAACTAAGAAAATAAATCAAATAACAAACATCAATTGATTTTTTGAATAATTACATCTTCTATGGATATTAGAAATATTGCAATAATAGCTCACGTTGACCACGGTAAAACCACCCTGGTTGATCGATTGATTGAAGCGGGAGAAAATCCGATCAAAAACAGTGGAGAATTGATCATGGACAGCAATGAGTTGGAGCGGGAAAGGGGCATTACCATTACGGCTAAAAATGTCTCCCTTTTTTATAAAAACACAAAAATTAACATTATCGACACACCGGGTCACAGTGACTTTGGCGGGGAAGTAGAGCGCGTGCTGAATATGGCTGATGGCGTTTGTCTCTTGGTGGATGCCTTTGAAGGTCCCATGCCCCAAACTCGATTTGTCTTACAAAAAGCATTGGAATTAGGTTTAAAGGCTTTGGTGGTAATCAATAAAGTAGATAAAGAAAACTGTTCTCCGGATGAAGTACACGAGAAAGTCTTTGAATTGATGTTCGAATTGGACGCCAATGAAGAGCAACTTGACTTTGAAACGGTTTATGGTTCTGCTAAAAATGGATGGATGTCCAAAGATTGGAAACAGCCTACAGACGGAATCGAAACCATTTTGGATACCATACTGGACTATTTTCCTTTACCGAAATTTGATGAGGGAAATACCCAAATGTTGATCACTTCATTGGATTATTCCTCTTTTGTTGGGCGAATAGCAATCGGGCGGCTAACCCGTGGAGAATTAAAGTCAAATATGCCCGTGATTTTGGCTAAAAGAGATGGTAGACAAGAAAAATCCAAAATAAAAGAAGTATTTGTTTTTGAAGGACTTGAAAAACGAAAAGTAGAGTCGGTTAAAGTGGGCGATATTTGCGCCGTTACAGGGGTTGAAGGATTTGAGATTGGCGATACAATTTGTAATTTTGAAAATCCTGAACCACTTGAATCAATTACTATTGATGAGCCGACCATGAGTATGCTCTTTACCATCAATGATTCACCATTTTTTGGAAAAGAAGGCAAGTTTGTCACTTCAAGACACATTCACGAACGCTTAGAAAAAGAATTAGAAAAAAATCTTGCCTTGCGGGTAGAACCAACCAACTCTGCTGACAAATGGAATGTCTACGGGCGGGGAGTTATGCATTTATCTGTTTTACTGGAGACCATGCGAAGAGAAGGCTATGAAGTACAGGTGGGACAGCCACAGGTGATCATCAAAGAAATAGAGGGTAAAAAATGTGAACCCATTGAAGATCTGACAATAGACCTTCCTGAAATCTATTCCGGAACAGCAATTGATGCAGTGACCAAGCGAAAAGGCGAAATGGTAAGTATGGAACCTAAGGGAGAACGAATGATCTGTAAATTTATCATTCCTTCAAGAGGACTCATTGGTTTGAGAAGCTTTTTACTGACCCAAACTGCCGGAGAAGCAATCGTTACACACCGTTTCATTGAATATCAGCCCTACAAAGGAGATATTCCGGGACGTATGAATGGTTCTCTTATTTCCATGGAAAAGGGAACCAGTATTCCTTATTCTTTACATAATTTGCAAGAACGTGGAAAATTTTTCATCCAACCCAACGTTGAGATTTATGAAGGGCAAGTAATTGGAGAGAATTCAAAAGCCGGAGATTTGGTGATCAATGTGACTAAAACAAAAAAAATGTCCAATATGCGAACTTCTAATACAGATGAAAAAATGAAGATTGCACCACCTAAAGAATTTAGTTTGGAAGAGGCTTTGGAATATATCCAGGAAGATGAATATGTTGAATTAACACCTGAATCGATTCGTATCCGAAAAGTTTTATTGAAAGAAACGGATCGAAAGCGCGGAGGAAAGTAACCTTGAGTGTTTTGAATGAAAAAGAAGGAAAATGTAGTAACAAATGTTGAAAACATTGTTAATAACATTGAAGCAGTAGCAACTGTCGCTATCCGCTTCCTCCTATTTTTGTTAAGACCTCAGGTCAGCATTAACTAAAACGTGAGTTCTATGTTTGATGATGATGAAGAAGATAGATTCGATTCTCAATTCAGTGCTGAATTGGAACGATTCGAACAAATGTTAGCGAATAAAGAAGCTTATTATTTCGATTCTGAAATACTGGAGCAAATTATCGATAACTTTATTATTAAGAATCAGATCAAAAAAGCAATGTCAGCCATTGCTTTTGCAAAAGATCAACACCCCAATAACACCACCTTTGATTTGCGAAAAGCTCAATTGCTTTCTACTACGGGTCAATTAAAGGAGAGTTTGCTTATTCTTCAGAGCCTAGAGAAATCAGAACCGTTCAATATTGAAGTGTTCATTACAAAAGCCAGTGTTTTTAGCCAGTTACGTGATCATGAAAATGCGATCAAATACTTTGAAAAGGCAATTGATCTGGCAGCCCATCAGGATGAGGATGACGAAGAAGTGGAAGACATCCGATTTGACCTGGCCTTAGAGTATGAAAGTATTCACGATTATACCGGCGCCATCCGGGAACTTGAGAAATTACTTGAATCCTCTCCTGAAAATGAATCAGCCATTTATGAAATCGCCTATTGCTATGAAAGAATAGGGGACTTTGATAAGTGCATTGAATATTACAACAAGTACATTGAAAATAATCCCTATTCGTTCACGGCATGGTACAACCTGGGGAATATCTACTTTATTAAAGAAGACTTTGAGAAAGCGCTTTGGGCGTATGATTATGCTGTCATTATTAATGAAGACTTTTCTTCTGCCCATTTTAATATGGGAAACACCTATATGCAGATCAATGATTTTCAGAAAGCAAGAGAAGCGTATGCAAAATGTATTGAAATTGACGGAGACGATCCGCTAACACTCAGTTATTTGGCAGAAGCTTATGAGCGGCTGGAACGATATGATGAAGCACTGATGTATTATGAAAAAAGTAAATCCATAAATCCGGACATTGCTGAATCCTGGTTGGGGATTGGAATCATAAAAGAACTTCAGGGACATGGCACCGAAGCAATCAATTACCTGAAAAGAGCCGTAGATATCCAGGCTGAAAATGCCAATTACCGATTGGTTTTGGCTGAGGCTTTGTATAAAGCAGAGCGCTTATTGGAAGCAGAAGCACAACTGGAAACGGCATTGAAAATTGAACCTGAATATGCAGATGCTATCGTGTTATTGGCAAAAATAAAAGCAGAGTTCAGTTTGGATGAAGCCATTGACTTTTTAGCTTCTATAGATTCTTTTGAAAGCCTTGCAAATCAAGTGCGTATTTATTTTGCTATCCTCTTGTGGATAAATGGTCAGAAAACAGATGCCTTGCTGCGCTTTAAGAAAGAGTATCTGATTGATGCTAATTCGGCAAAAATACTATTTTTGCACTTTCCTGAAGCACAGGAAATACCTGAATTCATTCAAATACTTGAGCTGAGAGATGAGTAAGAATTTTACTTTGACGTATATCCCTAAACGCACGGAAAAACCACGCGAGGAAGGAACGACCATGATGATGGACAAAGGGTTAAGCCTGAGAGAGGTTGAAAACCTGATTGATTCTAGTGGAGATTATTTTGACATTGCTAAATTCGGGTTTGGAACGGCCTATGTCGTGAAAAATTTGGAAGAAAAGATCAAATTGTATAGAAGCGCCGGGATTCGTCCCTATTTTGGCGGAACTCTGTTTGAGCTATTTATCGCAAGAAATAAATTCAAAGATTTTAGAAAGATGTTAGATAAATACGACATGGATCTCTGTGAGGTTTCTGACGGATCTATCATCATTCCACACGATCAAAAATTAGAATACATCTCACAATTGGCAAAAGATAGAACCGTGATGTCAGAGGTGGGTTCAAAAGATGCCGGAATCATCATCTCGCCCAACAAATGGATCAAAATGATGAGTACTGAATTGGAAGCCGGTTCATGGAAAGTGATTGCAGAAGGTCGTGAAAGTGGAACAGTTGGAGTTTTCAGACCCAACGGAACAGCGCATACCTATTTGATCAATAAAATTATTGCTAAAATCAATCCCAATGAGATTCTTTGGGAAGCACCTAAAAAAACACAACAGGTTTGGTTTATTCGACTTTTTGGTGCGAATGTCAATTTGGGTAACATTGCTCCCAACGAAGTGATTCCATTAGAATGTCTGAGATTAGGACTTAGGGGAGATACCTTTTTTGAGCATTTACCTGAGAAAATTGGACAAACCTTAAAACAAATTCAGGACGAAGAGGAGGATGCAGAGTAAAAAGCGATTTTTCGGTCTGCTTGTTCGGGGAATGGGAATGGGCGCTGCAGATGTAGTTCCGGGTGTTTCAGGTGGAACCATTGCATTTATTACCGGCATTTACGAAGAATTACTTGAAACCATTAGTGGCATTAATTTTGGGCTGATTAAAACCTGGAGAAAAGAGGGTTTTAAAGCCATGTGGAAAGCCCTCAATGGTAATTTTTTACTGGCACTTCTTTTGGGGATTGTAATAGCGATCTTCTCACTTGCGCAATTGCTGGAATATTTGTTAGCCAACCACACAATTGTGCTCTGGGCTTTTTTCTTCGGTTTGATTTTGGCCTCCATTTGGCTGGTCGGAAAAACAGTAGAAAACTGGAATTACAGAAGTGTACTGGGAGTGATTTTTGGTACTGTTCTGGCTTATGTCATCACAATAATGACACCTGCAGAAGGCACAGATAATTTATTGTACATTTTTCTTTGCGGATCATTAGCCATTTGCGCCATGATCTTACCGGGGATTTCCGGAAGCTTTATTTTGTTATTGTTAGGCGCATATACCACTATTCTTGGCAGTGTAAGTGGTTTATTAGATGCACTCAAAGCAAAACAATGGGAAATTGTAACCGACAACGGCTTGACCCTGCTTGTTTTTATGGCGGGATGTTTATTCGGCTTAATTACATTTTCTAAATTGCTGAACTTCCTCTTTAAAAAATCAAAATCGTTTATCATTGCAGTATTAACAGGCTTTCTGATTGGATCTTTAAATAAGGTCTGGCCATGGAAAATGACAACAAAATCTATCATTGACCGACACGGAGAGCTCAAGCCTGTTGTCCAGGAAAATATTTTACCACAAGATTTTACTTTGATGACAGATAGCCCGAATCATTTGGTATATGCCGTTTTAGCAGCATTCAGTGGGTTGGCTTTGGTGATACTTATAGAGTATCTGGGTAGACGGTTTAAAAAAGACTCCCCGCCGGCTTAAAATATACACAGCGATTTCCTAATGGCTTAAATGTTGTATATTGGAATCTTAAAATTTGCTTTATGAGGATTTTCTTACTCATCATCAGCCTTTCAGTGCTTTCTGATTATGCGGCTTCTCAAGACACAAAAAATGCCTATGCACAATTTAAGATCAGAACAATTTCGACACAAGAACAGGCAAGAGAAATAGATGCGAAAATTAAAAGTAAAAAAGGGATCATTTCTGCCCATGCAGATTACATTACAAGTACCTATTTCTGTACTTTTAAGACAGAGGCATCCTATACAGAAGCCCACTTTGTAAAATGGTTTAAAAAACTGGGATATGAGATTGATTGTTTTAATTCCGGTATTTCAGGAGATGGAAAAATGATTGCACCTCAAGGACTGAAAGATTGTTAATATTTTAACAAATAATAGAAGTTAAGGTAGTTTCTGAACTAGAGGGGTGTGCTTTATGTTTC
The DNA here is from genome assembly GCA_040880585.1 of Crocinitomicaceae bacterium. Classification (GTDB taxonomy): domain Bacteria; phylum Bacteroidota; class Bacteroidia; order Flavobacteriales_D; family Crocinitomicaceae; genus Paracrocinitomix. Next base: position 35,180 of record JBBDID010000001.1, on the reverse strand, counting down.
ATAAGCAACCTATTAACCGAGAAATACGTTTTAATCATATATTGATTGAACCCACTTGATTTTTATAATAGAGAAATAACGATAATAAGTAATGAAAACAAAAATAATATCATTTGGTATTTTCATGTTTTTGGGAGTGTTTTACTCTTTTGGACAGGATACGATTATATTTACACCTGGTTCGGGGCAAACCTGGACGGTTCCAGGATGTGTGAGTGGTGGTATTGAGCTAACCATGGGAGGAGCTTCCGGAGGAGGTCCTAATGGAGGGGATGGAGCCTTATTAACAGGGACTATACCGGTTAATCCCGGAGATGTTATTGATATAGTTGTTGGAGGGGCAGGAGGTTGTCCCGGAGCCGGCACCAATGGCGGAGGAAACGGTTTTGCTTCAACCGACGGTAATGTCGGTTACAATTCTTGTGGAGGTGGTGGTTTAACTCAAATAATGATTAACGGGACATTATATGCAGTTGCAGGTGCTGGTGGTGGATCCGGAGGTGGTTCAACAACAAATAACGCTGGCGGAGATGGTGGTTGTGCTACCGGAGTTAGTGGAGGTAATACTTTTGGAGCTGGTGGAACCGGAGGAACACAAACTGCTCCGGGCACAGGAGGTACCCCTTGGGCAGGAACTCCTCCTGGCGGTTCAAATGGAGTAGGACAACAAGGAGGTGATGGTGGATTTTGGCAAACGGCTTCCGGTGGCGGTGGCGGTGCTGGATTTTTTGGCGGCGGCGGCGGTGGAAACGACGGGTGTTGTACTGGAGCCAACGGCGGCGGCGGCGGTGGTGGCGGTTCTAGCTTGGTGCCTCCTGCTTTGGGGTGTGTTCAAGGTGGTAATACAGGTCCTGGTGAAATTATGATCGTTATTCCGGTTTGTGAAACTACCATTTGCTCAGGAGATACAGCTTTTATAGATTTTGCTCCACAGTTTCCAGCGGGTGCAACAGATTTTACAGTTACACCTCCCATTGGTGTTTATCAAGCTACAGTCGGTGATCCTTATATCGGTTTTCATCCGGTAGATTCAATACTATATACGGTAACGGCAATAGTGGCAGGAGCCCCTGTTGATATTTCATGGCCGGTACATGCAGTAGATCCCATTTTTCCGGATGCAGGACTTGATGACTCTTTATGTCATTCAACAACTTCCGGTGCGCAACTTAACGGTACGCTTGATAATGGTGGAAACTTCAATTGGACGGTAGGTAATATTACTACTTTTAGCGGTGGTGCGGGAAACAGTCTTTTTGTGCCGGGGCCAGGCAATATTAGTCCTACTGTACTGGGTAATTTACCGGGACATTACACTTATATACTGCACGAAGAAGATACTACAGGTGTTTGTCCGGAGGGTACGGATACGGTAATGATCTATTTTTCTGAAGAAACACACACCACTACGGTGACAGAAATAAGTTGTTTTGAGGCTGCAGATGGTTCCATAATAGTAGATTCAGATGCAACGCCGGCTTCAGGTGACTTAGGAGCGAATCAATATTCTATTGACGGAGGCACTACTTATCAAACTTCTAATGTATTCAACAACTTAAGTGGAGGGACATACGACATCATATCTATGGATTATCTCGGCTGTATGTATGATACGCAAGTCATCCTGGATGAACCTGATGAAATTGTATTAAGTTTGGTTTCTTCTGATACCACACTTTGTCAAAATGGTACAGCAACCATGGCTGTTTCAGCTACCGGAGTGCCTATCGGGGGAACGTATACTTATAACTGGACAGCTACTACAGCTACTACATCAACCGTATCTGTAACGCCCTCACCGGCTGGAACTGATTTCAGTACAGAGGTTTATGCGGTAACAGATTTAGGATGTTATTCAGATACGCTTAGTCTTAATGTAGATCATCATGATCCGATTGTTATAAGTATTACCCCAAATGATTCCATTTGCCCGGGAGAAGATGCTTCTCACACAGTAACCGTTTCAGGTGGATTCCTGGATGGCGCTGCAGATTACAATTACGCATGGACGGCTAATGGAACAGGAATGGCGAACAACTCTTCAACAATAGATATATCACCCGTTCAAACAACAGATTATTGTGTAACGGTCTCTGATGTCTGTGAAACAACTCCTCAAACCCTTTGTTCAGAAGTTGTAATGAATACGGTTCCTCAAGCTTCTTTTACTTCTGATAAAACCTGGGGTTGTGATCCTTCAACGATTGTTTTTACAAACACAACTACACCGGCAGGAATTACGGAGTCAGTTACATGGATTATAAATGATGTGACCTATACAGATGAAAATTCATTTTCTGTTAATTTTACTGATGTGGGAACTTATGACGTTTGGATGGGAGTTTATTCAGAACATGGTTGTTATGATGAAATATTTGTGGCGGATTATATCACCATATATGACAAGCCAAGTCCTGATTTCACGGTAAATCCTAATACAACAACGGTTTACTTTCCTGAAGTTCAACTCAACAATTTAACGCAAGGAGATAACTTAATTTATCAATGGGATATTCCGGGTGGATCACCGGAAACTTCAAACCAGGAATCTCCGGGAGTAGTTTATCCTGAAGTTGCTGCTACTTATCCTATTCAACTAACCGTTACTAACGAGTGGGGATGTGTAGATTCTGCGAATACATACTTGAATATCACCAATGACATATTCGTTTACGCACCCAACATATTTACTCCTGATGGGGATGAGTATAACGAGGCCTGGAAGATTTACATTACAGGAATAGATATCTATGATTTTCACCTGATGATATTTAATCGCTGGGGAGAACCGGTATGGGAGTCATTTAATTCAGATGCTGCATGGAATGGAACTTATGGAAATAATGGTATTGTAGAGGACGGAACTTATATTTGGGTAATTGACTGTAAGGATAAGTTTAATGATAAACGATATGAATTCAGAGGCCACGTTACGGTGCTGAAGTAAATCATACGCTAAAAAAATAGACAACTCCTTTTGATGAATTTCAAAAGGAGTTTTTTTTTAGATCCATTCAGGATGTTCTATGGTGAATCCTGAATCTGTATTTCCGGTATTTACTGTACCGGCTGGTTCAAATAACAAAATAGCCACTTCTTCTTTTGCCACAGGTTTGTGTTCTATCCCTTTAGGAATAACAAGCATTTCACCTTCCTTTAATTCAATAATCTTATCCCTGAATTCAATGGTCAATTTCCCCTTCAGAATCAAAAACAATTCATCTTCATGATCGTGTTTGTGCCACACAAATTCTCCCTTTATTTTAGCTATTTTTACTTGCTGACCATTCAGTTCAGCCAATATCTTTGGCGACCAGTGTTCTGTAAACAACTTTAGTTTTTCTGTGAGATTAATCTTCTTCATCCGCTGAAATAATGTTTTTTACCCGCCCTACTTTTCCATCTTCTAACATGACTTTGATTCCATGAGGATGTGTAGCAGATTTGGTCAATATTTTTTTAACGATCCCCCAGCTAAGTTCACCTGTAGATTGATGGTGTTTTTGTACCACTTCAACTTCATCTCCAACATGGATGTTGTTTCGCTTATTTCCCTTACTCATGATCTAAAGATCAGCATTTTTTAAGAATATAGCAATCACCACACTAATTCGTTTGATCAGAGGGAGACGCCCCTGAATTGATCTTGATTGATTTTTAGTGAAGGGCTCAAAACAAATTCCTAATTTAGCAGCCGCATGAAAAGAGTTATCAAATCTGCCTTATTTAACTTACGATTCAACCTGAGTGCGAGCAATAATTTTTTGTTCAGATGGAATTACAAATACTTTTATCGGCCAAAAAAAGGTACACTTTCGGCCTTTTTAAGCGATTATTCAAAGTCTGTTGGAGATTCATTTACGGTAGTACAAATCGGCGCAAATGATGGAATCACACATGACCCTATCCATAAATTTATTAAGCGAGACAAATGGGGAGGTGTTTTGCTGGAGCCTCAATCGTATGTTTTTGACAACTATCTTTCAAAAATTTACAGAAAACATCCCAATATAACTGTTTTGAATGCTGCTATGGGAATGGAAGACGGAGAAGCAATCCTTTATAAGATAGGATTTAGCAATGCTCGCTGGGCTACCGGATTGGCGACCTTTGACAGGGCAACCCTGGAAAAAGCATTTTCAAGCGGACATGTTAGCCGAAAGTGTAGAAAAGAAAAAATCAACATTCCTGAAGATACCGCTACCCATATTGCAGAAGAGAAAGTAAACATCATTTCACAGAAAACGTTACGGAAAAAATATGCGTTGAATAAAGTTGATTTGCTGATGATCGATACAGAAGGGTTTGATTTTGAAATCATCAAGATGTTTAACATAGCAGTCACAAACCCCGGGGCAATTGTTTTTGAGCACTCCCACTTGTCTGATGAGGATTATGCTGAATGTCTCGGGCATTTAGAAACAAATGATTACGTGATCCGTAAAGAGGGTGCCAATACAGTTGCGATCAAAAAGGAGCTGAATCATTTTCCGGATTATTTTATCGATTAATCCTGATCTATTTGATTGGGGATGTCATATTTTTGTGAAAGGCGTCCCGTTAAGCGCATGAGGTCGTAATGGGTTTGCAGCAATTCAAACAGGCGGTCATAATAATTGAGCACCGCCTGCTCATAGCTTAATTTGATATCGTTTAAATTAAAAATGTTGATCAACCCCATATCATACCTGTCTTTTCCAATGTCCCACAACTGTTGCGCATGGAAAAGGCGTTTCTTGGATATTTTTTCAACTTTTGATCGGGTTTGATATAGTTCAAAATTTCCTCTCAGTTGATGACTCAGCTGCATTTTTAACTGTTCGATCTCAATTCCCGCCAAATCTCTTTGAATTTCTGCGATTTGTACATTGCGTTTTCGGTTCATTCCCTGAAAAAGATCGTAACGTAGGTTAACAGTTGCTGTATGTGACCAGGAATTGGTGTTTGCTGAAAATCCCTGATCGCCGAACAATTCAAAATACCCAACAGACGGATTAGTACTCAACCTCAACGTAACTACCGGATAAAAAGCGCTTTTTTTGGTTTGAACATCCAGCTCCATTAATTCGTAATTCATAAACTGATTTTTCAGATTTTGATTGTTCGATAACATATTGCGTTTTAACTCTTCGTAGGTAGTAGCCGGTGTTTGAAAGGCTAATGAATCACTTAAGTTGTAAAGCAATTCTACATCTTCGCCCATGATCAAATTCAGGTTTCGTTTAGAATTGCGCACGGATAGGTCTTGTAATAACACATTGGTTGAATCGGTGAGCATTTGGTTTTCAAACTGTAATAAATCAATGCTACTACTCACTCCCAAATCACTTTTTAATCGATAGTAATTCAGTTTATCTTTCGAATACTGCAACAAAGATTTCAGTACTGCCAGTTTACGTTCCTGAACAACGGCTGTGTAATACGCCAAAATAATATCATAAATGGTAGATTCAATGACAACAACTGCATTTCCGGCGGTTTGTTCCTGTAATTTTTCAAAGCGTTGTTTATTGATGCGAATGCCAAATCCTGAAAAAATTGTCCACGACATATCCAGTGATCCCTGAAGATTATCTGAAAACAACACTCCCGGAAAAAAGGTTGCCGGATTATTGGTGTTGTCCTGAATAGAGGCATTATTTGCAAGATTGAGAGAAAAGGTAGGATACAGCCCGGCTTGCCCCCAACTGTTCTGTAATTCTGCTACTTCATAATTGCCACGAATCAGTTTGATTTGATAATTTTTTTCGAGTGCGTTTTCTATCGCCTGCATTACGCTAAGGTTTTCTTGTCCCTTTGCCCAACTAACAATCAATAGCAATAATATGATCAGTATTCTTTTCATTCTTCCAATTCTCTTTCTTCTTCTTGTTTTTTATTCAAAAGGGCAGGTTCTACCTCTCTGGGGGCAAGCAGTTTTTCACCCTTCCAAATGATTTTTATAAACTTTTCAAATGCAATAAGCGGAAGCACCATAACTAAAATACAAGCGATTAAAACAAGTAGAATCCCTATGGTAAAAGAAGCATAAGCACCGGTTTCTTCAAGTGGTAATGCTTTGAAAAAATAGGATGATCCAATTACCAGGATGACTACCGGTAAAACATAGAAGTAGATGGTGATAATGATTTTTAGCAATTTCGGGATGGATTTCCGTACTGCCCGTCCTTCAGACAATAAATAATTACCATTTAAATTGGGTTCACTGACCGGGTTAAAGACTTTGTTCCAGGCCCTTCTCATGTCGTTATGCACCAAAATTATCGCCGGGAAAAAGAAAAGTATAAATACGGTGCCAAAAAGCAGCCCAAATGCAATAGAAACTGCCATTGGGATTAAGAACTGGGCTTGGAAAGATGTTTCTAAAATAAGTGGTAACAGACCGGCTACGGTAGTAATTGAGGTAAGTAAAATAGGCCTGAACCTGGATCGGGCAGCATCTGTAACCGCTTGATGGGTGTTCATACCGGATAAAAGATTTCTGTTGTAAGTGTCGAGAAATACAATAGAATCATTGATCAAAATCCCAATCAAGCCAATCATACCGAAAGCACTCAGGATGGAAACCGGTATCCCGATAATTGAATGACCTAAAATTCCTCCCGCAATCCCCGCAGGAACCACTAATAAAATTAACAAGGCCTGTGATACAGCACCAAAATTAAGGGACATGATCAGAATCATTACAATAAATAAAATCCCCACATTGATCAACATAGAGTTCAATGCTTTTGTGCTGCGTTCACCTTGCCCTCGCTGTATGACATCTACAGCCGGAAACTCTTTTTTAATTTTCGGGATCACTTCTCTGACAATATCGCCATTGACCTGACCAACTTTTGTGGGATCTTCTACACTGGCGTCCACCACAATTTCTCTTCGGCCATCTCTACGCTTTAAACTAACCGGACCTCGTTCTATGTTATAAGTAGCCAGTTCAGATAACAATATTTGTTTCCCATCTGCCGATTTAATATGGATGTGATTGAGATCAAACTGACTTTCTCTATCCTCCTCGGCATACCGCACCCAAATCTTTACTTCATCTGTCCCAATAATTACCCGTTGGGCTTCCTGTCCAAATATTCCTTGTCTAACCTGTTTAGTAACCTCAAAAATGCCCAGCCCATAGAAATCTGCTTCGGGTTTCATTTTCAAATTGATTTCCTTCCTGCCCAATGGTTCGTTGTCTTTTAGGTTTTCAACCATGGGAATTTCAGCCAGGTATTCTTTGAATCTTTCCTTAGCTAAACGAATTTGCTTGTCGTCATTGCCCGTGAAAGAATATTCAATTGGTTTTCCGAAATTATTAAACCCACTTCCTAAAAAAAAGTTAGTGGCAAGTTTCGTCTGATCAAGTTGTCTGATTTTTCTTTCAATTCGGGCACTGAGTGAGTCAACAGGTGTACTTTTTCCTTCTCCGTCAATGACCATGGTAACAGAACCTGCATGAAATCCGGTTTCTCCAAGGTTTCTCGCTGAGCCTAAAATCATAGAATAATCAGACAATAAGGTGTCACCTGTGGCTGCAGCTAACTCCATATTGGCTTCACGGATTATTTCTTCGGCGGTGATCAGCCACTCTCTTGTGATTTTTTTTCCCGTTCCTTGTTCAAAGGCAATCTCTAAGAAGATGCGATCCGGCTTTATTTCCGGAAAAAAGGTAAAATTGATCAAGCCGTTCATGCTAAAAATGATCACGAATACGGCAAATAGCAAAGGAGCCAAAACATAAGCACGGTACCTTTTAATCACAAAGTGCAGTACGTCCATGAATATTTTATCTTTCAAATAGGTAATTGCAGCAGTAATTCTTGACCGGATGCCATATCGGAAAGTCCCTATTTTTGCCTTGGACAACACTTTTTTACTGGCAAGGTGTACCGGAAGGATAATAAATGCTTCTATCAATGAAAATCCTAGCGCCAGGATAACTACTTTGGGCATTTCCCGCATCATCTCCATATTATCCACAAAGAGAAGAATTGAAAATGCAGCGATTGTCGTTAATACAGAAGTAAAAACAGAAGGCATTACCTCCATGGTTCCGTCCAGGGCGGCTTTAAAGGGGCTTTTTCCCTTTTCAAAATGTGAATAGATGTTTTCAGCAATCACAATTCCGTCATCTACCAAAATACCTACCACTAGAATCATCCCGAACAAGGAGATCATATTAATGGTTAAACCCAGCATATTGGCAATGATGAACATCCCCAGAAATGAAAAAGGAATTCCAAAAGCCACCCAAAGTGACAAACGGGTGGAAAGGAACAAGCCCAACATAAGCAGCACCAACATCAAGCCCACCATGCCATTTGAAGTGAGTAAATTAATTCGATCTTGCAAAGAAGCATTGTACTCGTATTGCATGGACAATTCTGCCTTATTGGTTTCCCGGTTATATTTTTTAATGTATTGTTTTACAAACTCGGTAATGGCAGCAAGATCCTGATCTGGCGTTTTTTTTATGTCTATAGTGATAGCAGGAGAGCCCTCTGAAAATACTTCAAATGAACTTTCTGAAAATCCTAACTCAACCTGAGCGACATCCCTAATTTTGATCACATCACCAGAAGGGGTAGTACGCAATACAATGTCTTCAATTTCTTTTGGTTCTGTAGTCCTTTCCCGTGACCGGATAATGAGTTCTTCCCGTTCATTTCGTAAAATTCCACCGGTTAAATCCTGATTGTTTCTTTGCAAGGCCAATGAAATTTCATCTATCCGAATACCGTATTTCATTAAGTCAGATTCCCGTACCCGTACTTCCATTTCTAATTCAGGAAACCCATTGAGTTCTATTAGAGAGATAAGCCCGGAAGCAAAGAGGTCATTTTCAATCTTATCCGCCTCTTTTTTAAGTACCATCAAATCCGGATTCCCTTTTAAATTCAGTGTGGCTACCAGTTCTGACATGGGATTGGATTTTAATCTGCGAATAACCGGTTTTTCAGCACCTTGAGGAAAAGAGTTGATACTGTTGACAGCATTCTCCACATCTTTATACACCTCATCCATGTCGGCATTTTCAAATCCTTTTACACGAATGCTGGCTATGTTTTCGGATGAAGTGGAAGTGATTTCTTCAATACCGTCAATTCCTCTGAGCGATTGTTCAATCTTAATGGTTACACCGTCTTCCATCTCTTCAGGAGAAGCACCGGGGTAAAGCACTGAAATGTCAATCATTTTGGGATCCAATTCCGGAAAAAATGACTTGTTCATGTTCAACAAGCTGTAAGACCCAAACAAGACAGTAATGACAATTAATGCATTTGCCCAAATCGGTTTCTTTATGAAAAATTGAACCAGCCCTCTCATCTTTTTTGTTGAACTAAAACACCGTATTTTAATGTATCTGAATAGTTCAGAACTTCCTGAATAATCGCCGTTTCACCATTTTCCAAACCGGAAACAAATACACCGCTTTCATTTTTATTGAGTACGTTCACTTTTTTTCGGCTTAAGGAGGAGTCTAAGGGAGAAAAAATAAAGACCTCACCATCTGAAATAGCATTTTGAGGCAACCTTATGCCGGTATATAGACCTGTTTCATTGATTTCAACCCGTACATATTCGCCTTCAATAAACCTTTTGTTCTCAATTGCTTTCGGGCGTATGTAAACGTCTACAGATTGTGTACTTTTATTAATGACTTCTGAAATACGGATGATTGTGCCTGTGCCTTTTTCTTCACCTTCGGTAGTATAAATTTTACTCTCTGTTCCAACTCCAATGGTCGCCAAAGCGGATGCCGGTACCGGCACAACCACTTCAAAATTATCGACTTGTGCAATTCGAATAATGCGTGTACCCGGGTTGACAACACTGTGTTCAGAGATGTAAAGCTCCGTAATGACACAATTGTAAGGCGCTGTAGCGTAGTATTTATCCAGTAATTCTTCCTGGCTCTTAATGGTAAAATATTCGGTGAGCACATTTCTACTGGCTAAGAATATTTTTTCCTTATCACTTTTCCAGACCGGTAAAGTAGGTAATTCTTTATTTAACTTAATAGAGTTGATGTATTCGTTCCATTTATCAAACTCATCAGGAAAATCAATACGAATATCGGGCAACATTTGCGCTAAAACAGTAATGAAGCCACTTTTTCTGGATCTCATGCTATAGCGGGCGTCTCTATCTGAAATGGTGAAAATGGTTTCTCCCTTCTTGAATTTAACACCAGGTTTCAGAGGTTTTCTTCCGGCGATCAGTTTGCCTTGCACTTCTGATGATATATCAACAGTATTAAAGGAGGATACAGTTCCAAAACCGGTAACATTAAATTGTTCTTCTGTATTATCCACCTTTACCCCTTCAAGCACCTGAACAAATTCTTCTGAATTTTTTTCCTCTGTTTTTTGAGGTTTACCAAAATTAAGCGTGGTGATAACGGCTACATTAATGATGATAAATAAGCCTATGATAATGATGTGTCGTAATTTCATATAGCGAATAAGTGGATGTAAAGTTAAACAAAGCGGTGATATCTGTTAACAGGGAAATACATCCATTTATTTTTTATCAATAAAGCAATTACTTCAACGACTCAAACCTCTTTTTTTCTCAACAAAAGCGGATAATGAAAGATTTGCGATAATCGCAAAAGTCAATCGTTGTCTGCGCAATTCAATTCCATAATCCTTTAGTAAGCACCTAGATTTGTACTGTAAATGAAACACAAAAACAATTAAAAATGAATGTTATGAAACTAAAAGTAATAATCCTAAATAGCCTGATGATGATCTTTTTTAGTTCATCCTTATTGGGACAAACCGCAGCAGTTGCAGATGTCAATACCCGCGGAGTGCAGCTCACACCAGAAATTGCAGCAAAACTATTGCGCCTGGAATTGATCAAGACAGAAAAATACAAGGTGTTGGATCGATTTGATATGGAAGCAGTCCTGGGGGATGATAAACACTTTGAAAATTGTTATGGCAAGAACTGTCTTGAAGAAATGGGGAAATCATTAGAGGTGGACTACATTTTTTCTGGAAGTATTGATGCTTTTGCTGGAAAACTACTTATTACCATTAAGGTGATAAATGTGAACCAGAAGCAGCTGTACATGACAAAAACCATGGAATTTGAAGATCACCCTAACGAAATCAGCAGAATGTTTGAGGTCATGCTGAAAGAAATGCATGGATTGGCGATTAATGAGGAAACCAAAAAACGCTTACTCTTTAAAAATGATCCTATTCTCTCCAATAATGTGGGGCGAATCAATAATTCGGGCCCTCGATTTGGGATTTCCTACGCAGGATTTGGTGAACTACCTGACTTTTTCAGAAGAGACAGTCGAGAAGGGGGCTTAGAGTCTGTACCATTGATGAGTAATATCGGATACCAATTTGAAATGCAGTATGTGGGTACAGAAAATTTCTCAGCACTTTTTGAGATCATCCCCAATATTGGCGGACTTGAGCAAGGCAACTTTATCCCAACAATAAGCCTCCTCAATGGCTTTAGGTTTGGACAGTCGGGATGGGAATTTGCTTTCGGGCCTAATTTTGGAGCCAGAAGAATGTTGTCAGGAATTCAAACAGAAGAAGGGTTTGTAGGAAAAGAAGACTATTTGGATGCACATCATGAAAGCTGGGGGAATGACCCCTCAAATTATAATCCGGTAACCGGCAGTTACTATGATGACTATAAGGAACCGAATGAGAATTGGATCAAACGATTAGATACCAGAGGAGACTTAGAATTCAACACAAACTGGCTAATGGGATTTGGTAGAACATTTCGGCTTGGCAGTTTAAATATTCCGGTAAATATTTATTACTCGGGAAACAAGTATGGAGGAGTCATTGGAAGCAGTGTTGGTTTCAATGTCATTAAAAAGAAAGAATCCATTCACAGATCATTTTAATCAATAAAAAAACAACAATTATGAAAACAATAAAAAAATTAATCGCGATAATGTTACTACTAAATGGCAGCTTTTTATGGAGCCAGACAATAGCGGTAGCACCGGCAAACACTTATAAGGTGAATGCACACCCCAAAACGGTAGCCAAACTCATGCGGATTGAACTCATTAAACTGGATAAGTACAAAGTATTAGATGAGTTTGATATGATAGAGGTGGATAATCCTGAGTCGTATGATAGCTGTTACTCAAAGAAATGTTTGCTGGAATACGGGAAAGAGTTAGAGGTAGATTTAATCATATCAGGAAGCATGGATAAGGTGGGAAATAAAATCATCATTACTCTAAAATTGATCGATATCCAATCTGGTGAAGTGGTGAAGAATGCAAGTGATGAGTTTGAGGATCAACCCCATGAACTACAGCGCATGATTGCAATTGTGATTGCAAAAATGCATGGTATTGATCCGGATCCTGAACTGTATAAACGATTGCAGTATAAAAATGAGGTGATTACTTCTAACAATTTGGGGATGGTAAAAAACTCCGGCCCAAGAATGGGGGGAGCCTATGCCCTTGGTTCTATTTCAGAATTCATGACGCGTCCCGAATCTCAGGGAGGGCTTGAAATGGCTCCTATAATGAGTAATCTGGGATATCAATTTGAGGTGGTTTATGTAGGCACCGAAAATTTCTCAGCATTGTTTGAATTCATTCCCAGCTTGAATGGGTTAGAGCAAGGGAAGTTTCTTCCTAACATAAGTGTATTGAATGGTTTCAGGTTTGGACAGGCCGGTTGGGAGTTTGCCTTTGGTCCCAGTTTTGGGATAAAGAAAAACTCGTATGGAGTGTTTGACACAAAAGGTGTTTTTGATGCTGATAACCCGGGTAGATACTGGTCTCAGGGCGATATGAATGCTCAGAATATAGACTGGACAGAAAGTGGCCTGGCAGAGCATGGATATTATTTAGACGAACACCTGGATAATCGCGGATACTTAAAAATTAGCACCAGATGGGTGATGGCTGCCGGACGCACGTTTAAGTTTGGGGGGCTAAATATGCCGGTCAATGTATTTTACTCCTCGGCAAAATCCGGTGGTATGGTAGGTTTAAGTATGGGCTTTAACATAACCCGATCCAAAGAAAAAGTAAATTAATTTTACTTCTATGTGGTAGGGCAGGCCGCTTCCCCCTTGGGGTGAGCGGCTTGTTTTTTTTTATTAGAGAGCAGCAGATATTTATGAGGATATCTAGTCTGCTGAATAGACTTCTTCTCCTTTTAAATAGGTTTTTTCTACAAAAGTAGTCAGTATTTCAGCGTAAGGAATTTTCATGATATCTTTAGTCAGGATGACAAAATCGGCATCTTTTCCTGCTTCTAAAGAACCTTTTTCATGGTTTTCAAAGTTAGAATAGGCTGCCCAGGTCGTCATGCCTCGCAAAGCCGCTTCCCGGCTAATTGCATTTTCAAATTGAAATCCACCTTCGGGTTTTCCTTTTTTGTCCTGCCGGCTTACTGCAGCGTAAAAGGTTTCCAGTGGATAAATACTTTCAATCGGGAAATCGGTTCCTAAAGCCAACATACCGGCTTTATCCAGTAAATATTTATAAGCATAGGCATATTGTACCCGATCAGTACCCAAACGTTCTTCTGCCCAGCGCATATCCGAAGTACAGTGTGTGGGTTGCACAGAGGGAATGATCTTATATTGTTCAAAATAATCAAAATCTTTCGGAGATAAGACCTGTGCATGTTCAATCTTCCAACGGTGATCTGCTTTATCGCCAATGACTTCTTTATACATTTCTAAAATCACCCGATTGGCCGAATCTCCAATTGCATGCGTATTGACCTGATATCCGATTTCTGCTGCCAGTTCGGCAATGCTTTTAAATGCGTTGATATCCCGCAACAAAAAACCATGTTGGTGGGGAGCATCAGAATAAGGTTGGAGTAAACAAGCTCCTCTTGAGCCAAGCGCCCCGTCAGCCACTACTTTAAACGAACGGATATGCAAGTTTCCTTTCTTGTATATTCCTTCAGAAGAGGCAAATGCCAAATTATCGTCATCAGGAAATAACATGCAGTAATTTTTGATTGTTAAATCCTCCCGGGCATACCAATCAATAAATTTCTGACGATCCTTTCCATCAATTCCGGCATCATTGATAGAAGTTAATCCTGCCTGAAACAGGTTTTGTTCCGCTTTTTGCATCAAGGGGAGTAATTGTTTTTCTGTCAAAGAGGGGATGTGTTGCGCAAGTGTATCGTAAGCATTATCCAACAACAAGCCTGTACATTTTCCATTCACTACTTTTATTTCACCGCCCGCAATCACGGTTTCGGGAGTAAATCCGGCTTTATCTAAAGCTGCCTGATTGACCAATGCGGCATGCCCGTCTACTCTTCTTACAGCTATTGGCTTATCCGGAAATAACAGATTTAAGGTGTCATTGGTAGGGAATTCACTCCCCTCCCACAAGGTTTGATCCCATCCACGCCCCGTGATCCATTCAAATTCATTGTTTGACTCAAAATCTACAATTCTCTGTACCATTTCATCAAATGAAGCAGCGCCTTTAAGATCAACCTGACTCAGCGTTTGAGCGTATCCCTGAAAATGACAATGTGCATCATGAAATCCCGGATAAACCGGCTTTTTCATTAAATCGATCAATTTTTCACAGCGATAACCGTTTAGAATTTCCCGCTCGGGCCCCACTTGCAGAATTTTTCCATCTTTTATTGCCATGGCTTCTGCCACGCTGAAGTTCTCATCACAGGTATAGATGGTGGCGTTGTGAATGATCAAATCTGCCTCTTCACCCTTGTAACAGGCGCTTAACAAAATGATAGGAAATAAAAAATAAAGAATTTTCATGAGCGTATTGGATTTTTTTTCAAGATGATAAAAGCTAAAATGAGCAAAAATAATTGAGCAGCCATTTTATAACGAACAATCGCACCAAGAATAGGCGTTGTCCAGCCAATGATCAAAATAAGCAAAAATGCAGCCACTCCCAGGTAAAACACCCAACTTTTTTCTTCCATAGATAATTCTTTTCGCTTAAAAAGACAGAAGGCGAGAAAAACAATGAATAAAATATTTTCTATGAAGATAAGGTATTTAAAATCGCTCCCCCCATCTGTTGGCAATGGCCGCACCATCACATTAAACAAAGCAATGGGGGTGTTTTTGATCAGTTGTAAGAGGGAGTAATTCACCATGGGCACCTTTACAAAACTTCCGGAAGGTTCTATTACCAAATAAACATCATACGCCTGATCAGAAGGGGAAATCGTGAAGCGGTGAAAATCATCCCGACCAAATAATTTATACTCTCCCTCTGTTGCTTTTTTGACTTGAATAGTGGAACTTTCTCTGTTGTAATCAAAGTGATCCAGCTGTTGGTAATCAAAAGCGCAAAATGCCGAATCGTTTATAAAAAAGATACCACCCTGCCCCACATTAACCAAATCACTTTGTTTTTGACTGATGCGGCTAACAATGTTGATGCGGTCAGGCGTGAAACTGAGAATGAAAAAACCAAGCAAGATGCCTGCTCCAATCATTCCGGCGCGTATTTTTGTAAACCGCTTTGTGTATCCCAATATCGGAATGATAGAAAGTGGGAGCAGTATGAGTCCTATGTGCGGCTTGTTAAAAAGTAGAAGCAAAATTCCCGTGAGTAGCAGTAGTCGGTTTCTAAGTGTCCTTTTTCCGGTTAACAGCAGTTGTAGCGAATAGAAAAACAAACCTACTCCCACCACAAAAAGAGATTCTTTGGTGAGTCCGCTACCCCAAAATGAAAAAGTAGGGGTCAACAATAAGGCAAAGTAGAAAAGGTTTTGATGCATTATCCATTTTTGAAATGTTTTATAGAGCAACATCACCCCAATGAATGACAAAAAAGAAAAAATGAGAAAATGGACATAATAATTGCCAAAAGAAATGAAATGGATGAGAGAATTGAGTCGGATGATCAGGCGATTATCATTGATGAAATCACCATTATCAGCATAACTCCAAATGTGGGTATCTGCCAAATGAGTTTGTAACAGTTGAATATCATTGGTATTTATACCAAATAACAATTGAAAATAGCCAAAAGGGTCTACTTTTCCATACTCAGCCAGTATTTTTCCGTCGTGAATAAAATTGCCAACATCACCATAAATACTCCCATTTCCATAATAATGCGCAAAAATGAGCAGAAAAATAAGGGACACACTTAATTTAATCAACCAGCCACCCAAAAGCATTCCGGACTTTAGTCCGGTTTTAAATACATCTTTGTAGATCAGTAGACCAAAGAATAAAAACAGTATGATAAAAGTGATAAATCCCATTCACTTTCAAAGGTACACATTCCTGTTTTTAAGCGATTCGTTCATGGTATTAATTATTTGTTGAAAAATCGGGATAAATCAATCCTGACGGCTTTCAGAAATCCTTAACTTTGCGCTTTATCGATAAACAAACCAATGGAAAAAAATACGCAGGGATTAGCGACATTAGATCAGGCCAAAGAATTGGGATTACTGGAGGAAGAATTTGAAAAAATAAAAGAGATATTAGGCAGGACACCTAATTTTACAGAACTATCGGTTTATTCTGTGATGTGGTCTGAGCATTGTTCTTATAAAAATTCAATCAAATGGCTCAAGACACTGCCAAAAGATGGACCGCAAATGTTGGTAAAAGCCGGTGAAGAAAATGCCGGTTTGGTGGATATAGGTGATGGTGTAGGCTGTGTTTTTAAAATTGAATCGCATAATCACCCTTCAGCCATTGAACCGTATCAGGGAGCTGCTACCGGGGTTGGTGGTATCAATCGCGATATCTTTACCATGGGAGCTCGTCCTATTGCGCAACTCAACTCTTTGCGTTTTGGAGAGATCGATAAAGAAAAAACAAAGTGGTTGGTAAAAGGTGTGGTGAAAGGAATTGGAGATTACGGAAACTCTTTTGGAGTGCCCATTGTGGGCGGAGAAGTGTTTTTTGATAAGTGTTATAATACCAACCCTTTGGTCAACGCATTTTCTGCCGGAATTTTGGAAGGGAAGATGATATCTGCTACCGCTTCCGGTCCCGGTAACCCGGTTTATATTGTGGGATCTGCTACCGGTAAAGACGGAATTGCAGGAGCGGCTTTTGCTTCAAAAGACATTACAGATGATTCTGCAGATGACCTGCCTTCTGTACAGGTGGGCGACCCTTTTCAGGAAAAATTATTGTTAGAGGCAACACTGGAACTGGCTAAAACAGATGCAGTAGTAGGGATGCAGGATATGGGAGCTGCAGGAATTACTTGTTCGTCTTGTGAAATGAGCGCAGCCGGAGAAGTAGGGATGGATATTGATTTGAGTAAAGTTCCCACACGTCAGGATAATATGAAAGACTGGGAAATCCTGCTTTCAGAATCACAAGAGCGGATGCTGGTAGTGATTGAAAAGGGAAAAGAAAAAATTGTTGAAGACATTTTTAAGAAGTGGGACTTACATGCGGCACACATTGGAGAAGTTACAGCAGGCGGTACGGTCAATTATTTTATGCAGGGAGAAAAAGTAGCTTCTCTTCCGGCTGAATCATTGGTCTTGGGTGGTGGCGCCCCGGTTTATGAAAGAGAATATAAAGAACCGGCTTATTATCAGGAATACAAAAAATTTGACATCCACTCAATTGATGAGGTGGAAGACTTAAAAGATGTGGCAATTGCCCTGCTCAAAAATCCAAATATTGCTTCAAAACGTTGGATTTATGAGCAGTATGATTCTATGGTAGGAACACGTACCATGACCACAAATCGCCCGGCAGATGCAGGCGTGGTAAATATCAAAGGCTCTAATCGGGCATTGGCCATGACGGTGGATTGTAACTCCCGTTATGTGCATGCTGATCCTGAGATTGGAACACAGATTGCGGTTGCTGAAGCAGCCAGAAATATTGTTTGTTCAGGAGGGGTTCCGCTGGCAGTAACCAATTGCCTCAATTTTGGAAATCCGTATAACCCGGAATGCTACTGGCAGTTTGTCGGAGCGATTAAAGGGATGTCTGCGGCTTGTGAAAAATTTCAGACCCCGGTAACCGGTGGTAACGTATCTTTTTATAATCAAACGGTTTCTAATGGAAAAGAAGAGCCTGTCTTTCCAACGCCTACAATCGGAATGATAGGTGTGATTTCTGATACATCCAAAATGATGACCCTGGATTTTAAGTCTAAAGGAGATTTGATCTTTCTTTTGGGTGAATCACATGATGATATTTCATCTTCTGAGTATTTGTCCGCTTATCACGGTGTTAAGGAATCACCTGCGCCGTACTTTGAGCTGGAAAAGGAATATGCGCTGCAAGAGACACTAAAAGGATTAATCGATAAAGAACTGATCAATGCTGCGCATGATTGTTCTGATGGTGGTCTATTCATTGCATTAATGGAAATGGCTATGCCAAACGATTTGGGATTTGATATTGTCACCGATTCGGAAGTAAGAGAAGATGCTTTTTTGTTTGGAGAAGCACAGAGTCGGGTATTGGTTAGTGTGAATGAAGATCAGGAAGATGACTTCATAGAATATATGATGAACAAAAAAGTACCGAACTTATTACTGGGGCACGTTACCAAAGGCAAAATTTGTGTGGATGATGATCAGTATGGATTTGTGGATGAATTAAAGGATATTTACAATAATGCCCTTGGCTTGCAGCTGTCTTAGTTACAAAAATATATGATGGCGTTATTGATGCTAGATTTAAACGTATGAAATACATCTGTTTTCTGTTGATTGTAATGAGTGCACCCGTTTTTGCTCAGGAGAGTTGGGATGATTTCAGCGGAGAAGAAAAAGCGTTTTTTTACAACATTTCTCGGCGCACAGAGATTATTGAACCTGAATTGTTTCACCTTTTTGAATTTACGGATTCCATTCCCTACATCAATGATACTTTGCCGGATCATAAGTATGTAGAGCGGGAAATTGTGAAAAATCCTGAAAAATTATTGTTGCATACAGATCAATTGGCAAGAAAACCCAATGGACTGATCTCTGATTTGGCAACTCATTTTGCTTTGTGGGAACTGGATGCAGCACTAAAATTTAGAAATTCAGAAACAGAGATCCACCAGGAGTTGAAACCGATTCTTGCTGATTTTGAACAGTATGTATTGGAGAAAATGCCATTGACAGCGCTTCGCACACTGGGTTCCGGTGAGTTTGTTGTACGTAAGCCGGTCAGAGGGTATTATGAACCTGCTTTACAGTTGGCGGATAAAATGGCGGCACTAAAAAATTCAGGCTTTAGTTTATCTGATCAAATGTTAATCGTAAATGCCATTGCACATGCCGCTGAAAAATACGTAGAGAATCGTTCAGCTGAGATTGTGGCGATTTTAGGAGGAGAAAGCCATGAGTATCGCAATTATTTATCAGCTGCCGGGGACGGCTCTGGTTATTCATCTCTGGAAGGGGGCATACTTACTCCCTACAACAGAATATTGCCGGACGATAAAGGCCTCTTTGGCTTTGAGGTAGTGGAGAAAATAAATAAAGAAACTGAGAGAAAGTTCCTCAAAGTGCAAGATGTTCGTGATTACGATTTTAAAACCAGTGCTGATCGCGCTACTGTGATCCATTTTGACGTCTACGGTTATCATCCCGAAAGACAAACGACCATTGCCATTCAAAAAGGAGGAGCTTCCTATATTTTGTACGGAAAAAATGAACACCGCTTGCTTTCTCCGGATAGTACCTATGGTGAGGGAACTACTTATTGGCGATTGATGTGGGAACTTGAATACATTCACATTGCTGAACTCAATGAGGCGCTTTATGGCAAAAAGGGATACGAATACTGGATCAATGAATACGAAGAACGCATTCAGGCGACTTTACTCCGCATCAAGCAAACAGAGTATAGACTGAATCAATTGAGGGAGAAACCGGAAGGAAAAATCAAAATCAAAAAGAAAAAATTTAAGAAAAAAGATTTAGAACGATCTGATCAATCGGGAACTGGACACCCTACTTCTAAATTATCCAAAACGGACAAGAAGAAAAATATTGAACAAAACCGTCTCAATCACCTGAATACTTTGCTTGAGAACGAAAAAAGTATGCTCAATAAGTTGAAGATAGAAATGGAAGTTGCGTATTTCAGGCTACAGGCATACAAAACCTTGCTGGATCGAATGCAAAAAAATCTGGGATACATATTCATGCAATATGAGCAAAAAAATGACATCTATACCTTTCAGGATGGTTCAACCTTTAATTATGCCACGCAGGATTTTACTTTTTTACCCAATGCAAGAGCAGAGTCGTTCAGAATTTACCATATAGCCTTTGGAAAAACTGTTTTTGCCAGTCAGGTTGAAGAGTCTTTTGTGCACATGAATCTCACTTCAGTTGACAGAGAAAATAAATATGTGTACCAAAAAATTGTAGCCGAGAGTGAATCTACCGTAGCAATGTCTAAAAGTGATAGTATTCAGATCATGGAAATTTTTCAATACATACTGGATAAGGATATGGACGTGCAGATGAAGATGTATTCAGGTGGAATTTTGGCAAAAGACAGCGAAGGGTATTTTCGGGATTCTCTTTTAACCGCAGAACCTTATGATCCCGAAAACGAAATCCATAAAGAAGTTTGGAAATACCGTGCCGATTGGGATGAAAAAATCAATCTCAGTGTAAAGGTGTGGCAAGATAAAATGCTACCCTACAATTTTGAACCCTATGAGAAAGGATATGCGAAATTGAAAAAGAAGTATCCTGCATTAACAGAAATTGATTACACGGCAGCAGTCAAGAGCAGATTGTTGGCATACCGCTGGGTAGAGCAGATGAAAAAATGGAGTGTAGAATGGTTTGAAGAAGAGAGTGATCAGAAAAAAATTCTGAAAAAGTTAAACCGCATTAAAATGAAAGAAGTCGGTTATCTGGACGGTGAATATTGGGAAAAAGTACCACTCATTCTGCCGGAATCATAAAGATTATTTTTTTGTCCTTCTCAATTCAATTTGTTTCACTGAATTAATTCTAAATTTGCTGCACTTATGGCAGAACAGGAAGAGAATATGTCCTTTTTAGGTCACCTGGAAGCATTGCGGTGGCATTTGGTGAAATCAGTGGTGGCAATTCTGATTTTTGCAATTGTTATTTTTGTTTTTACAGAGTGGATCACGGAAAATATTTTTCTGGAATTAGCCAATCCGCAATTTCCTATTTTTCGTTTTTTTTGCTGGGCGGTAGGAATTTGTGCTACAGAAATTAAAATTGACTGGCAATCTGTTGAAATGATGGGACAGTTTGGCACCAACTTGATGATGGCCATTGTCGGCGGGATAGTGATCGCTTTTCCCTGGATTTTCTATCAACTCTGGTCATTTGTCAAGCCCGGTTTAAAACCGCGTGAAGTCAAAGAAGTAAGGGGAATTGTTTTTTTTGTCAGCGTCTTGTTTTTTATTGGAATTACTTTTGGATACTATGTCATTGCCCCGCTCACGGTGCAGTTCTTCGGTAACTGGCAAATGGCGGACAATATCGAGAATAATATTACCATAAATTCTTACTTAAAAACGATCATATCAACCGTGTTTTTTACAGGCTTGTTATTTCTGTTACCGGTGCTGATTATGATCTTTTCAAAATTGGGAATTATTACCTCAAAATGGCTCAAAAAGTACCGTAAACACTCATTTGTTGCCGTACTCATTGTGGCGGCAATTATCACTCCACCTGACCTTTTTACTCAAATAATCGTTAGTATACCTATAGTCCTCTTATATGAGTTTGGTATTATAATCGCAAAAAGAATTGAAAAAAGGCGATATAAGGACAGTATAAGCAAGTAGATTGAACAACGATTTTCGTATTTTTGACCCTTTCCTGAATGAAACTTAGTCTTTTATCCATAGCGATCTTTGCCCTCTCTTTGTCAGGGATTTCTCAAATTACTAAAATACAGGGTATTGTTAAGGATTCTTTGACCGGTGAAGCCATCCCTTTTGCTAAAGTAAAGCTCACAAACGGTCTGGAAGGTACGATAACAGATGCCACAGGTCATTTCAGTTTACTGACTAAAAATCCGGGAGACTCAATTGAATTTTCTTTTGTAGGCTATAAGAAACAACGCCACCCCATTACGGCTGACATTCCCAATCAAATTGATGTGTTCTTGCTTCCGGACATCAAGAGTTTTGACGTAATTGTCATTGAATCCGGAGAAGACCCGGCACTTGCTATCTTAAAAAAGGTGAGAAAAAATCGAGAAAAAAATGACCCCGAAAAATTAGATGCTTATCAGTGTGAAGTCTACAACAAAATGCAGTTTGATATCAATAAACTTGGAGATGATTTTGAAGATATGAAATTGTTGAATAACATGAATGTGGTGAATGAATATGTAGATAGAGATACTTTAAAGGATATAAAATATCTGCCTATTTTGTTGACTGAATCTATCTCTGACTATTACTATAAGCGATCTCCCTCCCAGCGAAAAGAAGTAATTAAAGCCAATCGAATTACGGGAGTAGACTATCTTCAATTGCAGCAATTCACCGGAGACCTGCACCAGAAAGTGAACATCTATGAAAACTATATTGAGTTGTTCAATAAAGATTTTATGAGTCCGATTGCGGATGGTGGAGGCGTGTTTTATAATTATTACCTGCAATTGCCGGATACCATAGACGGTGTATTCTGCCATCACATTCATTTTTTACCCAAAAGAAAAGGAGATGCCGTTTTTAAAGGAGATATCTGGATTGTTGACTCTTCTTTTGCGATTAAACAGGTTAAAGCCAGAATTCCGGATGATGTTAACCTGAATTACGTCTCTGATATGTCGGTTGAACAGTATTACGGTGAAGTTGAACCGGGGAGATGGATGGTCGTAAAAGAAAACGTCAGCGCATATTTTGACCCATTTAATGATTTAAAAAAAGACAGCAAAAAAAAGTTAATAGGTGTAACGGTTCACAAAAACACAAGTCGTAAAAAGTTTGTTTTAAATGAACCCAAACCTTTTGATTTTTATGTGGCGGATATTGTGATTTCAGACAGTGCAGAAACTAGAATGGATGACTATTGGGAAGAAAATCGCCACCAATCTTTGACCAAAGAAGAAGAAGGGGTGATTGAAATGGTAGATTCACTGAAGAAAAATCGCCGATTCAAATTCTATCAAAACTTAACTTATTTTGCTTATACCGGATTTTGGCGAGCAGGACCGATAGAAATTGGAAGTGCTTATTCGCTCTACAATAGAAATCAAGTAGAAGGACACCGGCTGATGTTAAATTTGAGAACGTCTAATAAATTCAGTACCAAAGTAGAACTGAACGGTTTTGGCATTTACGGTTTTGGTGATCAACGATTCAAGTACGGAGGTTCTGTCAGGTGGAAATTGAAAGAAGCGCCCCGTGAAATGATGCGGTTTGCGTACAGTAAAAAAATTGAACAATTGGCTTTGCCCGGTTCTTTGGGAGATATCGGAAATTCATTTACCACCCTTTTTTCGCTAGGACCATTAGATAAATTGACTATGGTTGACAAGGCGATCATTTCCTTAGAAAAAGACTGGTCTTTTGATATGCGAACCTTTCATGCGGTGGAGTGGAAACAATTTGTCCCCTTAGGAACTTCAGATTACAACAGAATTGAACCCGAAACAGGAGATACCACTCAAATTACCAACCTCACTTCTTTTCAGATCCGAAACCAGATCATGTATACCAAAGAAGAAAAATTTATCAAAGGACAATTTGACCGGATGTCGTTGGGATCTAAATATCCAATCATTTCTCTTACCCATACCTGGGGGATAAAGGATGTGCTAGGTAGTGACAATGACTTTCACCGCCTGGATTTTGTATGGGATCACCGGCCGCGCATTGGAATGTTTGGAAGAATTCAGTACTCTGTATACGCCGGAAAAGTATTTGGCACAGTTCCGTACCCATTTTTACAACTGCATCCCGGAAACCAAACCCTTTATCTGCAAAGAACCGGCTTTAACCTGATGCGATATTATGAGTTCATTTCTGATGAATGGGTAGGTGTGAATTTTGAGCACCGCCTGCAAGGTTTGATCATGGATCGGATTCCACTGATCAAAAAATTAAAATGGCGGCTGGTGTACCACGCCAAAATGGTGATTGGGCGATACAATAATAAACACAATGCAGAGTTATTATTGCCCACCTACTCCAATAAACTAACCTATCCGTATTATGAAGCAGGAATTGGACTGGAGAACATTTTTAAGTTTATTCGCGTAGATGCGGTATGGCGTTTATCCTATCGGGATCACCTGAAGGACAATGGTGAAACCGTCAATAATTTTGGCGTGTTGTTTACATTTTATAGTGACTTTTAATGAAATTGAGAGCAGAGAACATACAAAAGAGTTATAAAGGACGGAAAGTCGTTAAAGGAGTTTCTATTGAGGTAAATCAAGGTGAAATTGTTGGTCTGTTGGGACCAAACGGAGCCGGAAAAACGACTTCTTTTTATATGATTGTCGGATTGGTCAGCCCCAATGAAGGAAAAGTTTTTTTAGAAGGAGAAGACATTACAAACATGGCCATGTATAAACGGGCGCAGAGAGGAATTGGTTATCTGCCGCAAGAGGTTTCTGTTTTTCGAAAAATGAGCGTTGAAGATAACATCATGGCAGTGTTGGAAATGACCGATATATCCAAAGAAGAACGAGAAGAAAAACTGGAATCTTTATTGCAAGAATTTGGATTGGTTCACGTACGCAAAAATCTAGGACATAGCTTATCAGGAGGAGAAAAAAGAAGAACTGAAATTGCCCGTGCCCTGGCGACTGATCCAAAATTTATTTTGTTGGATGAACCCTTTGCCGGAGTTGACCCGATTGCCGTTGAAGATATTCAAAAGATCGTGGCAAAACTGAAAGAAAGAAACATTGGTGTATTGATCACCGATCACAATGTGCAGGAAACATTGTCTATCACAGACCGGACTTACCTTTTATTTGAAGGATCAATTTTACGTGCGGGAACGGCTGAAGAATTGGCTGCAGACCCACAAGTGAGAAAAGTGTATCTGGGAAAGAATTTTGTGTTGAGAAAAATGAATCCTGCCACAATCAAAACTGCTGAAGAGCGGATGATGGAGTCCAAAAATTCTGAAGAAACAGGTGTCAATGCTGAAGATGTAGCCCGTATTGAAAAGGTGATCAGTCAGGCCAACGAAACCCAGCAAAAAATAGCTTCAAAAAGGGTGTATTTACCCACTCCTGAATTTGTTAAAGAAACAGGTGTAGATACAGTTGTTAAAGAAGTTGATGACTTAAAAGAGCATCTTGAAAATTATGATTTCGGAAACCGGGGATTGGAAATATTTTTACAACTGAAATTTGGTCCTATTGAAAAATACAGAAAAGCGATTTTTTCTGAAAAAGTGGACATTTATTTTTCATTGATTCCACTTTTAGGTGCTGCTGTTGCCTGGTATCATTATCAAAAGCGAAAAAAGTGCAGACAAGATTTAAAATCACTGATCGCCAGTTTAGAAATTTTAAAACACCTGATCGCAAATCCCGAAATGGAAGAACTGTTTTAACCCGGATTATTCGGCCTCTACAACAATACTGTAAGATTCCATAATTTCATTAGCCAACAGTTTTTTACAAGCCTCTTCAGCTTTTGCTACTGCAGTTGCTTTTGAATCAGTTTCAATGAATAATCGAATATGCTTTCCGATTCTCACATTTGTAATTTCGGTTAATCCAAGGTTTCCCATAGATTGAGTCACCGCTTTTCCTTGAGGATCAAGTAAGGCATCTAAAGGCATTATATCAATTTCAGCTTTGAATTTCATCTTTTGCAGATTTTGTTTCCGATTGCTTACGGATAAAGTTATTAATCACGGACAAAATTAGATATAATACAATGATTAATGGCAGTGCCCAAACAAATAAAGTTGCCAACAGTACCACAGAGATTGTTAAAAAAACATAGCGTATTTCATTGCCTTTCCACTTAAAATGCTTGAATTTTAAAGCAAATAAAGGGATTTCAAGCAGCATAAGTACTGAAAACAAAACAATTAGAAAAATCAATATCACCGGATGCCCCAACCAGCTTAATAAACAGAATTCAAAACTTAACGGATGTAAAAATTCAATTTTGTGAAAAAGTAAAGGAAAAGTAGCAAAAAATAAAGTCATGGCAGGTGTCGGTAATCCAATAAAATGGTCGGTTTGGCGATTGTCAAGGTTGAATTTTGCCAGGCGAAATAACGCAGATACCGGAAGTAAAAAAGCTGCGTATGCCAACCAATTGTATTCCTGCAGCCCTTGTAAACGAAGAGATAAAAGAAAAAATTGATAAACAATAATTCCCGGTGCAACACCAAAGGTCACCATATCGGCTAAAGAATCTAATTGCTTGCCTAATTCACTCTGAACCTGTAATAATCGGGCAACAAATCCGTCTAAGAAATCTAACACAGCTGAAATAAGGATAAAATATGGTGCAAGTTCCAAATGACCCGTCAGGGCAGCAATAATTGCCAATATTCCACCGATCAGATTTCCGGCAGTCAGTAAGTTTGGAATCATTTGTTTAAACGAGGACATACTGCAAAAATGATGATTTTATTTAGAAATGACATGCCGCAAGCAGTGATTGATCGTTAAATTACTTGAATTCAAAGAAAAACAGGTTGAATTTCCCATCCTTTTTCTACTTTAAACCGTATAAAGGAATAGAAAGGCAGTACAATTTTTTGAATAATCATGAGTTAACAGAGTCGTCAGTAATTATTATTAATTTTACCCGACGTAACGTATGAAAAATATTTTCGGTATAGTAACGGTAGTTTTGTTTATCCAAAATGTTTATTGTCAAGGCGATATTACCCCTAAGTATTCTAATGATTTTTTAGCCATTGGGGTAGGAGCCGCAGCGCTAGGACAGTCTAACTCTGTAGTGGCCGGGGTGAATGATGTTACAGCCGGTTATTGGAATCCCGCAGGATTAACAGATGTTACTGATTTTTTACAAATTGGCGCCATGCATGCTGAGTACTTTGCCGGAATCGCAAAATACGATTATTTGGGGGTGGCAAAACCATTGGATGACCTAAGCACTTTAGGGTTTACTTTCATCAGGTTAGGTGTAGATGATATTCCAAATACCACCCAACTGTTTGACCCTTCAGGGAATATAGATTATGACAACATAACCACTTTTAACGTTGGTGATTATGCTTTTTTATTCTCTTATGCCAGAAAAATGCCGATAAAAGGATTGAGTGTAGGAGGTAATTTTAAAGTAATCTACAGGCATGCAGGAAATTTCGCTAAAGGATGGGGGTTTGGGTTAGATGCTGCTGCAATTTATAAGCTAAATGACCATTGGCGATTTGGAGCAGTTATAAGAGATGTAACAACAACTATTAACGCCTGGTCCTATAATTTGGATGATCAGATGATAGAAACATTCCAGCAAACAAATAACGAAATACCGCAAAATGGCTTTGAAATTACAATGCCAAGAATTATCATGGGTGCACAGTTCAAAACCAATGTGTTTAAAGAGTTATATGTAAGTTCTGAAATAAACGCTACTTTAAATACAGACGGTAGGAGAAATGTTCTAATTAGGACTTCACCCTTTAGTATTGACCCTTCAATTGGAATTGAATTAGGATACGGGAAATGGGTCGCACTGCGCGCAGGATTTGGAAATTATCAGTGGATAAAAAACACTGACCTTTCAGAATCGCTTACCTTTCAACCGAATATCGGGATTGGAGTGGGATTTAAATCAGTGAAGATTGATTATGCCTTTACAGATATTGGAGATGTTTCAGTGGCACTCTATTCGCACGTGTTTTCACTGAGATTTGGTTTATCCGATCCTAAAAAGAAAGAAGATAAAATTTCTAACAGTGAATAGACTATTCTTCATAGCATCCTTTTTCTGGCTGACCGGCAGTTCTGCCCAATACGCAAATGATTGGATTGATTATTCACAAACGTATTATACCTTTAAGGTATGGCAAAACTACATCTACAAACTTGATTACAATACCTTACAAAATGCCGGCGTACCGGTAGCTTCTATTGCCCCCGAAGCGTATCAATTGTTTGCTTTTGAAAAAGAACAACCCATTTTAGTGGAAGATGGCGGAGACGGTTCTTTTGATGCCGGAGATTATATCCTCTTTTACGGCCAAAAAAACAACAGTTGGAAAGATTCTAGCTTATACGACTCACCTGATTTTATTGCCAATAAATACTATCCGCATTACAATGACACCATTCATTATTTTTTGAGTTGGAATACTAGTGGAACTAATCAACGGATACAGGAAGAGACGGATGTTAACTTCGCAGCCTATACGCCACGACCTTATTTCATTAAAAATTCTTACAAAGAATATCACCAAAGGTATTTAGAAGGCCATAAGATTGCAGGAATATCTTACTCCAGGTACGTGAAAGGGGAGGGGTGGTTCAGTAATTCGTATTCTGCTTTTTCAGGAACAGGTTATTTAGACACCGACATACCGACAACAAATATTTACACCGGAGCAGGCGCACCTATTGTTGTTGGAGAGGCTGTATCTGCCGGTGCATCCAATGCGCAACATGTTGGGTTAGGAAATCACCATTTGCAATTGAGATATGGTGTATCAAACAACCTTTTGGTAGACACTGTTTATAGCGGATATGATCTGATCAAACTCAATTTTCAATTGTCTCCGACAGAACTTTCGGCGCCTACAACAAAAATCAGACATCAGGCTATAAACGATCTCAGTGCCCTCTCGGATTATCAGAGTGTAGCGTATGCAGAACTGAAGTACCCGCACACTACTAATCTTGAAAATACAGCTTATTACCAAATGATAGTGCCTTTTCATTCTACAGAAAACAAAACACGCTATGATTTCACAAATTTTAATGCTACCGACCCAATTGCTTTCACCATTGATGGAGAGGTATTAAAGATTCCCGTGCAAGAAACTTCCGGAACCTATCAATTGCTGGTTCCCAATAAGTCGGATGGCAGCGACAGAGAGTTGGTGATATTGGATGAATCACAGGTTTATAGCATTACAGACCTCAATGCCGTAAATGGAAACGGTAGTTTTATAAACTACACGACAATGAATTTTGAAAATGCATATATCATTGTAAGCGGTGATTTATTAATGTCTTCCGCTCAGGGTTATGCAAATTACCGGTCAAGTTTTGCAGGAGGAAGTTATAGTACTGTGTTGCTCAATGAAAGAGAGTTGTGTTATCAGTTTGGAGGTGGAATTGATAAACACGCTATCGGAATCAGGGATTTTGTGAAGTATGCTTATGAGAATACCACAGTAAAACCATCTCATCTATTTTTGATAGGGAAGGGAATCAGAGAGGGAAATGAAAGCGTTTCTTCACCACTGGGGACAAGGCAGAATCCAACTTCTTATGAAGAATCAATCGTACCCGCCTGGGGATACCCTTCTAGTGACGTTCTGCTTACAGCCAATTTATCGGGAAATGGTTTGGAGCCGTTAATCCCTACAGGGCGTCTTGCTGCTAAATCCAATCAGGAAGTAACGACATATTTGAATAAAATGATTGAGTTTGAACAAAATCAAGATCCTAATGCTGTTTATAATGTACCGGCTAAACTATGGCAAAAACAGATTCTCCATTTTGGAGGGGGTGCGACTTCTTATGAGCAATTTCAGTTTAAAAATTACCTTGCTCATTATGAGCAAACGCTAGAAGGCCTTGAATTTGGAGGAAATGTGACCTCTTTTTACAAAACAGTGTCTGATCCGATAAATCCAACTACCCTTTATGAAGTAACAGATTACATCAATGATGGTGTATCAATCATGACCTTTTTTGGGCATGCCTCAGCAGATGGGTTTGATCAAAATGTAGATAATCCTGCAAATTGGAACAATAAGGGAAAATATCCAGTAGTTGTTGGAAATGCCTGCCTTACAGGAAATGTGTTTGAGCCTACATCTTATAGCCCCTCGGAAGAGTACATTTTAATTGAAGATAAAGGGGCGATCGCTTTTTTATCAAATGTGAAACAAGCATTTTCCGGTTCATTACACCAGTTTTCAAATCAATT
Source organism: Crocinitomicaceae bacterium (assembly GCA_040880585.1). Lineage (GTDB taxonomy): Bacteria > Bacteroidota > Bacteroidia > Flavobacteriales_D > Crocinitomicaceae > Paracrocinitomix. Next base: position 5,164 of record JBBDID010000001.1, on the reverse strand, counting down.
ATTTATACAAATTGGAAAAGACAATTACGGGGGAACGTTAGGTGAGTCTTTTAAAAACACCTTATATCTGATTAATCAGGGAATAGTAGGGTTTGGTTTAGAAAATGCAATAACGCAAATGTGTTTGCACGGTGATCCGGCATTGAGGGTAAATCCCCATGAAAAACCTGAATTAGAAGTCAATGGAAGCAGTATTTTTATCACTCCGGATGACATCAACTTAAGTGTAGATTCTATTGATGTGAATGTGGTGCTCTATAATTTAGGGAGAGCGACAGATGATACCATTGCTATTGAAATGAGTAGAAAGTTCCCAAATAATGGTGGTGATTCTTTGTATACAAAGTTAGTGGCGGGAAGCTATTATATAGATACTATTGTTTTTACGATTCCTTTGTATAATAATATAGGAATTGGCTTGAACGAATTTTCAGTATCGGTAGATATTCCCAGTTTTATTGATGAACAATATGATGAAGTAGGGAATAATCAAATTTCCAAACAGGTGTTTTTTGATGTGGATGGGATTTATCCGGTTTGGCCATACAAATTTGCAGTGGTTCCAAATGATACCGTAACACTGAAAGGTTCTACAGTCAACCCTTTTGCAGATATTGCCACTTACCGTTTTGAAGTAGATACGACGGATCTTTTCAACAGCCCCGAACACCGTTATTTTACACAAGCATCTCTTGGCGGGGTGGTTGAGGTAGGATATGATCAATGGCTCAACGTGAATTCCAATACCAATGATCCGCTAATACTTGAAGATAGTATGGTTTATTTTTGGCGGGTTTCAGCAGTAGATACGGGGTATTATTGGATAGAAAGTTCATTTCAACACATTCCCGGAAAAACCGGCTGGGGACAGGAGCATTTTTTTCAGTTTAAAAACAATGATTTTTTGTTTTTGAATTACGATAGAAATATTAGAAAAAGATTGTTTGGCCCCTCTTTTAAAACGATTGAATGTGATGTGTATGGAGCCGCTACTTCTTTTTTAGAGACTGCCTTTACCTTGTATAGAATCAATGGGGAAATTGCTGAATATAACTTTTGTAATATTGATCCGAAGTTGATTGTGGCGGTTGTTGACCCCACTACTTTAGAACCCTGGGGAACGCGAAATGGTACAGACAACCCGGATCACGATTTTGGTAATTCTAATGACAATGGAGGCTGTCGACCCCGTGTTGAAAATCATTTTGTGTTTGAGCAAAACGATCCCGTACAAATGGATGCTTTTGACAATATGATCGCCAATGAAATCCCAAATGGATATTATATACTGATCTACACAGCCCGTTATGCAGATTATTCAGAATGGGATGCCGATAACTTTGCCACTTTTGCTAGTTTAGGAAGTGATAGTATTCACAGTGGGCAAACCAATGATCGTCCCTTTATTTTATTTACTAAAAAGGGAAATACTTTAGGGACAAGTGTTTCAGTGAAAAATGGCGGTACAGATGAAGTGTATGGTGAGTTTATCAATTCCTTTATCTCTTACGGAGATACCCTTTGGGGATTTGATTATTACGGCGCCGAAACGTCCCCACTTATTGGTCCTGCTCAGGATTGGGAAACACTTTACTGGAAACTGGATTCTATGGAAAGCCCTACTGCTGATTCTACACGAATTTTGCTGTATGGTGTTCAGTGGGCAGGATCCAAATCATTATTAATTGATACTTTGGTGGCACCACACGATTCAATCGTAAACCTAGGTGGAATAGTGGATGCAGCTACCTACCCCTTTATTCAACTGAATACACAGCAATGGGACACATCCGGGTTTACGCCTTCTCAACTGGATAGTTGGCATGTATTGTATCAGGATGTTCCTGAGGCTGCCTTGAATGGATCAGCAGGTGTGTACTTTTTACCGGGAGATTCACTGTATGAAGGACAGGATATTGCCGTAGCTTTTGATGTGGATAATATTTCAGATCTTCCAATGGATTCACTCTTGATCAATTATTGGATTGAAGATGCAGATCACGTACTTCAACCTATACCTTACCCTCGTCAGGATTCATTGAGGGTAGGACAAACCATACGAGATACCTTACATATAAATACAGTGGGTAAATCCGGACTCAATAGTTTGTGGGTAGAGGTAAATCCATACGTTACCAATCACCAGAAAGATCAGCTTGAAAAATATCACTTCAATAATCTGGGACAAATTCCATTTCGAGTAGTGGGGGATGATGAAAATCCTATTTTGGATGTCACTTTTAACGGCTACCATATCTTAAATGGAGATATCGTTAATCCAAAATCAGAAGTGATCATTACCTTAAAGGACGATAATCCTCATCTATTGATGAATGAAGAGGCTGATACGGCAAATTTTGGAATTTATTTGACGAGCCCTGATGGTATTCAAAAGAGATTGAATTTTAGAAATTCCCTGGGAGAACCACTTATGGAATGGATTCCGGCTGATGCCTCTTCTAAAAAGTTTAAAATCATCTATCAGGGAGATTTTGAGCAGAATGGCAAATACAGATTGCTCGTTCAGGGAGTGGATAATAGTGGAAATATATCCGGGGATTTTGATTATGATATCGAATTTGAAGTAGATCACAATTCATCCATTACAAATTTGATGAATTATCCCAATCCTTTTACCACCTCTACAAGGTTTGTGTTTACGCTTACAGGTGCAAGTATTCCGGATGAATTTACCATACAAATCATGAATGTTTCAGGTACAGTAGTGCGAGAAATAACAAAGGAAGAACTGGGAAATATACAAATCGGTAGAAATATCACAGAATTTGAATGGAACGGTACAGATGAATATGGAGATCGCCTGGCAAGGGGAGTTTACCTGTACAGGGTGATTGTAAAAATGAACGGTGAAACCCTTGAACACCGTGATTCTGGGGCAGATGAATATTTTACCAAGTCCTTTGGGAAGATGTACTTGCTGTAGTTAAGTGTCTACAATTAGTAATGATTTCAGAAATTTATCCTTCCTAAGAAAAAACTCTTTAAGGCAACTGTTGAGTAAAATACACGTCTGTTAAATACAAGTAATCACTTAATAGGATGATTATCAAATATAAAACTCTAACATTAACCATTTTTTATGAAAGTCAATATCTCTACATTACTTCTTAGCTTAATGCTTTATTGTTTTAGTCTGAACGCTGTATCTCAATCTTCTGAAGTAGATAAAATTGCGTATTCAGAAGATTGGAAAGAGTATCAGCAGTTTGATGGAATCAAAGTTGAATACAAGTTTGCCGAATGTAATAATGAAAATGTGAGAAACCAGGTATTGGTGCTTTTTAGGTTCACAAATACTACAAACGAGAAACGTTCCATTTCATGGATGGCTAAAGTATGGAGAAACGGAAAATGTGTGAATGCTGATAAGGTAGATGATCCTGAACATAATTATAGTGTGACACTGTCTCCCGGCGAGGTGATTAGTGGTACAACAGACTCAAAAGCAAACAAATCTTTATATCTATTTTCAAATTTTATAAAATTAGTTCCCGGTATGACAAATTCAAAACTAACGAATTTTGAATTTGTGAATACTTCAGTAACAATTCTTTAAGTCTATAAAATTAAATTATGTGCTCATTTATTAAAAATAAATTTCAAAAAATATTGTTGATCAGTTTGTTGGTCTATGCTTATCAGTCACAAGCGCAATGTACTGTTCAAATTTCTCCTGATCCTATAACAATTGATTGCGGAGAAAGTGTTGATTTATCCGCTTTAGGATTATCTCCAACACCTGCCTTATCTACTAGCTTTAATAGTGGTAGCCTTGGTGCAGGTTGGTCTTCTTCAGCAACAGTACTTTATAATAACCCCTGTGGACCATCTTTAGATGGTACTTCCTCAGCATGGTTTGGAGACGTTCCACTACCACGTACATTAACAACAAATGGATTTGACATGAGTTGTGGAGGACAAGTTTGTTTTGATCTTGATTTTGCAGGTGATGACCCTTGTTCATGTAGTCACTGTGAAGATCCGGATCAAATAGATGAAGGTGTTTATTTTCAGTATTCCACAGATGGGGGAGCTACCTGGATTGATATTTTTTATTTTGATCCTCAAGCTTTTACTATTCCAAATGGGTATTATTCATGGGACAATTATTGTTTTACCATTCCTGCCGGTGCCTGGACCGCAAATACAATGTTTCAGTGGACACAACCCAATGCAACCAGTACCGTGAATGATCACTGGGGTATTGACAATGTGACAATTATTCCTTCTGACTGTAGTTATTGGTATGATTGGGATAATATTGCCGGATCACCTGATCCTGAGAACCAGACCGTATCGCCACTTACAACTACAACTTATAATGTCACCTATACGGATGGTGTTGACGCATGTACAGATGATGTTACAGTTAATGTTAATCCTTATGTAGTTGATGCAACCGCTACAGCGACATCAATAAACTGTGGGGATTGTGTAGATTTAGATGTTACTTTACAAAACCCTCCAACAAATGTTTGTCAGGAGTCTGCATCAAATACAGGCTATGATTCAGATAATTTCCAAACAACTATAAATGGTTTCCCTTGTGTGCCATCAGGAGCTACTATAACACAAGTATTGATGGATGCTACAATTGGAACATGGTGTACTTCATGGTATGACTATGATCTATACATTGACGGTGTGCTGATTCAGACAGGAATGTGTAACGTTACAAATTTTGATTTGTCGGCCTATTTACCATTTAATTCTGTAACACTTCAAAGTGGTGATAATGATGCATGGTCTGACTATATTACCATTGATTTGATTCTAAATATTACGTATACAACCAATCCTGTTTATGATTATTCATGGACTCCTTCAACAGATTTAAATGATCCAAACATTCAAACTCCACAGGCTTGTCCAACGGCAGATGTTACATACACCGGAACTATTACTGAAGTAAACTCAGGATGTACAGCTTCAGATGATGTATCGATAACGGTTACATGTCCTTGTACCATCACCAATATGACCGCCAATATAGGAGCTTGTGACCCGACCACTTCTTCTTATACCACAACAGGAACAGTTGAATTTGTAACTCCCCCAACCACCGGCCAACTAATCATAGAAGATTGTAATGGAAATCAGGATGTGTATAACGCCCCTTTTACCTCACCAACCAACTATACCA